>NZ_JBFAQX010000015.1:0-201290 GCF_040678995.1 Amycolatopsis sp. NPDC049253 | reverse complement strand
TCCCCGCCGATCAGGAACGTCGCCTCGCGATCTTCCCAGCACTCATAGATATTGGGACAACCCGCTTCCTCGCAGACAGTGTGCAGACCCTCCCGCCGCACCAAGCCCTTCAGCTCGGTGAACTCCGGCCCCATCCGCACCTTCGTCCTGATCCACGACGGCTTCTTCTCAATCGGCGTCTCGCTGTTGCGGACCTCCAGCCGCAGCAACTTCCGCCCTTCAGGCGCAGCAGTCACGCCCACCACACTACGCCCGGAGTACCGGGCGAATCGCCTACTGCGGGTCGGGCGTGACGTTCGTCAAGCGGGCCGTCAAGTCCCACAATGCGGTCGCCGTCGCGAGGTCGCTGGCGGCGGCGAGCGGGCGCACCTTCGTGGGGTGCCCGCGGGAGCCGAACAGGCGGTCCGGGCCGTAGTAGTCGCCGCCCTCGACGTCGGGCTGCGTGGCCGCGTAGAGCTGCGGC
Organism: Amycolatopsis sp. NPDC049253; assembly: GCF_040678995.1. NCBI lineage: Bacteria > Bacillati > Actinomycetota > Actinomycetes > Pseudonocardiales > Pseudonocardiaceae > Amycolatopsis > Amycolatopsis sp. NPDC049253. The sequence continues at coordinate 200,827 of NZ_JBFAQX010000015.1, read as the reverse complement.
AGCGCGCCGTGCGCGAGGTCCTGCGCCAGCACCAGGTTGCCGAGGTGCATCGTGCCGAGCATCAGGGTGCGCACGACGGGGTTGGGGTAGGACTTCGCCATCCCTGTCTGCAAACCGGTCTCGGTGTAGCCGGGGTGGGCGAGCACGCTGATCACCGGGGAGCCGGCCGCGCGGAGCCGCCGGTCGAGCTCCAGCCCGAACATCTGGTCGGCGAGCTTCGACTGCCCGTAGGCGGCGGCCGTGTTGAACCGGCCGTGCTCGAAGTTCGGGTCCGCCAGCCGGATGCGCGCGCCGGTGGCCGCCATGCTCGAGAGCGTGACCACGCGCGCCGCCGTGCCGCCGCGCAGCGCGGGCATGAGCAGCCACGTGAGCGCGGCCGGCCCGAGGTAGTTGGTGCCGAACTGCAGCTCGAAGCCGTCGGCCGTCCGGCCCTTGGGCGTGCCCATGACGCCGGCGTTGTTCACGAGCACGTCGAGCGCGTCACCGGTCAGCTCGCGCACCGACGTCGCCGCCTTGCGCACCGACGCGAGATCGGCCAGATCCAGCGGCACGAGCTCGGGCGCGGCACCGGCGGCCACGGCGCGGACGCGTTCGAGGGCGGCGGCACCGCGCTCGGCCGAGCGGCACGCGAGCAGCACGCGCGCACCGTGGCCGGCGAGGACTTCCGCCGTGCGCAGACCGAGGCCCGAGTTGGCGCCGGTGATCAGGACGGTCCGGCCGGTCTGGTCGGCCAGCTCGGCCTCGGTCCAGCGTGGGTTCATGGGGTTCACCTAACTACACGCCTGTAACTACGCGGTCACGCACTGGGTGCGAGCAGGCGCATCAGGTGCCCCATGGGGCTGCGCCGCCGCGCCGAGCGTTCGCTGCCGGCGCGCACCAGCGAATCGAAGGCGTAGCCGACGCGGGTGATCTCCTCGGTGGACTCACCGGGCGCGGCCAGTCCCGCCGTGAGCGCCAGCATCCGCAGTTCGCCCTCGTGCAGGCGCACCAGCGACGGGTGGCGCGTCAGCGCGCCGTCGAGCACCGCGCGCAGCGCCTCGTGCTCGGACTGCGCGCGCCGCCACGCGCGGGAAACGGTGTCGACCTGGTCGCCGACGCCGTCGGCCGCGGCGTCCTCCGGGTCGGCCAGCTCGGCGCGCAGGTGCCCCCCGAGCACCTGCGTCCACTTGTACTGCAGCGCCAGCAGTAGGTTCTCTTCACTGCCGAAAACGTCGGCGGCGCCGGGGATCTCGGCGAGTGCGAGCGGCTCACCGGGGGTGCGCTGCGCGTGACGCACGGCCGCTTCGAGGATCTCCCGGCGTCGGTAGAAGTCGGTCCAGCTCATGGTGTGGGCTCCCCTTCCGTGACCCGGGTCGTACCGCGGGTTTGCGGCATACTCCCGGTACGGACCTGACGCAGTGAACATACCATGGGTATGGAGATCGCCGTCCGGCGTAAGGTTGTGAGGGTGCCGACAATGAGGTCCAGACGACTCGACTACTCGGAGTCCACACGATCCGCCCTGGTCGACAGCGCCGTCGAGCTGTTCACGAAACGCGGTTACGCGGGTACCTCGCTCGACGAGGTGGCCAAACGTGCCCGTGTGACGAAGGGCGCGCTGTACCACCACTTCAGCGGCAAGCAGGCCCTGTTCGAAGCCGCGTTCGACTCCGTGGAAAGCCTGGTCTACGACCGGCTGGAGAAGATCATGACGGGCCCCGGCACGCCGTGGGAACGGGCGATGGGCGCGCTCAACGCGTTCATCAAGAGCTGCCTCGACCCGGCCTACCAGCGCATCGCGATCCACGAGGCGCCGGTGGTGATGGGCTGGGAACGCTGGCGCGAGGCCGAGGAACAGTGCAGCTTCGGGCTCGTGCGCGCGGGCCTGCAGTCGCTCGTGGACGCCGGCGAGGTCGAGCCCGTGCCGGTCGACATCACGGCCCGGCTCCTGTTCGGCGCGCTGTCCAGCGCGGCCACGGAGATCGCGAGCGCGGCCGACCCGAAGAAGGTCGGTGAGCAGATCGAGGACGTGATCGTGCGGATGCTGCTGCGCCTGCGTCAGCCCGGCGAGGCGGGGGAGCGACCGGCCGCGAGCTGAGCGGCGCCGTGGTTGCCAATCCGGCCCAAAGCAGGCGACCCCCGCGCGGCACGTAACCGTTGCTGCGAAGCCATTCGGCCGTGACTGCGGCCGGATTGGCAACGATCGGCAGAGCTAGGCTGGCGCCATGGACTTGAGGATCTTCACGGAGCCCCAGCAGGGCGCCACGTACGACGACCTCCTGCGCGTCGCCAAGGCGACCGAGGCCGCCGGTTTCGACGCGTTCTTCCGCAGCGACCACTACCTGAAGATGGGCGACGGCGACGGCCTGCCCGGGCCCACCGACGCGTGGATCACCCTGGCCGGGCTCGCTCGCGAGACCCAGCGGATCCGGCTCGGCACGCTCGTCACCGCGGCGACGTTCCGCCACCCCGGCCCGCTCGCGATCTCCGTGGCGCAGGTCGACCAGATGTCGGGCGGGCGCGTGGAGTTCGGCCTCGGCGCGGGCTGGTTCGACGCCGAGCACACCGCCTACGCCCTCACGCTGCCGCCGCTGAAGGAGCGCTTCGACCGCTACGCGGAGCAGCTGGAGATCATCACCGGCCTGTGGAAGACGCCGGTGGGCGAGACGTTCTCGTTCTCCGGTGAGCACTACACCGTCGCCGGCTCGCCCGCACTGCCGAAGCCGGCGCAGTCGCCCGCGCCGCCCGTGATCATCGGCGGCGGCGGCAAGAAGCGCACGCCAGAGCTCGCCGCGCGCTTCGCCGACGAGTTCAACCTGCCGTTCGCGAGCCCGGAAGCCGCGCTGGCGCAGTTCGAGCGCGTCGCCGCCGCGGCCGAGGCCGTGGGCCGCGACCCGAAGGAGATCCTGCGTTCGGTGGCGCTCACCGTCGCGATCGGCCGCGACGACGCCGAGGTGACGCGCCGGGCCGCGGCCATCGGCCGCGACCTGGGTGAGCTGCGCGAGGCCGGCCTGGCCGGCACGGCCGCGGAGGTCGTCGACCGCATCGGGCAGTGGCGTGAGAAGACGGGCATCACCCGGCTCTACCTGCAGGTGCTCGACCTGCAGGACCTGGACCACCTCGAGTTCATCGCCTCGGACGTGGCACCGCAGCTGTGAACCACTCGCCGATGGCGGCGTTCGTTCAGGCGAGCGCCGCCGTCGGTGAGTTCTCAGTTCTGCAGGGCGAAGGTGACGCCCGGCGCCGAAGGCGCTTCCGGGCGCGGCAGCCAGCGGTCGTCACGCACGACCAGCTCGCCCTCGAGCGCGGCCAGCACGGCGTCGCGCGCCATGGGCAGCACCTCGGCCACGGTGACGTCGCGCTCCAGCTCGTAGGACAGTGAGGTGACGCCGGCGTCGCGGATGCCGCACGGCACGATCGAGTCGAACGCGCCGAGGTCGGCGTTGCAGTTCAGCTCGAAGCCGTGCATGGTCACCCCGCGCTGCACGCGGATGCCGATGGCGGCGATCTTGCGCTCGATGCCGCGGTCGTCGGCCGGGATCCACACACCGCTGCGGCCCTCGACGCGGCCGGTGCGCACGCCGAGCTGCTCGCACACCACGATCAGCGCCTCCTCGAGGCGGCGCACGTAGTGCATGACGTCGATCGGATCGGCGAGCTGCAGGATCGGGTAACCGACGAGCTGCCCGGGCCCGTGCCACGTGATCTTGCCGCCGCGGTCCACGTCGATCACCGGCGTGCCGTCGGCCGGCCGGTCCTCGAGCTCCGTGCGCTTGCCCGCGGTGTAGACCGACGGGTGCTCCAGCAGCAGCAGGGTGTCCGGCCCGGTCTCGTCGGCGCGCGCGGTGAGGATCTCCCGCTGCAGGTCCCAGGCCTCGGTGTAGTCGATCGTGCCGAGCTCCCGGACTACGACGGGTTCGGTGGCGGCACGGCAGGAATCGGTCGAAGAACTCACTCGTCGAGGCTACGCCCGTCGGGCCCGCGAAAGGGCACGAGCCGCAGTGCTGTCGCCGACACCAGGCCCATGCCCAGCACCGCGAGCGCGGCGCCGACAGTGTCCGTGACCCAATGCACACCGAGCACGATCCGGCAGGCCGCCGCCAGGACGGTCGCGGCCACCGCGAGCCCCACCGCCCAGCGGACGAACCGCGGCGCGAGCCAGCCGCACACCAGCACCACGACCAGGCCGGTCGAGGCCACCGCGACGACGTGGCCGCTGGGGTAGCTCAGATCCGGGTATTCGCGCGGACGCTGGCGCAGGAACACGGGTTTGAACGCCAGGCTCGTCAGCCGGCACAGCACCAGCACCACGGCCAGCCGCACGCACAACGACAGGTTCGCGCGGTCCCGCAGAACCAGCGCCAGCAGCGCCACTCCGAGAACCCAGGGCAGCACGGGCCCGAGAACGTTGGTGACGACACCCGCGACCAGCCCGGCCGGCTGGGTGTCCTGGCCGCGCAACGCGTTCGCGACCTCCGTGTCGAGCTGCAGGGGCTGCCGGTCGACGAGCAGGCCCAGCGCGAGGAACGCGGCGAACAGCACCACGCCCGTCACGACCCAGCGCACGCGCGGCACGGTCATGTCGCGGCGGCCAGCGCGCTCTCCAGGGTGCGGTGGCGGAACTCGTACCCCGTGTGCTCCAGCCGCCGCGGGACGGCCCGCTGGCCGTACAACGCCATTTCCTCGCCGGCCTGCCCGAGCGCGAGCTTCAGCGCGACGCCGGGAACCCACCACGGCGCGGGCCGGTGCAGCACGTGGCCGAGGGCTTTGGTGAACTCGGCGTTGGTGACGGGCGCGGGGCCGGCGAGGTTGACCGGGCCGGTGAGCGTCTCGTGCTCCAGCGCGTGGACGAGGGCACCGACCTCGTCGTCGAGCGAGATCCACGGCATGAACTGGCGGCCGTCGCCGAGGCGGCCGCCGAGGGCGAAGCCGAACAGCGGCCGCAGCACGTCGAGCAGGCCGCCCTTGCGCGCGAGCACGAGGCCGGTGCGGACGAGCACCACGCGGGCGCCGGCGGTTTTCGCGGCCGCGGTCGCGCCTTCCCACGCCGTGCACAGCTCGGCCAGGAACCCCGTGCCCGCGCCGGCGGATTCGTCGACCACGTGGGAACCCGTGTTGCCGTAGAAGCCGACGGCGGAGGCGTTCACGAGCACCTTCACGCCGTGTTCGGCCACGGCTTCGGCGAGCACCTCCGTGGGCTCGACGCGGCTGTCGAGCAGCACCTGCTTGCGCATCGCGCTCCAGCGCCCCGGCAGCAGGGGCGCGCCGCAGAGGTTCACGAGGGCGTCGACACCGTCGAACGCGCCCTCGTCGATCCGCGCCGACGGCGGGTCCCAGCCGTGTTCGTCGGCCGCCTGCGCGGTGCGCCGCACGAGGCGGCGTACGTCGTGGCCGGCCGAGCGCAGCCGCGCCGCCAGTGCCGTGCCGATGAGCCCGCCGGACCCCGCGATGAGTACCCGCATGCCTCAGATCGTGTCCTATCCGAGCGTGTTGCGCACCCCCGGCCCGTGGCCGGCGACCGCGCGCGGGACCGTCCGGAATGGACCGGACGGCGGTGACCGCGGCACCTCCGGTGTCCCAGGTCGGACCCCGGTTCCGTCACGGGGGACCGCGACCGATCGTCTACATCGGACACTGGAAACGGCGAAGGCCCCGCACCCCGTCGAGGAGTGCGGGGCCTTCGACAGACCGGTTACCGCGTCAGAGGCCGAGCTCGTCCTCGAACTTGCCCTCTTCCAGGCGCTGCTTGATCGTCGTGAGGAAGCGGCCGGCGTCGGCGCCGTCGACCAGGCGGTGGTCGTAGGTCAGCGGCAGGAACACCATCGAGCGGACGGCGATCGTGTCGTTGCCCTCGGCATCGGAGACGACGACCGGGCGCTTCACGACGGCGCCGGTACCGAGCATGCCGGACTGCGGCTGCACGATGATCGGCGTGTCGAACAGGGCGCCGTTGCTGCCGATGTTCGTGATGGTGAAGGTGCCGCCGGTCAGCTCGTCCGGCTTGATCTGGTTGGCCCGGGCCCGCGCCGCCAGGTCGGCGATGCGGTGCGCGAGACCGGCCAGGCTCAGCTCACCCGCGTCGTGGATCACGACCGAGAGCAGGCCGCGCTCGGTGTCCACCGCGATGCCCAGGTGCACGGCGCCGTGGTAGGTGATCTCCTTCGTGTCCTCGTTGTAGGACGCGTTGACGTTCGGGTGCTGCTTGAGCGCCTCGACGGTGGCCTTCGCGAAGAACGGCAGGAACGTGAGGTTCACGCCCTCGCGCTCGCGGAAGGCCGCCTTCGCGCGCTGGCGCAGCTTGGCGATCTTCGTCACGTCCACCTCGTGCACCTGCGTGAGCTGCGCGGAAACCTGCAGCGACTCGCGGGTCTTGGTGGCCGTGATCTGCCGGATCCGGCTGGCCTTCTGCACCGTGCCGCGCAGGGCGGCGATGTCCGGCGAAACGGCGGCCGGAGCCGACGGGGCGGCCGCGGCCGGAGCCGGAGCCTGCGCGGCCGGAGCCGGGGCGGCAGCCGCGGGCGCCGGGGCGGCCGCCTTCTGCTTGGCCTCGGCCGCCGCGAGCACGTCCTGCTTGCGGATGCGGCCGCCGACACCGCTGCCGGTCAGCGTCGACAGGTCGATGTCGTGCTCGGACGCGAGCTTGCGCACCAGCGGCGTGACGTACGGGCCGTCGGCCGAACCGTTGTCCTCGGCCTTGGCGGCCGGGGCAGCGGCCGGAGCCGGAGCAGCGGCCGGAGCCGGAGCGGGAGCGGCAGGCGCCGGCTTGCTCTCCTGAACCGGGGCCGGGGCAGCCGGAGCGGCCTGAGCCGCCGGGGCCGGAGCGGACGGCGCCGGGGCGGCGGCCGGAGCCGCACCCGCGTCACCGATCACCGCGAGAACCCCGCCGACCTCGACGGTCTCGTCCTCACCGGCGCGGATCTCGAGTACCGTGCCGGCGACCGGCGACGGCACCTCGGTGTCGACCTTGTCCGTGGAGATCTCGAGCAGCGGCTCGTCGACCTCGACCGAGTCGCCGACCTGCTTCAGCCAGCGGGTCACGGTGCCCTCGGTGACGCTCTCGCCCAGCTCGGGCAGCTTCACCTCGGTGCCCTGGCCGCCCGACGCCGGCGCGGTGTCCGGACGCGACGGGGCTTCGGCCTGCGGAGCCTGCGCGGCGGGCGCCGGCTCGGGCTTGGGCGCCGCCTGCGGCTCCGGAGCGGCTTCCTGCGCGGGCGCGGCCGGCTCGGCAGCGGCGGGGACGCCGCCGGTGCCGTCGTCGATCACCGCGAGCTCGCCGCCGACCTCGACGGTCTCGTCCTCACCGGCGCTGATCTTCACGAGCGTGCCGGCCACGGGGGACGGGACCTCGGTGTCGACCTTGTCGGTGGAGATCTCGAGCAACGGCTCGTCGACCGCGACGGTGTCGCCTTCCTGCTTCAACCACCGGGTGACGGTGCCTTCAGTGACGCTCTCACCGAGCTCCGGCAACGTGACGGAGTAGGCCATCGTTCGCTGACTCCCTTGATCTGTAAGACGTAGGTTTGGATTGTGCTGGTGAGACGTCAGCTGTGCACGTGCAGCGGCTTGCCCGCGAGGGCGAGGAACGCTTCACCGAGGGCCTCGGTCTGGGTGGGGTGCGCGTGGATGAGGGGGGCGACGTCCTCCGGGAACGCCTCCCAGTTGTAGACCAGCTGCGCTTCGCCGATCAGCTCGCCGACGCGGTCGCCCACCATGTGCACGCCGACGACGGGGCCGTCGGGCGCCTTGACCAGCTTCACGCCACCGGAGGTCTTGAGGATCTGGCTCTTGCCGTTGCCGCCGAGGTCGTAGGTGTAGGTGGTGACGTCGTTGCCGTACTTCTCCTTGGCCTGCGACTCGGTGAGCCCGACCGAGGCGACCTCGGGGTGCGAGTACGTGACGCGCGGGATGCCCTTCTCGTCGATCACGCGCGGGGCGAGCCCGGCGATCTCCTCGGCGACGAAGATGCCCTGCTGGAAACCGCGGTGGGCCAGCTGCAGGCCCGGCACGATGTCGCCGACGGCGTAGACGTTCGGCAGGTTCGTGCGCAGGCGGTCGTCGGTGAGGACGAAGCCGCGGTCGATCTTGACGCCGGCCTCCTCGTAGCCGTGGCCCGCGGAGTTCGGGCCGCGGCCGACGGCGACCAGCAGCAGGTCGGCGTCGATGGTCTCGCCGGACTCCAGCGACACGCTCACGCCGTTGTCGTCCTGCTTCGCGCCGGTGAACCGCACGCCCGTCTTGAAGGCGATCTTGCGGCGGCGGAACGCGCGCTCCAGCTGCTTGGACGCGAACTCGTCCTCGGCGGGCACCAGGCGCGGCAGGGCCTCGACCACGGTGACGTCGACGCCGAAGGAGGCCCAGACGCTCGCGAACTCCACGCCGATCACGCCGCCGCCGAGCACCACGACCTTCTTCGGCACCCAGTCGAGCGCGAGCGCCTGCTCGCTGGCGATGATCCGGCCGCCGAGCTCCAGGCCGGGCAGGGTGCGCGAGTACGAACCGGTGGCGAGGATGACGTTCTTGCCGGTGTAGCGCGTGCCGTCGACCTCGACGGTCGTGCCGCCGACGAACGTGCCGGTGCCCTCGACGAGGTTCACCTTGTGCGCCTTGGCCAGGCCCTGCAGGCCCTTGTACAGGCGGGAGATGATCCCGTCCTTGTACTTGTTGACCCCGGCGATGTCGATGCCCTCGAACACGGCCTTGACCCCGACCGAATCGGCCTCGCGAGTCTCGTCGGCGACTTCGGCTGCGTGCAGCAGGGCCTTGGTCGGGATGCACCCGCGGTGCAGGCAGGTCCCGCCCAGCTTGTCCTTCTCGATCAGCGTGACGGAAAGGCCCAGCTCGGCCGCGCGGAAAGCCGCGGCGTAGCCGCCCGATCCGCCTCCCAGGATCACAAGGTCGGCGGAGGTGTCGCTCACTTCAATAACTCCTCGGCAGCGGTGTAGGGGTGAAGCTCGGTCGTCGCGCAGCCCCGGTATAACCGCGCGCGCGACACCAGCCATCTTGTCACTACGCCGATCCGGCCGACCAACCCGGCCGTGCGACACCGACCACACCTGATCGTGGGAATAATGGAGTTCGTACTCCTGCAGGAAGAGAGGTGGTCGGAGTGGGGATCTTCGACTCGCTGCGTCGGCGAGGCCGAGGCGGCAGACGTCCGGGAACGATGCGCAAGGCCACCTCCGAAGACACTCGTCACCTGGAGGAATGGGCCGCATCGCGGCGCGGCGTCGAGGCGTATGTCGAGCCCCGCACCACCGTGACGGAAGCCACTGTGGTTCTCATCGCTCACGACGGTGAATGGACCCGCCGGCGCATCGGCAGCCTCCAGGCGGCGCTGCACTTCGGCGAGAAGCGGTCGATTCCCGTGTACGAGGTGTCGCGGGTCGGTTACCCCAAGCGCATGCGGGAGTACACGGAGCGGAAGAAACGCGGGCAGGTCTAGGGGTTCTTCCGGCTAGGCGCTCGCCTCCAGCAGGCCGAGGTGGTGCTCCAGCAGTGCGCGGAACGACGGGTGCGCGGTGCTGCCGAACGCGAGGTCGACCTCCACGGCGTGGCCGGTCGGGGTCAGCAGCACGAACGCGGGGTCGGAGACGATGACCACACCGCTGTCGGCGCGGAGCTCCTGCGCGGGCAGCAGGCGTGGGAAGGTGACGTCGTCGGGGAGGCCGTTCGCGGTTCTGAGGAACTCGCGGTAGTCGGCGGGCAGAGTCGTGCCGAGCCGGCGTTCGGCGTCTGTGATGTCTCCCTCGGAGGCGGGTGGCGGCGCAGTCTGGTCGCGTTCGAGCATGATCGCGGCGACGAGTTCGGGCCAGCTGCCCGGAGACGTGGGGTAGCGCTCGCGCAACGCGGCGATCAACGCGCCTGCGCACTGGTCGGGCCAGTCCGGGCCGAGCCCCAGCGGATCGGCGCCGGCGACCAGCCGCGGGGCCAGCGCCCGCGTCGCGGCCAAGGTGGCGACGTCCGGGGCCGGGTGGTTTTCGGTGAGCTCCGCCCACTGCTCGAGGTCACCTTCGGCGAGCGCGGCGCGGACGCGATCGGGCCGCCCGGGCGCCAGCGCCGACACGACCTCGGCGATCGGTGAGCCGTCGAGCACTCCGTCCAGATCGGACACTTTCCGCGTCAGAAATGCTTGGTGCGCCAGCTCTTCCGCGTCGAGATCGAGCGGGACGAGCTCGTCCGCCCACTGTGGACGGAAGTCGCGCGCCTCGAACAGCATCGCCCACGCGCGCGCCCGCACGGCGTCGCCGGCGAGCTGCGCCGCGGGTCGCTCCGTCACCGCGCGCCAGTGCGCCACGAGCCGATCCGCGGCCGTCCCCGCGCCTGCCGTGGCGAGCACCAGCGCGGCGTGCCCGACGCACCGGTCGAGCGCCGCCTCGTCCCCGGTGAGCACGTCCCGGACCGCGGCTTCGAGGTAGGCATCGGCGTCCATGGCGCGAGGGTGCCACAAAAGGAGGCTCCCGCCGAAATGCGCGACCGGGACCTTCGGAAATCGAGTGGAGCCCTCCGCCCGGGCGCCGTCGGGGTGGCCTGGCTCCTGCCTGGTCGGGAGTGCGTCGCCGAGAACCGATGCCATTGCTCGGTGGCCCGGGCCGCGCTCGCCGAGCCCGAACGCCGAAGGCCCCTGCCGAACGAACGGCAGGGGCCTTCGGAAACCGAGCAGAACTCCTCAGCCGCGGTCGGCGATGTCGGCCAGGACGGCGGCGATGGTGCGGACGGGGACGCCCGTGCCGCCCTTGCCGGTGTAGCCCCAGGGGCCGCCGGTGTTGAAGGCGGGGCCCGCGACGTCGATGTGGGCCCACGGCAGGCCCTCGGCGACGAACTCCTTGAGGAACAGGCCGGCGGCGAGCATGCCGCCCCAGCGGTGGCCCGTGACGTTGGCCAGGTCGGCCAGGCGGGAGTCGAGGTCGGCGCGCAGCTCCTCGGGCAGCGGCATGGCCCAGCCGCCCTCGCCGGTGGCCTGCATGATGCCCGCGACGCGGTCGCGGAACTCGTCGGAGCCCATCACGCCGGCGGTGCGGTTGCCGAGCGCCACGACCTGCGCGCCGGTGAGGGTGGCGGTCTCGATGAGGTAGTCGGGGTTCTCCTCGGCGGCGCGCACCATCGCGTCGGCCAGGACCAGGCGGCCCTCGGCGTCGGTGTTGAGGACCTCGACGGTCTTGCCGCCGTACATGGTCAGCACGTCGCCCGGGCGGTAGGAGCTGCCCGAGGGCAGGTTCTCCGCCAGCGGGATGTGCGCGGTGACCTCGAGCGGGTACTTCAGCTTCGCGGCCAGCACGACCGACGCCAGCACCGCGGCGGCACCCGACATGTCCGAGGTCATGTGGTCCATGCCCGCGGCGGGCTTGATCGAGATGCCGCCCGAGTCGAACGTGATGCCCTTGCCGACCAGCGCCACGCGCTTGCTCGCCTTGGCCGGCTTCCAGCCCACGCGCAGCAGGCGCGGCGGACGTGCGGAACCGCCGCCGACACCCAGGATGCCGCCGAAGCCCTTGCGCTTGAGCTGCTTCTCGTCGAGCACCTCGAAGTCGAGGCCGTTGTCCTCGGCGAGCTTCTTCGCGCGATCGGCGAACGAGGCCGGGAACAGGTCGTTGGGCGGGGTGTTGATCAGGTCGCGGGTGATGATCACCGACTCCGCGATGGCGGTGGCGGCCTTCAGCGTCGCCCTGTGCTCGCGCGCGGTGCCGTCCTCCGGGTTGACGAAGTCGGCCTTGGCCAGCGGGGCGTCGCCCTTCGAGGAGCGGTACTCGGTGAAGGTGTACGCGCCGAGCGCGGTGCCCTCCACCGCAGCCTGCAGGTCGAGCGCCGAGAGCGTGACGAACGCGCGTTCGGTGCCGGCCAGCGCCCGCGCGGCGGCACCGGCGGCGCGGCGGACCTGCTCGGCCGTCACGGCACCGTCGGCCGCCTTGCCCAGGCCCACGGCCAGCACGACGCCGGCGGCGAGCTTGCCCAGCGTCGGCAGCTTCACGACCTGCTCGGCCTTGCCGGTGGCGCCGAGCGTGGCGAGCACCTCGGCGAGCTTGCCGTCGAACGCGGCGTCGGCGACCGCGGCGCCCGCGGCGAGCACCGGGCCGTCCTCGCCCTGGAGAGTGCCGATCACGACCACGTCGGCGCGCGTTTTGGCGAGCGCCGCCTCGGTGTTCTCGGTGAGGGCAAGCTTCGGCACGGTCACTTCTGGCTCCTCGCGCTGTCGCGGTGGTACCGGGCGACGTGCCCGGACGGATCGTGAGCCATGCTAATGACAAGCGCGGCCGGACGTCGGGAGGGGACCATCGTGCGACTCGGGGGCGGGCTCCTCGTGGTGCTGGCGGTGGGCGCCGCCGGGGCCGGCTACTGGGTGCTGGCGGGCGTCGTTCTCGCGGCGATCGCCGCCGGTGTCACGGCCCGGCTCCCCGCCCTCGGCGACACGCAGGCCGAGCGCTGGACCGGCGGGATCACGCGGCTGGCGCTGGTGGCCGTGCTGGCGATCGTCTTCGGCGCGTACGTCGTTCCGGCGCAACCCGCGTACGCGGCGGCCGGGCTCGTGCTCGTGGTCGCCGTGGCCGATTTCGCCGGCCTGCGGCTGCCCGCCGCACTGGTCCGCTGGCTCACGATCGTGCTGATCGCCGCCGCGGTGGTGCTGATCGTGCTGTGCGCCGTGGTGGCCCCGGTGTCGACGACCTCGCCGATCGCCGCGCCGGACGTCGCCGGGGTCATCGTGGCGGCGGTGGTCACGCTGCCGTTCCTGCTGCCGGTCGCCTCGGACCGCGGCACCCTGCGCGCGCTGACGCTCGGCGGGCTCGCGGTGCTGGTCACCATCGTCGCGCTCGTGCAGCTCGGGCCGGACCGGCTCGGGCTCTCGGCCACGTCGATCCGCGACCTCCTCTACGCCGCCGACGCGGGCCAGCTGCAGCCGCTGCTCACCGTGGTCGCCGTGCTCGCGACGGTCCCCGCCGCGCTCACCACGTACACCGACGCGCGCGAGCGGTACGCGCCGGACCCGGGCTGGGTCGCCGCCGCGGGGGCCGTGGTCACGCTCGCCGCCGCGCTGTTCGCGACGCCGTACGCCGTGCTGGTCGTGGCCGGGCTCGGCACCGTGCTGGAACTGGTGCTGCGCGCCCGCCGCTACCGTGACGCCCATGCCCGAGAGTGATCACCTTTGGGAGCCGGGGGAAACCGTCGTCGAGCGGTTCCTGCGGCCCGACGGCAGCATCGGCCAGCACCACCCGCTGCGCGTGGTTTCCGACGACGGGCAGGTGCTCTTCGGCTGGCTCCCGCTGGGTACGCCGATCGTCGGCAGCCGGCTCGAGGACGGCCGCACGATGCGCGAAGCCCCGCTGGAAGAGCGCTTCCGCGTGCCGCGTGTGCCGGCGCCCGACACGTGGCGCGGCACCTCGACGCTGCGGATGATCCCCGAGGGCCAGTGGTCTTCGGTGTGGTGGTTCTTCGAGCCGGACGGCACGTTCCGCGACTGGTACGTGAACCTGGAGATCCCGCTCGGGCGCACCGCGAGCGGTCCGGACCGCGTCGACGGCGTGCTCGACGTCGTGGTGACACCGGGCACCGGCTGGCGCTGGGACGACGAGGACGAAGCCGAGGAAGCGCTCGCCGTCGGCCGGCTCACCGCCGAGCAGCTCGACCGGCTGCGCGCGGAGGGCGAGCGGATCGGGGCGCTGGCCGACGCCGGCGCGTTCCCGTTCGACGGCACGCACACGGACTTCCGGCCGGACCCGTCGTGGCCCGCGCCGGAACTGCCCGCCGCGCTGCGCTGAGGTCCGCGGCTCAGGTCGCGAGGAGCAGCAGCGCTCCGGCGAGCACGACGTTCACCACGAGCAGGATGATCACCGACCGGGTCGGCAGGTTCTGCGCGAACACCTGGCCGTGCAGGCTGCGCCACCAGTAGACGCCGAAACCGCCCGCGGCGAGGCCGAGGACAGCGCCGAAGCCGCTGCCCAGCAGTGCCCAGCCCACCATGCCCAGCAGCCCGACGCCGAACGTCAGCAGCACAGCGGTCGCGAAGATCTTCACGTCGAGGCCGGCGCCCGGCTGGGCGGGCCGGCGCGGCTGGGAGGTCGCTGGGAAGCTCACCAGGCCATCGTAGGGGACTTCGGCGCTCACGCACCGGCCACGCGGGTACGCGGCGTGTGAAACAGGCGGTCTTCCGACTAACGCGCATCCGACCAAGCGCTAAAGTTGGGCCATGACGACAGCGACGCACTTCTCCCGAGTCCCGCACCCGAACCTCGCGACTCCCGAGCGCGTCGCCGAGGTACTCGACAAGCCCGGGTTCGGTCTGTACTTCACCGACCACATGGTCACGGTGCGCTGGAGCGAGGAGCTCGGCTGGCACGACGCCAAGGTCGGGCCGTACGAACCGTTCTCCCTCGACCCGGCCACGTCGGTGCTGCACTACGGACAGGCGATCTTCGAAGGACTCAAGGTCTACCGCCAGGCCGACGGCACGGTGGCCGCGTTCCGGCCCGACGCCAACGCCGAGCGCTTCCAGGCCTCGGCCGAGCGGCTGGCGATGCCGCAGCTGCCGACTGAGATCTTCCTCGAGTCGCTGCGCGAGCTCATCGCGGTGGACGAGCGCTGGGTGCCCACCCGCAAGGGCGACTCCCTGTACCTGCGGCCGTTCATGATCTCCACCTCGACCGGTCTCGGTGTGAACAAGCCGGCCACCGAGTACCTCTACACGCTCATCGCGTCACCCGCCGGCTCGTACTTCGCCGGTGGCGTGAAGCCGGTCAGCGTGTGGCTGTCCACGGAGTACGTGCGGGCGGCCCCCGGTGGCACCGGCGCCGCGAAGTGCGCGGGCAACTACGCGGCGTCGTTCGTGGCGCAGGCGCAGGCCGTGGAGCAGGGCTGCGACCAGGTGGTGTGGCTCGACGCGGTGGAGCGCCGCTGGGTCGAGGAGATGGGCGGGATGAACCTGTTCTTCGTCTTCGGCTCCGGTTCCGACGCCCGCGTGGTCACGCCGGAGCTGTCCGGCTCGCTGCTGCCGGGCATCACCCGCAAGTCGTTGCTTCAGCTGGCCGAGACCGCGGGACACCGCGTCGAGGAGCGCCGGATCTCCACCGATGAGTGGGAGAAGGCCGCCGCCTCCGGCGAGCTGACGGAGGTCTTCGCGTGCGGCACCGCGGCCGTGATCACGCCCGTCGGGCACGTGAAGCACGCCGGCGGCGAGTTCTCGATCGGCGACGGGCAGCCGGGTCCGATCACCATGAAGCTGCGGGAGGAACTGGTCGGCATGCAGGAAGGCGACCTGGCCTTCCCCGACGGCTGGATGCGTCCGCTGAACTGATCCACTGTGGACACGAGAAGGGCCGCCCGGGTTCGTCCCGGGCGGCCCTTTTCGATTCGCTCGATCACGGAGAGTTTCCATCGGTCGGTGGTGGCGCTCGCTCGGCCTGAACCCTGAACAGTGAGGTCAACGGGCTGACGAGGCCGGATTTACGGTGGGTTTTCACCCACACGGGTGGGATGTTGAAGTTTCACGTAGCGTTCCGTGTTCGCCGGCGACGTATCTGCCAAGCGTGTCGGCCGGTCGGAGCCCGCGCGAACCCGCCGCACCGCGGCCGCGCACCGGAGGACCGCCCGCATGCCCGCTCTCACCCTGGCCGAACCGCGCCCGGGCCGGCACCGATCCGGCAGCGCGCGCGTCGTGGCGCTGATCCCGGCGCACGACGAGGAAGCCCGGATCGCCGCGACGATCACCGCTCTGCGTGCGCAGGAGCGGCCCGTGGACGAGATCCTGGTCGTCACCGACAACTGCACCGACGGCACCGCCGCGATCGCGCTCGCCGCGGGGGCGCGGGTGCGGGCGTCGGTCGGCAACCACCACAAGAAGGCCGGCGCGCTGAACCAGGCCCTGGCGTGGCTGCTGCCGCGCCTCGACGAGGACGACGTGGTCCTCGTGCAGGACGCGGATTCCACTTTGGACCCGCAGTTCGTGCGCGTCGCGCTCGGCCACCTCGGCCGGGACTACGGCGGTGTCGGCGGGGTGTTCCGCGGTGGGCCCGGCGGCGGGTTCGTCGGCCACCTGCAGCGCAACGAATACGCGCGTTACGCCCGCGACGTGCACCGCCTGCGTGGCAAGTGCCTGGTGCTGACCGGCACCGCCGCGATGTTCCGCGTCGGCACGCTGCGCGAGGTCTCCGCCGCACGCCTCGCCGGCACGCTCCCGGCGGGCGACGGCGCCGGCGGGGTCTACGACACCACTGTGCTGACCGAGGACAACGAGCTCACCTTCGCCCTGCTGCACCTGGGCCACCGCGTGATCTCGCCCGCCGCCTGCACGCTCGAGACCGAGGTCATGACGAGCTGGCGCGCGCTGTGGCTGCAGCGCCTGCGCTGGAAGCGCGGCGCGGTCGAGAACTGTGTCCAATACGGACTCACCCGCGTCACCTGGCGGTACTGGGGCCGGCAGCTGCTGACCATGGCCGGCGTGCTCGTGTCCCTGGTCTACCTGGCGACGATCGTGATCGGGCTGTGTCAGGGCGCACTGCACCTGCAGCCGCTGTGGCTCGCCGTCTCGGGGATCTTCGTGGTGGAGCGGGTGGTGACCGTCCGGTACCGCGGCTGGCGCCGGATGCTGCTGGCCGCGTCGATGTACGAGCTGGTCCTCGACTACTTCCGGCAGGCCTGCCACGCCAAGGCCTACACCGACGCCCTCTTGCGAACCCGCCAGAGCTGGTGACCCCGAAACTGTCGATCCGGAGAGAAGGAAACCGCCATGTACCAGAAGATCGGCGCCGCGAGCGCGGCCGGAGTGACCGGCGGCCTGGCCTACACCGGCGTCAGCGTGCTGTGGCTCGTGCTGGCCGGGTTCGCCCTGCTGGCCGCGGGCATCGCGCTCACGCGCATCGTCCCGGTCCTGCGGCGGCGGCCGGCAGCCGACCACTGACAGCTCGGCCGGCCGGCCGCCGGTTCATGATCAGGAAGCCGGCACCGGCGTGAGCGGGCCGGACACGCCGGACTGCTCGTGCGTGGTCATCTCCGCGAGCACCCGCGCGGCCATCATCAGCAGCGGCAGCGCGGTGACGGCGCCGGTGCCCTCGCCGAGACGGACGTCGAGGTCGAGCAGCCCGCCGAGGTCGAGGTGCTCCAGCGCGAGAGCGTGGGCGGGCTCGCCGGTGAGCTGGCCGGACATCCACCAGCGGCGGGCACCCGGCGCGAGCTCCTCAGCGACCATCGCCGCCGCGCAGACGACGAGACCGTCGAGGACCACGGGCGTGCGGCGCACGGCCGCCTGGGCCAGGAAACCCGCCATGGCGGCGATGTCGGCGCCGCCGGAGGTGCGCAGCAGGGCCAGCGGGTCGGCGAGGACCACGCGGGCCCGGCGCAGCGCGTCGCGCACGGCGGTGGCCTTGCGCATCCACGCGTTGTCGTCGATGCCCGAACCGCGCCCGACCACGGCCACGGGCTCGGTGCCGGTGAGCGCGGCGACCAGCACGGACGCCGGGGTGCTGTTGCCGATGCCCAGGTCGCCCGCGATGAGGAGGTCGGCGCCGCCGTCCACCTCGGCGTCGGCGACCTTCACGCCGGCCAGCACGGCGGCGCGCACCTCGGCGTCGGTGAGGGCGTCCTCGACGTCGATCGAGCCGGAGCCGCGGCGGACCTTGTACTCGCCGATGGAACGCATGGCCGACTCTTCGGTGTCCACGGCCATGTCGACCACGCGCACGCTGGCGCCGGCCGCGGCGGCGAGCACGTTGATGGCCGCGCCGCCGGTCAGCATCGTGCCGACGAGCTGCGACGTCACCTCCGGCGGATACGCGGACACGCCCTTCTTCGCGATGCCGTGGTCGCCGGCGAACACCACGACCCGGGGCCGCGTGAACGGCCGCGGCGGCGCCTGGCCCTGGCACGACGCGATCCACACGCCGAGCTCCTCGAGCCGCCCCAGGGAGCCCGCGGGCTTCACGAGCTTGCCGTGCAGGGCGATCGCCGCCGACCGGGCCTGGTCGCTGGGTGGTTCGATCTCGCCGAACTCGATGCTGGTGTCCGCGTCCACGCCAGGCCTTTCTCTCGCGGGAGTCCTCACGGGTCAACCTACCGGCCGCTCGAGAGAAAACTTCCGCGACCGTGTCGAACCGTGGGGCTACCGTTCGACGCGTCTTCGAGAGGCGCCCAGCGGGGGCGGAACCGGACGCAGGGGAGCACCCGATGGGCAGGATCGTCAACGCCACGTTCATGACGCTCGACGGCGACATCACCAACATGGCCGCCTGGCACTGGGA
The DNA here is from genome assembly GCF_040678995.1 of Amycolatopsis sp. NPDC049253. Lineage (NCBI taxonomy): Bacteria > Bacillati > Actinomycetota > Actinomycetes > Pseudonocardiales > Pseudonocardiaceae > Amycolatopsis > Amycolatopsis sp. NPDC049253. Next base: position 182,630 of record NZ_JBFAQX010000015.1, on the reverse strand, counting down.
CTACTTCAGCGAAGAGGCCACCGCCGCCGCGAAGGCTCAGCTCGACCGCAGCGACGCCCTCATCATGGGCCGCAGGACCTACGACGGGTTTTCCGCCGCCTGGCCGCAACGGGCCGGCACCGACCTGTTCGCCGACCGGATGAACTCGATCGACAAGTACGTCGTCTCCTCGTCGCTGACCGATCCCCAGTGGACGAACAGCCACGTGCTCGGCGGTGCCGGTGGCGACGCGGCGGCCGCGGTGCGCGAGGTCAAGGAGCGCACCGACCGCGACATCCTGCAATACGGCTTCGGCGACGTCACCCGGCTGCTGCTGGCCAACGGCCTGCTCGACGAGCTGCGCGTGTGGCTGCAACCCGTGATCTCCGGTGCGGCCAAGCCCGACGAGCTGCTTTACCGCGACACCGCGAAGGCGAGCTTCACGTTCAACGGCAGCGAAGTGTTCGGCAACGGGATGGTGATCCTCAGCTACACCCCGGTGAACGCGGCCCAGTAGGGTCGCCTACCGTGGAGACGACAGCGGCAGGGGTCGTGCTGGCCAGCGGCGCCGGCACGAGGGTCGGCGCGGCGCTCAACAAGGTGTACCTGCCGATGGCGGGCCGCCGGGTCGTCGCGTGGTCGCTGGCCGCGTTCGCCGCGGTGCCCGAGGTCGGTGTGCTGGTGCTCGTGATCCGCGAGCAGGACGCCGAGCTGGCCGACGAGGTGCTGGCCGCGCACCCGGGCAAGGTCGAGGTCGTCACGGGGGGTGCGACCCGGCAGGAATCCGAGCTGAACGCCCTGCGCCACCTCGCCCCGCGCATCGGGTCGGGCGCTATCGACGCCGTCCTCATCCACGACGCCGCCCGCCCGCTCGCGACTCCGGCGTTGATCGGCGAAGTTCTCGCCCGGACCCGCGAGTCCGGTGGCGCCGTGCCGGGACTGGCCGCCGACGACGTGGTCTCGATGGCCGCCGACGGTTCGGTCGCCGCGCCGCTGCCGGGCGCGATCCGCGTGCAGACGCCGCAGGGCTTCCGCGCCGAGCCGCTGCTGGCGGCCTACGAGCAGGCCGAGACCGAGGGCTTCCTGGGGACGGATACGGCTTCGTGCATGGAGCGGTTCTCCGCGCTGCCGGTGCACTGGGTGCCCGGCGGCGCGGAGAACCTGAAGATCACCTACCCGCACGACCTCGCGGTGGCCGAACGGTTGCTCTCCCGCTGAGCGGACGCGGGGCCCGCCCAGCGGCGGAGATCACAGCGAGGGGCTGCGGGTCAGCGACGCGTCGCGCTCGACGACGGACTCGAGGGCCTCGTCGATCGCCGTCAGCAGGTCCGCATCGAGCTTCACGCCGGCGGCCTTGACGTTCTCGTGCACCTGCTCCGGGCGGGAGGCGCCGATGATCGCCGAGGCGACGTTCGGGTTCTGCAGGACCCACGCCACGGCCAGCTGCGCCATGCTCAGCCCGGCCTGCGCGGCCAGCGGCTCCAGCTTGGCGACCGCGGTCAGCGTCTCGTCGTTGAGGAAACGCTTGACCATGTTCGCGCCGCCGTTCTGGTCGGTCGCGCGCGAACCCTCCGGCAGGGGCTGGCCCGCCTTGTACTTGCCGGTGAGTACGCCCTGCGCGATCGGCGACCAGACGATCTGGCTCAGCCCCTCGCGCTCGGACGCCGGCACGACCTGCGACTCGATGACGCGCCACAGCATCGAGTACTGCGGCTGGTTGGAGATGAACGGCACCTTCAGCTCACGCGCGAGCGCCGCGCCCTGCGTGATCTGGTCGGCCGACCACTCCGAGACACCGATGTAGAGCACCTTGCCCTGGCGGACGAGATCGGCGAAGGCGACCATCGTCTCTTCCAGCGGCGTGTTGTGGTCGAAGCGGTGCGCCTGGTAGAGGTCGAGGTAGTCGGTGCCGAGCCGCTGCAGGGACGCGGTGGCCGACTCCATGATGTGCTTGCGCGAGAGGCCCTTGTCGTTCTGGCCCTTGGGCCCGGTGGGCCAGAACACCTTCGTGAAGATCTCGAGGCTCTCCCGGCGCTGGCCCTTCAGGCCGCGCCCGAGGACGGACTCCGCCGCCGTGTTGGCGTACACGTCGGCCGTGTCGAAGGTCGTGATGCCGGCGTCGAGCGCCGCCTTGATGCAGGCCTGGGCCTGCTCCTCTTCGACCTGGGACCCGTGGGTGAGCCAGTTGCCGTAGGAGATCTCACTGATGTTGAGGCCGCTGCGGCCGAGTCGTCGAAACTCCATGCCGCTCAGCCTAGGCGGAGGTTGTTCGCGTTGCTAACGAACCACCTCGATCGGGCAGTGGTGGTGCTCACGGGTGGCCGCCGCCGGCCGGCAGGGCGCGATGATGGTGCCCATCAGGTGCTCGGCGCAGGTGACTGGCTCGGCGGCGCCCGTCGTGGGCGCCGGATTTCCCGGGCGGACGGGATGATCCCGCGGCCGGTCACTGCACTTCGACGCGGCCGAGGTGACGCAGTGGACCGAGGACTCGCTGCGCAGGGTTTCGCGCCCGGACGTTCCGGGGCACCGCACGGCCCGGGTCACGGGCGAGCAGCGGAAACGACAACGGCCGCCCCACCCGCGAAGGTGTGGCGGCCGTCACGAAAGTGCTCAGCCGGGGATCGGGTCGCCTGGGCGCAGGCGGGGCTTCGGGACCCGCAGTTTGCGGATCTGGCTCGCGCGCACGAAGGCGTACCAGCCGACGCCCCGGGTGGGCTCCTTCGGGAACCGCTCGCGGGCCAGGCGGGAGATCTTGCGGCCGTTGACGACGCCCTCGATGGCCATGACCAGCAGCATCGCCATGCAGATGAGGGTGATGTACTGCTGCGCCGCGGGCACCGGGATCAGCAGTGCGAGGAAAACGAGGATCGCGAGCGGCATGAACAGGCCCAGGATGTTGCGCCGGGAGTCGACGAGGTCGCGCACGTAGGCCTTGACCGGGCCGCGGTCGCGCACGGGCAGGTATTTGTCGTCACCCGACATCATGCGTTCGCGGCGCTCCTTGGCGGCCGCGCGGCGGTCCTCCTTGCTGACCGGGTTCTCCTTGCGGAGCTGCCGGTTGCGCTTCATCGCCTCGCGCATCGAGGTGGGCGGCGGGGCGACCGGGCCCCGCTTGCGGCCTTCGGCCTCCCGGCGCTTCGGCGTCGCCCGGCCCTTGCCCGGCGTATACGCCTTGGCCGTGGTCGATTCGGACTCGACGACCCCGCCGTCGACGTCGTCGGCGGGGGTCTCGGTGGTGCTTCGGCGCAGGAACCTCACCTCACCAGGGTATTGCAGGCGTCACGACGATGTTCGGCAGGTCGTGCGATGTGCAACCATGGAGGGGGAACAGATCGGGTACCCGGAGAGTTGAACTGTTTCGGACGAGAAGTACCCGCAGTGAGTTCGACCTAGAGGGAGTGCCATGACGACCGCTGAGCAGACCGGTGCGGCGCAGGCCGAGACCGCCGAGGAGACCCACGGCGTGACCTTGACCGACGCCGCGGCGGTCAAGGCGAAGGCCCTGCTCGAGCAGGAGGGCCGCGACGACATGCACCTGCGCATCGCCGTCCAGCCCGGTGGCTGCGCGGGCCTGCGCTACCAGCTGTTCTTCGACGAGCGCGAGCTCGACGGTGACCTTTTCCGCGACTTCGACGGTCTGCGCGTGGCGGTCGACCGGATGAGCGCTCCGTACGTGTCCGAGGCCGTGATCGACTTCGTCGACTCGATCGAGAAGCAGGGCTTCACGATCGACAACCCGAACGCGACCGGCTCGTGCGCGTGCGGTGACAGCTTCCACTGAGCCCGCGCGCTCGGAAAGCACAGACACGAAGAAGGGCCCCAGCCGATTCGGCCGGGGCCCTTCTTCGTGCTCGGAGCGGGGGCAACGGGGTCTCAGACGTAGGCGTCGAGGTCGGCGACCTGCGCGTGGCACGCGTCGTCGACCTTCCACGGCCGCGCGGCCCGCGGGTGCGGCATCCGGTCGGTGGTGAGTCCCTCGCTGCGAAGCGCGGACGGGATGTGGGCGCAGTCGGCGATCAGCTCGCCGAGGTCTTCCGGTTCAGTGGCCGTGTTCACTTCCGTAACGCTATTGATCCTTCAGCGACTGGGAAAGCGGTACCAGCCGGTAGTGTCGGCCGAGGCGCGGGAACTACCCGGACGGGTCATGACCTGCGGGTGACCACGCCAGAGCCGCACGAACGAGACACCCAGAGGAGAACCGGTGGCAGACAAGGCCAGGATCGCCGTGTCCGGCAGCATCGCAACCGATCACCTGATGCACTTCCCCGGCAGGTTCGCCGAGCAGCTGGTCAAGGAGCAGCTCCACCGGGTGTCCCTGAGCTTCCTGGCCGACGACCTCGTGGTCCGGCGCGGCGGCATCGGCGCCAACATCGCGTTCGGCCTCGGCGTGCTGGGCGTGAACCCCGTGCTCGTGGGTGCCGTCGGCTCCGACTGGGCCGACTACGCTTCGTGGCTGGAACGCCACGGCGTGGACACGTCCGGGGTGCTCGTGTCCGAGGTCGCGCACACCGCGCGCTTCGTGTGCACCACCGACGAGGACCTGTGCCAGATCGCGACCTTCTACGCCGGCGCCATGGCCGAGTCGCGCAACATCGAGCTCAAGCCCATCGCCGACCGCACCGGTGAGCTGAGCCTCGTGCTGATCAGCCCGGACGACCCCGAGGGCATGGTCCGCCACGCGCAGGAGTGCCGCCAGCGCGGCTACACCTTCGCCGTCGACCCGTCGCAGCAGCTGGCCCGCATGGACGGCGCCCAGGTGCGCGACTTCATCGCGGGCGCCAAGTACCTGTTCAGCAACGACTACGAGTGGGAGCTGCTGCTCCAGAAGTCGGGCTGGACCGAGGCCGACGTGCTGGAGCGCGTGGGCATGCGCATCACCACGCTGGGCGAGAAGGGCGTGGAGATCGTCGGCCGCGACGACCTCGCCCTGCAGATCGGCGCCGTCCCCGAGCGCGGCAAGGCCGACCCGACGGGTGTCGGCGACGGCTTCCGCGCCGGCTTCCTCGCCGCGCTCGACGGCGGCCTCGAGCTGGAGCGCGCCGCGCAGCTCGGCTCGCTCATCGCGGTGCTGGTCCTGGAGACCGTCGGCACGCAGGAGTGGACCTTCGACCGCGCCGACGCCCTGGCCCGCCTCGGCGACGCGTTCGGCCCGGAAGCGGCGGACGAGATCGCCACGGTGCTGCCCGCCTGACCTCGGCCCGGCGGAAAGAGCCACCCGTCCGACTGCCGACCAGACCGAAGACGGCCGCCCCGAACGCGGGGCGGCCCTCTTCGACGTCAGGCGGACAGTGAGCTTCGCCACCCGGCTTGCCGGGTGACCGGGCTCAGAGCTTCACCGGGTAGACCGGCTCCGGGATCTCCGGCTTGATGCGGTGCTCGACGAAGATGCCGTGCCACAGCATGAACACCAGCAGCGCCCAGATCTGGCGGCTGCGGTCGAGCTGGCCGGCCTTGTGCTCCTCCAGCAGGCGCAGCACGGCGGGCTTGTCGAGCAGCTCGTCGGTCTTCGAGTCGTTGATGATGCCGCGGGCCCAGTCGTACATCTCGTTGCGCAGCCACAGGCGGATCGGCACGGGGAAGCCGAGCTTGCGGCGGTTGAGCACGTGGGCGGGGATGATCTTCGCGAGTGCCTGGCGCAGCGCGTACTTCGTGGTGCCGTGCGCGAGTTTTTGGTCCAGGGGAATGGAAGCGGCGACCTTGAACACCTCGGCGTCGAGGAACGGCACGCGCAGCTCCAGCGAGTTGGCCATGGTGACCTTGTCGGCCTTCACGAGGATGTCGCCGCGCAGCCAGGTGAACAGGTCCACGTGCTGCATGCGCGCCACCGGGTCCCAGCCGCGCGAGACGTCGTACCAGGGCGCGGTGACGTCCTTGAACCCCACACCGTCCTGATAGGTCCGCAGCACGTTGCGCAGCTGGTCGTCGCGGAAGTTGCGGGCGTTGCCGTAGTAGCGGTCTTCCAGCGGCAGCGCGCCGCGGCGCAGCAAGTCCTTGCCGCGCGTGCCTTCCGGGATCTTCGTGGACACCTTGCCGATGAGCTTGCGCACACCGCCGGGCACCTTTTCGAACGGTGCCAGCGAAATCGGCTCGTTGTAGATCGTGTAGCCGCCGAACAGCTCGTCGGCGCCCTCGCCCGACAGCACGGCCTTCACGTGCTTGCGGGCCTCGCGCGCGATGAACCACAGGGGCACCAGCGCCGGGTCGGCCACCGGGTCGTCGAGGTACCAGACGATGAGCGGCAGCGCCTCCATCATCTCGTCGGCCGAAACCGTGCGCACCACGTGCTTCACGCCGATCGCCGCGGCCGACTCGGCGGCCACGTCCACTTCGGAGTAACCCTCGCGCTCGAACCCGGTGGTGAACGCGATGAGGTTCGGGTTGTGCTCCTTGGCCAGCGTCGCCGTGGCCGTGGAGTCGATGCCGCCGGACAGGAACGCGCCGACGGTCACGTCCGGGTCGGAGATCATGTGCTTGCCGACCGAGTCGCGCATCACATTCGCGATGCGCTCGTACAGCTCTTCGGCCTCGGCGGCGCCGTTCACCGGCTTCGCCGCGAACTGCGGGTGGAAGTAGCGGGTGAACTCGACCTGCCCGCCCGGCACCACGCGGAACGACGTGCCCGACTCGACGCGGCGCACCGCCGTGTGCAGCGACTCGGGCTCCGGCACGTACTGCAGCACGAGGTAGTGCTGCAGGGCCTTGCGGTCCAGCTCCTGGGCCACGCCGAGCGTGTCGGTGAGCTCCAGCAGGCTCTTCTTCTCGCTGGAGAACGCCACCCCGCCGGGGCCGGCGGCGTAGAACAGCGGCTTGATGCCGAACGGGTCCCGCGCGCCGAACACGACCTTCTCTGCCGAGTCCCAGATCATGAAGGCGAACATCCCGCGCAGCTTCTTCACCGCGTCGGCGCCGAGGTAGTGGTAGGCCGCGACGATGGCCTCGCCGTCGCCCTCGGTCTCGAACTTCGCGCCGAACTTTTCAGCGAGCTCGTCGCGCAGCTCGCGGTAGTTGTAGATCTCACCGTTGAAGTTCATGGTGTAGCGGCCCGGCGCCTCCGGCGGACCCCAGTGCAGCGGCTGGTGGGCGTGGTCGACGTCGATGAACGCCAGCCGGTTGAAGCCGTAGACGACCTCGGCGTCGGCCCAGGTGTCCTGCTCGTCGGGGCCGCGGTGGCGCTGGCAGCGCATCGCCGTGCCCACGGCCTCACGGGCGTTCGCCGCGTCGGTCTCGGTGCCGCAGATCAGTCCAAGCAGGCCGCACACGCGTACTCACACACCTCAGGGTCTTCGCCGGTCCGGGAAGGGCACAGTATGCCGCGAACCGTGCACCGCGGACCGCATCGGGTGGACGCGCGCGCGTTGTGGTCACCCCTTGGACAGCGGGAACCGTGAACTCGGCTAGGCTCCGCCTGTCACGAAGATCGGTCGAGGAGGCTCTGGGTGAAAGGGCGAGGCGCAGTGGGAAAACCAGCGCGCACCCACAGGGGTAAGCGTGTCGGCCGCGTAGCTGCGCTGGCCGCGCTGGTGGCGCTGACCGCGACGGGCTGCTCCGGGGACGAGATCCTCCGCTTCGGCTGGCCGGTGGGTGTCACCCCGCAGGCCGACGAGATGCGCAACCTGTGGACGTGGACGGTCATCGCGGCTCTTGCCGTCGGTGTCATCGTGTGGGCCCTGATCTTCTGGACCGCGACGTTCCACCGCAAGAAGAAGAACTCCGCGGTCGAGGGTCCCGAGGACCTCCCGCGTCAGTTCCAGTACAACATCCCGCTCGAGATCTTCACGGTCGTCGTCCCGACGATCATGGTCTGCGTCCTGTTCTTCTTCACGGCGACGACCGAGAGCGACGTCCTGGACAAGAAGCCCAACCCGGACGTGACCGTCGACGTGGTGGCCTTCCAGTGGAACTGGGAGTTCAAGTACGACGACGCGAACGCGAAGCGCCCGGACGGCACCCAGGTCAGCACCGTCGGTTCCTCCGGCGAGATCCCGCTGCTGGTGCTCCCCACGAACAAGACGATCGAGTACCGCCTGCGGTCCACCGACGTCATCCACTCGTTCTGGGTCCCGGAGTTCCACTTCAAGCGCGACGTCTTCCCGGACCCCGAGAAGAACAACCAGGACAGCTCCTTCCAGAACTCGATCGACCGCGAAGGCTCCTTCGTCGGCCGGTGCGCGGAGCTCTGCGGCACGTACCACTCGGTGATGAACTTCGAGGTCCGCGCCCTCTCGCCGGACAAGTACGACCAGTACATCAAGCTGCGCACGGAAACGAACCCGAAGACGGGCCAGCCGAACACGGCTTCCGAGGCGCTGGCGGCGATGAACTGCGGCGAGCTGTGCACCCCGCACGCGGTGACCACGCAGCCGTTCAACACCGACCGCACCGCGCGCACCGCGTCCAACTGACCGGTTCCGGCGAACCAGAGGAGTAGGGGAGAAAGTCCCATGAAGGTCGAAGCCCGGATTTTCTACCTGGTGGCGGCGTTCGCCGTCGTCATGGCCGTCATCTACTGGGTCATGACCGCCCTCTACGCGACCGACCAGAAGGCCGAGCCCGTCGGCATCGTCTCGCTCTTCCTGACCGGTGGTCTCGCGTTCCTCGCGGGCAGCTACATGCAGTTCGTGTCCCGCCGGATCGAACCGCGCCCCGAGGACCGCGAGGACGCCGAGATCAGCGACGGTGCGGGCGAGCTCGGCTTCTTCAGCCCGGGCAGCTACTGGCCGATCGCCATGGCGGCCTCGGCCGCGCTGGGCGGTCTCGCGCTCGCGTTCTTCCACATCTGGCTGCTGGTCATGGCGCTCGTCGCCCTGCTCATCGCCGTGGGCGGGCTGGTGTTCGAGTACCACACGGGTCCGAACCACGAGTGACGCTTTCCCCGGTCGTTCGTGACCGGGGCCTGCCGCCGCGCTGGGGTGCCAGCGCGGCGGCGAGCACCGCCAGCATTCCCAGGCCCTCCGGCCACGACAGCCGGTGGCCGAACGCCAGCACGTCCACCACCACCGCGACCACCGGGTACAGGTAGGACAGCAGCGCCACCGTCGTGGTGGGCAGCTTGCCGATGCTCGCGTACATCAGCACGTACATCACCGCCGTGTGCACGGTGCCGAGCAGCACCAGCCACAGCAGCCCCGGAACCGAGTGCGGTAGCGGCGTGAACGCCAGCGCCGGGGCCAGCAGCACCGTTCCCACCGCCAGCTGCACCGCCGCGAGCAGGTGCGGGCGCACGTGGGTGAGCTGCTTGGCCACGAACGACGTGCCGGCGTAGAGCACCGCCGCACCCAGCGCGAGCGCGATCCCCGCGAACCGCACCGGTTGCCCGCCGTGGGCCGAGAGGGAGATCACCACCACACCGGCGAACGCGACGCCCGCCCGCGCCAGGTGCGTCTTCGCGACTTTTTCACCGAGGAACGCCGCCGCCAGACCGACCAGGATGAGCGGCTGCGTGTGGTAGACGACCGTGCTCACGCCGATCGACGACAGCGCGTACGAGGTGAACAGCAGCACCCAGTTGGCCACCAGCAGCACGCCGCCGAGTGCGGCCAGCAGCAGGTCGCGCCGCGTCGGGTGCCAGCCGCGGAAGTAGCCGCGGGCCAGGCACCACACCACGAGCAGGACACCGCCGACGAGACAGCGGGCGAACGCGACGGCGGGCGCGGCGGCACCGCTTTCCAGCACGACCGCGCCGATCGTGCCCGACAAGGCCATGGCGGCCGACCACTGCAGGACCGGGCGGGTTTCGGGGTTTCTCATACGGCACAGATTCGGCCCGCGAGCCCTGTGCGACCAGTGTCAGAGATGACAACGACCGCAAAACTTGTGACACCCTGGGGTGCATGGACGTGCAACGGGTCGCGGTGGTGCTGGCCGACCGGGTCTCGCCGTTCGAGCTGGGTGTCGCTTGTGAGGTGTTCGGCACCGACCGCAGCGCGGACGGCATCGAGGGCTGGGAGTTCGGCGTCTGCTCGCCGAAGGGGCCCGAAAACCACACCGTGGACACCTGGTCCGGCTTCGGACTGACCGGGCTGTCCGGATTGGACTTCGCCGCGACGGCCGATCTGCTGATCGTGCCGACGTGCGAACCACGCACCGTCGCGCCGCCGGAACCGGTTCTGGAAATCCTCCGCGACGCCCGGGCGCGCGGCGCGTGGGTCGCCGGTTTCTGCGCCGGCGTGTTCTCCCTCGGCTACGCGGGCCTGCTCGACGGCCGCCGCTGCACCGTCCACTGGGTGTACGAACAGGACTTCCGCCGGCTCTTCCCGAAGGCCGTGGTGAACCCCCAGGCGCTCTACGAGGACGACGACGGCGTGTCGACCAGCGCGGGCACCGTCGCGGCCGTGGACCTGTGCCTGCACCTCGTGCGGCGGCTGCGCGGCGTCGCGGCGGCCACCACGCTCGCGCGGCGAATGGTGGCGGCCCCGCACCGCGCCGGCGGGCAGGCGCAGTTCGTCGAGGCTCCGCTGCCGGCCACCGCTGCGCCGGACGACACCGTGGTCGCCGAAGCCCTGGAGTGGGTGGAACGACGGCTGGACCGGCCGTTCACCGTCGCGGAGCTCGCGCGCCGCAGCGGGCTGGGGGAGCGGACGTTCCTGCGCCGCTTCTCCGCCGCCACGGGCACCACCCCGCACCGCTGGCTCACCGAACGCCGGCTCGACCGCGCGCAGGCGTTGCTGGAGGAGGGCCGGCTGTCCGTCGAAGACATCGCCGCGGCCTGTGGCTACGCCTCAGCGGCCGCGCTGCGCCACCAGTTCACCCGCCTGCGGGCAACCACCCCGAGCGCCTACCGCGCGGCCTTCCAGGGCTCCTGAGCCGCTTTTCCACCGCGCCACTTCCGCAGACAACGAAGGCGGCACCGGAAAGATTCCGATGCCGCCTTCGTCGGGTCCGAGTCAGCGAGACGCGGAGGAGTACGCGATCCAGCGCTCCAGCAGGGCCGCCGCCGCGCCGGAGTCGATGGCGCGGTTGGCCTGCTCCAGCCCGATGGCCAGGTCGTCCTCCAGCGAGCCGGAGAAGCCCCGGAACGCGGCGAGTGCGGCCGCCGCGTTGAGCACCACGGCGTCGCGCACCGGGCCGGTCTTGCCGGCCACGAGCTGGCGCACCACTTCGGCGTTGGCCGTCGCGTCGCCACCGCGCAGGTCCTCGGCCGTGGCGCGCGGGATCCCGAGTGCGCCGGGATCGAAGCTGCGTTCGGTCACGGTGCCGTCCGAGACCACCCAGACCGACGTGGTCGTGGTGGTGGTGATCTCGTCGAGGCCGTCGTCGCCGCGGGCCACGAGCACCGAGAAACCGCGCTGTGCGAACACTTCCGCCAGCACGCGGGTCTTGTCCGCGTAGGCGCAGCCGATCAGCGCGCTGCGCGGTTGCGCCGGGTTCGTGAGCGGGCCGAGCAGGTTGAACGTCGTCGGCACGCCCAGCTCGCGCCGCGGCGGGCCGGTGTGGCGGAACGCCGGGTGGAACGCGGGCGCGAAGCAGAACCCGATGCCGATCTCCCGCAGCGACCGGTGCACGGCCTCAGGCGGCAGGTCGATCGCGACGCCCAGCGTCTCCAGCACGTCGGCCGCGCCGGACTTCGACGACGCGCTCCGGTTGCCGTGCTTGGCCACGGGCGCGCCCGCGGCCGCTGTGACGATCGTCGCCATCGTGGAGATGTTGACCGAATTGGACCGGTCGCCGCCCGTGCCGACGATGTCGACGGCGGGCGCGTCCAGCTCGATGCGGCGCGCGTGCGCCAGCATCGCCTCGGCCATGCCGGAGATCTCCGCCGGCGTCTCGCCCTTGGCGCGCAACGCGATCGCGAACCCGGCGATCTGGGCCTGCGAGGCCTCCCCGGACATGATCTGGTCCATGGCCCAGGCCGTGTCGTCCGCGGACAGGTCCGAGCGCCCGATCAGCTGCGTCAGCAGGCCGGACCAGGTGTGGGGGACCGGGGTGGTGCCCATCCCCGGCTCAGCCGTTGACGGCGGGCACGCGCCCGGCGCGCAGCACGCCGGCGACGGTCTCCGCCGCGGTCAGCGGGTCGAGCGGGTGCACCAGCACGGCGTCGGCCTGCGACCAGGTGGCGAGCCAGCGGTCGTCCTTGCGCCGCACGGCCACCACGATCGGCGGGCAGTCGGTGATCTCGTTCTTGAGCTGGCGGGTCAGGCCGATGCCGCCGGTGGGCTGGGCCTCGCCGTCGAGGATCGCGAGGTCGACGGTGCCGGCGTCCACCTCGGACAGCACGTCGGCGATCCCGGCCGCCTCGACGTACTCCACGCGGCCCAGGTCGGCGGCGGGCCGCCGGCCGACGGCGTTGATGATCGCGTCGCGGACCTCGGCCTTGTGGCTGAACACCAGGATCCGCTTCGTCTGCTCGCCCATTGAGCACGCCTCCGTCTCGTCACGGGTGGAACTTCGCGATCGTATCGGCCGAGATGCATCTCACGCGGACGCGGTGGGCGACTCACCCGGTTGCCGCGCGTCCCAGCCGAGCGCGTCGCCGCCGAGGCGCTGCGCCAGACCGGCCATCCGCGAGCGTTCCTGGGCGCAGTGCAGGGCGTCCAGCACCTGCACCCGCAGGGCGTGGACCAGCACCCGGTCGCCGTCGGGGCCTTGCTCCCGCAGCTCCCACCCGTCCTGCGCGAGGATCGCGGCCGCCTCGGCCACGCGATCGGGCGGCAGGCTCAGGTGGTGGACGAAGACGGCCGGCGCGGACGCGACCCAGCCGGGTGAATTCGCGAGCACGGCCGAGTCCGCCACGGCGGGGTCGAACGCCTCCGCGACGATCGCCAAACCGGGCGCATCAGGCGTCAGACCGGGACTTTCGCGCTTTCGGGCCAGGTCACGGAGCCGACCGAGCAAACTCACGAGTAGCTCCTGCCTGTGCCGGGTTCGGGTGTGATGCGAAGCTCCCACGACCCGCCGTGGACCCGAAGGGCGGGGTGCCCGCGCGGGAGGACATAATGCGATCCGTGACAACGGCAGCTCCCACCATCAGCCAGCGGGTCCACTCGCTGAACCGGCCGAACATGGTCAGCGTCGGCACAGTCGTGTGGCTGTCCAGCGAACTGATGTTCTTCGCCGGACTGTTCGCCATGTTCTTCACCGTCAAGGCGCAGAACGCGGCCGGCGCGCCTTGGCCGCCGCCCCTGCACGGCGAGGAATTCCACCTCAACATCCCCTACGCGATCCCGTTCACGGTGATCCTGGTGCTGTCCTCGCTGACGTGCCAGTTCGGCGTGTTCGCCGCGGAGCGCGGGGACGTCTACGGGCTCCGGCGCTGGTACATCGTCACGTTGATCATGGGCGCGATCTTCGTCGCGGGCCAGGCCAACGAGTACCACAACCTGGTGAACGAGGGGCTGACGATCCCGTCCGGCCCGTTCGGCACGGTGTTCTACCTCGCCACCGGTTTCCACGGCCTGCACGTGATCGGCGGGCTCATCGCGTTCGTGTACCTGCTGATCCGCACGAAGCTCAGCAAGTTCACGCCCGCGCAGGCCACCTCGGCGATCGTCGTGTCGTACTACTGGCACTTCGTCGACATCGTGTGGGTGGGCCTCTTCGCGGTGATCTACATCCTCCCCTGATCCCGCCCGCCGCCACCACCATCGGCCTGAACTGACAGCAAGGGTTGCCGCAAGATGACCACCAGCAAGAAGTCCCCGGAGCGCCGGTTCCGCGCGCGTTCGAAGCTGCGCAGGCGTTTCGCCGGCGTGCTCGCACTCGGTGTCGCGCTGGTGGGAGCCGGCGCTCTGTACGCCGTGTTCGCGCCGGAGCCCCAGACCGCGCAGGCCCAGGGCGACCCGGCTCTGCTGCGGCAGGGTGAGCAGGTCTACAACAACACCTGCATCGAGTGCCACGGCAAGAACCTCGAGGGCGTGCAGGACCGCGGTCCGAGCCTCATCGGCGTCGGCGACGCGGCCGTGTACTTCCAGACCTCGTCCGGCCGCATGCCCGCCGCGCGCCAGGAGGCGCAGATCGCGCGCAAGCCGCCGAAGCTGACGCCGAGCGAGATCGACGCCGTCGGCGCCTTCGTGCAGGCCCACGGCGGCGGCGTGCAGCGCCCCGCCGAAACCGGTGCCGCGCTGCGCGGCAGCGACCCGGCCCGCGGTGGCGAGCTGTTCCGTCTCAACTGCGCGTCGTGCCACAACTTCACCGGTCGCGGTGGCGCGCTCTCTGCGGGTAAGTACGCGCCGAACCTCGACCCGGCGACCGAAGAGCAGATTTACGACGCGATGCTCACGGGTCCGCAGAACATGCCGAAATTCTCCGACCGGCAGCTCAACCCGGAGGAGAAGAAAGACATCATCGCTTATGTAAAGTCGGTGTCGGACGGCAACAACAACCCGGGTGGCAACGGTCTCGGCGGGTTCGGTCCCGCCTCCGAAGGCCTCATCGCGTTCGTCGTCGGAATTGCCGCGCTCGTCGGCATTACGCTGTGGATTGGATCGAAGGCATGAGTGCCGAAGGGCCCCAGCCGCCCTCGGAGGCGGAACTGGCTGAGATGGACCGCGATCAGCTGCTGAAGCTGGGCGGTCAGCTGGACGGCGTCGAAATCGTCGACTACCCGGAACCGTGGCCGGTCAAGAACACCCGTGCCGAACGCCGCGCGCAGCGGTTCGTGGCGTTCTGGTTCGCCCTGTCCGCACTCGCGGGCCTGGCGTTCGTCGTGGTCATCGCGTGGCCGCACTGGTGGGAGTACAAGGACCCGAGCGACGCGAGCGGGCACGCCACCTACAGCCTCTACACCCCGGCTCTGGGCGTCACGCTCGGCGTCGCGGTGCTGGCGCTGGGTATCGGCGTGATCCTGTACACGAAGAAGTTCGTGCCGCAGGAGCAGGCCGTGCAGCAGCGCAGCGACGGCCCGTCGGCCGAGGTCGACCGCGCCACGATCCTCGCGCACCTGGCCGACGCCGGGAACCGCAGCACCATCGCCCGCCGGTCGCTGATCAAGCGCACCGTCGGCGCGAGCGCCGGCGCGCTCGGCCTCGCGGTCGCCGCCCTGCCCATCGCGTCCTTCATCAAGGACCCGTGGAAGGACACCGACAACGAGAACTCGCTGTGGCACACCGGCTGGCAGCCGCAGCACCCGGGTGAGGTCGTGTACCTGCGCCGCAACACCGGCAGCCTGGACCAGGACGTCGAGCAGGGCGTCACGCTCCTGCGCGTCGAGGACCTCGACGCCGGTGCCATGGAGACGGTGTTCCCGTACCGCAAGACCGAAGCGGGCAACCGCGAGGCGCTGGCCGCCGCGCTGACCCGCGTCGACAACCCGGTGATGCTCATCCGGCTGCGCCCCACCGACGCCGCGCGCGTCGTGAAGCGGAAGGGCCAGGAGGACTTCAACTTCGGCGACTACTACGCGTACACGAAGATCTGCAGCCACGTCGGCTGCCCGACCTCCCTGTACGAGCAGCGCACGAACCGCATCCTCTGCCCGTGCCACCAGTCGCAGTTCGATGCCCTGCACTACGCCAAGCCCATCTTCGGCCCGGCGACGCGGCCGCTGGCACAGCTGCCGATCACGGTCGACTCAGAGGGATACTTGATCGCACGGGGCGACTTCATCGAGGCCATCGGTCCGGCCTTTTGGGAGCGTAAGTCATGAGTTCACTCACCACGCCCACGAAGGGCACGAGCGCGCTCGAGCAGCACCTCGGCGAGGCCGCGGACAACGCGGACCAGCGGTACAAGCTGGCCAAGGGCCTGCGTCACCAGATGAACAAGGTCTTCCCCACGCACTGGTCGTTCCTGCTGGGCGAGATCGCGCTGTACAGCTTCATCGTCATCCTGCTTTCGGGTGTGTACCTGACGCTGTTCTTCGACCCCTCCATGCAGGAAGTGACCTACCACGGGAGCTTCCAGAACCTGCAGGGCGTCGAGATGTCGCAGGCGTTCCGGACCACACTGGACATCTCGTTCGACGTGCGCGGCGGCCTGTTCGTGCGGCAGCTGCACCACTGGGCCGCGCTGATCTTCGTCGCCTCGATGATGATCCACATGTTCCGGATCTTCTTCACCGGCGCGTTCCGCAAGCCGCGTGAGGCCAACTGGGTCATCGGTGGCCTGCTGCTGATCCTGGGCATGTTCGAAGGCTTCTTCGGCTACTCGCTCCCGGACGACCTGCTCTCCGGTACCGGTATCCGCGCGACCCTGTCGGGCATCGTCCTCTCGGTGCCGGTCATCGGCACCTGGATCCACTGGGCGCTGTTCGGCGGCGAGTTCCCGGGCGACCAGATCATCCCGCGCCTGTACACGCTGCACATCCTGCTGATCCCGGGCATCATGCTCGCACTGGTCGGTGTGCACCTGGCGCTGGTCTGGTACCAGAAGCACACGCAGTTCCCGGGCGTGCGGCGCAAGGAGACGAACGTCGTCGGCGTGCGCATCATGCCGTACTTCGCCCTCAAGGGCGGCGCGTTCTTCACGCTGGTCGTGGGTGTCATCGCGCTGATGTCGGGCCTGTTCCAGATCAACCCGGTGTGGAACTTCGGGCCGTACAACCCGTCTATGGTGTCGGCCGGCTCCCAGCCGGACTTCTACATGGCCTGGGCCGACGGCATGCTGCGCATCTGGCCCGCGTGGGAGGTCTACCTCGGGAACTACACGATCCCGGCGGTGTTCTTCCCGGGTGCGGTGGGCATGCCGGTGCTGATCGGGCTCCTGCTGTCGTACCCGTTCCTGGAACGGAAGCTGTCGAAGGACACCGCGGCCCACAACCTGCTCCAGCGGCCGCGCGACGCACCGGTCCGCACCGCGCTGGGCATGATGGCGCTCGGGTTCTTCCTGGTCATCGAGCTGTCGGGCTTCAACGACATCATCGCCGACCAGTTCGACATCTCCCTGAACGCCACCACGTGGGCCGGCCGCATCGGCGTGCTGATCGTGCCGCCGATCGCGTACTACCTCACCTACCGGATCTGCCTGGGTCTGCAGCGGGCCGACCGCGAGGTGCTGGAGCACGGTGTGGAGACGGGCATCATCAAGCGCCTGCCGCACGGTGAGTTCATCGAGGTCCACCAGCCGCTGGGCGGCGTGGACAGCCACGGCCACGCGATCCCGCTCGAGTACCAGGGCGCCGCGGTGCCGAAGAAGATGAACAAGCTCGGCACCGCCGGGCACGCCGTCCCCGGTTCGCTCTGGACCCCGGACCCGCCGGAGGAGTCGGCCGCTCTCGAGCGGGCGTCGCACGGCAACGGGCACGCCGAGCTGGAGAGCTCGGAGTCGGAGTCGCACGAGGTCGGTACCAAGCACTAGCTCTCGACAACGAGGAAGGCCCCTTCACCCGGCGGGTGGAGGGGCCTTGCTCTGTTCCGAAGTCGTTTCGCAGCGCGGGGTTCAGGCGCCTTCGACGCCGATCTCGAACGCGGAGTCCGTGTCGGCCCGCGAGTACGAGCGGAACGCGATGTGCGTGACGGTGTCCAGCACGCCGCTCACCTTGCCGATGCGGCCGGGGATGAGGTCGGCCAGGTCCTCGTGGGCCTTCACGCGCACGGTGGCGATCAGGTCGACGTCACCGGCGCACGAGTAGACCTCGTTGACCCCTTCGAGGTCCGCGATCGCCTGCGCGGCCTGCGGGATCTCCTCGGCCTCTACGTTGATCAGCACGATCGCCGTGATCACAGCGTTCCTCCACTCCCTGGCGGTACCGACGAGCGCTGATCGTAGCCTTCATCACCCCGCGACCCGCTCCAGCGTCCGCGCACCCGCCGCGAGATCGAGCCACCCGCGCCACCCCGCGACGGCCGTGGGTTCGGCCCACGGGCGCGTGGTGCGCACAAGCCGCACCCCGGGGCGGGCGAGCCAGCGCAGCAGCACCGCCACCTCTTCCCCCGACGCGCCGCGCAACGGACCTTCGCCCGGCAGCACGGTTTCCGCGGCGGCGACGAGGTGTTCCACCACCGGCATCGGCGGCACGCCACGGCGGGCGACGCCGGCGGACGCCAGCCGGCCGTGGCGGATCACCGACAGCTCCCAGCCGCCGTTGCCGTCCGGGTTGGCGGCGATGAGCTCGGCGATGCCGGCGAGCGCGGCCTGCCGGTGGGATCGGCCGACGGCGCGCACGAGGTCGGCCAGCTCGTCGCGGTGCCGGGCGGCCTGCTCGTAGTGCCGGCCTTCCGAAAGCCGGTCGAGCTGGGCCGCGGCGAGCTTCAGGGGACGGCCGTCCTGGCCGGAGATGAGGTCGCGTGCGGCCGTGACGGCGGGGGAGTAGTCGGCCACGCTCTGGCGGCCGGCGCACGGCGCGCCGCAGCGGCCCAGTTCGGCGAGCACGCACGGCGTGGCCGAGCCGCCGCGGGCCGAGATGCGCAGGGTGCAGGTGCGCAGCCCGGCGGCGCCCGCGAGCGTGTCGGCGGCGGTGCGGGCGTCGGCCTGGCTGCGGAACGGGCCGAGCGTGCCTTCGCGCGGCAGCCGGACCACGGACAGGCGTGGGAAGGCCTCGTCGGTGAGCCCGACCCACCACGCGTGGTGGGGGTTCTTCGAGCGGCGGTTGTACATCGGCCGGTGGGCCGCGATGAGGCGCAGCTCGCGGATCTCGGCCTCCAGCGAGTGGGCGCACTCGATGGCCTCCACCCGCTCGGCCAGCGCCACCATCTCGCGGATGCGCCCGCGGCTCTCCGACCCCGTGAAGTACTGCCGCACGCGCTGGCGCAGATCTCGCGCGGTGCCGACGTAGAGGACCTCCTCGCGGGGACCGCGGAACAGGTACACGCCGGGCCGCGACGGCAGGTCGGCCGCCAGGTGGCGTTTGCGCCGCTGCGCGGTGGTCACCTCGGGCAGGTAGTCCACGAGCTCTTCGACCGTGTGCACGCCGACGTTGCCGACCCGCTCCAGCAGCGCGTGGAGGACGTCGACGGTCGCACGGGCGTCGTCGAGCGCGCGGTGCGTGGGCCGGGTGCGGGAGCCGAGCAGCATCGCCAAGTTCGACAGGCGATAGCTGCGGGCCTCCTCACGCGGGATCACGCGCCGGGCGAGCTTCACCGTGCAGATCACCGTGGCACGCGGCCAGACGTAGCCGTGGCCCTCGCACGCGGCCCGCATGAAGCCCGTGTCGAACCCCGAGTTGTGGGCCACGAGCACGGCGCCGGAGATGAACTCGAGGAACGCGGGCAGCACGCGCTCGATGCGCGGCGCGTCGTAGACCATCGCCTGCGTGATGCCCGTGAGCTCCACCACCTGCGGCGGGATCGGTGAACCCGGGTTCACCAACGTCGCGAACTCGGCCACCACCTCACCGCCGCGCACCTTCACGGCCCCGATCTCGGTGATCGCGTCCGGTCCCGGCTTCGTGCCCGTGGTCTCGAGGTCGAAGACGACGAACGTGGTGTCCCGCAACGGGGTGCCCAGCTCGTCGAAGGCCAGCTGCGCCTGGCCGGGCCGCGGTCGGGTGTCCATGATCGCGCACCTTAGGACCGCCCACCGACAATCCCGGACGGCCCGATCCGTGGGACGGGTGTGGCGCGGGTGCCTGGTGGGGTGGTTCCCACGTCCGGTGACCAACGGCGCGCGATCCGGCCCCGGGGCCTACCCTGGACCAATGCACCCCCAGCCCGTGGATCCGGTCGCACCCGAGGGGGCCGTCGGCCCCTCGGCCGTGCCGGCGCGGGCTGACGCGGCCGCCGCGTCAGCCGGGACCGACGCGGCCGAGATCTCCGAGGCGGACGCGCCGGCGCCGGAGCCCGCTTCCTGGACGGGCCTGCCCGACGCCGTGCGCGAGCGCATCGCCGAGCTGGCCGCCACCGCCGTCGCGAAGCTGCCGCCCACCGACGTGCCGCGGCAGCTGCGTCCCGTCGCGAAGTTCGCGCCCGCGAAGCGCGCGAAGCTGGGCGGCGCGGCGTTGCTGGCCGCGCTGGGCGACTCCGCGCAGTTCCGCACCGCCGTGATCGAGTGGCTGCGCGAGCACCGCGCCGACGCGCTGGACCCGAACGCCGCCGATTCCGTGGTGGGCGCGGCTGCCGCCGTGCTGCTGGGGGAGTCGGGCGCGGCCGGGCGCGTGCGGCTCGTCGCGAAGAACGCGGAAGAGACGGCGCTGCGGGCCGAACGCGACGCCGCGCTCGCGCGAAACCAGAAGCTCGAGGCGGAGCTGGCCGCGCTGCGGGAGGAACTGGACCAGGCGCGCGGCGCCGCGGAGGCCGCCCGCGGCGAACGCGAGGCCGAGGTCGAGAAGCTGCTGCGCCGGCTGCGCGAACAGGGCGTGCAGCTGCGTCAGGCCCGTGACGCCGCCGAGGAGGCCCGCGCCGAGGTGGTGCGCGGCGGCACCGCGAAGGCCGAGGAGATCGACGCGCTGACCGCGCAGCTGGACCGCGAGCGTCGCCGCGTGGCGGCCGAGCGCACGCGGGCGGAGCGAGCGGTCGCCGACGCCGAGATCGCCCGTCAGTCGGCCCGTGAGGCCCGGGAAGCCGACGAGGTGCGCCTGGCGCTGCTCGTCGACACGATCGACGGCGCCGTGACCGGCCTGCGCCGCGAGCTGATGCTGGGCGACCGCGGCGCGCGGCCCGCCGACATGGTGCGCGGCGCGACGTCGGGGCTCGGCCCGGGCGGGCGCGTGCAGGACGTCGGCGCGCTCGACCGCTACCTCGCGCTGCCCAACGTGCACCTCATCGTCGACGGCTACAACGTCACCAAGACCGGCTACCCCGAGCTGGCTCTGGCCGACCAGCGCGACCGGCTCATCCACCAGCTCTCCGCCCTCGCCGCACGCACGAGTGCCGAGGTCACGGTGGTGTTCGACGGGGCGGGCGTGCTGTCCGTGCCGGCGTCGGTGCCGCGCGGTGTGCGCGTGCTGTTCTCCGACCGCGGCGTGCTGGCCGACGACGTGATCCGCTCGCTCGTGGCGGCCGAGCCGAAGGGCCGGCCGATGGTCGTGGCGACGTCCGACCGGGCCGTCGCCGACTCGGTCCGCGCGACCGGTGCGCACGCGGCTCCCTCGGCGGTGCTGGTCAGCCGTCTGAGCCGCGTCTGAGACCCGTCCGGGGGACGGCTGAGTCCGGCGGGACGGAAACTGTCGGTGGTGGCTCCTACCGTGCGTCCCAGGAAGCACGACAGCCGACTTGCGGTGAGGAGCCTCCCGTGACCGAGAACACGAACCACCACCCGCCCGACCGGGTCGACATCGAGGAACCGGCCGACCGAGACCTCGACAGCGTCGAGGGCAGTGAGTTCGACCTCACTGGTGTCGACGTCGGAGACATCGATCCGGCGGACCTCGACACGCTGGTCGTCGACTGCGACCGCTGCGCCGTGCGGGGCCACGCGTGCCACGACTGTGTGGTCAGCGTGCTGCTCGGCCCGCCGGTCGCCCTGGCGTGGGACGCGGACGAACGGCGAGCCGTCGACGCGCTCGCCGAGGCGGGGATGGTGCCCCGGCTGCGCTTGGTTTCGGAGCCCGAACGTAAGCCCGCGTGACACTTCTGGGTGATAACGGCGCGACGAGTGGTCGATCGGATCGGGTGAACGGTCGGTAGCAATTTCACGCCATTCTGACACCAGAGAGTATGACTGCCGTCACACAAACCCTCCCTCGCTGGTCCGATGGTGTTTCGGCGAACTACGGAGAGTTTTTATGTGGGGCCCGGTGGACGCGGTGACGGTCTTTTCGTAACCTGTCCGAGATCTCGTGGCCAGCAGCCGTCGGCAAGACGGCGACGCGGGATCGCCGCCGGAAAAGGCTTTGTCGGGGAGCCAACACCGGAACCACACCGTGCGCGTGAGGCTGTTGCAGTGAAACGCGGCCGGAACGCGCGAGGTGGACGCACGGAAGAGGGCCCCCGACCTCTTCGGCGTCACGAGGTTCCGACGGCGGCCCGACAGCAAAGGAGACACGCGCGACCGTGCAGTCGCATCCAGTCAAGCGCGTGGTGTCAGGTGCCCTCGCGGCAGCCTCGGTGATCGCCATCGTCACCGTCGCCCAGCCCTCGGCCACGGCCATCGCAGCTCCCATCCCCGTCCTTCAGACCCCGCCCGACTCCGGTTCGGACGCCCTCGCGAAGTACCGCGACCTCGCCTCGCAGGCCGAGAAGGCCAATGAGGACCTCCTCAAGGCCCAGGACGACCAAGCCGCCCGACAGAAGGACCTCGACAAGGCCAACGCCGACGTCGAGAACGCGAAGAAGTCCGCGCAGCAGGCCGAGAACAACGAGAAGCTCTACCGCGTCGACGTCGACAAGTTCGCCGGCGCCTCGTTCCTCAGCGGCGTGCAGATGAACAAGCTCTCGGCGCTGCTCGCGGGCACGTCGACGCAGGAGTTCCTCGAGCGCTCTTCCGCGCTGGACCAGATCGCGTCCCAGAAGGACGCCGCGCTCGACGCGCTGGCCGGTGCCGTGAAGCAGGCCCAGGACGCCACGAAGCAGGCTGCCGACGCCGCGAAGCGCGCGACGGACGCCCGTGACGCCGCCGCCAAGCTGGCGAACGACATCAAGGCCAAGCAGAAGACGCTGCAGGATCAGATCGACCAGCTCAAGAAGACCGAGCCCGAGCTGTCGGCGCTGGATCAGGCTCTGCGCGGCGACAAGGGCAGCGCCCCGCCGATGAACATCAAGGCGCCCGGGCCCGCGGCCCAGGCGGCGGTGAACGCGGCGCTGAGCCGCCTCGGCGACGCCTACGTGTGGGGCGCCACCGGGCCGAGCACGTTCGACTGCTCGGGCCTGATGCAGTGGGCCTACAAGCAGGCAGGCATCTCGCTGCCGCGCTCGAGCCGGGAGCAGTCGACCTTCGGCACCCCGATCCCGCGCAGCCAGCTGCAGCCGGGCGACCTGGTGTTCTACTACACCCCGGTCTCCCACGTGGGCATGTACATCGGCGACGGCAAGATGGTGCACGCTCCGACCACCGGCGACGTCGTGAAGATCTCGCCGCTGCAGAGCCAGTACGTGGGCGCCCGTCGCCCCAGCTGAGCAGCAGTCGTTCCCTGACCACGGGGCGGTACCGCACACGCGGTGCCGCCCCGTCGTCGTCGGTGGGCTCTCGGCGCCCGGCAGCGTGCCCGATAGCCTGCCCGTGTGCTGAGGACGCTGCTCGTGACCAACGACTTCCCGCCGCGGCCCGGGGGGATCCAGAACTACCTCAACTCGCTGGCCACGCGGCTCCCCGCCGACGACCTGGTGGTCTACGCGCCGTCGTGGGAAGGGAAAGCCGGCTCGCACGTCGACTTCGACGCCGAGGCGCCCTTCGAGGTCGTGCGGCACCCGACGTCGCTGATGCTGCCGACGCCGGACGTGCTGCGCCGCTCGAAGCAGATCATGCGGGCCCGCGACTGCGAAGCCGTGTGGTTCGGTGCGGCGGCGCCGCTGGCCCTGCTCGGGCACCCGCTGCGCCAGGCCGGCGCGAGGCGGGTCGTGGCGTCCACGCACGGGCACGAGGTGGGCTGGTCGATGCTGCCGGGTTCGCGCCAGGCCTTGCGGCGCATCGGCGACACGGTCGATGTGCTCACCTACGTCAGCAAGTACACGCGCCGCCGCTTCGGCGCGGCGTTCGGGCCGATGGCCGGACTCGAGATGCTGCCGTCCGGCGTCGACACCACGCTGTTCGCGCCCGACGCGGGGGCGCGCGAGGAGATCCGCGCCCGCCACGGCCTCGGCGACCGGCCGACGGTCGTCTGCGTTTCGCGGCTCGTGCCGCGCAAGGGCCAGGACATGCTCATCCGCACCCTGCCGGAGCTGCGCAAGCGCGTGCCGGACGTGGCGCTGCTGCTCGTCGGTGGTGGTCCGTACCGCAAGCGGCTCACGGAGCTCGTCGCCGAGCTGGACGTGGCCGACAACGTGGTCATCACCGGCTCCGTGCCGTGGGCAGAGCTGCCCGCCCACTACAACGCGGGCGACGTCTTCGCGATGCCGGCGCGCACTCGCGGCAAGGGGCTCGACGTGGAGGCGCTGGGGATCGTCTACCTGGAGGCGTCGGCGACGGGGCTGCCCGTGGTGGCCGGCACGTCGGGCGGCGCGCCCGAGGCGGTGCTCGACGAGGTGACCGGCCACGTCGTGGACGGCCGGGACGTCGGCCAGTTGTGCGACACCCTGGAGGCCTTGCTGGCCGACCCCGTGCGGGCCCGCCGGATGGGCGAGGCGGGGCGCGCGTGGGTCACGGAGAACTGGCGGTGGGACACGATGGCTCAGCGCCTGTCCGGCCTGCTGGACGGCGATCCCGTCGCCGCCGTGCGCTAGCTAGGGCTCGTGGACCGCCGGGTGGCGCGGGTCGTCGACGCGGACCGTGACGTCGGCGAGCGCGCCCGGGTCGACCTCCGACTCGTAGCGCTCGTACGCGGGCAGCGCCCACGCGTCGTCCTCGGGCAGGCGGCGGCGCAGCGCGGCGGGGGAGAGCCACAGGTGCACCACGAGGTCGAACGCGAGGCCGGCACCGAGCAGGAACTCGCCGTTGACGAGGACTATGCCGCCCTCGGGCACGGGCACACGCGCCATCCGCGTCGCGCGGTCGCGCTCGGTGTCCCACAGCGCCGGCAGCACCTCACCGCTGCCTTCGCCGGCGAGCGGGTCGAGGACTTCCCGGCGCAGCGCGCCGAGATCGAGCCAGTCGGTGTAGCGCGCGTCGGGATTGCGCTTGCCGTGCTCGAAGCGCAGCGACGCGGGGCGCAGGAACCCGCTCGCGGGCACGCGCACCGCGGCGCGGCCCAGCAGCCGCAACGGGTCCACGAGCGCGTCGGCGAGACCTGCGGTGTCGGTGGCCCCGTCGGCGCCGTCCACGGCGACCGCCAGCCGGCGGTGCGGCAGCGCCGCGACGCGCTCGGTCAGCTCGGCGGCCAGGACGTCGGGGGAGATCGGTCGGTAGTGCACGGACAACCATCCTGCCCTCGGGCCACACGCAGCACACCGGTGCGTGGGCATACTGGGGAGCACGTGACCAGTCGGACGGAAACCTTGGGGGCGAAGTGGCCGTCGAAGAAATCCCCGTGATCGACGACGAGTTCATGCAGCACACGCACGAGACGCTGGAGCACCTGCACGAGCAGGGCGCCGTGTGCCCGATCCGGATGCCGCGCGGCACTCCGTCGTACCTCGTCACCGGCTACGACGAGGCGCGGGCGCTGCTCGCGGACCCGCGGCTGAGCAAGGACAACCGCGGCGCCTACGACCTGATGGCCGCGAAGGTCGGGGCCGGGAACATCAACCGGAACTTCGGCCAGCTGCTCGGCGCGCACATGCTCAACACCGACCCGCCGGACCACTCGCGGCTGCGCAAGCTCGTGAACAAGGCGTTCACCCCGCGCGCGATCGCCGGGCTGCGTCCGCGCATCGAGCAGATCACGACCGAGCTGCTCGACGCGATGGCCGAGCACGAGCAGGCCGACCTCATGGCCGCGTTCGCCGGGCCGGTGCCGATCACCGTGATCTGCGAGCTGCTCGGCGTGCGCGAGGCGGACCGCGGCGAGTTCACCGGCTGGTCCAACATCCTGCTGGGCGCGGGCGACGTCGAGGAGATGCAGGCGGCCGCGATCGCCATGCACACCTACCTCGTGGCGCTCGTCGCGCAGAAGCGCGCCGAACCGGGCGAGGACCTGCTGTCCGGGCTCGTGCACGTGACCGACGAGGGCGACTCGCTGAGCGAGGAAGAGCTCGTCTCGATGGCCTTCCTGCTGCTCGTCGCGGGCCACGAGACGACCGTGAACCTGATCGGCAACGCGGTGCTGGCGCTGCTTCGTGCGCCCGAGCAGCGCGCGAAGCTGACGGCGGACCCGTCGCTGATGCCCGGTGCCGTCGAGGAGTTCCTGCGGTTCGACGGGCCGATCAACATCGCCACCCTCCGCTACACCGTCGAGGACGTGGAGGTCGGTGACCACAAGATCCCGGCGGGCGAGTTCGTGCAGGTCTCGCTGCTCGCAGCCAACCGCGACGAGGGGCGCTTCCCCGACCCGGCCGACCTCGACGTCACGCGCGCGGCCGGCGGCCACCTGGCCTTCGGCCACGGCATCCACTACTGCGTCGGCGCCCCGCTGGCGCGCATGGAGGCGGAGATCGCGCTCACGGCGCTGCTCGCGCGGTTCCCGCAGCTGCGGCTGGCCGTGCCGGAGGAGGACCTGGTCTACCGCACGAGCCCGCTGGTGCACGGCGTCAAGACGCTGCCCGTGCTGCTCCGCTGAGCGGGGCGGCACGTAGGGTCGGCGCGTGGACACCAGCGCCGACCACCTGCTCGCCCTCGACGCCGCGCACGTGTGGCATCCATACGCGCCCATGCCGGGACGGGTGGCGCCGCTGCTCGTCTCCGAGGCGAGCGGGGTGCGGCTGAAGCTCGCGGACGGCCGTGAGCTCGTCGACGGCATGTCGTCGTGGTGGGCGGCGGTGCACGGCTACCGGCACCCGGTGCTCGACGCGGCGCTGGCCGAACAGGCCGGGCGGATGAGCCACGTGATGTTCGGCGGCCTCACGCACGAGCCGGCGATCACGCTCGCGAAGACCCTCGTGGACCTCACGCCCGAGGGCCTCGAGCACGTGTTCCTGTGCGATTCCGGCTCGGTCTCGGTCGAGGTCGCCGTGAAGATGTGCCTGCAGTACCAGCGTTCGCGCGGGTTGCCGGACAAGCGACGGCTGCTCACGTGGCGCGGTGGGTACCACGGCGACACGTTCACGCCCATGAGCGTCTGCGACCCCGACGGCGGGATGCACTCGCTCTGGCGCGGAGTCCTGCCGGAGCAGGTGTTCGTGCCCGAACCGCCGGCGGGCTTCGACGCGCCCGTCGACCAGTCCTATGTGGACAGGCTGGCCGCCGCGCTGGAGGAGCACGCGCACGAGCTGGCCGCGGTGATCGTGGAACCCGTGGTGCAGGGCGCCGGCGGGATGCGGTTCCACCACCCCGGTTACCTGCGCGCGTTGAGGGAGCTCACGCGGGAGCACGACGTGCTGCTGGTGTTCGACGAGATCGCCACCGGGTTCGGGCGCACGGGCCGGATGTTCGCGGCCGAGCATGCCGGCGTGACGCCCGACGTGCTGTGCCTGGGCAAGGCGCTCACCGGCGGCTACCTCACGATGGCCGCGGCGCTGTGCACGCCCGAGATCGCCGACGGCATCGCGCGCGGCGACCTGCCGGTGCTGGCCCACGGGCCGACGTTCATGGGCAACCCGCTGGCCTCCGCCGTCGCCAACGCGTCGCTCGGGCTGCTCGCCGACGGCCGGTGGCGCGCGGACGTCACCCGGATCGAGGCGGGGCTGCGACGCGGTCTCGAGCCCGCGTGGGACCTGCCGAACGTGCGTGATGTGCGGGTGCTCGGCGCGATCGGTGTGCTGCAGCTCGACCACGAGGTCGACCTCGGCGTGGCCACCGACATCGTGACGGCGGAGGGCGCGTGGCTGCGGCCGTTCCGCGACCTCGTGTACGCGATGCCGCCGTACGTCACGGACGACGCGGACCTGGCCGTGATCACCGGCGCGATGCTCGCGGCGGCTGAAAAAGCCTGAATTCACCCGGCCGGGTGTGACCGCGGCCATACGAAACGGACCGTATACCGTGAGTCACGCAAAGTCGCCGGAACTCCGGGGTTTCCACGCGATCAGGTCTGGGTCGCTTCGGGAGCGTCTGACTGATTGGTGAACTTTGCCGGAAACACCCTAGTTCTCCGGTTCACAAGCGAACCCGAAGATCGTTCGCGTAGCGGACTTTTCGATCTTTTTCCGCTTTCCTGTCGCCATGATCGAGATCGTTCGTGGAGAACACGACACCGGACCCCCGTCGCGCCGCACCAAGGCCAACCAGACCCTCCAGAACATCCTGCGCCACGACGTGCCGGCCTCGCTGGTCGTCTTCCTCGTGGCCGTGCCGCTTTCCCTCGGCGTCGCCCTCGCTGTCGGCGCGCCACTGCTCGCGGGCCTCGTCTCCGCCGTCGTCGGCGGCCTGGTCGCGAGTCTGCTCGGCGGGTCGGCCCTGCAGGTCAGCGGGCCGTCTGCGGCGTTGACCGTGGTGCTCGCCGACACCATCGCCACCTACGGCTGGGCCGTCACCTGCGCGGTGACCGTCGGAGCCGGCCTGCTGCAGATCCTCTTCGGGCTCCTGCGCTTCGCCCGCGCCGCGCTGGCCATCTCGCCCGCGATCGTCCACGGCCTGCTGGCCGGCATCGGCGTGACGATCGTGCTCGGCCAGCTCCACGTGGTGCTCGGCGGCCGGGCGCAGGGCTCCGCGCTCGCGAACCTCGCGGCGCTGCCCGGGCAGATCGTCGGCCACCACGACCAGGCCGTGCTGATCGGCGTGCTCACCGTCGCGATCCTGCTGGTGTGGCCGAAGCTGCCGGCGCCGGTGCGGAAGGTGCCGGGGCCGCTGGCCGCCGTCACGGTCGCGACGGGGCTGTCCGTCGCCGCCGGGATGTCGCTGCCGCGCGTGGACCTGCCCGCCGCGTTGCCGTCGTTCGGGTTCGTGCCGCAGCTGCCGTCCGGTGGCTGGAGCGGCGTGGCGTTCGCGGCCGTCACGGTCGCGCTCATCGCGAGCCTGGAGAGCCTGCTTTCGGCGGTGTCCATCGACAAGCTCCGCGGCGGCCGTCGCACGGACCTCAACCGCGAGCTCATCGGCCAGGGCGCCGGCAACGTCGCGTCCGGCGCGCTCGGCGGGCTGCCCGTGACCGGCGTGATCGTGCGGACCATGACCAACTACGAGGCCGGCGCGAAGACCCGGGCGTCGGCGCTGCTGCACTCGTGCTGGATCCTCGGGTTCTGCCTGTTGCTCACCGGCGTGCTGCGCTACATCCCGCTCGCCGCGCTGGCCGGGCTGCTCGTGTACGTGGGCGCGAAACTCGTGAACCTCCCGGCGCTCAAGGAAGTGCTGCGCCACGGCGACCTCGCGGTGTACGCGGTGACGCTCGCCGGCGCGGTGTTCGTGAACCTGCTGACCGGCGTCGCGGCCGGCGTGCTGCTGGCGCTCGCGTTCATGCTGCGGCGGATGGTGCACTCCGGCGTGCACGTCGAAGCCGACGAGCGCGGCACGCGCGTGGTGATCGAAGGCGCGCTCACGTTCCTTTCCGTGCCCCGCTTGACGAGGGTGCTCGCCGACGTGCCCGAGCGGGCCGACGTGACGCTGGAGCTGCTCGTGGACTACCTCGACCACGCGGCGTTCGACTGCCTGCGCGGCTGGCAGCAGGCGCACGTGAAGGCCGGGGGCACGGTGACCGTCGACGAGATCGGGCACCCCTGGTACGGCCGCGGCAGCTCCGGCGAGCCGACGGTGCGGCGCAGCCTCGCGGCGCGTGTGCTGCCGCGGTGGCTCGCACCGTGGTCCCAGTGGCAGGCCGAGCACGTTTCGCTGCCCGGACCGCGCTCGCCGTTGTCCCGCGGCGCGTCGGAGTTCCAGCGCCGCACCGCCCCGCTGCTGCGCGACACCCTCAGCGGCCTCGCACACGGCCAGCAGCCGCACACCCTCTTCATCACCTGCGGCGACGCGCGGATCGTGCCCAACCTGATCACCACGTCGGGCCCGGGCGACCTGTTCGCCGTGCGCAACATCGGCAACCTGGTGCCGGCAGCCGGCGACGGCACCGACTCCTCGGTGGGCGCGGCCGTCGAGTACGCCGTGGGCGTGCTGAAGGTGCCCGAGATCGTGGTGTGCGGCCACTCCTCGTGCGGCGCGATGAAGGCACTCCTCGGGCAGGCCCCCGAGGGTTTGACCCGCCTCGGCAGCTGGCTGCGGCACGGCGAACCCACCCTGCGCCGCCGCGCCGCGGAGCCGCCCCTGCTGCTCGACGGCCGGCGCCCACCCGCCGAGTGCGACCAGCTGGCGCTGCACAACGTCGTCCAGCAACTCGACCACCTCCGCACCCACCCGGTCGTGGCCGACGCCCTCGCCGCCGGCGCCCTGACGCTCACCGGCATGTACTTCGACGTCGGCGCCGCCCAGGTGTCCCTGCTGGACACCTCTCACCGCGGCTTCGTCCCGGCCGGCTCGACCGTGCCCTGATCACCGGTGCCCGGCCTGGTCCCACCGGCCGGGCACCGATCGAGTCCAGCACTGGTGCTGACTTGGCCAGGCAGCCCGGCCGGGCGCTGGTCGGGTGCGGCGTTGGCGGGCTGGTCGCCTGGCTGCCGACTCGTCACCGGCCGGGGTCGGCTGGAGCGTGACTGGGGCCGGTCAGTCTGGCCGGGCGCCGCGTAGCTCGGTCGTGCCCGGCTGGGCGCTGGTCGCGTCCGGCGTCGGTGGGCTGGGGTGCCTGGCTGCTGACTCGTCACCGGCCGGCTGGAGCATCACTGGGCCGGGCAGTCTGGCGGGCCCAGCCACTGAGCGGCTCGGTCCTGCTCGGTCGGGCGCCAATCAACCCAGTGCCGGAGCCTGCCCGGCCGATCCGACCCAGCGGGTATCGACTCGGCGCCGGCCGGGGGTGCAGCTCGGCCGAGCGCCCGGCGAGTCCGGGCATCCGGCCGGCTCGACCGTGCCCTGATCTGCTGGGCCGGTGCGCACCCGCACCGGCCCAGCAGTCGGGCTCCCGCGCAACCCGAAAGTGGGGTGTCCAATAAAAATTCATGCCATCAGGTGGGACATAGCGGACATTTCACCCACATTCGGGTTACCTGGTGATCATGAGTCGACTTGCCGTGCTTCGCCACGACGTGCCCGCCTCGCTCGTGGTCTTCCTCGTCGCCGTGCCGCTGTCGCTGGGCATCGCGCTCGCGTCCGGGGCGCCGATCGTCGCCGGGCTGATCGCCGCTGTGGTCGGGGGTGTGGTCGCCGGGGCGCTGGGCGGCTCGCCGCTGCAGGTCAGCGGGCCCGCGGCCGGACTGACGGTGATCATGGCCGAGACGATCGCCACCTTCGGGTGGGCCGTCACGTGCCTGATCACCGTGCTTGCCGGTGGGCTGCAGGTGCTGCTGGGGCTGAGCCGCATCGCGCGGGCGGCGCTGGCGATCTCCCCGGCCATCGTGCACGGGATGCTCGCCGGCATCGGCGTGACGATCGTGCTGGGCCAGCTCCACGTCGTGCTCGGCGGGAAGGCGCAGAGCTCCGCCCTGGAGAACATCGCCGAGCTGCCCGCGCAGGTCGTGGCCCACCACGACGCGGCGGCCGTGATCGGGCTGCTCACCATCGTGATCCTCGTGGTCTGGCCGCGCCTGCCCGCCGCCGTGCGCAAGGTGCCGGGGCCGCTCGCGGCGATCGCCGTCGCCACGGTGATCTCGCTCGTCGCGGGCATGACGTTGCCGCGGGTGGAGCTGCCCGGCGACCTGCTGCAGATCCGCTTCGCGCCGCAGCTGCCCGGCGACGGCTGGACCGACGTCGTGCTCGCCGCGGTGACCATCGCGCTGATCGCGAGCGTCGAGAGCCTGCTCTCGGCCGTCGCCGTGGACAAGCTGCACACCGGCCCGCGCGCCAACCTCGACCGCGAGCTCGTGGGCCAGGGCGCGGCCAACCTGGTGTCCGGCGCGCTCGGCGGACTGCCCGTGACGGGCGTGATCGTGCGCAGCTCCACCAACGTCGCCGCGGGCGCCAAGTCGCGCGCGTCCGCCGTCCTGCACGGCGTGTGGGTGCTGGTCTTCGTGGTCGCGCTCGCCGGGCTGATCGAGAACATCCCGCTGGCTGCGCTCGCCGGCCTGCTCGTGCACGTCGGCGTGAAGCTCGTGAACCCCGGCCACCTCAGGCAAGTCCTGCGCCACGGTGATCTCGCGCTCTACCTCGTGACTCTCGCCGGTGTGGTGGTGTTCGACCTGCTCACGGGCGTGCTCGCCGGGATCGTGCTGGCGGTGGCCCTCATGCTGCGCCGCACGGTGTGGTCCGGCGTCCACGCCGAGCGCGACGGCGACGAATCGCGCGTGGTCGTGGAGGGTGTGCTCACGTTCCTGTCCGTGCCGCGCCTGTCGAAGGTGCTCGGCGCTGTCCCGCCCGGCACGGTCGTGACGCTCGAGCTCGTGGCCGACTACCTCGACCACGCCGCCTTCGAAAGCCTGTCGAGCTGGCAGCAGGCCCACGAACGGGCCGGCGGCACCGTCGTCGTCGACGAGGTCGGCCACCCCTGGTTCGGCAAGGGCAAGGAGGGTACGCCGACGCTGCGGCGCACGGCGGCCGCGCGCGCCGTGCCGCGCTGGCTCGCGCCGTGGTCGGACTGGCAGGCCGCCGACGTCCGCCTGCCCGGCCAGCGGACCCACCGCGGGGCCACGGAGTTCCAGCGCCGGGCCGCGCCGCTGCTGAAGGAGACGCTCTCGGGCCTCGCCGACGGCCAGCGCCCGCACACGCTGTTCATCACCTGCGGCGATTCGCGCATCGTGCCCAACCTGATCACCACGTCGGGGCCGGGCGACCTGTTCACGGTCCGCAACATCGGCAACCTCGTGCCGCCCGCGCAGGCCGACCCGTCGATGAACGCCGCGGTCGAATACGCGGTGGGGGTGCTGCACGTGCGCGAGATCGTGGTCTGCGGGCACTCGTCATGCGGCGCGATGGGCGCGCTCGCCGACGGGCCGCCGGCCGGCACGGCGCTGGAGGGCTGGCTGCGCCACGCCGAGTCCAGCCTGCGCCGCCGCGGTCCGGTCACGCTCGGCGGCGACCTTCCCGCCCGCGAACCCGACCGGCTGGCCCTGCACAACGTGCTGCAGCAGCTCGACCACCTGCGCGCGTACTCGCTGGTCGCCGAGGCCGAAGCCCGCGGCGAGCTGCTGCTCACCGGCCTGTACTTCGACGTCGGCGCGGCCCAGGTCTACCTGTCCGATCCGGTGGCGGGCGCGTTCGTGGCGGCTGGGACGCCCGTCACCCCACATCGTGGGTGATCCCACCCGGACGTGGTGCGCACCCGGTGCGGGTGACTAAGTTGATGGCCCGTGACCATGCTGGTGATGACGGGGACCGGGACCGAGGTCGGCAAGACGATCACCACGGCGGCGATCGCGGCGCTGGCGCTCGGGCAAGGGCAGCGCGTGGCGGTGCTCAAACCGGCCCAGACCGGGGTCGCGCCGGGCGAGGCGGGCGACCTCGACGAGGTCGTGCGCCTGGCAGGCAAGGGCGTGACCACGAGTGAGCTGCGGCGGTACCCCGATCCGCTCTCCCCGGAGGCGGCAGCGCGTCGCAGCGGCCTGCCGACGCTGGGCCCGGGCGAAATCGCGGCCGCCGCCTCCGCTCTCGATGCCGAACACGACCTCACACTCGTGGAGGGTGCCGGTGGCCTGCTGGTGCGCTTCGACGCCGACGGCAGCGGGCTGGCCGACGTCGCGTGGGCGCTGGGCGCGCCGATCGTGATCGTCGCCCAGCCGGGCCTCGGCACGCTCAACGCGACGGCGCTGACCGCGGAGGTCGCCACGCGGCGCGGCCTCAACGTCGCGGGTGTGGTGGTCGGCGCGTGGCCGGCCGAGCCCGACCTCGCGTCCGTGGAGAACCTCCGCGATCTGCCCAACGCGGCCGGGGCACCCCTGCTCGGGGTGCTGCCCGGGGGGCTGGCGGCGACGGATCACGATACGTTCGTGGAACGGGCGCGCGCCGGGCTCTCGCCGTGGTTCGGCGGGGAGTTCGATCCCGAGGCCTTCACGCGGGCCGCTTCCGTGAACAAGTGACGGGCGTCGCAGCCCGTGCGGCGGGCTCTCGGGCACCATGACTCCAGAGCGCGCCCGTGCAGAAGTTCGACAGACAGGAGACGTCGTGACCGCAGTGGCGGGAAAGCCGGCCCAGGACATTTCGGACGTGCTGGCCGTGGCGCGTGAGCAGGTGCTCGAGCGCGGCGTCGGATTGTCCGAGGAACAGGTGCTGGCCGTGCTCCGGCTGCCCGACGAGCGGCTCGGCGAGGCGCTGCAGCTCGCGCACGAGGCGCGCATGCGCTGGTGCGGCCCGGAGGTCGAGGTCGAGGGCATCGTGAGCCTCAAGACCGGCGGCTGCCCCGAGGACTGCCACTTCTGCTCGCAGTCGGGCCGCTTCCCGTCGCCGGTGCGTTCGGCGTGGCTCGACATCCCCGGCCTGGTCAAGGCCGCGCGCCAGACCGCCGAGACGGGCGCGACCGAGTTCTGCATCGTCGCGGCCGTGCGCGGTCCGGACAAGCGCCTGCTCTCGCAGGTCCGCGAGGGTGTGCAGGCGATCCGCGCCGACGGCAACGACATCCAGATCGCGTGCTCGCTCGGCATGCTCACGCAGGAGCAGGTCGACGAGCTCGTCGAGATGGGCGTGCACCGCTACAACCACAACCTCGAGACGGCGCGCTCGCACTTCCCCGATGTCGTGACCACGCACTCGTGGGAAGAGCGCTGGGACACCCTGCGGATGGTCGCCGAGGCCGGCATGGAGGTCTGCTGCGGCGGGATCATCGGCATGGGGGAGACCATCGAGCAGCGCGCGGAGTTCGCCGTGCAGCTCGCCGAGCTGAGCCCGCACGAGGTGCCGATGAACTTCCTCATCCCGCAGCCGGGCACGCCGTACGAGAACTTCGAGATCGTCGAGGGCAAGGACGCGCTGCGCACGGTCGCGGCGTTCCGCCTCGCCATGCCGCGCACGATGCTGCGTTTCGCCGGCGGCCGTGAGCTGACCCTGGGCGACCTGGGCGCGGAGCAGGGCATGCTGGGCGGGATCAACGCGATCATCGTCGGCAACTACCTGACGAACCTCGGCCGGCCCGCGAGCGCGGACCTGAAGATGCTCGACGAGCTGAAGATGCCGGTCAAGGCCCTCAGTGACAGCCTCTGACGCACCCGCCTTCTGCGTCCACTGTGGACAGGCGTCGCCCGGCGGCGCCGATCACGACGCCTGCCACAACCCGCGCACGGCGCTCGAACCGCCGCGGTTCTGCGTGTTCTGCGCCCGCCGGATGGTGGTGCAGGTGACGCCCGTCGGCTGGACGGCGCGGTGCAGCAGGCACGGCGAGACCGCCAGTGGTTGACCGCGGGTGCTGACCGGTTACGCTCGGTCCGCACAAACGCAGGGAGGGAGTCCGGGGTGGTCGATTCCGCGGGCAAGGCAGCACACCGGTCGTCCGCCGTGGGCGACGCCTGGTCGGTGCCGAATCTCTTCCCCCCGCACCGGGCGCGGCCCAAGGTCGTGGTGAAGGCCGACCTGCTGCCGGCCGTGAGCGTGCTGTCGACGGCGGGCCTGCTCGGCATCCCGCTCGGCTGGCTGTGGTCGCTGATGGCGCCGCCGCAGCGCGAGCGCGTGGTCACCGCCGACGGCCAGCGCGTGCCGCTGGAGCTGGAGAGCTGGCACCGCTTCGACGACCTCGCCATCTACGGCTTCCTGGCACTGGCCACGGGGCTGCTGATCGGCGTGATCGTCTGGCTGATGCGCGAACGCCGTGGCCCGGTGGTCTTCGTGGCCGCCGCCGGGGGCGCCGCACTGGCCGGCTGGCTCGGCACGCAGATCGGCGTGGCGTTCGTGAACTCGAAATACGCCATCGACACGGCCCCCGCGCTGGGTGCGGTGATCTCGGAGGCGCCGCAGCTGGAGTCCGGGTGGATCTGGCTGGCGGCCCCGTTGGTGACCTCGCTCGTCTACGCGCTGCTCGCGGCGTGGAACGGCCGCGAGGACCTGGGCCGTCGCCTCGGCTGAGGCGCTAGTTGAGGTTCGCCGGCTTGGAGAAGTCGGCGAACTCGGTCGGCGGCAGCGGCACGGCGCTGAGCGTGTCCAGGAACCACGACTCGCGCGTGAGCAGCCGGCAGACGATGCGCAGGCGCCGCAACGGGTGCGTCTCCTCCAGCAGCAGCTGACGGTCCTCCAGCGGCAGCAGGCAGTCGGCGGCGAGCTGGTAGGCGAGCTCGTTGACGTCGGCGTCGTCGTCCGGGGTGCTCCAGTCGTCGTCGTGCCAGGCGGCCTCGCAGTAGCGACGGTGGGCGGCGCGCGCGACCTCGCCGAGGCGCTGCGCGGGTTCGGCCGCGCTGGCGGGCACGGCGTCGTCGGGCAGCCAGTCGACCACGCCCATCAGGTAGGGCGCCGACGTGCAGTCGAGCTCGCGCAGGCGGAAGCGGCGGGCGGCCTTGGTGACCACGTCGTAGCGCCCGTCCGGCAGCCGCTTCGCTTCGCGCAGCACGGTGCTGCAGCCGACGTCGTACACGTGGTCCAGACCACGTACCTCACGTACGAGCGGGGCACGCAGCGCGACCACGCCGAACTCGCGCCCCGGCACCGTGCCGCCCACGAGGTCCGCGGTCAGCTGCCGGTATCGCGGTTCGAAGATGTGCAGCGGCAGGTGCGTCCCGGGCAGCAGCACGGTCTGCAGCGGGAACAACGGCAGGGTCGCCGTCCCGCTGGGGTTCTGCTCCTGCTCCGGCTCGGTCACGCGTCCACCGTACGGGTACCGGGGCACGCTCGCAGTCCGTCACCTTTTCGGCGGCGGCTTGAGGACTGCGAACGGGTCCGTGATCTGCATCCCTTTGCCCGCGAAGGAGAACAGCGCCGCCGGGCGCCCGCCGGCCCGCCCGGGTGACGCGGTGTCCCCGGTGGGCACGAGGAGTCCCCGGCGTGAGAGCACGCGCTGCAGGTTCGTCGCCGAGACGCGGTAGCCCAAGGCGGCGGAATAGAGCCCGCGCAGGGCGGAGATCGTGAACTGCTCGGGCGCCAGCGCGAAGCCGAGGTTGGTGTAGCTGAGCTTCGAGCGCAGCCGGTCGCGGGCGCGCAGCACGATCGCCTCGTGGTCGAACGCGGTGCGCGGCAGCGCGGTCACGTCGTGCCACTGCGTGTCCTCGGGCACCTCCGGGTCGACGTCCGACGGCACGAGGCCCAGGAACGCCGTGGCCACCACTCGCGGCCCGGGCACACGGTCGGGCGCGCTGAAGACCGAGAGCTGCTCCACGTGCTTGAGCTGGCGCACGTCCACCTTCTCCGCGAGCTGCCGGCGGATGGAGGTTTCGACGTCCTCGTCGGGGCGCAGCCGCCCGCCCGGGAGCGACCACCGGCCCAGGTGCGGGTCGAGCGCACGCCGCCACAGGAGCACGCGCAGTGTGTCCGAGCGCACTTGCAGGACGGCGCACAGAACCTCGTGGGCCAGGGGGGTCTGGGTGTTAAGATGACTCCGCACGGTTTTCGATTATAAGGCGAAAACCCGTCGACGGTCCAGGAGGGCCACACATGACCACCACGGTTGACGAGCAGGACCTGACCCCGTACGGCGGGGTGGAGCCGAACGCGGACTGGGCGGACGAGGTGCGCGAGCTCGCCCGCAAGCGCGACGCGGTGCTGCTGGCGCACAACTACCAGGTCCCCGAGATCCAGGACATCGCCGACTTCACCGGCGACTCGCTGGCGCTCAGCCGCATCGCGGCGAGCAGTGACGCGTCCACGATCGTCTTCTGCGGCGTGCACTTCATGGCCGAGACCGCGAAGATCCTGGCGCCCCAGAAGACGGTGCTCATCCCCGACGCGCGGGCCGGCTGTTCGCTCGCCGACTCCATCTCCGGCGCCGAGCTGCGGGCCTGGAAGGCCGAGCACCCGGGTGCGGTCGTGGTGTCGTACGTGAACACCACCGCCGAGGTGAAGGCGGAGACCGACATCTGCTGCACGTCGTCGAACGCGGTCGACGTGGTGGCTTCGATCCCCGCTGACCAGGAAGTTCTCTTCCTGCCCGACCAGTTCCTCGGTGCGCACGTGAAGCGCGTGACGGGCCGGCAGAACATGCACATCTGGGCGGGCGAGTGCCACGTGCACGCCGGGATCAACGGGGCCGAGCTGGCCGCGCGGGCCGAGGAGAATCCCGACGCCGACCTGTTCATCCACCCCGAGTGCGGCTGCGCGACGTCGGCGCTCTACCTCGCGGGCGAGGGCGCGGTGGCACCGGAGCGCGTGAAGATCCTGTCCACTGGCGACATGGTGCACGCGGCCCGGGACACCAAGGCGCGCTCGGTGCTGGTGGCGACCGAGATCGGCATGATCCACCAGCTGCGCAAGGCCGCGCCCGAGATCGACTTCCGCGCGGTGAACGACCGGGCGTCGTGCCGGTACATGAAGATGATCACCCCCGCCGCGCTGCTGCGGAGCCTGCGCGAAGGCGCGGACGAGGTCCACGTGGACCTCGACACCGCCACCCGGGCGCGTGCGTCGGTGCAGCGGATGATCGAAATCGGGCAGCCCGGCGGCGGAGAATGACCACCCCGGTTAACGCTTCACAGGCGAAAACCCCGGTGTGGGAAGCCCGTGCGGACCTCGTCGTCGTGGGCAGCGGGGTGGCGGGGCTGACGGCCGCGCTGCGGGCGCAGGAGCTCGGGCTGCACGTGCTCGTGGTGACCAAGGCGGCGGTGTCCGACGGCAACACGCGCTGGGCTCAGGGCGGCGTCGCGGTGGTGCTGGAAGGCGAGCACGACCGCGACGACTCGGTCGCGAAGCACGCCGAAGACACCTTCACCGCGGGTGCCGGCCTGTGTGACGAGGACGCGGCCCGATCGATCCTCGACGGCGGCCCGGGGGCCGTGGCGTGGTTGCGGGCCAGCGGCGCTCAGTTCGACGCCGGCGCCGAAGGCTTGGCGCGCGCTCGCGAGGGCGGCCACAGCGCGTTCCGCGTGATCCACGCGGGCGGCGACGCCACGGGCGCCGAGGTGGAGCGCACGCTGGTGGCGCAGGCGGGCGACCGGCGCGTGCCGGTGCTGCAGCACCACATCGCGGTCGACGCGTTGCTCACGCCCGTGGGTGAGGTGGCGGGCGTGACCGTGCTCGACCGCGACGGCGTGCCCGGCGTGGTGCGGGCCTCGGCCGTGCTGCTGGCGAGCGGCGGGTTCGGTCAGCTCTACCAGGCGACGTCCAACCCGGAGATCGCGACCGGCGACGGTCTCGCCCTCGCGTTGCGAGCGGGCGCGACCGTGGCCGACGTCGAGTTCGTGCAGTTCCACCCCACCGTGCTCTACACGCCGGGGGCGCGCGGCCGGTGCCCGCTCGTCACCGAGGCCGTGCGCGGTGAGGGGGCCACGCTCGTCGACGGCGCCGGCCGATCGGTGATGGCCGGCGTGCACCCGCTGGGCGACCTGGCCCCGCGCGACGTCGTGTCGGCCGCGATCACGCGGCGGATGGGGCTGGCGCCGGGCGGCGTCGACGACCACGTTTTCCTCGACGCCACCGGCATTTCCGGCTTCGCGAAGCGGTTCCCGACCGTGCACGCGGCGTGTGCGGTGCTGGGGCTCGACCCGGCCGTGGACGCGATCCCGGTGACACCCGCGGCGCACTTCGCGTGCGGTGGTGTGGTGACCACTGTGGACGGACGGTCGAGTGTTACCGGGCTGTACGCCGCGGGTGAGGTGGCCCGCACCGGGCTGCACGGGGCCAACCGCCTGGCGTCCAACAGCCTGCTGGAGGGCCTCGTGGTGGGGCACCGCGTGGCGCAGGCCGTGGCCGCCGACCTCGCGGCCGGGCTGCTGCCGGACCCGGCGCGTGGGCGGTTGCCCTCGCGGACGTCGGCGCCCGCGGCCGAGCGGGATGCCCTGCAGCGCGTGATGAGCCGCTACGCCGCGATCGGCCGCGACGCCGACGGCCTGGCGGCGGCGGGTTCCGTACTTGACCTGTCCACGCAGGACAGTCCGTTGTGGACGCACGCGGCCGTGGAGGACGCCGCGCTCACCGTGGTGGCGCAGGCGCTGCTCGCGGCGGCGGCGCGGCGAACCGAATCGCGCGGCTGCCACGTGCGGTCCGATTTTCCCGAGCGGGCCGAGGGCTGGCGGCGCAACCAGCTGATCCGGCTCAGCCCCTCCGGTCAGCCCGTGCTGGCCGACCCGATCGCCCTGGAAGGTGCGGCATGACCGAGTTGTTCCCGTTTTCCGGCACCGTCTCGCGCGCCCTCGTGGACGCGGGCCTCGAGGTGGCGGACGTCCGTCGCGTCGTGACCACCGCGCTCGAAGAAGACCTGCGTTACGGGCCGGACGCCACCACGGCGTCGACCGTTCCGGCCGACGCGCGCGCGGTCGCGGAGCTGACGCCGCGTTCGCCGGGTGTCGTGGCGGGGCTGCCCGTGGTGCTGGCGGTGTTCGACACGGTGCTGGGTGCGGACTACGAAGTGGTGTCCAGTCGGCCCGACGGGTCGAGGGTGGCAGCGGGTGAGCCCGCCCTCGCGGTGCGGGGCACCGTACGCGGCCTCCTGACTGCCGAGCGGACGGCGCTGAACCTCGTCTGCCGCCTCTCGGGCATCGCCACGGCGACGGCCCGGTGGGTGTCCGAAGTGGAGGGTTCGGGCACCGCGATCCGCGACACCCGCAAGACGACGCCGGGCCTGCGGCTGCTGGAGAAGTACGCCGTGCGTTGCGGTGGCGGCGTGAACCACCGCATGGGCCTGGGTGACGCGGTGCTGATCAAGGACAACCACGTCGTCGCCGCGGGTTCGGTCACGGCCGCGCTGGCGGCGGCGCGCGAGCACGCGCCGGAGCTGGCGTGCGAGGTGGAGGTCGACAACCTGGCTCAGCTGGAGGAGGCGCTCGCCGCGGGCGCCGACGAGGTGCTGCTGGACAACTTCACGCCGCAGGACTGCGCGAAGGCCGTCGAGCGGCGCAACGCGATTTCGCCGAAAACGCGGCTGGAATCCTCTGGTGGCCTGACCCTCGACCGTGCTAAGGCCTACGCCGAGTCCGGTGTGGACTACTTCGCGGTGGGGGCGCTCACGCACTCCTCGCCCGCGCTGGACCTCGGGATGGACCTGCGCTGAACCTGTTGCCGCGGCGCCCGCTCGACTAGAATCCCGTTGTCGGACAGCGAGATTCTCCGGGAGGGTGCCGCGGTGAGGTGGCCAGCCGTCTTCGCCGTGGCCGGTCTCGTGGCGGTGTCTTCCCTGTCGTCCGTCGGTGCCGCCGGGTCCGCGAGCGCGGTGGGGGCGTGCGCGAACCCGTCCGGCACCTACACCGGCGCGGTGTCGTGGGGCCAGCGGCTCGTCGACCCGCAGCGCCTGTGGCCGCTCACCCGCGGCGACGGCCAGGTCGTGGCCGTGATCGGCACCGGCGTCGACGCGCAGAACGGGCAGTTCGCGCCGGGCCAGGTCCTCGCCGGCCCCGGCACGGCCCCGTCCGACTGCGACGGCCGCGGCACCATCGCCGCGGGGATCGTCGCCGCGCAGCCTTCGGGGGAAACGACTTTCGTCGGCGTCGCACCGGGCGCGAAGCTCCTGCCGCTGCAGTACGTCGACGCTTCGTCCCATGACGGCGGCGATCCGGGCGCTCTGGCGGGCGCCATCGACACAGCACTCGACCGGGGTGCCGGCGTGCTGCTCATCGCGGTGCCGGCGGCGTTCGACAGCCCGGCCCTCGACGCGGCGGTTGCCCGCGCACATTCCCGCGGCGCCGTCGTCGTCTCCGCCGCGGCTGCCACCCAGCAGGGCGCGCACACCTATCCCACCGCTTCGCCGGGCGTGCTGGCCGTCGGCTCCACGAACCAGGCGGGCGCCCCGGTCCAGACC
Source organism: Amycolatopsis sp. NPDC049253 (assembly GCF_040678995.1). Classification (NCBI taxonomy): domain Bacteria; kingdom Bacillati; phylum Actinomycetota; class Actinomycetes; order Pseudonocardiales; family Pseudonocardiaceae; genus Amycolatopsis; species Amycolatopsis sp. NPDC049253. The sequence continues at coordinate 141,457 of NZ_JBFAQX010000015.1, read as the reverse complement.
GAAGCCGGCGACTACCTCGGCGTCGCCGCCCCGGGCGCCGACCTGGTCAGCACCTCGGCCGGCGCGGGCGGCGCCGTCGCGCACCGCTGGCCGGTGACGGACCCGGGTCTCGCCGCCGCCTACGTCGCCGGCGTGGCCGCTCTGGTGCGCGCCGCCCACCCGGACTTCACGGGCGACCAGGTCGTGACCCGCCTGACCCTCACCGCCTCGCGCCCCCCGTCGGGCGGCCACGACCCCCGCCGGGGCTGGGGCGTGGTGGACGCCTATGCCGCCGTTTCCTCGGCGCTGCCCGCTTCCGTCGCGGGCCCGGGCGCCTCGGTCGCACCGGTTGCCTTGCCGGCCGTCGCCCCTGCGCCTGCCCCTCGTGCGTCCGCCGTGGACGTTCCCGCCGCCGCCATCGCCCTCGGCGGGGTCGTCCTGGCCGCCGCCGCGGGCATCGCCGTCGCCACGATCCGCCGCGGCCGCCGCCGCTCGTGGCGCGCCTCCCGGTTCGCGTCGTGACCGCCGTGCGCCGCGTCCTGGTGATCGGCCTGGACCCCACCCGCCTCGACGGCTGGGACCCCGCCCCGGTCCAAGCCGCCATCGCGCGCGGCCAAGCCACCTTCACCACCCACGGCCTCGAGGCCGACCTCTGCCTAGTCGCCCCGGACGACAACCCGCTGGCCACCATCGAATCCGCCCTGACTCAGGCCGACTACGGCTGCATCATCATCGGCGGCGGCATCCGCGGCTACGAGCCCTTGCTGGAGCTCTTCGAACAGGTCGTCAACCTCGTCCACCGCCTCGCGCCCACCGCGGCCATCGCCTTCAACCGCACGCCGGAGGACACCGCCGAGGCTGCCCTGCGCTGGCTGCGTTAGCCGACTCGGCACTCATCACACGCCATGCGCGCGGGTCGCGCCGGCGAGAACTGGACAGCGCAGGGGACGCCGCGAAGGCTTGCGCGAAACTGGCGTGGGGTGATCGGTGTCCGCGACGGGTATTCGGCGTTGTATCAACGGTTTCGCCTGACACGGTACCGTCGAGACCTGCGCACTGAGGCGGTTGCGGCGGCGAGCCAGGCTCGGGCGGCGTGCGGGATCGGCCCAATTCGGTGAGTGCGGCGGCGCGTTTTCGCTGTTGCGCTGTCGGTTCGTCCGGTGTTCTGCGATCGGTAGCCCGCACGCCGGCGGGTCAGGCCGGCACCACACACCGCGTCGAGCCGATGATCGCGACGCCGCCGCCGGAGCGGGCGACGTGGACGGTGAAGTCGGCGCCGTCGCGGTTGAAGCGGGCGATGAGTTCGCGCGGGGTGCTGCGGTCGTGCGCCGACCAGCCCGCGGCTTCGAGTGAGGGCAGCACCGACTCGGCCAGCTGGTGTTCCGCGTCGCCGCGGTGGTCGAGGCGGACGCCGTACTGCCAGCACACCAGGGTGCCCGGGCGGGCCGGGTCGCAGTCGAGCTCGCCGTCGACCGTGGGGACCGCGCCGGGGCCGAAGGTGGCGGCGACGCCGTCGATGACGGCCGTGAGCTCGTGGGCCAGCAATGGGAGGGTCATCGCTGCACCCCCGGCACGGTCGTGAGAGCGCCATCCGTGAGGACGCCGTAGATGTTGGTCCACGAGTCGGAGCCGGGCTTGAGCACGTCGTTGTGGGAGGACAGGCCCCAGAGCTCGTTGCCGGCCGCGTCGTGGCCGGTCGCGAGGTCGGTGACGCCCGGGAAGGTGTCCGGGTCGGCGCCGTGGCCGATGCCGGTCCACTCGGCGCCCCAGGCGTTGCCCTGGGCGAGCACGATCGGGTCGAGCGGCGCGGTCATCGAGAAGCGCTGCACGCCCGCCTGGCTCGCGGGCAGGTCAGCCGGGCTCCACACGCCGTGGCCCATGCCCGCCGACTCGACGTGCAGCACGCGGTCGACGGCGAGGCCTTGGGAATCGGCCAATCCGACGGTCGCGCCGCCGTAGCTGTGGCCGATGGCGGTGATGGTCGCGGCGCCGCCGGTCTGGGTGTCGACCTGGCCGCGCAGCTCGTCGCCGAAGGTCTTGAGGTCCGGGGCCATCGCCTGCGCATAGCTGGCATCCGGGCCCTCGACCAGGGGGTTCTGCGGGAAATCGCCGTCGGCCCACACGACCATCGCCGTGCGGCCCGTCGGGTCGGCGGCCACGAGGCTGCGGCCGAGGTCGGCGTAACCCTGGAAGTTGTCCAGCCGCGTGTTCACGCCCGGCACGAACAGCCCGACGTTGCGCGTCCCCGGCTGGATCGAGCCCACGAGCTCGGCGATCCGCCCGTCGGCCGCGGGGTCGAACCGCAGGATCTGCCGGTTGTTCGCCAGAATATCCTGGTACAGCGCGATCCTCCGCTGCGCACGCGCGAGGTCGTCGGCGCTGCCACCCGACGACTGGAGCTGCGCGAGATGCGTCTGCTCCGAAGTCAATGCATCCGAAACCTTGGTGCGGTTCGCGGCGATGTCCTGAGCCCACGTCCCGCTCGCCGCCGCTCCGACGGGACCGCTCACCGCCGGCAGCGGATCCTCCGGCAGCAACGACCGGTACGAAGCCGCCACCTGCTCGTCGGCGCGCCGGTAACCCGCGGCCGACGCGGTGAGCCCGTTCTGCAGCACCTTCGCGCGCTGCACCTGCCCGTCGATCTTCTCGCCGAGCTCGGACAACGTCTTCTTCAACGTCGCGGCGCAGTCCGCCGAAGCGGACACCTGGCCGAACGCCGTGGCGGGCACGGAAATCCCCGCCACGGCTTTCTGCGCCGTCTCGAGCGCGCCTGCGCGCCCGCCCAGGTCCGCCGCGGCCGCGTCGAGCTTGGCGGGAGCGACCCGGTAACCCCCGGAGTCCACTGCAGCCGTCACCGAGCCGTCCTCCCGATCAGTAGGTTTCCGGCTCTTCGCCGATCACCGACGGAGCCACCGGCGCCTGCTGGCCCCACACGTTCTCCGTCTCCACGAGCCACGCCGGGATCCGCCGTCCGGAACCCAGGTCACTGCCGGCCCCCATGCCCATCGGCATCATGGGCATCATCGGCATCGCGCTCTTGGCCGCCGTGCCCGCCGCACCGGCCGCGCCGCCCGCGAGTCCACTGAGGACGTTCGACGCGCCGCCGTCGCCCGCGAGGCCGGAGTGGGCCGCCGGAGCGTCGCTGCCGCCGGAAAGCCCGCCGCCGCCAGGGATTCCACCGCCGTCGAGAGAAGGCGCGTCACCGCCGCCGATCGGGATGCCGCCGCCGGCACCGCCTTCGGTGCCCGCCCCGCCACCCAGCTTCGTGCCGGCCGGCTCGTCCTTCTTGTCGTCGGAATCCTTTCCGGACGCCCAGGCGGGCACCTTCGGCATGATCGAGCCGAACCGCCCGAACGCCGCCGCCGACGCCGCCGCGAGACCCGCGGTGAACATGTCGCCGAACAACGGGCTGCCCGAAGTGGCCGGGTCCGAGCCCGGAACCCCCGGCGTTCCCGCCACGGAGCCGTCAACCGGCAGCGGGTGGGAGTCGTCCGGGGTGCCGACGACGACACCCGGGTCGGCCAGGCCGTTGCCGGTCGCACCGCCACCGGACGCGCCGCCGCCGGCCGGGGGAGCGGCCGGTGCGTCGACCGCGTTGGGCGAGACGGGGATCGAGTCCTCGGCGGTGGTGTAGTTCGTGGCCAGGTTGGTCATGACCACGATCGCCTTGGCGTGCGCGGAACCCGCGGCGTTCGCGGCCTGCTGCTGCGCCTCGACGTTCGCGATCGCCTGCTGCCGCTGCTGGGCCGCGGCGGCGACGGTGGCCGGCGACGAGTCGGGCGGCAGCAACGGCGGGTTCACGGCCAGCGCGATCTCGCCGGGCGAGACGTCGGGCACCGAGACCGGCGGTGGCATCTCGGCCTTGGCCTTGACGAGCGCGTCGGCCGCGTCTTCGAGCATGTGCTGCATGCCCTGCGCGGTCTGCGCGACCTTGCGGATGCCGCCGACGAGGTCGGTGATCATGTGCGAGTACTGGTCCGCCGCGCCGCCGGTCCACTCGCCGGAGAAGTCCGACAGCTCTTTCGACAGGTTCTCGGCCTGCTCGTGCAGCCCGATCGCGGTGGAGTTCCACTGGTCGGCCGCGGCCTGGGCGCTGCTGGGGTCGCCGGCCTGCAGCATCGCGTACAGCTGTTGGTGCGTGTACGCGGCGAAGTTGGTGTGCGCCCCGCTCATGCGTCCGTCCCCCCGGAGTGGTGCGAGCCACCGGACCCGAGGCCCAGCAGTGAAAGCAGCGGATCGAGCAACCCGGTCTCGCTGCCCGACTGGTGCAGGTCGCCGGCCACCGACTGGTCGGCCTGCTCGTAACCGTCGGCGACGGTGGTGGTCACGTCCTGCGCGAACGTGATCGCGCCGCGGACCTGTTCGAGCAGCCCCCGCATCTCCGCGACGGCGGCGCGGTGGGCGTCGACGAGCGAGCCGGCTTCACCGAACTCCCCGAACAGCAGCGGGTGGTCGCCGAGCGTGCTGAGGAAATCGTCGGGCTTGGACATCGCGTGGATCTGGGTTTCCAGCTCCCGCACGAAGTCCTTCAGCGATTCGAGGTGAACGTAGTACGACTGGTCGTGCATCGGTCCCGACCCTCTCGTGCAGAACGGACGCTGGAAAGCCGGCCGGCCGGTGCGAGCGGGGGGTTTCCCGCACCGGCCGACCGACGTCGGGAGCGGATCAGGCGAACAGACCCTGGTTGCGGTTCTCCAGCTGCGACTGCAGGTCGTGGGCGTCGCCCACCTTGCCGCCGAACTGCGCGATGATCGCGACGATGTCGGCGGTGGCCTGCCGCAGCCGCGTCTCGGCCTGGCGGGCGGCCTCACCGGCGGAGCTGCCGGAGGCGTACCACGTCGCCGTGATCGGCTGGAGGTTCTGGTGCAGCTGTTCCAGCTGCGAGGTCAGTGCCTTGGCCTTGGCGGCCAGCGACGCCGAGCTGTACTGCAGCGCGGCGAAGTTGATTTCGACGACGTCAGCCATCTTGCCGGTCCTCTCCGTGACTCAAAGGTTGAGGCGAGGGATCACCGAAGCGCCCTCGAGGTTGTGGCCGACGCTCTGGAAGCTCTGGTGCACGTCCGAGTCGCCGGTGTTGTAGTTCGTGTGGCTCGTGTGCACGAGCTGCGACATGGTGTCGAGCTCCTTCACCGCGGCCTGCATCTTCTCCTGGAGCCGCCGCTGCAGGTCCCAGAACGCCACGGCCTGGTCGCCCTTGTAGTTGCGCAGAGTCTCGGTGAGCTCCGACTCCAAGCTGGCCATGGTCGTCTTCGCGTTCGACGCGGTTTCCTCGAAGCCCTGGACGGCGCGCTTCATCGCAGCGGAATCTGCCTGGAATCCCGGACTGGACATGACGGGCCACCTCCTTCCCTCTCGCGGAAGATCCCGGTGCGCGAGAGGCTTGCCCCTGCCCGCGCGTTGTGAATGTCACGCTAGAAAACCCGGAGGTGTGGTCAAACGGCACAACTGCCGGTCGCTTTGACGGCACTATTACCTACACGGGGTGGGGCGCTCCCCACCTCGGGGACGGGGGCGTTCTCCAGTGCCCTTTCCCGCCGGTCTCGCGACCCTGAAGGCATGACGACTGGGGGAATTTCACTCGCTCGGCTGCACCGGCCGCTCGTGGTGCTCGCGGGGGCGATGGCGCTGCTGCTCGTGGTGTCGGCACTGGGGCTGGTGTTCGATGATCGCACGCTCGTCAACGCGCCGTTGTGGGCGAAACCGTTCAAGTTCTCGGTGTCGGTGGGGATGTACGCGCTGACGCTCGCGTGGCTGCTCACGCTGCTGCGGCGCGGCCGGCGGGCCGGGTGGTGGATCGGCACGGTGTTCGCCGTCGGCATCGGGATGGACATGACGCTGCTGGTGTGGCAGGTCGTGTTCCGCGACCGGGCGCTGCACTTCAACCACGCGACGCCGGCCGACGTGACGATCAACAACGTCGTCGCCACCGGCGCTTTCACGGCGTGGGGCGCGACGGCCGCCGTGGTCGTGCTGCTGCTGTTCCAGAAGCTGCCGGACCGCGCTCTCGCGTCGGCGCTGCGGTGGGGGACCGCGCTCGCGGCCGTGGGGATGGGCTTGGCGTTGCTGATGTTCTCGCCGACCCCGGCGCAGCAGGCGATGAAGGCGGCGGGGGAGCGGCCACCGATGATCGGCGGGCACACGGTCGGCCTGGCCGACGGCGGGCCGGGGCTGCCCGTGCTCGGCTGGAGCACCGTCGGCGGGGACCTGCGGATCCCGCACTTCGTGGGCATCCACGCGATCCAGGCGCTGCCGCTGATCGCGCTGGGCCTGGCGGCGCTCGCACGGCGGTATCCGGTGCTGTCGTCGGACCTCGTGCGCCGGCGGCTGATGTGGACCGCGACCGTCGGCTACGCGGGCGTGCTCGCTTTGGTGACGTGGCAGGCGTTGCGCGGCCAGTCGATCGTCCGCCCGGACTTCTGGACGCTGTCCGCGGCGGCGGCGCTGATCGCGGTGGTGGCGGCGGGAGCGGCGCTGTCGCTGCGCTCACCGAGAGTGCACGCTCTGACGGAATTCTGAGATCTTTCGGGTAGGGATGGTCCTGCGTTTTCCGGGTCGGACAAAGGACGGTGCGATGGTCTTTCCGCAGGCGGTGCTCGACGCGCTCAGTTCGGATCCGGACGCGGTGGCGTTCGAGCACGGCCCGCGGAAGGTGACGCGCGGTGAGGCGCGCGACCTGATCGGCCGCTTCGTCGCCGCCCTGCGGGGCGCGGGCGTCTCGCGCGGTGACGGCGTCGGGGTCGCCACCGCCGTGACCCCCGAGGGGTGGGCCGCGCAGATTGCCGCGCAGACGCTGGGGTGCCGCACCGTCGGCATCCGGGCGGGCCTGCCGGTCACGCACCTGCGGACGGTGGTGGGCGACCTGGCGGCGGTCGTCGTCGACGAGGCGTCGGAGACGCCGGAACTTCGCGCGACGGCGGCGGGGGCGAAGATCCTGCGGGTCGGGCCGGAGTTGTTGTCGGTGTTCGAGGAACCCGTGCCGGCTGGGCGGCCTTCGGACATCGGCTGGGTGGTGTTCACCAGCGGCAGCACGGGGTTGCCGAAGGGCGTGGCGTACAGCTTCGAAGCGTTGACGGCGCAGGGGATCGAGCAACGCCCGGGGGAGAGCGCCGCGGATCTGGCCGAGCGGTACCGGCGTTTCCTGCTGTTCGGCACCTTGACGAGCGCGGTGATGATCACGCACCTGCGCTCCTGCCTGCTGGCGGGCGGCACGGTCGTGATTCCTTCGCAGCTCCCGGATTTCCCGTGGATCCTGGCGCGGCTCGACATCACGGCGGCTCTGACGACGGTGCCGCGGCTGTACAAGATCCTCGACGTGCTGCGGACTACCCCGGTGGACCTCAGTTCCGTGCGGATGCTGGTGGTCGCCGGCTCGCCCGTCGCACCGGGGTTGATGGCCGAAGCGTTTTCCGGTGTGGGGCCGGGGATGCAGCAGGCTTACGGCCAGACCGAGGTGGGCAAGCTGACCGTGCTGACCCCCGCGGACGTCGCCGCGTTCCCGGACGCGCTGGGCTCCGCCGGCCGTCCTTGTGCGGGCGTCGAGATCTCCGTCCGCGACTCTTCGGGGGCCGCGGTCGCGGCCGGCGCTTCGGGCGAGATCTACGTGCGTTCGGCCGGCCAGTTCTCCGGGTATTGGGGCAATCCATCGCAGACGGCCTCGGTGTTGCAGGACGGCTGGGTCCGCACCCAGGACATCGGCCACGTCGACGCTTCCGGCTTCCTCCACCTGACCGGCCGCACCCGGGACGTGGTGATCGTCAACGCGGTCATCCACTACACGGGCCCGATCGAACGCGCTCTCGCCTCGCACCCCGACGTGGACCAGGCCTACGTCGTCGCGGCCCCCAACCCTGCCACCGGCGAAGCGGCGCACGCTTTTGTCGTCCCGGCTCCGGGGCGGGTTCCGGATGTGGCTGAGTTGCGCGGCGTGCTGGCAGGTTTCGTCGGCGAGGCGGCGGCGTCGGTGAAGGTGATCGACGAGGTGCCGGTGGCCGCGTCGGGGAAGCCGGACAAGGCGGCGTTGCTGGGGCTGCTGGGTTGACGGCTGCCATCGTGTGCTTGAGCGACGAACCGAAGGTGTTGTGGTCGAGTGACCGAGGTCTTCAGCTGTGGCACTACGGGGTCGGCCACTTGCAGCTGTCCTTGCAGACTCCATGGTCGGACGACTACCCGGACGTCGTTCGAGTAGCGTTCTCCGGCGTTCGGAGAGTCGAGTTGTCGACGCACTACCGCGGTCCGGTCCGGCTTTTGTCGGTTGATCGGCATGGGTCCTACCCGGAGCATTGGGCGAGCCCGTGAAGCTCATAGAGATCCACGGCGCCGACACCGAGGGCTTTCTGGCGGCCGGCACGATGCGGATCACGCGCGAGACGCGCGAGGGAACAGTGCTCGAGGTCCTCGTGTCGAAGACAATGTCGTCGGAGTGGTAGCAACCGTTCAGGGCCGACCGAAGACTGTTCGGAGGGCCGCGACGTCGGCGAGATCGCGGGGGCGGGGTTCGTAGCCCTCGTGGAACAGGAGTTGCTGCGCCACCGACAGACACGGCACGGTGACGCCGTCGATTGCCCCGGTGACGAAGCAGTCCGTCGGGTAGCGGAAAAGGCCGCCGGAGGAGTCGGCGGCCTGGGTGGCGGAGCCGTCGGCCTCGAAGTGGAGCGGGTGCAGGTCGAGGGATGCGCCGTCGGGGCGGGTGAGGACGAAGCGCACCGGGCGGAAGTCCTCGGACTCGGTGAAGTCGTTCAGTGCCGCGAGAACTGTGGGCTCCTCCTCGGCGCGGTGCAGCAGGTCCAGGTCCGAATGCGCGCGGGTTTCGCGGCCCAGCAAGGCATCGACGCCCCAGCCGCCGGCGATCCAGACGTGGCAGCCGGCGGCGCGCAGACGGGACAACACGTCCAAGGCGATCTCGGCGGTGAGCACGGAACCGAGTGTGCCGAACCGGCCCGGCCGGCGCATCGCAATAACGAGCCGCCCGCCACAGGATGCGGCGGGCGGCTCGACATTGGAATCAGACGCCCGCGGTCTGCTTGATCCAGTCGCGGCTCGCGGCGACGCTGGCGTAGTTCTGCGTGCCGTTCTTGTCGCTGCCCGAGTTCTCACCGGTGGAGCACACGCCGACCTGGACGCCGTCGGCGAGCTGGGGGCCGCCGGAGTCGCCGTGCCAGGAGGCGCCCGTGACGCCCTCGCTGGTGATGGCCGTGCCGTTGAACGCGTCGGTGCCCTGGCCGGTGACCTTCACGTCCGCGGTCTTCAGCGTGTCGGACGGCGGGTTGTTGCCCTCGGTGCGGCCCCAGCCGTAGATCTGGTTGGTGGCACCGGTTTCCGGGTCGGCGTCGCCGAGTTTCATGAACGTCGCGTCCACCGCGGACGACAGGTGCAGCAGCGCGATGTCCCCGTTCGGCGAGGCCTTCTGCTGGTCCACGGCCGCCTCGGTGCCCTGGCCGAGCGCGACGTTGCCGACCTTCACGTGCATGCCCGGCGCGTTCAGGCAGTGCTGCGCGGTGAGCACCCATTGCGCCGTGATGATCGTGCCGGAGCACTCGAACCCGCCGAAGTCCGTTGCGTCGTCCCAGAACACCTGCGCACCCCACGGCGCCGAGTCCACCGTCTCCCCGCCGATGATCCGCGGCCCGGCGCTCGCCGCCCCCGCCGACACCACGCCGAACACCGCGGCCGCCCCCGCCACCACGGCCACTGCCTTCGCGAAACGCATGTGTTGAGCCCCTCCGGTCGATGAAATATTTTCACCAACGTAGGTGGCATGTGGAAACTTGATAACCTACTTCCGTCGGGTCTCGGACCGACGGAAGTAGGGTGCCGGCGACGATCGGGATTCGCGGTTGTGCGGGTCCGTATCGTTGATCTCGTCGGACGCGTGGGTGTCCGGGGTTTGTGGTGAGTGCGTTTCGTTGGCTGGACTGGCTGCCTTGGCCGCGGAAGCCCACGCCCTACACCGTGCCGTGGTGGCGCTCGATCAAGGTTTACGCGGACCGTTGTGGTTCGAAGATCCGGATACGATGGACAACGTCCATCCCGCGTCACCCGAGTTGGGACTGAGCGACGACTTGGTGCGGGGACTGCTGGCATGGCAGGACGAGTTGGACGCCACCTACGATCTCGACGATCCGGCGTCTTCTCCGGGGTTCCCGTCGGAGGCGGCTGAGCACGACTTCCACGCGCGGGGTTGGGAACTCGCACGACGGGTGGGACACGAACTCGACGAAACCTGGGAAGTGACTTACGCCGGTGGCTCACCCTTCCGTGAAGTCGAGATCCCGAACCCGTCGACGCCCTCCTGACGACGCCTCGACAAACACTGCTGAGAGAAAATCGATGACCGACCCCTTCCGCTTCTTCCGGGACCAGCACCTCCACAGCGGCCCGATCTACCGTGCGCCCGAAGACGCGATCGCGAGTTGGCAAGTCCTCGCGGAACAAGTGGCTGAGGAACTCACCCGCATGGGATTCACGGCATCGGTGGTTCCGAAGGGCAACCCGCACGGCTTGCCCTTCGGTGCGCGCATCTGGGTGAACGAGGTCGAGCCTTTCGGCGTGACTCTCGACTGGAACCCCCCCGGTGACGAAAACGCCCGAGTTCGCCGAAAAGGTCCTCAACCAGGATGTGAGTGGGCTCTTCGGGTACGTAGTGAACGCGAAGCAGATCATCATCAGAGCGATGAGCAGCGTGTTGGATGAGGCCGGGTTCCGCGTCCTGATCGATCACGCCGGCGGAAACGCGTACAACTACCGCGTCCTCGAAGCTCCGCACTTTCCGATGGTTTGACCCTGTCGTCCGTCTCAGGACTCCGCCGGTTTCGTCCACGCCACCTGCACCAACCCCGTCCCATGCCGGCGCGACACCAGTGTCCCCCGGCCCGGGGGCTGGGGCGAAGGCTTCACGTCGCCCAGCAAGGGGCCTTCCTCCTTCGTGCCCGACATGATCAGGCCCGGCGAGCCCAGCTCCCGCACCCGCTGCAAGACCGGCTCGTACAGACCGCGCCCAGCCCCACCCGAAGCGCGGGCGATGATCAGGTGCAGGCCGATGTCCCGAGCCTGCGGCAGGAACTCCAGCAGCGGCAGCAAGGGGTTCTTCCCAGCTGTGGCAACGAGTTCATAGTCGTCGATCAACACATACAGATCCGGCCCCCGCCACCAAGACCGCGAGCGCAGCTGCTCCGGGGTCACGTCCGGGCCCGGCAACCGGTTCCGCATGGCCGTGGCGCACTGGCCCACCAGATCCGTCAACGTGTTCTCCGCGCCCGCGTAGCCCAAGAGGTGGGGCTGGTCCACGGCGCCCAACAGGCCACGCCGGTAGTCGCCCACGAGCAGGAGGGCCTCGTCGGGGGAGAAAGCAGCGGAGATGCCCGTAGCGAGGGCCCGCAAGAGAGAGCTCTTGCCCGACTCCACGTCGCCGAAGGCCAGGAAGTGGGGGTCCGCGGAGAAGTCGAGTTCGACCGGGCGCAGGGTCGACTCGGCGATGCCCAGGACGACTCGCCCGGAAGCCGCCGACGGCAGCGACTCCAGCGGCACCTCCGAAGGCAGCAAACGCACCTGAGGAGCCCGGGCGCCAGGCCACGCGGCCGTAACCCGGCGAACCAGGTCCAGGCCACCGGCCCCGATCGTTTCCGGGCGTTGGTCGCCGTCGACGCGGGGCAGGGCGGCCAGGAAGTGCAGCTTCTCGGCAGTCAGGCCGCGGCCGGGGCGGTCCGCGGGAACGTTCAGGGCCACCTTGCGGTCGATCGAAGAATCCGCCGGATCACCCAGACGCAGCTCGAACCGCGTACCGATCGCGTCACGCAGCTGGGCGCGCACGCCGATCCACTGGTTCACCGTCACGATCACGTGGATGCCGAAACCGAGGCCCCGCGCGGCGAGGCCGGTGATCTGTTCCTCCAGCTGCTCGTACTCCTGCCGGATGGTGGTCCAGTTGTCCACGAACAGGAACACGTCGCCGAACTCACGGCCGTCGGTGCTCTCGAGCAAGTCGGCACGACGAGCACGGAAAGCGGCCATCGACTCTAGGCCCTGAGCGGCGAAGAACTCCTCGCGCTGGTCCAGCAACGTCGTCAGCTCGGCGACCACGCGTCGGCACCGTTGGGCGTCGCGGCGGGTCGCGTAGCCCGAGACGTGGGGCAAGCCGGCGATCGGGGCCAGCGCGCCACCACCCATGTCCAGCACGAACAATTGCACTTCAGCAGGCGTGTGCGTCAACGCGAGCATCGCCGCGATGTCCTTCAGCAAAGTCGACTTGCCGCTTTGCGGTGCGCCCACCACCAACGCATTGCCGGCCGCGCCGGAGAAATCGGCCCAGAGCATGTCACGGCGTTGTTCGAAGGGTTTGTCGACCAGGGCGACGGGGATGGTGAGCTTGCCGTTGCCGCCCCAGCCCAAAGGGCACAGGCCGCGGGCGGGGTCGTCGCCCAGGGGCGGCAGCAGTTGGTCCAAAGTGGGCGGTTCGGCCAGCGGCGGAAGCCAGATCTGATGCGCGTCGGGGCCGCGACCCTCCAAACGCGACAACATCGCGCCGATGATGGTCTCGCCGGAACCGGAACCCGCACCCGGCAGCGAAACCTCGGCCGTCGGCCGCGCCGCCAACGGCACCTCCACCGCGTCCAACGTGAACGGCAGCACCCCCACCTGCTGCCCGTCCTCCCGCACGATCGTGCTGCGCGGCGGCAGCTCACCCGACACATACGCGGCCTTGAACCGCGTCAACGTGTCGTTGTCGGACTTCAGGTACGCCGAACCCGGCACCGGCGGCAGGTGGTACGCGTCGGCCACCCCGAGCACCGCCCGGCTCTCCGACGCGGAGAACGTCCGCAGCCCGATCCGGTACGACAGGTGGGAGTCGAGCCCGCGCAGCCGGCCCTCCTCCAGCCGCTGCGAAGCCAGCAGCAGGTGGATTCCCAGCGAACGCCCCAGCCGCCCGATCGCCACGAACAGGTCGATGAACTCCGGCCGCGACGAGAGCAGCTCGGAGAACTCGTCGATGATCACCAGCAGTGACGGCAACGGCTGCAGTGGCACCCCGTCGGCGCGCGCCTTCTCGTAGTCGCGCACCGAGGCGTAGTTGCCGGCCGCGTGCAGGAGTTCCTGGCGCCGCAGCAGCTCTCCGTTCAACGCGTCGGCCATGCGGTCGACGAGGGCGAGGTCGTCGGACAGGTTGGTGATCACCGCGCACACGTGCGGCAGGCCGGTCATGCCCGCGAACGTCGCGCCGCCCTTGAAGTCGATCAGCGCCAGGTTCAGCTTCTCCGACGAATGCGTCACGGCCAGCGCGGTCACGAGCGTGCGCAGCAGCTCGCTCTTGCCGGAGCCCGTCGCGCCGATCACCAGCCCGTGCGGGCCCATGCCGCCCTCGGCCGACTCCTTGAAGTCCAGCTCCACCGGCCGGCCCTCGGGGTTCACGCCCAGCGGGATGCGCAGCCGGTCGCGGGCCGCGCGCGGCGCCCACGTCACGGTCGTGTCCGCGTCGCGCGGGTCGCCGATCCCGAGGAGCCCGGCCAGCCCGAACGTCGCCGACATCGGCTTCTCGCTCACCACGGCCGTGCCCTGGTACAGCGGCGTCAGCGTGCGCGCGAGCGCCTCCGCCGCGCCGCGGTCGAGCTGGTCGGGCGTGCCGAGGAAGCCCAGCCGCGCCTCGGCACCGCCGTCGAGCACGACCATGCCGAGCTGGTCGGGGGCCACGTGCAGGCTCAGCAGCTGCTCGTTCGACGCGGCACGCGGCTGATCGCCGCCGACTTCCAGCACGGTGATCCCGAGCCGGCCCTCCTCGGCGAGCAGCCGCGGCTCGCCCTGCGTGCCGCCGCCGTCGACCACGACCACGACGTGCGGCAGGTCCTGTGCCGTCCCCGGCCGGCGGGTGAACGCGGGACGGTCGCCCAGATCTGGGCCGAGCAGGTCGGCCAGCTCCACCGGCCCGGACGCCACGAGCCGGCGCCGGCCCGTCGCGTCGGTCAGAGCGGGCGCGGTGGCGTGCGGCAGCCATTTCGCCCAGTCCCAGTCGTGCCGCCGGTCCGGGGCCACGCAGAACGCGACGCGCAGGTCGGTGGGGGAGTGGAACGTCACCAGCTGCGCCAGCAGCGAGCGCGTCATCCCGAGCACATCCGGGCGCCGGCCCGAGAGCGTCGCCGCCGCGTACGAGCGCAGCGACAGCGAAACCGGCAGGCCCTCCACAGTGGAGTACGTGCGGATGAAGTACTTGAGATTCGTCGACGAGACCGGGTCGAGGTCCTCCAGCGGCACGGTCTGCGGCGCGCGCAGCGGTGTCGCCAACGGCTGCGGGCCGGTGGCCGCGCGCACGAGCGCGAAGTGTCGGTCGCCGCGGCGGCGGTCCCAGTACTGGCCTGTCTCCACGTACGCCCACAGGTCGGCCGGGTCGGGCTGCTGCGCGATGAGCGCCGCGCGCTGCTCGTCGGCGACCGCGCGCACCTTCGTCCGCAGGCCGGCGAGGTAGCGCTGGTAGTCGCGGCGCTCCTCGTTGATCTGCGCCTTCTTGGCCATCCCGCCGCGCCCGAGCGACATCACGACCATGCCGCCCATCGCGGTCACGAACAGGGCGCCGAAGATCCAGGTCATCACCCCGCCGTCGCGTCCGATGTAGACGAACGACATCGCGCCCATGCCGAGCATCATCGGCAGGAACATCATGAGCTGCACCAGCCCGCCCGAGCCGCTCTTCGGAAGCATCGGCGGGGACTGCAGCATGATCTCCCCGGGCTGCTCGCCGAGCAGGTCGAGGCGGTCACGGGACGGGCTCATACCCCGTATTTTCGCCACCACCGCGGCCGCCCTGGTGGGTACTTTTGCCGTCCGCTCGCAGCCGGGCACGCTTTTACGCTCTGCCGAGGCCACCCTCGCGGGGGAGGCGGCACGACGCACCCAAGGAAGGAGAGCCATGGTCACCGCGGGCGAGTACCGGGCGGAACCCGAGGCCATGCGCTCGATCGTGGGCAACGTCGGCGGCATCGTCGCCCACGGCATCAACGCGGTCGCCGACCTCGAGAAACTCGTGGTCCAGCCGACGTCGTTCGCGGCCTTCGGCAGCGCCGTCGCGGCGGCCAACTCGGCACTGCAGTCGACCCAGGTCACCGCCGTGCGCACGCTGTTGCAGCTGCTGCAGCAGATCAACGGCCTGGTCAAGACCAGCGCCGACGCCTACCAGGCAGCCGACGACGCCGCGGCGAGCGGCTACGGCGGCGGCACCTCCACCACGTCGGCGCCCTCGTCGTCGATCTGGGGCACCCCGCACGCCGGCGAGCTGGCCACCATCGCGATCAACGACAGTGCCGGCGCCCACGGTGAGCCGAGCTCCGTCGGCAACGTGCTGCGCTACCTCGGGGACGCCGACCTCGGCAAGCTGGGCGAGCACCCGATCACCGACGCCCGCTTCCACGGCGTGGCCGACTTCAACGACTGGCTCGCGGGAGACGCCGACAACCAGGCCCGGGTCGGCCTGATCGAGGTCTACGCCGGCACCGCCCGCACCTTCGGCGATGTGCCGGGCGGCGTGCACGCGGGCGACGTCGTGGTGGTCGAACCCCTGCTGTTCGCCGACTCCGGCCCGGTGATCGGCGTGGCCGGCGACGGCGGCGCCCTCTACAACCACGGACTCGTCGACCCCGGCCTCGGCGGCCTGGCCAAGCTCAGCGTCTACCGGCCCGCATCCGTCTGACTCCCGACTCCCGAGCAAGTGAGGTCCGATGCTGACATTCCCGAATTCCAGCGCAATGGACGCCACGGCGTCCTCGGGTGGCCCTATCACCACGCTGCCGCAGATCGTCACCGGGCAGCCGGAGCAGATCGCGAAGCACGTGCTCGACCTGCTGCACAAGGCGAGCGAGTTCGCGTCGCTCTACACCGAGCTGAGCAAGGCGGCCGACCAGCTGGGCAAGGTCTGGTCCGGCGCCGCGTCGGAGACGGCGCTGAAGAAGATCACCGACTCGCTCGACCAGCTCACGAAGATCATCGGGGTGATCGAGAAGGGCGCGCAGCTGCTCGGCGTGTCCGGCACGCTCGTGAAGACGGCGCAGGAGGCCTACCGCTCGGTGGTCTCGGCGGTGAACCCCACCGTCGCTTCGCTCATGTCGAATTGGTGGACCTACGGTGCCGCCGTGGCGCTGTCCACGGCCACGAGCGCTTCGCTGAAGGCGTTCATCACGGCGATCGGCGCGCTGCTCAAGGCGCTCGGCGCGGGTGACCTGGCGAACCAGATCACGCAGGTCGCGCAGATCATCGGCGAGATCGAGAAGCTGTTCCACGGCGGGGACACCGGGTCGGCCGCCGCGGCTGGGGCCACGGGAAACACGGCCGTGTCGAGCACACCGGTCACCGCTCCGCAGGCGCCGCCGTCGGTGGCGAGCGCGGCCGGGCAGCAGGCGATCGCCGGGGGCACCGGCGGCGGGGCGACGGCGCCGGCCGGGCAGCCGTCGTTCATCAACTACACCCCACCCGCGCTGGCCGGGACCACGGGCACCACCCCGACCACGCCGGTGACGGCCAACGGCACCCCGCTCGACCCGTCGAACAGCTGGATCGCCGTCGACCCGAGCACCTCGGTTCCGGGCGCGGCCCCGAGCACCACGCCGATCACGCCCCCGGCCGGCGGAACCGGCGGTACCGTCAGCCCGATCGCCCCGGCCGGGGCCAACGAGGTCGTGATCCACACCGACCTGTCCACCGGCCAGTCGACCGTCGAGGCGCCTGCGGGCCAGGACCTCGACATCGACCTCGACCTCACCTACGACGGCCGGCACTTCCAGCAGCACGTCGGCATCGACGCGAAGGGCGCCTAGGCCATGGCCGTCGACGCCTCCGGGGTCGTCAGCTCGGTCCTGTCGTCGTATCGACAGGTGCTGGTCGAGTACCAGCGCCGGGTCACGGGCGACCCGGCGGCGCTGAACACCGCTTCGCAGCAGTGCGGCACGCAGGCGTCGACGGTGTCGGGCAAGGCGACCGAGATCTCCCAGGCGGCCAAGGCCCTGCACACCGACTGGGACGGCGCCGCCTACACCGCCTACGCCACGGCCGCGCAGAAGTCCGCTGACGAGCTCACCGAGGACGGCACCAAACTGGCCGATCAGGCGCAGCGGCTCGCGAAGGCCGCGCAGCTGCTGCAGTGGGCCCGCCAGGCGCTCGACTCCGTGCTCGCGCAGTTCGACCAGTACGGCGCGCAGCTCACCAGCCAGGCCAAGGCCGCCACCCCGAACGCCGTCGGTGCGTTCATCTCCGCCGCGCGCTCGCTCGGCGAACAGGCCGTCGCGATGGCCGAACAGGTGGCCGACGAGCTTTCCGAAGCGCTGGCACAGCTTTTCCCGCCCGAAGGTGTCGGCCGGCTCGAACACGAGCTCGGCAAGTGGAGCACCGGCGCGCTGAGCTGGCTCAACGGCGAACCCCTCGACGGGCGCAAGCGGCCACGCACCGTGCCCTCGTGGTTCGGCAACTCCGGCTGGAAGAAGCTCACCTGGGACGGCCTGCAGGGCACCCGCGCGCCGAAGAAGGCCGACACGCCGTTCGGGCAGCCGGAGCCGGAAACCCTGAAGGACAAGGCTTTCAAGAACACCGAGATCACCTACTACAAGACCCAGCACGACCAGGACTGCCTTTCCCCGGAGTACGACGGGAAAATCACCTCCGAGGGCTGGGACGCCAAGGCCTCGGGCCACGCCCAGCTCGCCGCGCTCGACAAGACCGCGGACGGCAAGCTCGAGTACGGCGTCGCGGAGGCGCAGGGGAAGGCTTCGGTCTTCGCCGGCGGTGAGGTGAGTGGTTCGGCGCAGCTCGGTGCGCACGGGCTGGGGCTGCACGGCAACGCGTTCGTCGGCGGCAAGGTCGAGGGCGAGGTGTCGGCCGACGTCGCCGGTGTCGGAGTCGGCGCCAACGGCACGCTGCAGTACGGCCTCGGCGCGCAGCTCGACGGCCAGGCCGTGTACGACGCGGGGCACATCAAGGTGAACTTCAAGGCGGGTGTCGCGCTCGGCCTCGGCGCGGGCGTCGGGGCCAAGATCGACATCGACCTGCCGAAACTGGGACACACCATCGGCGAATACGGCGGCGCGGCGGTCGACGCCGTCGGCAGCGCCGCGAACGAGGCGGCGGACTACGTCGGCCACACCTGGGACGACGCCGTGAACTACGTGGGGTCGTGGTGATCGATGCCTGCTGACACCGTCTCGCTCCCGCTGGGTTTCGACGTCCCCGAGGGGTGGACGCCGCTCGACCCGGCGGGGGCGGGCGCGCCGGGCGTCGCGTTCGTCGCGGTGCACCCCGAAGCGGGCTTCACGCCCAACATCACGCTCGGCGTGCGCCAGCGTCCCGACCCGGCGACGCTGGCAGAGATCGCCGACGAAGCCGTGGAACGCCTGGGCCGCACCATGGCGCTGCTCGACGTGGTGAGCCGCCACGACGTCGGCAACGCCACCGCGCCCGGCCTCACGCAGGTGCTGCGGATGCGCACCGGCGAGGGCACCGACCTCGTGCAGACACAGGTGCACCTCACCGTGCCGGGCGCCGACGGGCCGGTCGGGCGCGTGGTGCTGGAGCTCGTCTTCACCGCCGAACCCGGGGCCGCGCAGCGCCTCACCCCCGACTTCCGGAAGTTCGTCGCCAGCGTGCACATCCGCCGCAATCACCCCGCAGGAGAAGGAGAACAGCTGTGACCGACCCGTACGCCGTGCCGGACATGGACGAGCTGCTGGCGCAGGTCCGCCGGCAGACCGAGGAGGTGCAGCGCATCCAGCGCTCGGTCGAGGCCATGGAGGTCAAGGCGGCTTCGCGGCAGAACGAGGTCACGGTGTCGCTGCGCGGCGACGGCCGCTTCACCTCCATCGACATCGACCCGCGCGCGATCCGCGAGTACGACGCGCGCAACCTGTCGGAGATCGTGCTCGAGGCGGTGAACGCGGGCCTGCAGAAGCTGGCCGAGGCGAGCAGTGCGAAGTTCGCCCCGGTGATCGAGGCGTCCAGGTCCGTGCAGTGAGCGCGCCGGCGCTGGCCGGGTCCACCCGGCGCGTGACGATCGTGACGCCGCGCGCCCGCGTGGACGTCGCGTTGCCGCAGCAGAGCACGTTCGCGGAGCTCGTGCCGCAGCTCGTGCGGCTCGCCGGTGCGACGGGCCAGGCCGCGGCCGAGCACCCAGGGTGGGTGCTCTCGCGCCTCGGCGGCGCGCCGCTCGCGCTTGGGCTCACCGTGGCCGCCGCGCAGGTGCGTGACGGCGAGGTGCTGCACCTGACTCCGCGCGAACGTCCACGTGGTCCGCTGCTGTTCGACGACGTGGTGGACTCGATCGCGAGCGTCGGCGACGGCGCGTCCACGGCGTGGGGCCCTCGCGTCGCGCGGCGCGCGGGCATCGCGGCGGCGGTGGTGCTGCTGGCGGCTGGTGGGCTGCTCGTGCAGGCGTCGACGGCGGGCAGCGTGCTGGCGCCGATCGCGACGGGGCTGTTGTCGCTGATCCTGCTGCTCGGCGGCGGCGCGTTGAGCCGCGCCTACGGTGACTCGGGCGCGGGTGCGGCCGGCGCGGTGGCGGGGGTGTTCGTCGCGCTGCTAGCGGGGATGTCGATCCTGCCGCCGCACGGGGTGTTCTCGTTGTCGGCCGGTCCGCTGGCCGCCGGTTTGGCCGCGGTGACGGTGTACGGCGTGCTGGCCGCGGTGTCGGTGGCCGACCGGCTGCCAATTTTCGTGGCCATCACGGGTTCGGCCGGTCTTGGTGCGTTGACGACCGGCGTGGTGTTGCTGTCCGGGGTGAAGCCGGTTGCCGCGGCGGCTGTCGCGGCGGTCTTGGCGACGGCGCTCGCGGCCGTGGCGCCGATGCTCGCGCTGCGCCTGGGCCGGCTGCCGCTGCCTCGGGTGCCGGACGACATGGAATCGTTCCGGGCCGACGAACAGCCCTCGCTCGGCGCGGAGGTCATCGGCCGGACCACGTACGCGCAGATGCTGCTGACGGCGTTGCTCGTGGCTTTGGGCCTCGTCGTCCTGGCTTCGGCGGTGACGCTCGCCGCGTCGGGCGGACCGTGGGAAGCGGGGCTGGCGGCTTTGGCGGGCGTGGCCTGGGTGCAGCGTTCGCGTTCGTACGCGGGCCGGCTGCAACGCCTGGTGCTGGCCGGTTTCGGCGTCGTCACGGTGCTCACGGCGGGCGCGTGGCTGATCGCGGCCGACGACCGCGTGCTGCTTCTCGCGGCCGGTGCGGCTGTGCTGATCGCCGCGGTGGTCTGCCTGGTGTACGCGACGCGGGTGGCGAAGGGGGTGCGCTCGCCGTACTGGTCGCGGTTGCTGGACGTGTCGGAGTTCCTGGTGCTGCTGGCGCTGGTGCCGTTCGTGGGGATGATCGCGGGGGTGTACGAAGCCGTGCGCGGCTAGTTAACCGCGGTCACGAAGTCGGTGCGGCCGGGGACGACGCCTCCGGGCTGGGGGTGGAGGCGGCCGTGGTTCGCGTCCGCCGCTCCCGGTGCGGTGAGGTGGTCCGCGGTCCAGCCGCCGGCTCGGACCAGCCCGGCCGGGTCGTCGGAGCCGAACGGCGGTGGGAAACCGTTGCCGGCGCACCACTTGCGGTAGGGCTGCATCGCGGGGGAGTCGAGGCCGGTGGTGCCGGTGACGTCGGCCGCGAAGCGGCTGCCCGGTGCGCAGAGCTGTGCGGCGGTCTTCAGCACCGTGGCGATCCGGTCTTCGGCGAGGTAGAAGAACAACCCTTCGGCGAGCCACAGGGTCCGCGCGCCGGATTGGTGGCCCGCGTCGAGCAGAGGTGTGGCCCAGTCGGTGATGAGGTCGGCCGCGACGGTGTGGCGGCGGCACCTCGGGGTGGCGTGCGCGAGGACGGGTTCCTTGGTGGCGAACACTTCCGCACGGTCCACTTCGTACCAGTCGAGGGTGGCCGGCAGGTCCAGCCGGTACGGGCGGGTGTCGAGGCCCGCGCCCAGCAGCACGACCTGCATTACGTCCTGTGTCGCCGTGGCCAGGTCGTCGAACCAGCGGACGCGGACGGGGAGGTACGGGTTCTCGCCGCCGGTGGCGCGTTCGGACGCGGCCATTGTCGCGAAACCGCGCTCTCCGGCCAGCTCCCGGGCGAAGGGGTCGTCGAAGAACCGGTCCGCGCGCTCGGACTCGCGCGCGCGGACGGCGGCGATCCAGAACGCGCTGCCCACCGTCATGCCGACAACCTACCTAGGACCACCAGGTGGCCGAGCCGACCGTCGTGAAGCCGAGCGAGTCGTACAGCGGTTTGCCGGGTTTGGCGGCGGTCAGCGTCACCGTGCGTCCGTCCACTTGGGACAGCACGGTGTGCATGAGGGCGCGGCCGACGCCGCGGGAGCGGTGGGCCGGCAGGGTCGTGACCCAGTAGAGGCCGACGGCCGCGCCGTCGTCGATGACGAGGCAGGCGCCGGCGGGTTCGTCGTCGCGGGTGACGAGCCAGGTGGTGACGCCGTCGCGCTCCAGCAGGGCGGGCGGGAAGACCTCGCCGCGGACGTAAGGCTGGTGGCGCCCGAGCGGAAAGCCGTGGACGACCACGTTTTCCACCGTCGCGAGCAGGTCCGGGGTCTCGACGCGGAGGGCGCTGCGCTGACCGAAGCCGGGGCCCGTGCGGGTCATCACGGGCAGCTGCCGCGAGGTGAGGCCCAGCGGCGACATGTCGACAGTGCCGTACGCGTCTTCGACCAGGACCGTCGGCGCGTTCTTCGCCAGCTCGGTGAGCTCGGCGACGTCGTCGGCGCTCGGCGTCGCGGTCCGCAGCACGATTCGCATCCCGCTGCGCTCGCTGCCGTGCACGCACACGAACCCGGGCCGCGTGGTCACGGCGTGGCCGCGGCTCTCGGCGACGATCGTCCAGAAGGCGGCCGCGTTCGCCACCGCGAGGTCCAGCGTCATGCGTTCGACCCTAACCGGCCGGTGGCACTCTCAGAAGGGCCGATTCAGGCCCCGAGCGGAGGGCCAATCGGGCTGGCGGACTTGAGCGTCCGGAGCACCGGCGCCGTCTCGCAGGTGCGGATGCCCTCGATCGTGCCGAGGCGTTGCGTGAGGTACCGGTGCAGGTCGACGGGTTCGGCCGCGGGCCTGCTCAACGCGGTGCAGCAGCTGGGCGCCACCCTCGGCGTCGCTTCGCTCGGCAGCGTGTTCTTCGCCGCGGGCGCGCCCGCCGCGTGCTGGGTGGCGGCGGCGCTGCTGGCAGCCACGGTGGTGACGGGCGTGGGAATGACCCGCGATCAGGTCAGCGCGAGCGGCAACGTCCGACGGACGGCGGCTTCGTGACCCCCGTGCAGTGGAACGGCCGAAACCCCGTGCACCACCGGTGGTTCGGCACCCGACCGGGCCCCCACGCGCAAGGTCACGTCGATGCGTTCGCGGCCGCCCGGGGTGCGGCGGAGGGTGGCGGACGTGGCGGTGAACGCGGCGTCCGGCACGGCGAGGCCGAGGATGCGGGGCAGGTCGCGCGTCGAGCGGGGGCGGTAGCAGGACTGGGTGGCGCCGGCCCAGGACCAGGCGCGCCAGCCGTCGCCGTCGGTTTCCAGGGGCACCGGGGAGGCGGGGACGCCGAGGGCGACGCGCAGTTCCGCGGTCAGCTCGCCGGCTTCGAGCACAGTGGACGGATAGCCCGCCTCGGCCAGCGCGACCATCAGGCTCAGCGCCGCGCTCGCCGTGCTGCGCAGCGCGCCGAGCTCGCCGCCGCCGCGGGCGAGGGCGGCTATGGGGGCGTCTTCGGGGCGATAGCGGACGGCGAGCCAGCGCGCGCGGTAGACCTGCGCGCCGCGGGGCACGGCCCAGGTGAGCAGTTGCACGGCGGCGAGCGGGATGTCGGTGCCGTGGAAGGATTTGCGCAGGATGGCGAGCAGCGCCTCGGCCGGGGGCTCGCTCGTGCCGGGCGTGAGGCGGACGATGGCGCTCCAGTCGCCGTCGACCTCGGCGACGCCGAAGCGGTTGCCGGCGCGGTCCACGTGCTGGCGCACCCGCACGGGCCCAGCGACGCGATGCAGCGGGTCGGGGCTGTCGCGGCGGCTGTCGTGGCGCCGCAGGCGGTAGCCGAGCCACGCACCGGCCCACGCGGCAAAGTGGCGGCCGCCGACGCGCACCGACGTGGTCAGCACCAGTACTCCCGCGACCGCTGCCACGCCGATCCGCACAGGCTGCTCGACGCCGTCGACGGCGAACACCAGCAGCACCGTGATCGCCGCGAGCTCCCACAGCCCGGCCTGTACCGGCCGGATCGGCAGCAGCCACGGCAACGCGGCGGTGCCGGCGCGCGAAGCCGGCACGGTCACGGCCGCCGGCGCCGGCGGTGCTGACACGGACACAGAAGTCCCCTTCCCCGGGCGGTAGCGGCGACGCTAGCGCTCCACACACCGGCGTGTGGGCGTAAAAATTACCCTCGTCCTCCGCGCCCGCGCGCTCCTACGCTCGCGCCCGGAACAGGAGCGAGGGGCAGGGGGCCGAAGCAGCGTGTGGACGCAGCGGGACCAGATCCAGGCCTACCAGTTCCTCCGGCGCAGGCTCGTCTCCGCGCTCGTGGCCGCCGACGCCAACCACCCCGTCTCGCCCAGCCGCCGGCTCGTGCTCGGCACGGTGCTGGGCCTGGCCGCGGCGCTGCTCGTGACGGCGGTCTTCGGCGTGATCGGCCTGCTGAACCCCTCGGGCGGCAAAG
Organism: Amycolatopsis sp. NPDC049253; assembly: GCF_040678995.1. Lineage (NCBI taxonomy): Bacteria > Bacillati > Actinomycetota > Actinomycetes > Pseudonocardiales > Pseudonocardiaceae > Amycolatopsis > Amycolatopsis sp. NPDC049253. The sequence continues at coordinate 117,861 of NZ_JBFAQX010000015.1, read as the reverse complement.
ACTGGCTGGCCGGCGGGCACGTGATCGTCGAGGAGGGCACGGGCGCGCGGTTCGTGCTCGGCGCCGACGGCGCGGTGCACCCCGTCCTCAACTACGCCTCGGCCCGCCTGCTCGCGGGCGGCAACGGTGACGCGACCGTGTCCGTGTCCTCCACCGACCTCGGCACCGCCCCGCGCGGCACGGAGATCGGCATCTCCGGCGCCCCCGACTCCCTGCCGGCCACGACCGCGCTCGTCTCGGCGCCGTGGACGAGCTGCAGCCGCACGACGCAGGACGCGCCCGCGTCGGCCGAACCGCTCGTGGCGGTGGTGCTCGGCGCGCCGGCCGCGGGGACGGAGCTGCCGCGCGGCTCGGGCGTGATCGTCCGCCTTCCCTCGGGCGGGCGTTACCTCGTGACGGACGGGCGTCGCTACCAGCTCAGCGACGAAGCCGCGGCCGCGCTGCAGTTCGACAGCTACCCGACCCTCGCCGTGTCGTCGCGGTGGATCGACACCGTGCCCGCCGGGCGCGACCTCGGCGAGATCGCCGTGCCCGGCGCCGGTGCCCCCGGTCCGCGCGTCGGCGGGGTGAACACCCGCGTGGGCGAGGTCCTCGCCGTGGTCGACGCGATGGCCAGCGCCGGCGACGCCACCTCGTACTACCTCGTGCACGCCGACGGCCTCGAGCCCGTCGGCCAGACGGAGGCGAGCCTGCTCGTCACCACCCCCGACAACGACGCCGCGTACGACGGCAACCCCGCGCCGGTGCGCGTACGCGCGGCCGATGTCGCTGCGGTGCCGAAGGTCGCGGCTTCCCGGGCCGGCGGCGCGGATCCCGCCGCCTACCCGGACCGGATCCCCGGCAAGGCGCCGATCACCGGCTCGTCGGTGACGCTGTGCGCGCAGGGCGGGCGGATCTTCGTCTCCGCCGACGTGCCCGTGCCGCCGGGTGGGCGCGCACTGCCCGTCACGACGCGGCGCGACGCCCGCGTGGCCGACGAGGTGTACGTGCCGCCCTCGGGTGGCGCCGTCGTTTCCGACACGGGCTCCGGTACGACCTACCTGGTCACGGACCTGGGGAGAAAATATCCGGTCGCGACCGCCCCGGCGCTCGCCTCGCTCGGTTACGGTTCCGTGGCCAGGCAAGCGCTCGCGAGCGGTCTCCTGGCACTGGTGCCGACGGGACCCGCGCTGGATCCGGCCACGGCCGGGCAGCCGGTGCCGTCGGGTGGAACGGGGTGAGCGAGTCGGTGCACATGACAGAGGAACGGCCACGCGCCGAAGAGACGCAGTCCGCCCGGATCCGGGTGGCGGTGATCGAAGACCATCCGCTGTACCGGCGGTCGGTGGAGCGTGTGCTCGCCGAGTCGCCGGACATCGAGCTGGGGGCGGTCGTCGACTCCGTCGCGCGCTTCCACGTGGAACGCCAGCCGCCGGGTTCGGTCGTGCTGCTCGACCTAGGGTTGCCGGGCGTCGCGGGCGCGGCCGCCGTGCTGGAGGTGTGCGAGCTCGGGCACCACGTGCTCGTGGTCTCGGCGCAGGCCGAGTCGGAGCAGGTGCTCGCCGCGATCTCCGCCGGGGCCAAGGGGTTCCTGTCCAAGGACGTGGACGTCGACGAGCTGCTGACCGCCATCCGCGCGGTGGCCGAGGGTGGTTCGTACGTGTCGGCCGTGGTCGCCGGGATGATCATCAAGGACAACACCGAGCGGCCGGTGGCGCGGCCCGAGATGGAGCTCTCGCCCCGCGAGGAGCAGGTGCTGCGCCTGGTCGCGGCAGGCGAACGCGACATCGACATCGCCGCCATCCTCGACATCGGCGTCCGCACCGTACGCGGCTACCTCGACCGCATCCGCGACAAGACGGGCGAACGCCGCCGGCCGGGCCTGGTCAAGGAGGCCATCCGCCGGGGCCTGGTGGGCGGCGCGGGAAGGACTTCGTGACATGACCGACGCTGGGGGAGGCGCCGCGGCGGGCTCGGCCGCGACGGACCGCGCCGCGGAGGACTCGGCCGCGACCGACCGCATCCGCGTCGGCGTGATCGAGGACCACCCGCTCTACCGCGACGCCGTCGCCAGGGTGCTGACCGAGGCCCCGGACATCGAGCTCGGCGCCGTCGCCGACTCCGTCGCCCGCTTCGCCGTGCAGGAGCAACCCGCCGGCAGCGTCGTCGTCCTCGACCTCAAACTCCGCGGCGTCCAGGACGCGGCCGCCGTCCTCGAGGTCGGCCACATGGGCCACAAGGTCCTCGTCGTCTCCGCCCACGCCGAACAACCCGAAGTCCTCGGCGCCATGCAGGCCGGCGCCAAGGGCTTCCTCTCCAAGGACGTCGACGGCGACGAGCTCCTGCGCGCCATCCGCACCATCGCCCAGGACAACGCCTACGTCTCACCCACCTTGGCCGGCATGATCATCCAGGACAGCGAAGACCGCCACGCGGGCCCCAAGATCGTCCTGTCCGAACGCGAAAAACAGGTCCTGCGCCTGGTCGCCGCCGGCGAACGCGACGTCGACGTGGCCGAGATCCTCAACATCAGCGTCCGCACCGTGCGCTCCTACCTGGACCGCATCCGCGACAAAACGGGCGAACGCCGCCGCGCGGGCTTCGTCCGCGTGGCCATCCGCGAAGGCCTACTCCGCTAACGCCCCGCCCCCCGAACGCCACATCGGGGCGCTCGGTCACCACCCACCGCCACCCGCCCACCCGACTCACCACCCACTCAGGCCGCGTCCACCCTCGCAACCGCCGCCCACCCGCGCGACGCAACCCTGCACCCAGCCCCTCCCCGGCACCCCGATCCGAAGCCTCCTTGCGGCCGGCGAGCCGTTGTCAAGGCACGCTTTCCCGCCTTGACAACGGCTCACCGGCCGTCAACACAATCCAGCTTCGGGGTGCACCCCCAACCGCCACACGCCCCTGCGAAGGACCCGAAGGACCGAGGACCCACCCCAACCGCAACACGCCCCCGCGAAGGACCAGAACCCCTCACAACCTCCGATTAGCCAACGCCCCAGTAGCCCCCCGAGCCTTCCCCGCCACCCCGGGATCCACCTCCACCACCACCGTCTCCGGCACATCCCCCAGCTCCACCAGCACCCGCCCGAACCCATCCGCCACCACGGAATGCCCGATCCCCGTCGGCGCCTTCGGATTCACCTCGATCCCCGAAGCAGCGGGATCAGCCTGCCCGCACCCCACAACCCAGCACCCGGAATCCAACGCCCGAGCCCGCACCAGCACCCGCCACTGATCCAGCTTCCCCTCGCCCGCACCCCACGACGTCGGCACCAGCACGATGTCCGCGCCGTGGTCCGCCAACTGCCGGAACAGCTCCGGGAACCGCATGTCGTAACACGTCGCGACCCCGAAGACCGTCCCCTCGACCTCGAAGGTCACCGGACTCTCCCCAGGCGCCACCGTGTCCGACTCCGCGAACCCGAACGCGTCGTACAGGTGGATCTTGTCGTACCCCAGCCGCTGGCCGAGCCCGGTGATGAGCAGCGTGTTCCGCACCCGCCCGTCGTCGGCCGGGGTGAACATCCCCGCCACGACCAGCACCCCGTGCTCGTCCGCGATCGCGGACACGGCCGAGGCCCACGGCCCGTCCAGCGGCTGCGCGACCGGCGCCAGTGGCCGGCCGAAGCGGGCCATCGTGGCTTCGGGGAACACGACGATCCGGGCGCCGTCCGCCGCCGCGGCTTCGACGCCGGAGCGAACCAGTTTCAGGTTGTCCTCCGGAACGTCGCCCGAGTTCAGCTGGCACAACGCGATCCGCGGCACGGCGGCCTCCTTCATGGCTTCCCTCATCGTGGGACGGCAAGTCACCACCGAGTATCCCTGCCCGGACGCCGAGAGCCACCTCGTACCCTGGTCACCATGCTGAACCGCACCGACCTGCGCGGGCAGGTCCCGACCGCCGCCGAACTGCGCGCCGCCCTGCCGCGCGCCGAATACGACGTGGACGCGGCGCTGCATCACGTTCGGCCGGTGGTGGAGGCGGTCCGCGACCGCGGTGTGGAGGCCGTCCTCGAGTACACCGAGCAGTTCGACAAGGTCCGCCCGGCGGCTGTGCGCGTGCCGGTGGGCGAGCTCACCAAGGCCCTCGAAGCGCTGGACCCGCAGGTGCGCGCCGCACTGGAGGAGTCGATCAGCCGCGCTCGCAAGGTGCACGCCGACCAGCGCCGCCAGGACGTGACCACGCAAGTGGTCCCCGGCGGCACGGTCACCGAGCGCTGGGTGCCGGTGGAGCGCGTGGGGCTGTACGCGCCGGGCGGGCTGGCCGTGTACCCGTCCACCGTGGTCATGAACGTCGTCCCGGCGCAGCTCGCGGGCGTGCGCTCGCTGGTGGTCTGCTCGCCCCCGCAGGCGGCCTTCGGCGGCCTGCCGCACCCGACGATCCTGGCGGCCGCCGCGCTGCTGGGCGTCGACGAGGTGTGGGCCGTCGGCGGCGCGCAGGCCGTGGCGCTGCTCGCGTACGGCGGCACGGACACCGACGGTGCCGAGCTCGCCCCCGTGGACATCGTCACCGGGCCGGGCAACATCTACCTCACCGCCGCCAAGCGTCTCGTGCGCGGCGTGATCGGCATCGACTCCGAGGCCGGGCCCACCGAGATCGCGATCCTCGCCGACGAGACGGCCGACCCCGTCCACGTGGCGGCCGACCTGATCAGCCAAGCCGAACACGACCCGCTCGCCGCGAGCGTGCTGGTCACCACGTCGGAGGAGCTCGCCGACGCGGTGGACAAGAAGCTCGCCGAGCGCGTCGCGGCCACCAAGCACAGCGAACGCGTGGGGCAGGCGCTGGGCGGCAAGCAGTCCGGCATCATCCTGGTGTCCACTGTGGACGACGGCCTGCGCGTGGTCGACGCCTACGCGGCCGAGCACCTCGAGATCCAGACCGCCCACGCCCGGGAGGTCGCCGGCCGCGTGCGCAACGCGGGCGCGGTGTTCGTCGGGGCCTACGCGCCGGTGTCGCTCGGCGACTACTGCGCCGGCTCCAACCACGTGCTGCCCACCGGCGGCTTCGCGCGGCACTCGTCGGGCCTGTCGGTGCAGAGCTTCCTCAAGGGCATCCACGTGGTCGACTACAGCGAGGACGCGCTGCGCGAGGTCGCCGGCCGCGTCGTCGCGCTGGCCGACGCCGAGGACCTGCCCGCCCACGGCGAGGCCGTGACCGCCCGGTTCGCGGGGGAGGGCCGATGACCGAGGAGACCCCGGCCGTGCCCGGCGCCGAGGTGACCCTCGACGCCCTGCCGCTGCGCGAGGACCTGCGCGGCAAGAGCCCCTACGGCGCGCCGCAGCTCGACGTGCCCGTGCGGCTCAACACCAACGAGAACCCGTACCCGCCGCCGCCGGAGCTGGTGGCCGACGTGGCCGAGGCCGTGCGCGCCGAAGCCGCTTCGCTGCACCGCTACCCGGACCGCGACGCCGTCGCGCTGCGCACCGAGCTCGCCGACTACCTCACGGTGTCGACCCGCGTGGTGCTGTCGGAGGCGAACGTGTGGGCCGCCAACGGGTCCAACGAGATCCTCCAGCAGATCCTGCAGGCCTTCGGCGGGCCGGGCCGCAGCGCGCTGGGCTTCGAGCCGTCGTACTCGATGCACCCGATCATCTCCTCCGGCACGCGCACGGAGTGGGTGCCGGCGCCGCGCCGGCCCGACTTCACGCTGGACACCGCGCGCGCCGCCGAGCTGGTGGCCGAGCGGCAGCCGGACATCGTGTTCGTGACGAGCCCGAACAACCCCACCGGCGGGTCGATCCCGCTGGAGCAGCTGCGCGGGGTCCTGGAGGCGGCGCCGGGCATCGTGGTGGTGGACGAGGCCTACGCCGAGTTCTCCTCGCAGGCCAGCGCGGTCCAGCTGATCGCGCAGTACCCGGCGAAGCTGATCGTCTCGCGCACGATGAGCAAGGCGTTCGCTTTCGCCGGCGGACGGCTGGGTTACCTCGCGGCCGCGCCGGCCATCGTCGACGCCCTGCAGCTCGTGCGCCTGCCCTACCACCTGTCCCGGCTCACGCAGGCCGCCGCGCGCGCCGCCCTGCGCCACGCCGACGCCACGCTCGCCACCGTCCACAAGCTCGCCGCCGAACGCGACCGTGTGGTGGAAGCCTTGCTGGGTCTCGGGTTCACGCCCGTGCCGAGCGACGCGAACTTCGTCCTCTTCGGACCGTTCGCCGACGCGAAGGCGAGCTGGCAGTCCTACCTGGACCACGGCGTGCTGATCCGCGACGTCGGCATCGAAGGCCACCTGCGCGTGACCATCGGCACCCCGGAAGAGAACGACGCGTTCCTCGAGGCGAGTAAGGAAGTACCGCGATGACCCGCATCGGCAAGGTGGAACGCACGACCAAGGAGTCGTCGATCCTGGTCCAGCTGGACCTCGACGGCTCCGGCCAGGTGGAGATCTCCACCGGCGTGCCGTTCTACGACCACATGCTCACGGCGTTCGGCGTGCACGGCTCGCTGGACCTCAAGGTCGAGGCCACCGGCGACATCCACATCGACGCGCACCACACCGTCGAGGACACCGCCATCGTCCTGGGCCAGGCCCTGCGCCAGGCGCTGGGCGACAAGAGCGGCATCCGCCGTTTTGGCGACGCGTGGATCCCCATGGACGAAACCCTGGCCCACGCGGCGATCGACGTCTCGGGCCGGCCGTACTGCGTGCACGTGGGGGAGCCGGAGCAGTTCAACACCTTCACGATCGGCAACAACTACCCGTTCGTGCTCACGCGCCACGTGTTCGACTCGCTGTCGTTCCACGCGCAGATCGCGTTGCACGTGCGCGTGATCCACGGCCGCGACCCGCACCACATCGCGGAGGCGGAGTACAAGGCCGTCGCGCGGGCCCTGCGCGCCGCGACCGAGCCCGACCCGCGTGCGGGCGGCATTCCGTCCACGAAGGGCGTTCTCTAGGAAAAGCTCCCCGAGGCCGGCACCACGCCTGGCTAGATCTCGAGGTGCGAGTCGACTCCGTCTTCACGCAGGTCGACGTTCGCACCGACGGATTTCATCAGGCGTTGTGCCGCCTTGTTGTCCGTGGTGGTCGAAGCGACATACCGGCCCCCGCCGCCTTCGCGGGCCGCGTCGATCAGGGTCTCGGTGACCCACTTGCCGATCCCGCGGCCCCGCGCCCAGCGGGCGACCCAGACCTGGGCCTCGATCTCGACCGACTTGCCGCGGTGGACGGGGTGCAGCCGCGCGCCGCCGACGATGGTGCCGCCGACCTGGATGGTCCAGGCGGTGGTCGTCGCGGTGTCCGGATCGAGCGAGTTCCGGCGGTGGAACGTCAGGAACGCCTCACGCCGCTCGGGTGTCCAGCCCGGTGGGCCGTCCATCGGCGGCAGCACGTCAAGCGGGTCCGCGCCCTCGACCGCGACGTCCAGAAGCCGGACCAAGGCCTCTTCGTCGAGGGGGGTCAGGACAATCTCCGAATCGGACGCTCCGCTCACGCGGAGAGCTTGCCACGTCGAGGCGCCGGACGCGACGGTCGGTCCAGGTCTGTGACAGCGAGGAGACGTGCGTCACGTCTCCGGCGTGCCGGCGCACCCACCTGAGAGGGCCGCTGCCCCGCCCCGGCCGGACGAGGACCGTGTGGCACGCTGAGCCCCGTGAGCAAAGAGGTTGTCGCCATCCTGCTGCTGGCCCTCGCGGGCTTCCTGGCCGGTGGCGTCTACTCCACGTGGAAGACGGCGAAGTTCATCGCCGTGGCGCTGGGTGTCGCGGCACTGCTGGCGATCGGCGGCGCCGTCGCCTGGCTGGTCGGCTGAGCGACCCGCCAGGCGGACGGCGCGGCCTCACACACGAGCGGGCTCGCGCTCGTCGTCACCGCGGCTGCCGGACGCTTCGAGCGCCTTGGCCAGGCCCTCACCCTCCACGTCGACGTTCGGCAGCACCTTGTGCAGGCCGCGCGGCAGCCACCAGGCATGGCGCCCGAGCAGCGACATCACGGCAGGCACGATCGTCATCCGGATCATGAACGCGTCCACCAGCACACCGAAGGCGAGCGCGAAGCCGATCGACTGGATCAGCGTCGACTCCGCCAGCACGAAGCCCGCGAACACGCTGATCATGATCAGGGCCGCGGCCGTGACCACGCGTGAGCCGTGGCGGAAGCCGGTGACCATGGCCTCCTGCGGGTCGGCGCCGTGCACGTGCTCCTCGCGCATCCGCGTCACCAGGAACACCTGGTAGTCCATCGCGAGTCCGAAGAGGACACCGATGAGCAGGATCGGCAGCATGCTCATGATCGGCCCGGTCGACGCGACGCCGAGCAGGTCGGTCAACCAGCCCCACTGGAACACCGCGACCACGGCGCCGAACGTCGCGACCACCGAGCCGAGGAACCCGAGCGTCGCCTTCAGCGGCACGACGATCGAGCGGAACACCAGCATCAGCAGGATGAACGCGAGGCCGACGATCAGCGCCAGGTAGGGGATCATCGCGTCGGACAGCTTCTCGGACACGTCGATGTTGGCGGCGGTCTGGCCGGTCACGGCCAGGCTCGCGCCCGTGGTCTCGTGCAGCGGCTCGGACTGTGCGCGGATCGCCGCCACGAGGTCCTCGGTCTGCTTGCTGCTCGGCCCGCTCTTCGGGATCACGGTCAGCAGCGCCGTGTCCCCGTCGGCGTTCACGCGCGGTGGCGTCACCCCGGCGACGTCGGGCAGCGTGCTGATGCCCGCGACGGCCTGCTTCAGCGACTCGGGGTCGTGGTTCACCCCGGTGTCGACGACGACCAGCAGCGGGCCGTTGGCGCCGGCGCCGAAGCTCTCGCTCACGAGGTCGTAGGCCTTGCGCTGCGTCGAATCCGGTGCCGCGGTGCTGTCGTTGGGCAGGCCGAGCTGCATGCTCAGTGCCGGGATGGCGACCACCACGAGGCCGGCGAGCGCCGTCAGCAGCACAGGCCAGCGGTGCCGGGCGACGAACCGGGCCCAGCGCTCGCCGTGCGAAGCCCTGTCCGTCTTGCGGCGCAAGCGGATCCGGCCGCCCATGGCCCGGGCGCCGGCGAAGCCGAGGATGGCCGGCAGCAGCGTGAGCGCGATGAGCACGGCGATCGCGACGGTCGCCGCCGCGGCGATGCCCATCTGACCGAGGAACGGGATGCCGACCACGGTGAGCCCGGCCAGGGCGATGATCACGGTGAGCCCGGCGAACACCACGGCGGACCCGGCTGTGCCCGCGGCTCGGCCCGCGGCCTCCTCGGGTTCTCGCCCGATGCTGAGCTCGTGCCGGTAGCGGGAGACGATGAACAGCGCGTAGTCGATGCCCACGGCGAGCCCGATCATCAGGGCCAGCACCGGGGTGTTGGAGTTCAGCTCGAGCGAACCCGAGGCCAGCATGATGCCCGCCATGCCGATGCCGACGCCGATCAACGCGGTGAGCAGCGGGATGCCGGCGGCCAGCAATGATCCGAACGTGATGATCAGCACGACGGCCGCCACAGCCACGCCGAGGCCCTCGGTGGCGTCGGTCGCGGGCATCGCCTGCACCGCGTCGCCGCCGAACTCGACCTCGAAACCGCGCTGCTTGGCGCCGTTCGCGCTGTCGAGCAGCGCCTGCCGGTCGCTGTCCGTGAGCTCGAAGCCCTTGACCTGGTAACTCACCTGGGCGAGCGCCACACGGCCGTCCGGCGAGATCGACTTCGCCTGGAACGGGTCGGCCACGCTCGCGACCTTCGGCGCCGTCTTGAGGCTCGCCACCGTCGACTCGACCTCGGCCTTGCCGGCGGCGTCGGTCACGGTGTGGCCCTGCGGGGCCGCGATCACGACCCGCGCGGTCGCGCCACCGGCCGCGGCCTGCGGAAACTTCGCCTGGAGCTGGTCGATCGCCTGCTGGGACTCGGTCCCGGGGATCGTCACCGAGTCCGAGAGCTGGCCGGACAGCGTGAGCGCGCCGATGCCGAGCGCCACGAGCACGGCCGCCCACACGGCCGAGACGAGAGCGCGTCGCCGGAACGACAACCGGCCGAGCCGGTACAGAAATGTCGCCACGAGTGTTTCTCCGTTTCGCCCGGATAGGGCCTTCGTCACACGAACCAGTGACCCCGAAGCTAGCCGATCGGCAAGGAGGCTGCCAAGCCGATCGGCAAGTATGTGACTAGCCGCACGGCTAGGAGGTTGCTTGTCGATCGGCAAGTATCTCGGTTTGCCGATCGACTAGCTGTCACGTACGCTTCCTGGGCTTGACGAGGAGGAACGATGACTACCGCCGCCCCGGCAGAGGACACTCGGACGCGGCTGCTCGGCACCGCGCTGCGGCTGTTCGCCGAACACGGCGTGGAGGGCACGTCGCTGCAGATGATCGCCGACGCGCTCGGGGTGACCAAGGCGGCTGTGTACTACCACTTCAAGACCAAGGCGGAGATCACCGAGGCCGTCGCGGCGCCCGCCATCCGCGAGCTCGACCACATCGTGTCGGAGGCCGCGAAGCAGCGCCGCCGTGGCACGCAGGTCGACTACCTGCTCGAGGGTTTCGTGGATCTCGTGGTGCGCCACCGCGTGCTCGTCGCGCTGTTCTCCAGCGACCCGGGCATCAACCGCGCGATCGAGAACTCGACGCGCGGGATGGAGGGCTTCAAGAACGCCCTCATCGACATCCTGGCCGGGCCCGAGCCCGACATCTCCTCACGGGTCGCGGCACTGGTCACGCTCACCGGCCTCGCCATGACGGGCGGCTCGCCGGACATCGCGCAGCTCGACGACGAAAGCTTGCGCCGCGAACTCATTGACGTCGGCCGCCGGCTGCTCGGCCGGCCCCGGCGGCACCACGACTAGACCACTGGTGGCAGCCGGGAGTGGGTGGCCGCGGCGTTCGCAATGGCTGAGGCGCCGTCGACGAGGTGCGGGTGACCACGCTCGTGGACAACACCTACGACACCTTCCTGCCGGACGAAGTACACGTCCTGCGGGCGGCGCCGACCTCCGACGTTGTCTCCGCTCCGCAGTTCGAGGACGGCACGACCGCGGTGCGGATGGTGGCCGAGCACAGGTTCTCGGCGCTGGTCACCGCGCGCCGTGGCGACCGGAGTCACTCGATCCTCTTCGACACGGGCCTTTCGCCCGACGCGATGATCGCGAACGCCGACCGGCTCGAGATCGATCTCCGCGACGTGCACAGCGTCGTGCTGAGCCACGGGCACTTCGACCACGCCGGCGGGCCGGCCGCGCGCCTGGGCACCACGAAGGTCTCGATGGTCGTTCACCCGGAGGTGTGGTCGAAACGCCGCTCGATCTGCCCGGACGCGGGGGCGGTTCGCTGCTGACCTGAGCAAGGGTGCTCTGGAGCGCGAAGGCTACGAGGTCATCGAGCGGGGGATGCCCGAGGCGCACCAGCGCTGGACGGGCTCGAAGTGGGAACCGGACCCGCCGGCGATCGACGACCAGGCTCTCGTCGTGAACGTCGGCAACCGAGGGCTCGTCGTGGTGACCGGGTGCGGGCACTCCGGCGTCATCGACACCGTCTGGCACGCGCAGCGCTTGACCCGCGTGGGCCGGCTCCACGCGCTCGTGGGAGGGCGTCACCTGTCGGGCCCGGTTTTCGCGCCCGTGGTTGCGCCGACGATCGCCGCGCTCCAAGACTTCGCGCCGACCGTGCTGGCGCGCGCAGCACGCCCTTGCCGCCGCTTTGCCCGACTCGTGGGTGCCGAGCAGCAGCGGCACCACCTACCGTCTGGCCGCCTGACGAGGAACGCCGTGCGGGTGGCAGCGGCTGTGTGCGGACGAGGTCGCCGCCACCGGCATGGAGGCGGCGAAGAGGCGAGCTCACGCCGGGTCGGCCGGGCATCCTGCCACGGCCGAATCCGGACCGGATCCGGCCGTGGAGCGGCGGGGTCCATGGCGAGCGATCTCGGTGCGGCCGGAGACTCCGCGACGGCGAGCGGGCAGCGTCCGCGCCCCGGCCGCCGGCCGTTGCGGATCGCCCCCGCGCCCCGTCGTATTCGCGCGCCCGGCAACCGCCGCCACGAACGCCGCAGCCACCCACTCACCCGACCACCGTCGCGGCACTAGTTCTCGGTCAGAAACTCCGGTGCGACCGCGGCGGTCAGCCACACCCCGTTCTCACTGCGCTGGAACTCGTGCCCGGCGGCGGCCATTTCGCCCGCCGCAACGCGGAGGACCACCGGACGGCCGTGCCGGGCCCCGACCGCGAGGGCGGTTTCGACGGCGGCCGACAGGTGCACGGCGTGGCGCCGCATCGGGCGCAGGCCCTCCCGGTAAATCGCGGGCAGGAAGCGCGTCGCGGTGCCGTGGTAGAGCACCTCGGGCGGAGCGAGGCGCTCCAGGCCCAGCTCGACGCTGACGCTGTGCCCCTGGTTCGCGCGGATCCTCGTTCCGCTCCCGTCGAAGGCGAAGCGCTGTTTGCTGTTGCGCTCCACCACCTCCGCCAGCTCGGCCCGGCGCACCCGCACGCCGTGGGCGCGCAAGGCCGCCAGCAGCTCGTCGACCCCGACCCAGCCGGCGGCGTCCAGAGTGAGGCCGATCGCTTCGGGTTCGTGACGCAGGTGGCGGGAGAGCCGCTTCGAGACGCGGATCATGTGCTCTTCATTCATGACCGCACCAGTGACCCACATCCAGGCCCGCGCCACAACGGAAATTCAGATGCCGCCCTCGGAAACCGGACGCAGCTTGCTCGCACCGGGGCCGAAGCGGGCCAGCTCGTCGTCCGCGTTGTACAGGCTGCAGCTGCGCAGCGACAGGCAGCCGCAGCCGACACAGCCGGTGAGACGGTCGCGCAGGCGCTGCAGGGCGTCGATGCGCGCGTCGAGCTCGTGCTGCCACTCGCGTGAGAGCCGCGCCCAGTCGGCTTTCGTGGGCGCGTGGTCGGCGGGCAGCGTGGCGAGCGCGCCGCTGATGTCCTCCAGGGAAAGTCCCACGCGCTGCGCGGCCCGGATGAACGCGATGCGCCGCAGCACCGAACGCGGGTAGCGGCGCTGGTTGCCCGCCGAGCGTTCGGACGTGATGAGCCCCTTGTCCTCGTAGAACCGCAGGGCCGTGTGCGGGACGCCGCTGCGTTCGGCGACCTGCCCGATGCTCAAGTGCTCCGCCAACCTCGTCATTGGTCCAGGTTAGCGCTTGACCTAGACATTGGTCGAGGTTGCACCGTGGGAACATGACCACCACAGCAACGGCATACGCGGATCTGCCCCGGCTGATCTCGCTGATGACCGGCGACGACAAGCACCAGGCCGCGGCGGAGTCCACAGTAGACGTTCTCTGGGTGCTCTACGACCGCGTGCTCGACATCTCGCCCGAGAACTTCCACGACCCGGGCCGGGACCGCTTCCTGCTCTCCAAGGGACACGGGCCGATGGCCTACTACGCCGTGCTCACCGTCAAGGGTTTCCTCGACGAGGCCGAGCTCGCCGACTGGTCCTCGGCGCGCTCCCGGCTCGGCCACCACCCCGATCGCAAGCGCGCGCCCGGGGTCGAGATCTCCAGCGGTTCACTCGGCCACGGCCTGCCGATCGCCCTCGGCGCCGCGCTCGGCCTGCGGGCGGGCGGCCACTCCGGCCGCGTGGTGACGCTCGTCGGCGACGCCGAGCTCGACGAAGGCTCCAACGCCGAGGCGATCGTCGTCGCCGCGCGCCTCGGCCTGGAGAACCTGACCACCGTGGTCGTGGACAACCAGTCGTCCACGCACGGCTGGCCCGGTGGCATCGCGCGCCGGTTCGAAGTCGAGGGCTGGGCCACGCGCACGGTCTCCGGTCGCGACCACGAAGCGCTCTACGACGCGTTCACCACCGAACACCCGGGGCGCCCGCTCGCTGTGGTCGCCGTCGTCGAACCGAAGGGCTGACGGACATGCCGACCACGCCGAACATGCGCGAAACCTTCCTCGCCACCACCGAAGAGATCGTGGACGCCGACCCGGACGTCGCCGTCGTCCTCGCCGACATCTCCGCTGCCCAGCTCGCCGGCGTGGCGCGGCGCCACCCGGACCGGGTGGTGAACGTCGGCATCCGCGAGCAGCTGCTCGTGAGCACGGGCGCCGGGTTCGCGCTGGCCGGTCTGCGCCCGATCGTCCACACGTTCTCGTCGTTCCTCGTGGAGCGCGCGTTCGAGCAGATCAAGCTCGACCTGGTCCACCAGTACGTCGGCGCCGTCCTCGTGTCCTACGGCTCCTCCTACGACATGCCGGCCGAAGGCCGCACCCACCAGTCGCCGGGCGACGTCGCGCTGATCGACTCCCTGCCGTGCTGGTATGTCCACGTGCCCGGCCACCCCGACGAGGCCCGCCGCCTGCTGCTCGACTCCGTGCCCGGAGACGGCCGCGTATATCTGCGGCTCTCGGCCGACCAGAACGCAGAACCGCACCTCGGCGTCGGGTTCCAGCGGGTGCGCACCGGCCGCAACGGCGTCGTGCTCGCCGTGGGCGCGATGCTCGACCGGGTGCTCGCCGCGAGCGAAGGCCTGGACGTGACGGTGCTGTACGCGTCGACGATCCGCCCGTTCGACGCCGCGGGACTGCGGGCCGCGGTGGGAGAGGTCGCCGACATCGTGCTCGTGGAGCCGTACCTCAAGGGCACTTCGGCCCACCACGTGAGCGAGGCGCTGCGAGACGTTCCGCACCGCCTGCTGTCCCTCGGCACCCTGCGCGACACGGAGGTGCGCACCTACGGGACGCGGGCCGACCACGACCTCGCGCACGGCCTCGACGCGGGCTCGATCGCGTTGTCCCTCAAGGACTTCCTGCGGTCGTGAGCTTCGGGTCGCCGGGGCTGGGGGTCCCGGCGACCCGTCCGCTTCGGACGGTCAGCGGAACGCCGCGATGCCCGTCACCGCCTGGCCCAGCGACAGCGCGTGCATCTCCTCGGTGCCCTCGTACGTCAGCACCGTCTCGAGGTTCGCCATGTGCCGCATCACCGGGTACTCCAGCGAAATCCCGTTGGCGCCCAGCATCGACCGGGCGGTGCGGGCGACGTCGAGCGCCGAGCGGACGTTGGCGAGCTTGCCGAAACTCACGTGGTTGTGGTGCAGCTCGCCGGCGTCCTTGAGCCGGCCGATCTGCAACGCGACGAGCCCCGAGCGGTTGACCTCGACCAGCAGGTCGGCCAGCTTGCGCTGCGTGAGCTGGAAGCTCGCCAGCGGCTTGCCGAACTGCTCGCGCGAGAGCGTGTAGTCCAGCGCCGTTTCGTAGCACGCGCGGGCCGCGCCGACGACGCCGAACAGGATGCCGTAGCGCGCTTCGTTGAGGCAGGACAGGGGGCCACGCAGGCCGCGCACCTCCGGGAACGCCGCGGATTCCGGCAGCCGCACGCCGTCGAGCACGAGCTCGGCCGTGAGCGACGCGCGCAGCGACAGCTTGTGCTTCACCTCGTTGGCGGTGAAGCCCGGCGTCGACGTCGGCACCACGAAGCCGCGGATGCCCTCGTCGGTCTGCGCCCAGACCACGGCTACGTCGGCGACGGTGCCGTTGGTGATCCACATCTTCGTGCCGGTGAGCACCCAGTCGGAGCCGTCGCGCACCGCGCGGGTGCGCATACTGCCCGGGTCGCTGCCGGCGTCGGGCTCGGTGAGGCCGAAGCAGCCCAGCGCCTCGCCCGCGGCCATCTTCGGCAGCCACTCCTGCCGGTGTTCCTCGCTGCCCCAGCGGTGGATGGCGAACATCGCGAGCGAGCCCTGCACGGAGACGAAGCTGCGCAGGCCGGAGTCGACGGCCTCCAGCTCGCGGCAGGCGATGCCGTAGGCCACCGCGCTCGTGCCGGCGCAGCCGTAGCCCTCCAGGTGCATGCCCAGCAGGCCGAGCTGCCCGAAGCCCTTGGCCAGGTCGCGCGCGGGCAGCGAGCCCGACTCGTACCAGTCGGCTACGTGGTCGAGGAGCTGGTCGCGGGCGTAGTCGCGGACCGCGTCCCGGATGGCCCGATCCTCCTCGGCCAGGCCCGCGTCGAGATCGAGGAAGTCGTGTGGGTCCGGGTTCTTGCTCATCGGCTGCTCCTACTGGCTCGCGTCGACGCGGTGCCAGCAGGAAATCACAGATGACCCCGGTGCCAGCGCGTGGGATTCATCACGTTCTCTTTGCGAGCGTCACGAGAACGACATGCGTCGACCTGCGCGCGGGACGGTTGCGGAGGGATCACCAGCGTCGTGAACTGCGGAAACGGCACGCTGTTGATGTCGTCCCGCCACGCTTCGAACATCTGGCAGAGGAGGTCCGACTCGGACATGTCTTCCTCTTCCCTCGTCCGGGGGCGCCGGCGGCGCCTCAGCCGAACGGGTGAATACCCAGCGGAGCCTCCGGTGAAACGGGGTCGCGTGCAAAAATTCGCGGGCCGCCGCCAAGGTCACGTTCGCGAAGGAGCGAACCATGCGTCTGTCGACGTCGGCGGCGAAAGCCCTCGTACTCTCCACCGCGGCCCTGCTGGGCTGCGCTTCCGTCGCCACGGCGAGCCCCGCCGCCTCCCTCGGCGGCTGGCACCAGGTGGGCAAGACCTCGGTCGCCAACTCGATCAGCGGCGAAGGCATCACCACACTGCGGCTGCCGGGCCACGCGCCGCAGACCGTGTACCGCAACGGCACCACGATCCCGCAGCCGCTCAAGGACGAGGGCTGGGGCCACGTCGGCGACCCCGACTCCCTGCGCGGCTACACCTTCGACGTCTACCAGGACACCGTCACCAACCCGCCGGTGTCGAAGATGTACCTGGTCACCTCGCCGGCCGGGCAGACCACGGAGTTCGTGCACCCGCTGGCGGCCGACGAACCCGCGCCCAACGCGAACGCCCAGGTCGCCGTGAGTCCCGACGGCCAATGGCTCGTCTCGGGCGCGCTCGGTGACGCGACGGAGCTGTTCGTCTCGCCGACGCCGTTCCTCAACCGCCGCGCCCCGCGCGTGGCCGGCGACCTGCCACTCGCGGCGCGGATCCACCTCGACCACACGATCCGCGCCGCCCAGGGCTGCGACTTCGTCTCGACGACACGTCTGCTGTGCGCGACGTCGGACTCCAACAACGACCTCTACCCCACGAGCTACCAGCTCCTGCAGGTCGACCTGCCCCACGCGCTCACCGGCCACGACGTGCGGGCGCACGTGAAGGAGCTCGGGCAGCTCCCGCTGTCGAGCACCTGCGCCGGCGCGTTCACCCCGGAAGGCGTGGACTACGACGCGCCGACGGGCACCCTGCGCGTGGAGGTCGTGCCGCCCGCGCCCTGCAACACCGTGACGGACGTCTACTCCTTCCGCCGCGGCTGACGCGTGCTCGCGCCCCGGGACTACGCTTGACGTGTGTCTCGTGTGGTGATCCTCGACTACGGTTCCGGCAACCTCCGCTCAGCCGAACGCGCCGTCGCGCGCGCGGGCGCCGAGGTGGAGGTCACCGCCGACCCGCATGCCGCGCTCGAGGCCGACGGGCTGGTCGTGCCCGGGGTGGGAGCCTTCTCCGCCTGCATGGCGGGGCTGCTCGACGTGCACGGGCACCGCATCATCGGCAAGCGCCTCGCCGGCGGCCGTCCCGTGCTCGGCATCTGCGTGGGCATGCAGATCCTCTTCAGCCGCGGCGTCGAGCACGGCGAGGAGACCGAGGGCACGGGGGAGTGGCCCGGCACCGTCGAGCGCCTGCACGCAGACGTGCTTCCGCACATGGGCTGGAACACCGTCCGCGCGCCCGAGGACTCGCAGCTGTTCGCCGGCATCGACCCGGACGAACGCTTCTACTTCGTGCACTCCTACGCGGCGCGCGAGTGGGAGCTGGAGTCCGGCCTCGCCGGGCGGCAGCCGAAGGTGACCTGGGCCAACCACGGCGAGGACTTCGTGGCGGCGGTGGAGAACGGCCCGCTGTGGGCCACGCAGTTCCACCCCGAGAAGTCGGGCGACGCGGGCGCGAAGCTGCTGCGCAACTGGCTGGCCACTCTCTAGTCCGGCCTGGTTCGGTGCGGTAGGTCGGCCCGGTGGTCGGGCACCGTGACCGGCGCCTTTACGCTGTCGCGGTGACCTTCACGCTCTTTCCCGCAGTTGATGTGGCCGATGGCCAGGCCGTCCGACTCGTCCAGGGCGAGGCCGGCACCGAGACGTCCTACGGCAGCCCGCTCGACGCCGCGCTCGCCTGGCAGCGCGACGGCGCCGAGTGGATCCACCTCGTCGACCTCGACGCGGCCTTCGGCAAGGGCTCGAACCGCGAGCTGCTGGCCGAGGTGATCGGCCGCCTCGACGTGCAGGTGGAGCTCTCCGGCGGCATCCGCGACGACGCCTCCCTGGAAGCCGCCCTGGCCACCGGCGCGCGGCGCGTGAACCTGGGCACCGCGGCCCTGGAGGACCCCTCCTGGACCGCCAAGGTCGTCACCACCTACGGCGACCGCGTCGCCATCGGCCTCGACGTGCGGATCACCGACGCCGGCCACCGCCTGTCCTCGCGCGGCTGGACCTCCGACGGCGGCGACCTCTGGGAAGTCCTGGAACGCCTCGACCGCGACGGCGCGGCCCGCTACGTCGTGACCGACGTCAGCAAGGACGGCACCCTCAAGGGCCCGAACCTCGACCTCCTCCGCGAAGTCGCCGCCCGCACCGACGCCCCCGTGATCGCCTCCGGCGGCGTGTCCAGTGTGGACGACCTGAAAGCACTCGCCGGCCTCTCCTGCGACGGCATCGAAGGCGCCATCGTCGGCAAGGCCTTGTACGCCGGCGCCTTCACCCTGCCGGAAGCCCTGGCCGCCGTCCGCTAGCCGCCCCTCCACGCCCACTCACTCAGCACCTCCCCACCCCACTGCGGCGTCCGTTGCGCTCACGCACCGACGCCCCATCGGGCCGCTTTTGTCCCCACTTCACCGCCGGCCGCTTGCGTAACTCCCGCGCGCCACGGGCCTGTGCGCGTTCTTGTTCCCACTTCACCGTCGGTCGCCCGCACAACCCGAGCGCATCACCAACCTGCGCGCGTTCTTGCCCCACTCAACGGTTGGTCGCTCGCGCAACCCCCGCTCACCACGGGCCCGCGCGAGCTCTTGCCGCCACTTAACCGTCGGTCGCCCGCACAACCCGAGCGCGCCACCAACCCGCACGTGCTCTTGCCTCCACCCAACCCCCACCCGGCAACCCAACCCAAACTCTCCCCACCCCTCCCCGCACCCCGGCCACTACCCCTCGCGTAATCGACATGCTTACCCCTCCTCGACAGGATCAGTTCTCAACACGCAACCGATCCGACCGAGGAGACCAAAATGACCGCCTACGCCATCGCCCACCTTCGCCAGCCTGGTGTGATCCACCCCGAGGTAAGCGAGTACCTCCGCCGCATCCGGTCCACTTTGGAACCATTCGGCGGCCGCTTCCTGGTGCACGGCGCACAAGCACAGGTCGTCGAGGGAGTGTGGCCGGGTCCGATCGTCGTGATCAGCTTCCCGGACCTGGGCCGGGCCCGGGGCTGGTACGACTCGCCCGAATATCGCGAGATCCTGCCGCTGCGCACCGACCACCTGGTGGGTGACGTGGTGCTGGTCGAGGGCGTGGATCCGGGGCACGACCCGGCGAAGCTGGCCGAGGGGCTGGGCGTCGCCGGGTGACCGGGACCGCTCAGCCTTCGTCCAGCTTCACCGCGATCCCGATCGTGCGTTGGGGCCCGCCACGAAGCTTGCTGAAAAACATCGACACCGGCCCCACCAACGGATAATGGCGGCGGATCGCCTTCCGCACCCGCTCAGTCCCGGCATCGTCCAACAACCGCGCGGTCCCGGTGGTCACGGGCCCATGCGTACGACCGCGAACGTCACTCGCCTGGATCTCGACGCGCCCACCGTTGCGGATCCGCTTCACCTTGCCCGCCTTGCGTTCCGAGTACACCAGCAACTCGTCACCATCGATCCCGAACCAGACAGCGGTAGGCACAGCCCGCCCATCCCGGCGAAACGTGGTGAGAACGACGTACTTCTCACCGGCAAACAGGCTCAGCTCCGTAGACATGGACCAACCCTAGCCGCGGTCAAGACCCCAGCCAGCCGTAATCCGGGGCGGGGTCCAGCACCACCGCACCGGCGACGGCCACCAACTCCGCCCGCGGCACCTTCCCCGAAACCGTGAGCCAACGACCCGACGCCAGCCGCACCGTCACCAGGTCCGCCACGGCCGCGCCCGGGACGCCGCGCACCGTGACCGGCACCGATCCACCGAGACCAGGCGAGGCCGCGCCCACCGTGGCCTGCACCGGCCCGGCCGCCAACGTCGTCGTCGCTTCCGCGGCGCTCATCCCGCTGACCGTCGTCGCCGTCTCCCGAAGCCCGGCCGGCAGCGGCCCGAACCGCGCCTCCCCGCGAACCGGGATCGGCCGGCTCTCCGAGACATCCTCCGCGATCCGCTGCGCCACGGCCCGAGCCGACGGCACCGCATCGACCTCGGCCCGCAGCACATGGGTCTCGTCGGGCGACCACGTCAGCACCGCCGACGTCGTGGACCCGGTCAGCATCGCGACCCGCCCGTGCACCAGCACCTGGTCACGCACCGCGGCGATGCGCAGCGCCGTCGCGGACCACTCGGGATCCTTCGTCGAGAACGCCGACAGCTCGATCCGGCTCGGCCCGGCGAACCAGCGGCGCACCTGCGGCGTCGTGCCCGGCCCGGCCGAGCGGTACTGCTCGGTGAACCCGTCGGGCAGCCACCCCGGCGTGTACCCCAGCACCGGTTCACCCGCGGCAGGCGGCACCCGCGAGGGCCAGGTGGCCACCACCGACACCCCGACGGTCACCGCCACCACCGCGGCGGCCACCGCCACCAGCGCCAGCCGCGGCCGGCGCCGCCGCGACTGGCGGGCGCGGACCAGGGCGTTGCGGACTTCGTGGCCGTCGGGAGCGCGTTCGGCAAGCCGTTCGAGGCTGTCGCGCAGCAGCGTCTCGGTGTCGCGGGCGGGCTGGCTCATTCTCCGGCTCCGGTGGTCAAGGTGGTGGGCAAGGGGTACGCCGTGGCGCGCAGGGTCGCGAGCGCGCGCGAGATCTGGCTCCGCACGGTGGAGGTGGCGCATCTGAGGACGTCGCCGATCTCCTCGTCGGAGTAGTTCTCGTAGTAGCGCAGCACCAGCGCCGCGCGCTGCTTGCGCGGCAGCGTCGCGAGGCGGGCCAGCATCTCGTCGCGCTCGTCGTAGGCCACCGACGGGTCGGCCGCCGGCGGGCTGATCGCGTCGAGTACCTCGTGGCTCGACGGCACCACGCGCCGGACCGCGCGGCGCCGCCAGGACAGGTACTCGTTGGTGACCATCCGGCGCACGTACGTGGGCGGCGAGTCGATCTTCGTCCAGCGCTGCTGGGCCCGCAGCAGCACGTCCTGCACGATGTCCTGCGCCAGGTGCGGATCGTCGGTGAGGACGGTCGCGTAGCGCAGGAGCCCGTCGAGGCGCTCCGCGACGAACTCGTCGAAGCTGGTGGTCACGCTCCTTCAGACGCGCGAGGGGCCCGTTCTGATGCATTCCGATCGAATTTCAGTAGTGACTAGCCTATGCTGACCATCATGGACGACGAGGTGCTCGAGTGGGTCGAGCGGGTCGCGGGCTTCCTCACGCAGGAGTACGGCCTGCCGCCGATCGCCGGGCGCGTGCTCGGCTGGCTGATGGCGTGCGACCCGCCGGAGCAGTCGGCGGCGCAGCTGGCCGAGGCGGTGGCCGCGAGCCGCGCGTCGCTCACCACGAACCTGCGGCTGCTGCTCGACGCCGGGCTCGTCGGCAAACGGCTCGGCCGCGGTGAGCGCACCGCCTACTACCGCGTGGACGACGACGCGTGGCAGCGCGTGATCCGCCGCCGCATCGCCACGCTGGGCTCGTTCCGAGACATCACGAACGCCGGCATCGAGCTGCTCGAACGCGACGGCGGCCGGGCGGCCCGGGTGCGCAGTGCCGACGCGGCGTTCGCGTGGCTGGCCGAGGCGTTCGCGGACGCGGGTGAGCCGAAGTGAAGGCCGTGGTGGTGGGTGGCGGGATCGGCGGGCTGACGGCCGCGATCGCGCTGCGCCGCACGGGTCACGAGGTCACGGTGCTGGAGCGCGCGCCCGAGTTGCGGGAGATCGGGGCGGGGCTTTCCCTGGCGCCCAACGCGCTGCGGGCGCTCGACGCGCTGGGGATCGGGGAGCGGGTGCGGAAGCACTCGGCGCCGTCGGAGGTCACGGGGACACTTCGGACGTCGTCGGGCCGCTTCCTGTGCCGGTTCCGCGCGGGCCGGGACGAGCCGCTCGCCGCGTTCCACCGTGCGGAGCTGCATTCGGCTTTGCTGGCGGAGCTGCCGGAAACCCTGGTGCGCACGGGAACCGAGGTGACCGACCAGTCCGAAGTGGACTCAGACGTGATCGTGGCGGCCGACGGTGTCCACAGTGGATTGCGCCGCCGGCTGTTCCCCGCCGCGCCCGGGCCCGGGTTCCGCTACACGGCCTGGCGCGGCGTCACCGAACCCGGTGCGGCGCCGCCGGTGCGCGGCAGCTTCACGATGGGCCGCGGCGCGTACTTCATGATCCACCCGCTGCCGGGTGACCGGGCCTGCTGGGCCCTCGGCGCCGCCGAGTCCACGCCCGGCGTGCGCCACCCGAGCGAACACGCCGAGGTGACCCGCCGCGTCGCGGACTGGCCTGCCGAGGCCCGCGAGCTCGTGGCAGCGACGCGGCCGGACGCCGTGCTGCACAACGACATCCTCGACCTCGACCCGCTGCCCGCGTTCACGAGCGGGCGCGTCGCACTGCTTGGTGACGCGGCTCACGCCGTGCCGCCGGACCTCGGCCAGGGCGCCTGCCAGGCGATCGAGGACGCCGTGGTCCTCGCCGCCTCGCTGCGGGACCACCCCGTGCCCGAGGCGCTCGCCGCCTACGACGCCGCGCGCCGCCCACGTGCGGCGTACGTCACGAAGCAGGCGCGCGGCAAGGCGGTGGCCGACACGTCGCCGGCGTGGTGGCTGCACGCGCTGCTGGCGGTGACCGTGCCGTTGATGCCGGCGTCGGTGATCCGGCGCCGGGCCGCGCTCTTGTGGGACTGGACTCCGCCCGTCCTCTGACCGCCCGTGCTCCGACCGGGCGGGCGGACCGTCGCAGGTGGACGGCTACCCTGGTGGCATGGCTGTGGCGGTGAGGGTGATCCCGTGTCTGGACGTCGACGCGGGCCGCGTGGTGAAGGGCGTCAACTTCGCCGATCTGCGTGACGCCGGCGACCCGGTGGAGCTGGCCCGGCTGTACGACCACGAAGGCGCCGACGAGCTGACTTTCCTCGACGTCACCGCGTCGTCGGGCAACCGCGAGACCACCTTCGACGTGGTCCGCCGCACGGCCGAGCAGGTCTTCATCCCGCTGACCGTGGGCGGCGGCGTGCGCTCCAACGACGACGTGAACCGCCTGCTGCGCACGGGCGCGGACAAGGTGAGCATCAACACGGCCGCGATCGCGCGTCCGGAGCTGCTGCGCGAGGCGTCGCGCCGGTTCGGGGCCCAGTGCATCGTGCTGTCGGTCGACGCGCGGCGCGTGCCCGAGGGCGGCGAGCCGACGGCGTCGGGCTTCGAGGTGACCACCCACGGCGGGCGCCGCGGCACCGGCATCGACGCGGTCGAGTGGGCCGCGCGCGGCGAGGAGCTGGGCGTCGGCGAGATCCTGCTCAACTCGATGGACGCCGACGGCACCAAGTCCGGCTTCGACCTGTCGCTGATCGAGATGGTCCGCCGCGCGGTGCGCGTGCCGGTGATCGCCAGCGGTGGCGCGGGTGCCGTCGACCACTTCCTGCCGGCCGTGGAGGCGGGCGCCGACGCGGTGCTCGCGGCGAGCGTGTTCCACTTCGGACAGCTGAAGATCGGCGACGTCAAGGGCGCCCTGCGTGAAGGCGGGGTCGTCGTCCGATGAGCCTCGACGCAGACCTGTCCCAGCGGCTCAAGCGCAACGCCGACGGCCTGATCGCGGCCGTCGTCGTGGAGCACTCGACGTCCGACGTGCTGATGATGGCCTGGATGAACGACGAGGCCCTGGAGTCCACCCTCACGACCCGGCGCGCGACCTACTGGTCCCGCAGCCGCCAGGAGCTGTGGGTCAAGGGCGAGACCTCGGGCCACGTCCAGCACGTCCGCGAAGTGCGGATCGACTGCGACGGTGACACAGTGCTCCTGCGTGTGGACCAGACCGGCCCGGCCTGCCACACGGACACCCACACCTGTTTCGACTCCGCGGAGCGCCTGCTCCTCGCCGACGAGAGTGAGAACACCCCGTGACGGTTGTTGCGAACGTGCTGGTGGGGCTGGTCGCCCTCATCCACGTTTACATCGTGGTGCTCGAAATGTTCCTCTGGACGACCCCGCGTGCCCGCGCGGCGTTCGGCACCACCGAGGCGTTCGCGCAGGAGAGCAAGGCGCTCGCCGCGAACCAGGGGCTCTACAACGGTTTCCTCGCGGCGGCCCTGATCTGGGGCCTCATCGCGACCGACCCGACGGGCTTCCAGTTCAAGCTCTACGGCCTGGCCTGCGTGATCGTCGCCGGCCTGTACGGCGCCGCGACGGCCTCGAAGCGGATCCTGCTGGTGCAGGTGCTGCCGGGCGTGCTCGCGCTGGTGTTCGTGCTGCTGGCGCGCTGAGTGCCGATCCGGCCCGCGAGACGCGGCGGCTGCGCGCCATCGCCTCGCGGGCGTGGGCGCTCGCGGCGCTGTGGTGCCTGGTTTTTTCGGGCGGACTGGTCGCGGTGCTGGGCGCTCTCCATTCGGCGGACACCCTGCTGGCGACCGGCACACGCGTGCCGGGGACGGTCGTTTCCGTCGCCACTCCGCCGAAGGGCACGCGCTGGATCGACGTGTCCTTCCGTGCCGACGGCCGCACGCTGACCGAACGCGTCGACCGCAGCTCCACGGCCGCCTACACCCCGGGCGAGCGTGTGACGGTGGTCTTCGACCCGGCCGACCCGGCGCGCGTCCGCACGACCGCCGAGGACGGCCTGAGCGAGAACGGCCTTGGCTTCGCCTGGATCGGCGTCGGCCTGGTCCTGCTGTGCTCCCTGGTCGCCGTGGCGGGCGCCGTCGGCTGGTCCCGCCGCTCCCGCGCCGTGCGCCGCACGGGCTGGCAGGAGGGCACGGCCACCGTCGTCCTCGCGCCCCCCACCGGCCGCACCGTGAACCCGCCGTACGTGCACGTGCGCCTGCTCTCCGGCGAGGTCGTCCGCCTGCGCGCCGTGCCGTCGACCCACGGCGCCCGCTTCCTGCGCACCTACACCGACCGCCCCGCCTGGCTGGGCGGCGCCGGGTCCGCGTCGGTGATCCTCTTCCGCCACGGCCGCGGCGAAGCGCCGTACGCCGTGCCGGCCGTGGTCGCGCGCGGGTGAGTCGAAACGCCGGACGGTCCCGTTCGGTCGCCTTCGTCGGCGGTGTTTTCGATCCCAGCTTTTCCCCTGGTGGAGCGCGATTTCCCGGTCGTACCCTCTCTGATGGACCTGGGGAGGACCGGCCGGAGCGAACGCTCCGGCGGTGACGACGACCAGTCTCTTCCGGTGGACCGGGACAACGCCGTGGTCCGCCTCGGCCGGGCCGGGGCGACGCCGATGAGCGGGCCGGCGCGGCCTCGCAACAGCCGCGAGCACAGGCGGGCCAAGCGGCTTGCGGAGCGGCAGCGGAAGTGGGACGGGGCGGTCCACCGCCGGTTCCGGCGTGCCGTGTGGACCGCCGTGGCGCGGCTGGTCGTGCTGCTCACCGGAGGCGCCGGTGTCCTGCTGACGGGCTTCGCCACCGAAGCGCTCCTGACCCGCGGCGCCCGCGCGCACGGCGAGGTGACGGCCGTGAGCGAAGAGGTCGTGATCGTCGACTACGTGGTCACCGGGGTGAGCCTGCGCGCGGTGATCGACCACATCTCCGACCACCGGTACGTCGCGGGGGAGACCGTGCCGGTGTTCTACGACCCCGCCGACCCGCACACCGCGCGCCTGCACGACGACGTGAACCTGAGCCTCGGGGTGATGGCGCCGTCCCTCCTCCTCGTCTCACGAGCCTGGCCGCGATCCCGATCGAGGTCGCCCACGTGGTGGGCTGGGCCCGCCGCCGAGGCTCGCCCTGGCACCCCGCCACGGCGATCGTCCTGCCCCTGAGACTGCGCCCCGACGCCCCGGAGGTGTTCCACACACTGGAGTTCGTCCTCCCCGGCGGCGTCACCATCGAGGCGAAGACCACCTCCGTCCTGCCCGGCCGGTACGCGTTCCTCCGCCACCGTGGCCGGCGAGAGGTGTGGGTCTCCGGTTCCGGCCGCACGCTCGCCGTGGTCCTGCCCGTCGGCCCCCGCGACGGCGAGCCGTACGCGATCCCGTTTCGCCTGACGTCCACCTCGAAGCGGACGCTCGCCTGAACCACGCGCCGCTGTCGTACGCTCTGGCCGTGGCCCTGGGGAAGACCAACGAAAACGCCGGCGAACCGCTTCCTGCGGCCGCGGACTCCGCGTCCGAGGACCGCGCGCTGCGCCGGCAGTTCTGGCGGGCCGTCGGCTGGGTCGTGCTGTGCGCGCTGGTCGTGCCGGCGTCGGCACTGGGCATCGGGTGGCAGGACCTGCGCGCCGACTGGCTCCTCGACCACGGCGACGAGGCCACCGGAAAGGTCGTGGCGGTCCACACGCCCCGGGACGGCGACGGCACGCCCACCATCACGGTCTCCTACACCGCCGCCGGCGTCCCCGAACAGGCCGAGATCAACCGCGACTCCGACCGCGAATACGAAGTGGGCGAACCGATCTCGGTGTTCTACGACCCCGCCGACCCGGCCCGTGTGCGCACCGAAGACGAACAGAACGTCGGCGACGGGTGGATGGCGGTGTTCTCGGTCCCGCTGATCTTCGTGGCGATTCTCCTGCCGTTGACGATCACCCTCGCCGTGGGCTGGGCGCGTCGCCGCCGGCTCGCCCGCCGCACGGGTTGGCGGCCAGTCCGCATCCAGGCCCACGATCGCGCCGACCACGCGCAGGTCGTCCGCTTCACCGTCGGCGGCCGGCAGGTCGTCGCCCGCACGACGTCGCTGACGCGCGTGCCTCGTGAGGGGAGCCGCCGGGCCGGCGCGAGGGTCGCGGGGTCGGGCCTCCGGTTCGTTCTGGTGCTGCCCCGCGGTTCCCGCCGCGGCGGGAACCGCGTGGTGGCCTTGCGCGCGTTCGATCCCCGCCGCGGCGGGTGACTGCCGAGGGGACCGTCAGCACGCTCGACGGGCCCTCTCGGTTGCCTTCCCAGCCGGTGTTCTGAATCGCAGCTTTTTCGCTGGTGGAACGAGATTTCCCGGTCGTAGGCTCTCCTGATGGATCTGGGGACGACCGGCGCGGGCGAAACCCCGCGCCAAGAAGACGACGAACCTCTCCTAGCCCGCACCGGGCGGCTGCCGAAGCCGGACCCGGTGATCTTGGACCGGGCCGTGCGCTCGCGGATCTGGCACGCCCTCGGCGCGGCCGCGCTGTGGGTCCTCGTGGTGGCCGCGACGATCGTCGGTTCGTCCGTGCTCTTCGACCGGGCGGACCGCCTGCTCACGGACGGGGTGAAGGCGCCCGCGCGAGTGGTCGCCGTGGAGGACGGGAAAACCGGGCCCTATCTCGTCGTGGACTACCTGGCACCGGGCGTCGAAGGCAGGATCGACCTCGACTCCGGTAACCGGTACTTCGTCGGCGAAGTCCTGACGGTGTACTACGACCCGGCCGATCCGGCGCACGTGCGCACCACGGAAGAGCCCAACGGCGACGACTCCTGGGCCTTGGGCTCGGTCGTCGTGGTCGTTCTCGAGGCGGGCGCGCTCTCGTGGGCCGTGGCGTACCCGGTCGTCCTGGACCGGCGCCGGCGGCTCGCGCGCCGCTCCGGGTGGCGACCGGTCAAGGTCACGTCCCTGCGCGATGGCAGGTACGTCCTGAACCACGGCGGCCGCGAACGGACGTGGGCCCGCGTCGTCACGCTGCTGCGCGGTCGTTACGAGTACTTGGCCAAGCGGCCCGTCCCCGCCTGGGTAGCCGGCGAAGGCGCCCGCCTGCTCCTCGTGGCCCCGCGCGGCAACCGCCTCTATGCCATCCCCCTCGGCCGCAGCCCCGGCTGGTCCCCGATCCTGCCGCCACGCCGGGGACTGAGCCGATGACCGGGGGACCGGACCCGGCCGCGTTGAACCGCGCGGTACGCCTGCGGATCCGGCGCGAGGTGGCAGCCGCGATGCTGTGGGCGCTCGGCGGCGGTGGGGCCTGTCGGGCGCAGCTGGTGGATGCGTTGTCCGACGCGCTTCTCGGACAGTGGGTGGCCGTGCCCGCGCGGGTGACCGCGGTCGACGACCACCCGCTGCGCGGATCCCCGTACCTCGCGGTGGACTACCTCGGCTGGGGGACGGCCCGGCAGGCGACGATCGACCACGACTCCGACACGCGGTACTTCGTCGGCGAAGTCCTGACGGCGTACTACGACCCGGCCGACCCCGGGCGTGCCCGGACCGACGGCGACCGCAACGACGGTTTCGCGCTCGCGCTGCTGCGCGGCGTGACCCTCTGCTCGCTGTGCTGCCTCCCGTGGGCGGTGGTGTTTCCCGTGCTCCTGGCACTGCGCCACCGGGCCGCCCGCCGCTCCGCCTGGGAGCCGGTCGAGGTCACCGCGTTCAGCGACGGGTCGCTGCTGCTCGCCGGCCGGGAGCGCACGGCGACCGGCACCAGCACGGTCACCCGCCGGTGTTGCCCATACCTCGAAGGAAAACCCTCCCGAGGCTGGGTCGCCGGCGAAGGCCGGCGCCTGGTCCTGGTGATCCCGCGAGGCACGGGCCCGTTTCGCGATCCCGCTTCGCCGCCTCAAACTCCAGCCACGGAAAACCCCAGGGGGACAGCACGATGGTCGCCGAAGACCAGCCCGCGAGACGGCCGCGCGCCAAACGGCATCGCCACCAAACCCGCCGGCAACGCGCCGAACGGGGACCCGCCGACCCCACGGGGTGGGATCGCGCGCTGCGCAAGCGGTTCTGGCGCGCGGCCGCCGCGGCGACGGCGTGGTTCCTGATCATCCCGGTGGCGGTCACCGTGATTTCCTTGCTGCACAACAGGTCCACCTGGCTGCTCGACCACGGCACGAAGGTCGAGGGGCGCGTGGTCGCCGTGTACACCCCGGCGCGGGGCGCGCCGACCGTCACGGTGGACTACCCCGTCGGCGACGTCCTCGCACAAGCGGTGATCAACCGCGACTCGGACGACGACTACGTCGAGAACGAGCGCGTCCAGGTCTACTACGACCCGGCCGATCCGCAGCGCGTGCGGACCGACGACGAGGAGAACGTCACCAACGCGGGGATGGCTTTCGCCGTGATCCCGATGCTCGTGGCCTTGCTCGTCTTCCCGTGGCTGATCGCGTACACGCTGGGCTGGGCCCGCCGGCGCCGATGCGCCCGCAAGTCGGGCTGGGAACCCGTCACCGCCGTCGTTTTCGACTCCTCGGGTGGCTACCAGCTCCTGCGCCTCGACTTCCCCGATGGCCGGCGGCTCGCCGCCCGCACCGTGGCGGCGCTGCGCGGGCGCTACTCCTTCCTTCGCAACGGGCCGGTCGAAGCGTGGGTCTCCGGCGAAGGCCGCCGCTTCACCCTTGCGCTGCCACACCACGCGAAGGGGCCCTACGTGATCCCCCTGCGCGTCCCGAGCGGATCACGATGGCCGGCCGGCCGATGAGCCCCGAAGCGGACGAGACAGCCTGGAACCGCGTGCTGCGCAGGCGATCGTGCCGATCCGTCGCAGCCGCCTTCTTCTGGCTCCTCGTCCTGGCTTCGACGGTGGGCGGCATGATCGCCCTGGACGCTTCCGCGGACACGCTGCTCGTGAGCGGGATGCGCGCGGTCGGCCGGGTGGTCGGCGTCGCGGACCCGCGCCGAGGGACGCCGACCATCACCGTGGACTACACCGTGGGTGTCACGCCCCGGGAAACCGTCGTCAACCGGGACTCCGGGCTGGCCTACCACGTGGGGGATCTCGTGTGGGTCTACTACGACCCGGTCGATCCGCAGCACGTGCGCACGGCCGAAGAGCGCAACCGCAGCGACGCCTGGAAGTGGGGCCTGGTCTCCCCGGCGCTCGTGGCGCTGGTCTTCTTCCCCTGGGGCACGGTGTTCGCGGTGCGCTGGCTCCGCCGGTGGCGTGCGGCCCGGCGGTCGAGCTGGGTGCCCGTCACGGTGACCGACGCGACGCCCGAAGCGGCGCACCAGGCGCTGGCTCTCAAGGTCGACGACGCGGGGCGGCTGAGGGTCCGGACCCTCTCGATGCTGCCCGGCCGCTACACCTTTCTGCAGGGCCCCGAACCGACGCGAGCATGGATCGGCGGCGCAGGCTCGGCCACGGTCCTCGTGCTCGCCCGGGGGCCGCGCAGAGCCCGTCCCTGCCCGATCCCGGTCCGCCCGCAGCTGGGCTGGACCTGGCCGGCCGGCCGGTGAGCGGCGGGCCGCGACGGGCGGTGCTGATCGTGCCGGGGCGGAGGCGGTCTCGATGCAGACGATCAGCACCCGCCGGACCTAAAGCCCCAGATCCCCCGTCAGATACCGCTGCAGGTTCGGCGCGATCGCCGTGACGAGGGTTTCCACCTCGGCCGACGCGATCGGCTCGAAGCGGGCGATGTAGCGGACCATGCCCAGCCCCACGACCTGCGAGGCGCACAGCGTGGTCCGCAGCCCGGGCTGGTCGGAGCCGATGTCGCCGATCACCTCGGCGAAGAACCGCGAGAAGAAATCCCGCAGCACGGTCGCGGCCAGCTCGTGGCCCGCGACGCTGCGGATGAGCGCCTGGAACGTGTCGCCGCCGGCGCCGTCCCAGCGGGTGACGAAGACGCGGACGATCCGTTCGCCCAGCTTGTCGTCGGGGCCGTCGCGCAGGGTCGCGAGCAGTTCGAGCGGGGAGAACGGCAGCTCGAGCACGGCCTGGGCGAACAGGCCTTCCTTACCGCCGAACCAGTGGTTGACCATGGCCGCGTCGACGCCGGCGCGCGCGGCGATCGCGCGCACGGTGGCGCGTTCGTAGCCGTGCTCCGCGAACACCGCGCGTGCGGCCTCGATCAGCGCCGTCCGGGTGTCCTGTCCGGCGGGCCGGCGGCCGCGCCTGCGGGAGGTAGTGTCTTCGGTGCTCACGGGTCCACTATGACTCGTCGCCCCCTTGAATTCAACAGGTGCTGAATTCAAGGGCCGCCCAAGGTCCGCCGAGGCCCGCGCGGCACAATGGGGCGCATGGTCAGCTCAGCAGCCGGCAAATCCACCGGGCCCGGCCCGGTCAGCCCCTCGCGCGCCGAGTTCCGCGCTCTCGCCGAAGGCCGCCGCGTGATCCCCGTGGTGCGCAAGGTCCTCGCCGACGGGGAGACCCCGCTCGGGATCTACCGCAAGCTCGGCGCCGACCGGCCCGGCACGTTCCTGTTCGAGTCGGCGGAGAACGGCAAGTCCTGGTCGCGCTGGTCGTTCGTGGGCGTGCGCAGCCCGGCCGCGCTGACCGTGCGCGACGGCAAGGCCGTGTGGACCGGCACGCCGCCCGTCGGCCTGCCCACCGAGGGCGACCCGCTGCAGGTGCTGCGCGCGACCGTCGAGGCGCTGCACACCGAGCCGCTGCCCGGCCTGCCCCCGCTGACCGGCGGCATGGTGGGTTACATCGGCTACGACGCCGTGCGCTGGCTGGAGAAGCTGCCCGAGCTGGCCGAGCGCGACCTCGACATCCCTGAGCTGACCATGCTCCTGGCCACCGACCTCGCGGCGTTCGACCACCACGAGGGCACCGTCACGCTGATCGCCAACGCGGTCAACTGGGACGACTCGCCCGAGCGCGTGGACGCGGCCTACGACAGCGCGCTGGAGCGCCTGTCGGCGATGACCGAGCAGCTGCGCGTGCCCGCGCCGCCGACCGTCGCGACGTTCGACCGGCCGGCGCCGGAGTTCAAGCGCCGCCGCACGAAGGCGGACTTCCACGCCGCGGTCGACAAGGCCGTGGAAGCGATCAAGGCCGGCGAAGCGTTCCAAGTCGTGCCCTCGCAACGGTTCGAGATCGAGACCGGCGCCGACGCGCTCGACGTGTACCGCGTGCTGCGCACCTCCAACCCGAGCCCGTACATGTACCTCCTGCGGCTGGAGGGCTTCGACATCGTCGGCTCCAGCCCTGAGTCGCTGGTCACCGTGCGCGACGGGCGTGCGACCACGCACCCCATCGCGGGCACGCGCTGGCGCGGCGCCGACCCGGAGGAGGACGCGCAGCTGGCCAAGGACCTGCTGGCCGACGAGAAGGAACGCGCCGAGCACCTCATGCTCGTCGACCTGGGCCGCAACGACCTCGGCAAGGTCTGCCGCCCCGGCAGCGTGCACGTGGTCGACTTCTTCCAGATCGAGCGCTACAGCCACGTGATGCACATCGTCTCCACCGTCACCGGCGAGCTGGCCGAGGGCAAGACGGCGTTCGACGCCGTCACCGCCTGCTTCCCGGCCGGCACGCTCTCGGGTGCGCCCAAGGTGCGCGCGATGCAGCTGATCGAAGAGCTCGAGCCCGTGCGCCGCGCCCTGTACGGCGGGGTGGTCGGCTACCTCGACTTCGCGGGCGACGCCGACACGGCCATCGCCATCCGCACCGCCCTGATGCGCGACGGCGTCGCCTACGTCCAGGCCGGTGGCGGCGTGGTCGCCGACTCCGTGGCCGACTACGAGGACACCGAGTCGCTCAACAAGGCGCGCACGGTGCTCTCGGCCGTCGCGGCGGCCCAGACCATGGTTCCCGCGGGCGAGCTCGAACCGGCCGAGGACTCCGCCGGTGTCTGAGCAGGGAGAACCGGAACCAGCCGGCCCGCAGCAGGTACAGACCGAGGCCAAGCCCTCGCGCCGTCCACTGTGGATGATCGTCGTCGGCCTGCTGCTGGGTGCGCTCGCGCTGTGGGGCGCGTCCAAGCTCGCGTGGTTCGCCGAGTTCCGCGACGGCGGCGTGCTCGGCACGCAGCTCTACACCGAGG
Source organism: Amycolatopsis sp. NPDC049253 (assembly GCF_040678995.1). Lineage (NCBI taxonomy): Bacteria > Bacillati > Actinomycetota > Actinomycetes > Pseudonocardiales > Pseudonocardiaceae > Amycolatopsis > Amycolatopsis sp. NPDC049253. Next base: position 85,055 of record NZ_JBFAQX010000015.1, on the reverse strand, counting down.
ACGGCGAGCAGCGCGCCACGGCGCTCGTGCCACTGGCGTTGCTGGCGCTGGCCGGCGTCGCGGGCGTGATCGCCACCGGCGGCTGGGCGCGCCGGATCCTGGGCGTCGTGCTGGCGCTCGCGGGTGTCGCGGGCGTCTGGACCGGCGTGAACGGCGTCAAGTTCAGCGGCTGGGTGCCCGGACTGCCGGTCACCGAGCTGCTGCTCGGGCGCGGGCTGGCCGTGCTGGGCGGAATTCTCCTCGTCGTCGCGGGGTTGGTCGCCATCAAGGGTGCGGGCACCGCGCGGCGGCTCGGCACCCGGTACGCGGCGCCGGGCGCCCAGCGCGCCAAGCGCGATCCGGACATCGAGCTGTGGGAGGCGCTTTCCGAGGGTGAGGACCCCACCGCGGGCAGGTGAGCGCCGGATACCGAAGCGCATTCGGAGCAAGGCGTGCACCCGGAACGGGCCGGTCTTCGAGCGGGGGTTAGCATCGTTTCGGCGGGAAGGGGAAGGTTTTTGTGAGCGAACTTGCGACAGGATCGATGATTTCGCCGAGGGGCGGGTGCGCCCGGTGAGCGTGCTCGAAGACATCGTCGCCGGTGTCCGGGAGGACCTCGCCGTGCGCGAGTCCGCCCTGCCCTTCGACGAGCTGAAGGCCCGCGCGGCCAAGACCCCGGCGCCCCGGGACGTGATGGCCGCCCTGCGTGAGTCGGGTATCGGCGTGATCGCCGAGGTGAAGCGGCGCAGCCCCTCCAAGGGCGACCTCGCCCCGATCGCCGACCCCGCTTCCCTGGCCAAGGACTACGAGGACGGCGGTGCGCGCGTGATCAGCGTGCTCACCGAGCAGCGCCGCTTCGGCGGTTCGCTCGCCGACCTCGACGCAGTGCGCGCGGCGGTCGACGTTCCGGTGCTGCGCAAGGACTTCGTCGTCAGCCCGTACCAGGTCCACGAGGCTCGCCTGCACGGCGCGGACATGGTGCTGCTGATCGTCGCCGCGCTGGAGCAGAACGCACTGGCCGCGCTGCTCGACCGCGTCGAGTCGCTCGGCATGACCGCGCTCGTGGAGATCCACAACGCCGAAGAGGCCGACCGCGCCCTCGAGGCCGGTGCCCAGGTGATCGGCGTCAACGCCCGCAACTTGCACACGCTGGAAGTCGACCGGGACGTGTTCTCCCGCCTCGCCCCGGGGCTGCCGTTCGAGGTGTTCAAGGTCGCCGAGTCCGGCGTCCGCGGCCCCGGGGACCTGATGTCCTACGCCGGCCAAGGCGCCGACGCCGTGCTGGTCGGCGAGGGCCTGGTGGCCTCCGGCGACCCGAAGGGCGCGCTGGTGAAGCTCGTCACCGCCGGTTCGCACCCCGCCTGCCCGAGGCCGGCGCGGTGACCGAGGAGCACAGCAAGCACGACCCGGACGAGCGCGGCTACTACGGCCCGTACGGCGGGCGGTTCATGCCGGAAGCGCTGATCGGCGTCGTCGACGAGGTCGCGGCTGAGTACGACAAGGCGCGCCGCGACCCGGATTTCACCGGTGAGCTGCGTCGCCTGCTCAAGGACTACGCGGGCCGCCCGTCGCTGCTCACCGAGGCCAAGCGCTTCGGCGAGCACGCCGGGGGCGCGCGGGTGTTCCTCAAGCGCGAGGACCTCAACCACACCGGCTCGCACAAGATCAACAACGTGCTCGGCCAGGCGCTGCTCACCAAGCGCATGGGCAAGAAGCGCGTGATCGCGGAGACCGGCGCGGGCCAGCACGGTGTGGCCACGGCCACCGCGTGCGCGCTGCTCGACCTGGAGTGCCTGGTCTACATGGGCGAGGTCGACACCGAGCGCCAGGCGCTCAACGTCGCGCGCATGAAGCTGCTCGGCGCCGAGGTCGTGCCGGTCAAGACCGGTTCCCGCACGCTCAAGGACGCGATCAACGAGGCCTTGCGCGACTGGGTGACCAACTCCGACACCACGCACTACCTGTTCGGCACCGCCGCAGGCCCGTACCCGTTCCCGATGATGGTGCGCAACTTCCACAAGGTCATCGGCGAGGAAGCGCGCGAGCAGATCCTGGAGCAGGCCGGCCGGCTGCCCGACGTCGTCGCCGCGTGCGTCGGCGGAGGGTCCAACGCCATCGGCATCTTCTCCGGCTTCTACGACGATCCGTCGGTGCGGCTGGTCGGCCTGGAGCCGGGCGGCGAGGGCCTCGACGGCGACCGGCACGGCGCCACGCTCACCAAGGGCAGCCCGGGCAACCTGCACGGCGCGATGTCGTACCTGCTGCAGGACGAGGACGGCCAGACGGTGGAGTCGCACTCCATCTCGGCGGGGCTCGACTACCCGGGCGTCGGCCCGGAACACGCGTGGCTCAAGGACTCCGGCCGCGCCGAGTACCGCCCGGTCACCGACGCCGAGGCCATGGACGCGTTCCGGCTGCTCTCGCGCACCGAAGGCATCATCCCGGCGATCGAGTCGGCCCACGCGCTGGCCGGCGCCCTGGTGCTCGGCCGTGAGCTCGGGCCCGAGGGGCTCATCGTCGTGAACCTCTCGGGGCGCGGCGACAAGGACATGGACACCGCGGCCAAGTGGTTCGGCCTCGTGGACGGGGAGGACCAGTGAGCGCGCTCGACGACGTGTTCGCGGCGACGCGGGCGGAAGGCCGGGCCGCGCTGGTCGGCTACCTGCCCGCCGGATTCCCGTCGGTCGACGGCTCGAAGGACCTCCTGGCCGCCACGATCGACGGCGGCGCGGACCTGCTCGAGATCGGCGTGCCGTACTCCGACCCGGTGATGGACGGGCCCACGATCCAGGCCGCCGCCGAGTCGGCGCTGGCCGGTGGGTTCAAGCTCAAGCGGCTCTTCGAGGTCGTCGAGTCGGTGTCGGCGCGCGGCGGCAAGGCCGTGGTGATGACGTACTGGAACCCCGTGCACCGCTACGGGGTGGACCGCTTCGCGCGCGACCTCGCGTCGGCCGGTGGACTGGGCATGATCACGCCGGACCTGATCCCCGACGAGGCCGCCGAGTGGACGGCCGCGTCCGAGGCCCACGGTCTGGACCGGATCTTCCTGGTGGCGCCGTCGTCGTCGGAGGAGCGCCTGGCGCTGACCACCGCCGCGTCGTCCGGCTTCGTCTACGCCACGGCCGTGATGGGTGTCACGGGCGCCCGCGACGCGGTGGGCGTGCACGCGGAAGACCTGGTCCGCCGCACGCGGGCCCACACGCACCTCCCGATCGGCGTCGGCCTCGGCGTCCGCTCCGGCGACCAGGCGGCCCAGGTGGCCGGCTTCGCCGACGCGGTGATCGTCGGGTCGGCCCTGGTCACGGCCGCGGCCGAGGGCAGTGTGGACGGGGTGCGGAAGCTGGCGGAGGAGCTCGCGGAAGGTGTGCGCCGGGCTCCGGCCCGGGCCTGACTCCTGCGTTCTACTCCGCGGGGCCGTGATCGCTGGCAGGATGCGGGCCATGAGCCGCACGGCGCGTCGCATGTTCGAGCTCCTGGAGCCGATCTGCCTGGTCACGTTCTTGTCGGACGAGTGCAACGAGGAGCTGGCGGCGCTCGGGCACCGCACCTACTGGGACGGCTATTTCGTCAGCCGTGCCGCGCCGTTGGGGCGGGTGCCGGCTCAGGTCGTGGACGCGGCTTTCTACAACTTCGCCGAGGGTGAGGTCGCGCGGCACATCCCGAGCGCGTGGGAGACGATCCCGCCCGAGTCCTCCGTCGCCGCCCGGGAACGCGGCAGCGCCGCCTCCCTGCGCCGGATCCTCGGTGCCGAGCTGGCCGGCTCCCCGGGCCTGGTGCGCCCGCCGACCTGACCACACAGGCCGCCACGCGCGCGCCCACCAGGGGCCGGATGATGTTCGCCGGGATGCGCACCCTCCCGGTGCCCACCGACCCCGTCGCCCGCTTGTGGCACTCGGCGACGATGCTCCGCGAACACCGCGCCGACGGCCACATCGCCGCCCTCCTCGCCGCGGACATCGACGGCACGGAAGCCCACGTACTTTCCGCAATCGACATGGGCATCCACCCCCCGGAGTCCTTCGGCCGCGTCCAGCACCTCCCTCCGTCCCGGCTCGCCGCGGTCATGGCCGGCCTGCGCTCCCGCGGCCTCGTCGACGCCGACGGCCACTTCACCGACGCCGGCCGGGAGACCAAGCAGCGCATCGAAACGCTCACGGACGAGCTCGCCGCCCCGCCGTACGACGCGCTGTCTCCCGCCGAGCTCGACGAGCTGATCACCGCCCTCGAACCGATCACGGCGAGGCTGGTGGCCACGGGGTCACAGTGACCGGCGCCGACAGACGGGCCGCGGGAGTCCGTGGTGCGCCGGCGGTCGTGGTTCTGGTGGCCATTTGTATAGATCATGTACGCCCCGCGCCCACCCTCGCGGGCATGGAATTCACCCACCTTCCCCGGCGCTCGTTCCTCCGTGGCGCCGCCGGTCTCACCGCCGCGACCGCGGCCGGGCTGCTGCTGCCCGGAGCGCGGGCCCAAGCGGCAACCGAGCCCCGCATCTACAGCTGCGCCGAGTGGGGCGCGCGGCCGCCCGCCGATCCGTTGACGACGCTCGACCATCCGGCCGACCGGGTGCTCGTGCACCACATCGCGTGTCCCAACAGCACGGACTATTCGCTGTCCCACGCGTTCCAGGTCGCGCGCGACGATCAGGCCGACCACATCGACAACAACGGCTGGTCCGACACCGGCCAGCACTTCACCGTCTCCCGCGGCGGCTACCGCATGGAGGGCCGCCACGGCAGCCTCGACGCGCTGCGCGACGGCAACCGGATCGTCCGCGCCGCGCACTGCCCGGGCCAGAACGACAACGCGATCGGCATCGAGAACGAAGGCACGTACACGTCCGTCGAGCCGCCGCAGGCGCAGTGGGACTCGCTGGTCGTGTTCATCGCGTATGTGTGCGAGCAGTACGGCATTCCCGTCGAGGAGATCAAGGGCCACCGCGACTACTACAACACCGAATGCCCGGGCGACAAGCTCTACGCGAAGCTGCCGCAGCTGCGTGAGGAAGTCGCCGCCCGGCTCGGGTGAGGTCAGTGCAGCCAGCGCATCACGTCGCACAGCTCTTCGGCGTCGAGCCCGCCCAGTTCGTCGATCTCGCCGCGGCGCACGTCCATCAACGTCGTCGCCAGTTCCGCGCCGAAGGCCGATTTCAGCACGTCGTCGGCGACGAACGCGGCCACGGCCTCCTCCAGCGAGCGGGGGAGGCGCACCACTCCCGCGGCCGCGGCGTCCCCGGCCGACAACGTCCCCGGATCCACCTCCACCGGCTCCGGCAGCCGTGCCGCGGCATCGAGCCCCGCGATTCCCGCGAACAGCAACCCGGCCACGACCAGGTACGGATTGGCCGTGAGGTCACAGCACTTCACTTCGAAATTCGCGGCCGTTTCCCGTTTCCCCGCCGGGCCGCGCACCAACCGCAGCGGAGCTTCCCGGTTCTCCAGGCCCCACGCGGTGAACACGCCGGCCCAGTGGTGCGGTTCGAGCCGCAGGTAACTCACCACCGAAGGCGCCCCGATGGCCAGCAAGGCCGGCAACCGCCCGAAAATCCCCGCGGCGAACGACTCGGCCACCTCGCTCAGCCCGAACATCCCGTCGCCGCCGGCGCACAGGTTCCGCCCGCCCGCCCACAGGCTGCAGTGCACGTGCCCGCCGTTGCCCACGCCGCCGGGCGCGAACTTCGGCGTGAACGACGTCCTCAACCCGTGGTTCGCCCCCACCGCGCGGATCGTCTCCCGCGCCAGCACCGCGACGTCCGCCGCCCGCACCGGATCGTCGGCGGACACGGAGACCTCGAACTGCCCCGCCGCGTATTCCGGGTGCACCTGCTCGACCCCGAGGTGCTGACTGTCCAAAGCGGACACCAGATCCCGCACGTACGCCGACTGCTCGGCCAGCCGCGAATACCCGTACGCCGGCCCCGCCACCGGCGTCCCGCCCGGCCCGGCGACCACCCACTCGAGCTCGAACGCCATCCGCGCCGAATACCCGCGTTCGGCCAGCTTCGCCACCGCCGTCGCAGCCAGCGCCCGCGAGTCCTGCGGGTGGGGCTCGCCCTCCTGGTCGTAGCGCAGCGCCGGCGCCCACGCCCACCCCGGCTGCGCGGCGAGCACCGTGAGCGCGTCGAGGTCCGGGTGCAGCCGCAGGTCGCCGACGGGGCCGAGCGAGTAGGCGCCGGACGTGATCGTGTCCGTGCACAGGAAGAAGTCGAACGAGTTCGACGCGCCCACGCCCCACGCCGCGACCTCGGCGAGCCGGCTCACCGGAACCGCCTTCACGCGTGAGATCCCGGAGTTGTCGACGAAGGTCAGCGCCACCAGCTCGACCCCCGAACGGCCCAGCCGCGTCGCTTCCTCGGCACCCCGCCTGGAAAGTTCAACCCGATCGAGCTGGCTCATCATGCCCCCGCGATGTTCACTGTTTACTTCACGCCGGCGTCCTCGCCGGCCGTGGAACCACCTGCTGCCTCCGGACGAAGGAGCGCATCGTGTCAGACATCGTCGAAACCCGTCCAGCGCTGCGGCGCACCCTGTCGGTGTGGCAGGCCGTGGGCCTGTCCGTGGCGCTGATGGCGCCGAGCATGGCCGCCAACATCAACCCCCAGCAGACCGCGGCCGCCGCCGGGCGTGCCGTGCCGCTGGCCTTCCTGCTCTCGGCCGCCGGCGTGCTGCTGGTCGCCTACGGCTTCGTCCGCCTCTGCCAGCACTACCACCACGCGGGCTCGGTCTACGCGTTCGTCGGCGCGACGCTCGGCCCGCGCGCCGGCGTGGTGTCCGGCATCGGGCTGCTCGGCACGTACACCTTCTACGCCGTGGTCACGAGCTCCGCCGCGGGCACCCTCGGCACGGCGTTCCTCACGCAGGTGGGGATCTGGCCGAACCCGCCGTGGTGGGGGCCGTTCGTGCTCACGGGCGTCGCGCTCATCGGCAGCTGGCTGCTGGCGGTGGCGCCCGCGCGCCGCGGCACGTCGACCCTGCTCGCCGTGGAAGGCGCCACGATCGCGGTGATCCTCCTGGTCACCGCCGTGATCCTGGTCCGCCTGATCGCCGGCGACGCGCCCGGCGACGCCCACTTCACGATGTCGGTGTTCACCTTCACCCCGGACATCGGCCTGTCCGGAGTGTTCCTCGGCGCCGTGTTCGGCTTCCTGTCCTTCGCGGGGTTCGAAGCCGCCGCGACGCTCGGCGAGGAGACCCGCGACCCGCGCCGCAACATCCCGCGCGCCATCCTCGGCACGGCTCTCTTCGGCGGCGTCTTCTTCGTGATCGTGACGGCCGTGGAGATGATGGCGTTCCGCTCCGACGCCCAGGCCTTCCACGACTCGCCGTCCTTGCTCGGCGACCTGGGCAGCACGTTCGTCGGCTCGTGGGCCGGTGACGTCATCAGCGTGGGCGCGGCCGTCAGCGCGTTCGGCTGCTGCCTCGCCTGCGTGGTCGGCGGCTCGCGCCTGCTCTTCGCCCTGGGCCGCGACGCCTTCGACGGCCGCGGCATCGGCCGCACGTCCCCGAAGGGCACGCCGGTCACCGCCGTCACGGCCGTCGCGCTGGCGGCCGCGCTGATCATCGTGGTGTGCGCTGTCTTCTTCGGCGCGACCGCGGCGGACACCTTCGCCTGGTCGGGCTCCATCGGCACGCTGATCCTGCTGGTCATCTACCTGCTGACCACCCTCGGCGCCATCCTGCTGCTCTTCGTGCGCCGTCGCATGCACGTCCCGTGGTGGCACCTGATCTTCCCCCTCGGCGCGCTCGCGCTGCTGGGCTACACGGTGTACGTCAACGTCGTCCCCTACCCGACCGAGGGCCCGGCCCGCTGGTTCCCCGTCGCGGCGGGCGCGGTCCTCGTGCTGGCCGTGGTCTTGGTTCTCGTGGCGCCCGGCTTCGCCCGTAGGGTGGGGGAAAGGCTGGGTGTCACCGAAGGAGGCCGATGAGCGAGGTGCTGGACTTCGTCGCCGAGGCGCCGCTGGTCGATCACCACTGCCACGGCGTGGTGACCGGCGAACTCCGGCGCGAGGGCTTCGAGCGGATGCTCACGGAGGCCGACGCGGTGTCACCGCTGGGGACGTCGCTGTTCGACTCGCTCATCGGGCTCGCCGTGCGCGAGCGGTGCGCGCCGGTGCTCGACCTGCCGAAGCACGCGACGGCCGACGAGTACCTCGCGCGGCGCGCCGAGCTGGGGGCCGAGGAGGTCAACCGGCGGTTCCTGCGCGGTACGGGGACCACCGACTTCCTGCTCGACGGCGGTTTCCAGCCCGACGAGCTCACCGGCACCGCCGAGTTCGCCCGCCTCGCCGGAGCCCGCGCGCACGACGTGGTCCGGCTCGAGCAGGTCGCCGAGGACGTGGTGCGGGCCGGCACGACCGCGGGCCGGTTCGCCGCGGACTTCGGGGCGGAGCTGGAAAAACGGGCGAAGCACGCGGTCGGGGTGAAGTCGATCGCCGCGTACCGGGTGGGGCTGGAGCTGTCGGGTGAGCGGCCCGACGCCGTGGAGGTGGTCGACGCGGCCGGCCGGTGGCTCTCGCGCGTCGGCGCCGGGCTGGGGCTGCGCCTGGCCGACGAAGTGCTGCACCGCCACCTCGTGTGGGCAGGCCTCGACCTCGGGCTGCCCGTGCAGTTCCACGTGGGCTACGGCGACTCCGACGTGGACCTGCACCGCTGCGATCCCTTGCTGCTCACCGGGTTCCTGCGCGCCACGCGGAGGACGGGCGTGCCGATCCTGCTGCTGCACAACTACCCGTTCCACCGCAACGCCGCCTACCTCGCGCAGGTCTTCGAGCACGTCTTCGTGGACACCGGCCTCATCACACACAACGCCGGCTTCCGCGCCCCGGCGATCCTGGCCGAGACGCTGGAGCTCGTGCCGTTCGGCAAGCTGCTGTTCTCCACCGACGCGTTCGGCCTCGCGGAGCTCTACCACCTCGGCACAACCCTGTTCCGCCAAGGGCTTTCCGACTTCCTGCGGTCCGCTCTGGCGGCCGACGCACTGTCCGAAGTGGACGCGAAGCGCCTCGTGCGCCTCGCCGGCCACGAGAACGCCACCCGGATCTACCGCCTGGAGCCCCGATGACCGACCTGGCCGCGCGCTGGCGTGCCGCCCTCGCCGACGAGCTGCCGGGTGCCGTCGAGCTGCGCCACCGGCTGCACGCCGACCCGCGCGCGTCCGGCGACGAGGAGGACACCGCGCGCGTGGTGGCCGCCGCGCTGGGCGCCGGCGAAGGTCTGCGCGTCGCCAAGACGGGACGGCTGGTCGAGCTGGCCGGAGAGCACCCCGGCCCCGCCGTCGCGCTGCGCGCGGAGATGGACGCGTTGCCGATCGTCGAGCGCACGGGTGCGGCGTGGGCCTCGGACTCCGGGCTGATGCACGCGTGCGGCCACGACGTGCACCTGGCCGCGCTGGTCGCCGTGTGCCGGGCGGCGCAGCGTGTGGGCGTGCCGCGACGGCTGGTCGCGGTGCTGCAGCCGCGTGAGGAGACTTCGCCTTCGGGCGCGCTGGACGTCGTCGAGTCGGGGGCGCTGGAGGAGCTCGGCGTGGACACCGTCATCGGCGCCCACGTGCAGCCGCGGCTGGCGCACAACGTCGTCTCCGCCGCGCCCGGTCCGGTGAACGCGTCGACCGACGAGTTCGAGATCGTGCTCCACGGCCAGGGCGGCCACGCGGGCTACCCGCACCTCGTGCGCGACCCGGTGCTGGCGCTGAGCCAGCTGGTGGTGAGCCTGCAGCAGCTCGCGAGCCGCCGGATCGACCCCGTGCACGGCGCCGTCTGCACGGTCGGGCGCATCCACGCCGGCACGGCCGCCAACGTCGTCCCCAACACCGCGTCCGCGCTCGGCTCGCTGCGGCTCATGCGCGCGACCGACCGCGTGCACGCGCTGGACGTGCTGGCCGAGATCGTGCACTCCACCGCCCGCGCGTACGGCTGCACCGCCGACCTGCAGATCAGTCCGTGCGAGCCCGTGCTGGTCAACGACCCGGCGCTGGCGGCGGCCGCCCAGACGTGGCTGCTCGACGGCGGTGCCGACGTCGACGTGGACTTCCGCTCCTTCGGCGCCGACGACTTCGCCCACTACTGCGGCACCGGCACACGCGGGCTGATGCTGTTCGTCGGCCTCGGCGACACCGCGGGGGCGCCCAGCCTGCACGACGAGGTGTTCCTGCCCGAGGACGCTGCCGTCGGCCAGGTCGCGCGGGCCCTGATGGCCGGGTACCTCGCCGCTCTGCAGCCGGGAGGCTACGAGTAGTCACCGTCGCGACCGGACCGTGACCGGTCCTTCACGAATCCTTCGGCGGCTCCCTCACCACACCGGAGCATTGACGCGCTACGGTGACCGCGTGTATTCCGCCTCGGCAGCCTTCCTGGCCACGATCCCGAGCCCCGACCGCGGTGTGTGGCACCTGGGGTTCATCCCGATCCGTGCCTACGCACTGTGCATCATCGCCGGCATCATCGTGGCGATCTGGTGGGGAGAGCGCAGGTGGGCCGCGCGCGGGGGCACCAAGGGGACCGTGATCGACGTCGCGGTGTTCGCCGTGCCGTTCGGCCTCGTCGGCGGCCGCCTCTACCACGTGATCACCGACCCCGAGCTGTACTTCACGGCCGGCAAGAACCCGTGGAACGCCTTCGCCATCTGGGACGGCGGTCTCGGCATCTGGGGCGCCATCGCCCTGGGTGGTGTCGGCGCCCTGATCGCCTGCCGCCGCAAGGGCATCCCGCTCCCGGCACTGGCCGACGCGATCGCCCCCGGCATCGTCACCGCGCAGGCCATCGGCCGCATCGGCAACTACTTCAACCAGGAGCTCTACGGCGCGCACACCGACCTGCCGTGGGGCCTGGAGATCTACCAGCGCATCGACCCGACGACCGGGCTGCCCAACGACCTCACCGGCATCGCCACCGGCCACATCCCGCTGCCCGACAGCCCCGTGCACCCGACCTTCCTGTACGAGCTGATCTGGAACCTGCTCGTCGCCCTGGTCGTGGTGTGGGCCGACCGCCGCTTCAAGCTCGGCCACGGCCGCGCGTTCGCCCTGTACGTGGCCGGCTACACCTTGGGCCGCTGCTGGATCGAGTTCATGCGCACCGACACCGCGAACCACATCCTGGGCCTGCGCGTCAACGTCTGGACCTCGATCCTGGTCTTCCTCGGCGCGGTGATCTACATGATCGTGGCCAAGAAACGTGGTCCCCGCGAGCTGCCCGAGACGCTGCACAGCCGGGGCGACGAGCGCGACGCGGTGGAGGAATCTGCGGACCCAAGCTCGTCTTCCGCGGACTCCGCCCCCGCCCCACCGGAAGCCGACTCACCCGAGGACGGCCCCCAGCCGGAGGCCCGCGACGAGATCACCGTGGACGCCGGCTCCTCCGGCCCGGACTCGGACAAGCCTGAGAAGTCCTGACCCGGTTTTTCACCACGCACGAGGTCCCCGGCCCGAAGTCGAGCCGGGGACCTCGTGCGTTGCGGGTCCGGGCACTCGCGGCCGCCGCGCCGGGCACGGGGGCGGGTTATCGAGCATTGCCTGATGAGGTAGCCGGCCGGAGGTGCGCCTCGGGCGCTGCTGTGACTGGTCGAGCGCGGCTCGTCTCAGCCGTTGCTCGTCTGAGGTCCCGGCCTGAGGCTGGTCGGGACCTCGGGTGGTGCGCGCGCCGCGTGCGGAAGTCCCGCGTGCGTCGCTTCGGACGGCGGGTCCGGTGGGGTTAATGGTCCACGGCCGCTCTCGCCGGTCCGCGGCTCGGTTCCGACTGCTCGGGGGTGGTGATGCCGGCTCTCACCGCCACCACCACCCCCGAGCGGGCTCAGCCGAGCGGGGAGCCGCCGAAGTAGTCGTCGTCTCCGTCGGGGCGGTCTTCGCCGCGGGGGCGGCGCGGGGAGGGCGGGTCCTGGCGCTTCGGGGTGCCGCGGTCGGCGAGGGGGTTGGTGAACTCGTCGTCGTCCGGGGTGGTGAAGCGCAGGCGCGGGTCCTCGTGCCGGGGTGCGGCGTGCCGGCCGTGGTCCGGCTCGGGCGATGGCGACGAGGACGACGGCGGCACAGGCGGCACAGGAGGCACCGGCGGGGCCGGCCGCTTGCGGTCGGCCAGCGGGTCGGCGAAGTCGTCGTCCGGCGGGGGAGCGCTGTGGCGGCCGGGCGGCGGCGGAGCCGGGTGCGACAGTGAGGTGCTGCTCGCCAGCGGGTCGTCCGTCGAGAAGCCCTTCGGCTCCTCCGCGGCGGCCGGGTAGGTCGAGCGGTTCGAGTCGGCGAGGAAGTCGCGCGAGCCGGTGCGGGCTTCGAGGACCTCCTCGGGCGACAGGCCCTCTTGCATCTCCTCGTACATGTCCTTCGCGTCGCCGAGCTTGGCGTCGGCCAGGGCGCGCACCTCGGGGTCGGCGAAGGCCTTCCCGGACGCGACGTCCTTCCACGTCAGCTCGCCGGCGTCGACCTTGCGCTTGACCAGGCGCAGCGCGGCCGGGGCGTCGGGCTTCGAGGCGGCGGTCTTGAGCGCCTCGACGCGTTCGGGGGTGTCGGTCTGCGGCAGCGGCTTCAGGCGGATCTTCTCGAGGTCCTTCAGCAGCTGCCGCGACTTGCTCACGGTGCTGTCGAGCGCCGATTCCGCCTCGCGGATCTCCGGCGTCTTCCACGCGTCCTGCGCGGGGGTGGGCCGTGACATGACGGCGGGTCCTCTCAGTCGTCGATGCGGCCGCTGATCCGGCCGCTGCCCGAGTGCGCGGGTGTACGGCCGCGGCGGCTGTCCCAGTAGTCCTTGTTGTCCTGGTGGTTCTCGCGCGTCTCTTTCGCGCCGTCCTTCACGGAGTCCTTGATGTCACCCACGTCGCCCGCGATGTCGGAGGCGTTGTCCTTGATGTCGCCGACGTCGCCCGCGATGCCCTTGCCGATGTCGATCACGTCGGAGATGCTGCCGACGTCCTTGATCTTCGCCAGCTGCGAACCGATGTCCTTCACCGAGTTCCACAGGTCGCCGACCTTCTGCACGATGTCCTTGATCATGTCGATGATCGAGATCAGCGCGTTGATGAGCGGCAGGATCTCCGAAAGCCCGGTGATCGCGTCGGCGATCCACCCCGCGATCGGCACGCACGCCTCGGCCGCCATCACCAGCAGCCGGTCGATCAGGCTCTTCAACAGGTCGAGCGCCTTGGCCGCCAGCTTCTGCGACGTGTCCGACAGCAGCTCGAACCCCTTGGCGATCAGCTCCGCGATCCCGGCCTCCGCGGCCAGCCCCGCGCGCCACCCCAGGTCCACATACGCCTTGTGCGCCAGCGACGCCGGGCCAGACCAGCTCTCGCCGAGGATCTTCTCGTTGCCCACCATCACGGTCGAGAACGCCTTCATCGCCTCGGCGATGTTGCGCCACGCCTCGGCGTCGGCCGAGATCTTCGAGAAGTCACCGGTGATCGGCTCGATGAACATCTGCGTGAGCGTCTGGCCCGTCAGCTGCTGGAAGATCCACTCGACGGCCATGACCTCGACGCCGGCCTCCTTGACGAGGTCCTGGATGTCCTCGCCGGACGTGTCCTCGGGCGGCTGCAGCTGCTCGCTGATCGAGCTGCCCTCGTCGAACCCGCTCGGCGACGTGGCCGGCGCGGCGCCGGGATCCCCTCCGGACGACGACGGCGAATCGCCACCGTCGTCGGAGTCGTCATCGGAGTCGTCGTCATCGTCATCGTCCGAGTCGTCGTCCTCGGGCTCGTCGGAGTCGTCGTCGTCCTTCTTCTTTTTCTCGTCCTTGTCCTCGTCGCCCTTGTTGTTGCCGTCTTCGTCCTCGCCCTGCCCCGGGCGCCTGCGCTCGTCGCCTTCGTCCTGGCCGGGCCGGTTCGGGTTGCGCGGGTCGTCCGGCTGGTGTCCCTGCGGGGGCACGCCGGGCGCCGGGGTGCCCGGGTTGCCCTGCTGCGGCGGCGAACCCGGCCGGTTCGGCGGCGGTGTGTTCGGGTGCTGGGGCGCGTTCGGGTGCTGGGGCGGCGTGTTCGGGTGCTGCGGCGGCGTGTTCGTATGGTGCGTTGGCGTGTTCGGGTGCGTCGGCGTGTGGTGCGTCGTTCCGCCGGACCCGCCCGGGTGGCTGTGCCTGGCCATGTCGTTCCCCCTCGGTGGTGGTCGAAGTCAGTGGTGGGTGGTCACTTCGCGGGCGTGCCGACCTCGTCGATCGCGATGCCGAACTCCTTGAGGATCGCGGCGACCTGGCCGTCGTGGTGGTCGTAGGAGTCGGCGGCGGAGCGGACGCCCTGGCTCAGCGAGGTGAGGCGGTTGTCGCCGAAGTCGAGGGTGCTGCCGTAGAGGTTGCCCACCAGGTCGACCACGGGCTGCAGCAAAGCGAACAGGCCGGTGAAGCCCGACTTGTCGCACGCGGTCGTGCGCATGTAGTCCTTGATCTTGCCGACCTGGGCGTGCAGCCCGTCGACGACGTCCGCGTACTCGCGCATGACGTCGGTGTGTACGTCGAATTCCGACACCGATTCCCTCCCCGTGATCGCCGGTCGACGGACACTATGGCAGGAAGTGATCACCCAGCGTGCGGTGTTTGGGGAAATCCACCGGTTCGGACACGGCAACCCGACAAAGGGGTCAAATCAGGCACTGATCCACAAAGGACGGTCAGAGATCCGGCAGCCCGAGCTCGAGGTTCGGTGCCTGGAGCCCACCGTCCACTTCGAGCACTTTGCCCGTGACGTACGCGGCGGCCGGCGAAGCCAGGTACAGCACCGCCGAAGCCACGTCCTCCGCGGAGCCGATGCGCCGCAGCGGGGTCGCGTTCTCCATCTTCACGCGGATCTCTTCGTTGCCCGCCACCAGTTCCAGTGCCGACGTGAGCACCGAACCGACGCAGATCGCGTTCACGCGCACCTTCGGCGCGAGGTCCACGGCGGCCAGCCGCGTGTAGTGCGACAGCGCGGCCTTCGCCGTGCCGTAGGCGAGAAAACCGCGGCCCTGCACGCGGCCCATGATCGACGAGATGTTGACCACCGCGCCGCTGCTCTCGAGCAGCGCGGGGGTCGCGGCGACGGTCAGTGCGTGGGCGGTCGCGACGTTGAACCGGAACGCTTCCTCGAGGAAGTCCGTCGTCGACTCGGTGAACGGCCTCGGGTACGTGCCGCCGACGTTGTTGACGACGATGTCAAGCCGCCCGAACGCCTCGAGGGCCGCCGAGGCCAGCGCGCCTGCCGCGGTCGGGTCCGAGAGGTCGGCGGTCACCACGTGTGCGCGGCGCCCGGCCGCGGCCACGCGGGCGGCCACCTCGTTCAGCTGGGACTCGGTGCGGGAGGCGATGACCACGTCGGCACCCGCTTCGGCGAGCGCCACGGCGGTGGCCGCACCGATGCCGCGACCGGCGCCGGTGACCACCGCGACCCGGTCCGTGACGCGGAACCGATCGAGGATCATGCGGCGGACGCTAACACGGTTCACCGGCGAGCGGCATCGGTCACACAGGTGGTCGCGCGGGCCCGCCAGGCACCGCGAAGACCCCAGGAAAACCGCCGGAAACGGCTGCGCCAGGCCGGATGCGTAAAAACCCGGTTACACTTGACGACAACCGCCCAGATCCGATAGTTAGCTAAGCGAACAACCTGGGTGTCATCAGGAACTGTGTCGTTCCGCGCAGCCGGATCGTTACCGTTCACCGCCGTCCGGGGCGCTCTGAGGTGCTGCTCCGGTGTTTCCCAGGTGTTAAAGTCGCGCTAACAAGCGGGCCATCGTCGTCCCGTGCGCTCCCCACGGCCGGTCCGCCGGCCTCGCACGAAGACGACGAAGGAGGTCCCTTTTCCATGATCTTCTCCGCCATTCCCGGCAAGCAGGGTCTCTACGACCCGGCGACCGAGCTGGACTCCTGCGGTGTGGCCATGGTGGCCGACATCCAGGGGCGCCGCTCCCACGGCATCGTCGCCGACGGGCTGACCGCGCTGGCGAACCTCGAGCACCGCGGCGCAGCGGGCGCCGAACCCACGAGTGGCGACGGCGCGGGCATCCTGCTGCAGCTGCCCGACCAGCTGCTGCGTGCCGAAGCCGGCTTCGCTCTGCCCGCCGCGGGCGCCTACGCCGCCGGTATCGCGTTCCTGCCCGGAGAGGCCGAGCAGCGCCGCAAGGCCGTCGAGCTGGCCGAACGCATCGCCGCCGAAGAGGGCCTCGAGGTCCTCGGCTGGCGCGAGGTCCCCGTCGACGTGGACCGGGCCGGAATCGGTCCCACGGCGCGTTCGGTGATGCCGCACTTCGCCATGCTGTTCGTCGCGTCGCCGGGCGGCGAAGCCGGGCTGGAGCTCGAACGGCTGGTCTTCTGCCTGCGCAAGCGCGTGGAGCACGAGAGCGCGGCCTCGGGCTGCGGCACGTACTTCCCGTCGCTGTCGGCCCGCACGATCGTCTACAAAGGCATGCTCACCACGGCGCAGCTGCCCGCGTTTTTCACCGACCTCACCGACGAGCGGCTCGAGAGCGCGATCGCCCTGGTGCACTCGCGGTTCTCCACCAACACGTTCCCGTCGTGGCCGCTCGCGCACCCGTTCCGGTTCGTGGCGCACAACGGCGAGATCAACACCGTGCGCGGCAACCGCAACCGCATGCGCGCCCGCGAGGCGCTGCTGGAGTCCGACCTGATCCCGGGTGACCTCACGCGGCTGTTCCCGATCTGCTCGCCGGACGCGTCGGACTCGGCGTCGTTCGACGAGGTGCTGGAGCTGCTGCACCTCGGTGGCCGGTCGCTGCCACACGCGGTGCTGATGATGATCCCGGAGGCGTGGGAGAACGCCGCCGTCGGAGACGGCAATCCGGATTCGGCCACCATGTCCGCCGAACGTCGCGCGTTCTACCAGTTCCACGCGAGCCTGATCGAGCCGTGGGACGGCCCGGCCTGTGTGACGTTCACCGACGGTACGCTGGTCGGCGCGGTCCTCGACCGCAACGGCCTGCGCCCCGCGCGGTGGTGGCAGACGGCCGACGGCCGCGTGGTCCTCGCCAGCGAGGCCGGCGTGCTCGACGTGGCTCCCGGCGACGTGGTGGCGAAGGGCCGCCTCAAGCCGGGCCGCATGTTCCTCGTGGACACCGAGGCCGGTCGCATCGTCTCCGACGACGAGGTGAAATCGGCGCTGGCCGCGGAACAGCCGTACGAGGGCTGGCTGCACGCCGGGCTGCTGAAGCTCGCCGAGCTGCCCGACCGCGACCACGTGGTGCAGAGCCACGACTCCGTGCTGCGCCGCCAGCTCGCCTTCGGCTACACCGAGGAAGAGCTCAAGATCCTTCTCGCGCCGATGGCCGCCAAGGGTGCCGAGCCGCTCGGCTCGATGGGCACCGACACCCCGGTCGCCGCGCTGTCGAAGCGATCCCGGCTGCTGTACGAGTACTTCAAGCAGAACTTCGCGCAGGTCACCAACCCGCCGCTCGACGCGATCCGCGAAGAGCTCGTCACGTCGATGGCCCGCATCATGGGCCCGGAGCGCAACCTGCTCGCGCCTGGCCCCGCGTCGTGCCGGCACCTGAACCTGCCGTACCCCGTCATCGACAACGACGAGCTCGCGAAGCTCATCCACATCAACGACGACGGCGATCTGCCGGGCTTCGCGTGCAGTGTCCTTTCCGGACTGTACGAAGTGGACGGCGGCGCCGAGGCGCTGGCTGCCGCGATCGAACGAGTACGCCGGGAAGCGTCGGAGGCGATCGCCGCCGGGGCGCGCACGCTGGTGCTGTCCGATCGCGACTCCGACCACCGCATGGCGCCGATCCCGTCGCTGCTGCTGGTCTCCGCGGTGCACCACCACCTGGTGCGTACCAAGGAACGCCTGCGCGTCGCGCTCGTCGTGGAGACGGGCGACGCGCGCGAGGTGCACCACATCGCCGTGCTGCTGGGCTACGGCGCCGCGGCGGTGAACCCGTACCTCGCGTTCGAGACGATCGAGGACATGATCGCGCAGGGCGCGGTCACCGGGATCGAGCCGGCCAAGGCGATCCGCAACTACGTGCAGGCGCTCGTGAAGGGCGTCCTGAAGATCATGTCGAAGATGGGCATCTCGACTGTCGGCGCGTACACAGCTGCGCAGGTGTTCGAGTCGCTCGGCCTGAGCCAGGACCTGCTCGACGAGTACTTCACCGGCACGTCGTCGAAGCTCGGCGGGGTGGGTCTCGACGTGCTGGCCGAGGAGGTTGCGGTGCGCCACCGCCGTGCCTACCCGGACAACCCGACCGACCGCGTCCACCGTGGACTCGACACCGGCGGCGAGTACGCCTACCGCCGCGAGGGCGAGCTGCACCTGTTCACGCCGGAGACGGTGTTCCTGCTGCAGCACGCGTCGAAGACCGGCCGCGAAGAGGTGTACCGCTCCTACACCGAAGAGGTGCACCGCCTCTACCGCGAAGGCGGCGCGCTGCGCGGGCTGTTCAAGTTCCGCGACAGCGTGCGTGAGCCCGTGCCGCTCGATGAGGTGGAGCCCGCGTCGGCGATCCTCAAGCGCTTCAACACCGGCGCCATGTCCTACGGCTCGATCTCGGCCGAGGCCCACGAGACGCTCGCCATCGCCATGAACCGCATCGGCGGCCGCTCCAACACCGGTGAAGGCGGCGAGGACCCGGAGCGCCTCTACGACTCCGAACGCCGCAGCGCGATCAAGCAGGTCGCTTCGGGCCGGTTCGGCGTGACGAGCGAGTACCTCGTCAACGCCTCCGACATCCAGATCAAGATGGCGCAGGGCGCGAAGCCCGGCGAAGGCGGTCAGCTGCCGCCGAACAAGGTGTATCCGTGGATCGCGCGCACGCGGCACTCGACGCCGGGCGTCGGGCTGATTTCGCCGCCGCCGCACCACGACATCTACTCCATCGAGGACCTGGCGCAGCTGATCCACGACCTGAAGAACGCCAACGAGCAGGCCCGCGTCCACGTGAAGCTGGTGTCCTCGCTCGGCGTCGGCACGGTCGCGGCCGGCGTGTCCAAGGCCCACGCCGACGTGGTGCTCATCTCCGGGCACGACGGCGGCACCGGCGCCTCGCCGATGAACTCGCTCAAGCACGCCGGCACGCCGTGGGAGATCGGCCTCGCCGAGACCCAGCAGACGTTGCTGCTCAACGGTTTGCGCGACCGCATCACCGTGCAGGTCGACGGCGCCATGAAGACCGGGCGCGACGTGGTGATCGCGGCGCTGCTCGGCGCCGAGGAGTACGGCTTCGCGACGGCCCCCCTCGTCGTCGCGGGCTGCGTGATGATGCGCGTGTGCCACCTCGACACGTGCCCGGTCGGTGTTGCGACGCAGAGCCCCGAGCTGCGCAAGCGGTACACCGGCCAGGTCGAGCACGTCGTGAAGTTCTTCGAGTTCGTAGCCGAGGAGGTGCGGGAAACGCTGGCGCAGCTGGGTTTCCGCACCCTCGACGAGGCCATCGGGCACGCCGAGGTGCTCGACACCGCCGAGGCCGAAGCGCACTGGAAGTCGGCCGGGCTGGACCTCAAGCCGATCTTCGAGGTGCCGGCCGAGACGCCGTACGGCGGGGCGAAGCGGCGTGTGCGGGCGCAGGACCACGGCCTGGAGCACGCTCTGGACCGCACGCTCATCCAGCTCGCCGAGGCGGCGCTGGAAGACGCGCACCCGGTGCGCCTGGAGCTGCCGGTGCGCAACGTGAACCGCACCGTCGGCACCCTGCTGGGCTCGGAGATCACCCGCCGCTACGGCGGTGAGGGCCTGCCCGAGGACACGATCCACGTGCTGCTCACCGGTTCGGCCGGGCAGTCGCTGGGCGCGTTCCTCCCGCGCGGCATCACGCTCGACATGGTCGGCGACGCCAACGACTACGTCGGCAAGGGGCTCTCGGGCGGCCGCATCATCGTGCGGCCCGACCCCGAAGCCGTGTTCGCCGCCGAGCGCCAGACGATCGCGGGCAACACGCTCGCGTACGGCGCCACGGCCGGCGAGATGTTCCTGCGGGGCCAGGTGGGCGAACGCTTCTGCGTGCGCAACTCCGGCGCCACGGTGGTCGCCGAAGGTGTCGGCGACCACGCCTTCGAGTACATGACCGGCGGCCGCGCCGTGGTGCTCGGCCCGACGGGCCGCAACCTCGCCGCCGGCATGTCCGGCGGCACCGCTTATGTGCTCGACCTCGATCGCGCCAAGGTCAACGGTGACATGGTGGATCTGTCCGCGCCGGGTTCCGAGGACCTGGCGTGGCTCAAGCAGATCGTCCAGCAGCACTACGACCTGACCCGCTCGGCGGTGGCCGCGTCGCTCCTCGGCGACTGGACGCGGCGTTCGGTGGCCTTCACCAAGGTGATGCCGCGCGACTACCAGCGGGTCCTCGACGCGGCCACGGCGGCTCGTGCCGCCGGTCGCGACGTCGACGAAGCGATCATGGAGGCCGCTCGTGGCTGACCCGACCGGTTTTCTCAAGTATCGGCGCGAAGAGTCGAAGAAGAAGTCCAAAGAGGACCGTCTCGCCTCCTGGGGCGAGGTCTACGCCGACGTGGAGCCGGGCGAGCGCAACGAAACCGTGCGCACGCAGGCCTCGCGCTGCATGGACTGCGGCATCCCGTTCTGCCACTCCGCCGCCTCGGGCTGCCCGCTCGGCAACTTGATCCCGGAGTGGAACGACCTCGTCCGCCGCGGCGACTGGGCCGCGGCGAGTGATCGGCTGCACGCCACCAACAACTTCCCCGAGTTCACCGGGAAGTTGTGCCCGGCGCCGTGCGAGGCCGGCTGCGTGCTGTCGATCTCGCCGCTGTCGGGCGGGCCGGTGGCCATCAAGCGGGTGGAGGCGACGATCGCCGACCAGTCGTGGGAAGCCGGGTACGTGCAGCCGCAGGTGTCCGAGGTGTCCTCGGGCCGCCGCGTCGCCGTGGTCGGCTCGGGGCCGGCCGGGCTGGCCGCCGCGCAGCAGCTCACGCGCGCGGGCCACGAGGTCACGGTGTTCGAGCGCGACGACCGCCTCGGCGGCCTGCTGCGCTACGGCATCCCCGAGTTCAAGATGGAGAAGAAGGTCCTCGACCGGCGCCTCGCGCAGCTGCGCAAGGAAGGCACGCGGTTCGTCACCGGCTGCGAGGTCGGCGTGGACCTCACGGTGGAAGACCTGCGCGAGCAGTACGATGCCGTGGTGCTCGCCGTGGGCGCGCTGCGCGGCCGCGACGATCGGACCACGCCGGGCCGCGAGCTGCGCGGCATCCACCTCGCCATGGAGCACCTCGTGCCCGCCAACCGGTTCGTGGAGGGCGACGGCCCGTCGCCGATCGACGCGGCCGGCAAGCACGTAGTCGTGATCGGCGGTGGCGACACCGGCGCCGACTCCTACGGCACCGCCACCCGCCAGGGCGCGCTGTCGGTCACGCAGCTGGACCAGTACCCCGTGCCGCCGACGAGCCGCGACGACGACCGCTCGCCGTGGCCCACGTGGCCCTACATCCTGCGCACCTACCCGGCGCACGAGGAGGCCGGCGAGCGCAAGTTCGCCGTGGCCGTGAAGCGGTTCGTCGACGACGGCGCCGGCAACGTGAAGGCTCTGGAGCTGCAGCAGGTCCGCGTGGTGAAGGACCCGGAGACGGGCCGGCGCGAGGTCGTGCCGACCAGCGACGAGGTCGAGGTGCTGCCGGCGGACCTGGTGCTGCTGGCGATCGGCTTCGAGGGTGTGGAGCAGATGCCGCTGCTCGACGGTCTGGGCCTTTCCCTGACGCGGCGCGGCACGTTGTCGTGCGGTGCCGACTGGCAGACCGGGACGCCGGGCGTGTTCGTCTGCGGCGACGCCCACCGCGGCGCGTCGCTGGTGGTGTGGGCCATCGCCGAGGGCCGGTCCGTGGCCAACGCCGTGGACGCGTTCCTCATGGGCGACTCGGACTTGCCGGCTCCGGTGCACCCGACGGCGTTGCCGCTCGCGGTGGTCTGATCCCCGGTTGCTCCAGGCCCCCAGGTACGCAGGCCCCCAGCGCAATGGCGCGCTGGGGGCCTGTTTTTCACCGGTGTCCTCGCGCGCGAGAACTCCCCGGCACGCACGGTGGTCTCCGCTGACCGTCGAGAGTGGAACAGTCACCGGAAGCGCCAGTTTTCGCTCAACGGTGGCGTTTTTTCGCAGTCCCCGTTTCACCCGGTTTATCCAGCGGAGACTTTTTGGTGCCGCGAGCGCAGAATCGGGCGGCTCGGCCGCCCCGGCCCGATCCACAGTGGATCACCGGCGTCCTGGTCGAGTGCGGCGTCGACCAGCCTGAAGACCGTGGCCACGGGCCTGAGCAGCCCGCGGCACCTGACGATCCACGACGGCAAGGTCTACGTGGCCGAGGCCGGTCGTGGGGGCAGCGGGCCGTGTGCGGACGGGCCCGAGGGCAAGGCGTGCTTCGGCAAGACCGGTGCCGTTTCGGTGCTCGACCACGGCAAGGTGAAGCAGGTCGTGAAGAACCTGCCGTCGGCGGCCGGGACCGACGGCAGCGGTGGTGGCGCAAGAAACTGAAGCCGGGCCCGGACTTCGCCGCGTTCGAGGCAAAGAACAACCCCGATTCCGCCGCCAACGACCTGTTCTACGTCGACGGCCGCGGCAAGATCAGCGTGCCGGCCGTGTTCCCGGTCAAGATGGCGCCCGCGCCGCCCGCGCTGGGTCTGCCGCCGGGCACGAAGATCCCGGTGCAGTCCGTGCCGACGTCCGTGGTCGTGGGTCCCGACGGCGCGCTGTACGTGTCCGAGCTCAGCAGCATCGGCGTCGGTGTCGCGCGCGTCTGGCGTGTCGTGCCGGCCGGCTGCTCGTGGTGACCTTCGCCAAGGACGGCATCGCCTCCGGCCTGCTGACGCGGATCGAGAAGAACGGCAAGAAGACCGCGCTCGCGTCCGCCGGCCTGGCCCAGGCCACCGGCCTCGTGATAGACGGCAACGACGTGTACATCGCCAACCACGGCACGTCGCCCGAGCGCCGGCAACCCGTCCGGCTCGATCGAGAAGCTGACGATGCGCAACTGACCGGTTCTTTACCTGGCCCTCCCGCCGTGCGACGCTCGATCACCTCACGGCGGGAGGGCGGCAGGGGTGACGGGGGAGAAGCCCGGTTCTGTCACGAACCAGGTGCTGGGGCCGGTTCACGGCACGGTGGTGCAGGTCGGGCACGCGGACTCGGTCGTGTCTTCGCCCCCGGTTCGGTCCCGGTATCTCGAATGGGTGCGGCAGGTCGCCCCGTCGCGGCTTGTCGGGCGGGAGGCCGAACTCGCCGAGCTGGCCGCCTTCTGCACTGCTCCGGACGGCGCTTCGTACGTGTGGTGGCGCGCGGCACCGTGGGCCGGGAAGTCGGCCCTCATGGCGTCTTTCGTGCTGGCGCCCCCGGTCGGCGTGCGCGTGGTGTCCTTCTTCATCACGGCACGTTCGGGCGGCGACGACACGCGAGAGGCCTTCGTCGACGTCGTCCAGGAACAGCTCGCCGAGGTCCTGGGCGCGGCGAAGGATCCCGCGGCGAGGAACCTCAACGCGGTGTTCGCCGAAGCCGCCGCGCACTGCCGGTCTCGCGGCGAACGGCTCGTCCTCGTGGTCGACGGCCTGGACGAGGACCGGGTCTCCGGCGGCCACAGCATCGCTGCGCTGCTGCCGACGCCCGTCGACGGCCTGCGGGTGATCGTGGCGAGCCGGCTCAATCCGGACCTGCCCTCCGACGTCCGCCCCGACCACCCGCTGCGGGCATCCGGCATCGAACGGTCCCTCTCGCCTTCCCCCGCCGCCGGCGCGGCCCGCGACGACATGGAGCGCGAGCTCGACGCCCTCCTGGAGGGCACCGCGGGCGAGCAGGATCTGCTGGGCTTCCTGGTCGCTGCCCGCGGTGGCCTGACCGGCGCGGACCTCGCGGCGTTGACCCGGCGTCGGCTGCGCGAGGTCGAGCGGGCACTGTCCAGTGTGGCGAGCCGCTCGTTCACCCGGGCGCCCGGCGCACTGGCGCTCCCGCGAAGCCCCCGAGATCTACCTGCTGGGCCACGAAAACCTCCAGCGGGAGGCGATCGACGCGCTCGGCCCTTCCCCGCTGGCCGAGTACCGGCACGCGATCGACGACTGGGCCGCGGGCTACCGCACGGCCGGCTGGCCCCCCGACACCCCGCAGTTCCTGCTCCGCGGCTACTTCCGCCTGGTGCAGGAGACGGGCGACGTGGCCACGCTCGCCGACTTGGCCGTCGACCCGGCCCGCCACGACCGCCTGCTCGACGTCTCCGGTGGCGACCTGGCCGCCATGGGCGAACTGGACACCGCCCGCACGGCTTTGCTGGACTCACCCGAGCCGGACCTGCTGCGGCTGATCACGCTGGAGACCTACCGGGACACCTTCCGCGAACGCAACAAGCTGACCCCGGAGCGGCTCCCGGCCGTGTGGGCGGAGCTGGGGCAGGTCGACCACGCGGTGGCGCTGGCCCAGTCCATCACCGAGCCCTGGTTGCGCACGCAGGCGCTGGTCGAGCTGGTCGGGTCGCTCGCGTGTACCGGGGAGGCCGGCCGAGCGAAGCAGGTGGCCGAAGACGAGCACGAACCGCAGCTGCGCGACGTGCTGCTCGCGCAGATTCCGATCGCGCTGGCGCGAGCGGGCCGCCTGGACGAGGCCGCCGCCCAGGTGGATGACCGGGTGAGCACGGACCGGCGCAAGCGGATCGGCGCGGTTTTCGCCTTCTCCGGTGCCGAACCGGATTTCGCCCGGGCCCGGCGGCTGGCCGCGGAAATCTCCGACGAGGGGCTCCGCGACCGAACACTCGGCGAGCTGGGCCGCGTGCTCGCGGCCGTGGATCCGGACGCCGCGGTCGAACTGGCCGGGACGATCGCCGACGGGCCCCACCGGGGCTCGGTGCTCGCCGAAGCGGCGCGGAGCCTGTCCCGGCTCGGTCACGTGGTCCGGGCGCGCGAAGTGGCGCGGGAATGCGGCGGTGGGGCCGTGCTCTTGCAGATCGAACTGGCCGCGGCGGAGGACTTCGCCGAAGTGGCCGGCGATCTCGACGAGAAAGCTCGGCAACAGGGCTACCTGCCGGCTGTCGTGGCGGTTCTGGCCGACACCGGCCGGTGGCCTCACATCCCCGAGGTGCTGGTCTCGATGACCGACCGGTTCAGCCGGGACCAGGCCACGCTGCGGTTCATCAGGGCGCTCGTGGCCGCGGGCGAGACCGAGCGCGCCTTCGAATGGGCGGCCCGGTTCCAGTCCGACCGCCCTTCGGTGTTCGAGCTGCGCACCGATCTTGAGAGGTACGTCGTCCTCGCCGACGAACTGCTGGCCGCAGGCGAGGACGACCGCGCTCGGGTGGCTGCCGAACGGGCGGAAACGCTGGTGCGCCGACCGGCGGGGGACCAGCGTGCGGTGGAAGCGATCGGGGCGCTGACCGCGACGGTGGTGGCGGCCGGGGACGTGCGGCGGGCCGAGCTGCTCGCTCCGCTGGTGCGCTCCGACCTGCACGCGCCACGCGGGATCGAGGCGTTCGCGAAACTTCTCGCCGCCGAGGGAGATCCTCGGATCGCCGAGAAGCTGATCTGTGGCATGGAGTTCTGGCCGAGGATGCGCGACCCGCTGGCGCTGCTCGCCCGTCGGCTCCGAGCCGTCGGCGACCATGCGGCGCTGGCGCGGCTGGCGGCGCGCGTGCGGGGCTGGGTCGCCCAGCTGAGGCGAGACCCGCGGTACGGCTGGGAAGCGGCCATCGTGATGCTGTGCGCGGTGGGGGAAACCGCCGAGCTCATGGAGCTGGTCGCCGCGTACCCGGCGGGAAATTCCGGCCTGGACTTGGCGGTCACCGACGGCGTCGTGGACCTGGCGGCGCGCGGCGAGGCCGCCGTGGCGCTGCAGCTCTGCGCCCTCCTGCCCGACTTCGCGGTTCGTACCGCCCGGGAGGCCTTGGCCTCGGGCCTGGCTGAGGCTGGTTTTGTCGACCAGGCCGAGGCCGTGGTCGACAGCGTCGCCGAAGACCACCACCGTGAGCGGCTGCTGAAGGCGTTCCTGCCGAAGCTCGCCGGACACGACCTGGCCCGCGCGCTCGACCGGGCCCGGCGCGTCGAGTTCACGGAAGACCGCGCGCAGCTCCTGGTCGGGATTTCGGCCGCCGCGCCGCCGGACGAGCGACGCCGGATCCTGGCCGAAGCGGTCAGCCTCCACCACTGGTCCGTGGTCGTCCCCGCGCTCGACGCGGACGAGCTCGCCGGGCTGCTCGGCGTCGTCGACCGGTTCGGTGCGCTCTATCACCATGACGACCACCAAGACGACCATCAGGACGACCCGGACGTGTGACCCGCACCGCCCTCCCGGAGCCGCGTGGGCGGCGAACCTTATCCTGGGTGCCGTGAACTGGACAGTGGACGTTCCCGTCGACACGCTTCCCGAGCTCCCGCCGCTCCCGCCTCAGCTGCGCGAACGCCTCGACGCGGCGCTGGCCCTGCCCGCCGCCCAGCAGCCCGAGTGGCCGGACGTCGAGCTGGCCAAGCGCGTCCGGGGCGTGCTGGAGAGCGTGCCGCCGATCACCGTGCCCGCCGAGATCGACCGGCTGCAGAGCCGGCTCGCGATGGTCGCGCGCGGCGAGGCCTTCCTGCTGCAGGGCGGCGACTGCGCCGAGACGTTCGAGTCCAACACCGAGCCCCACATCCGCGCCAACCTGCGCACGCTGCTGCAGATGGCCGTGGTGCTCACCTACGGCGCGAGCCTGCCCGTGGTGAAGATGGGCCGTATCGCCGGCCAGTACGCCAAGCCCCGCTCGGCGGCCACCGACGCGCTGGGCCTGCCCGTGTACCGCGGCGACATCATCAACTCGCTGGTGCCCAAGCCCGAGCTGCGTGTGCCCGACCCGGGCCGCATGATCCGCGCGTACGCCAACGCGGGTGCCGCCATGAACCTGGTCCGCGCCCTCACCGGCGCCGGCATGGCCGACCTGCACCAGGTGCACGACTGGAACAAGGACTTCGTGTCGGCGTCGCCGGCGGCGCAGCGCTTCGAGGCGCTGGCCAACGAGATCGACCGCGGCCTGCGGTTCATGAACGCCTGCGGCGTCACCGACACGTCGCTGCAGTCCACGGAGATCTTCGCCAGCCACGAGGCGCTGCTGCTCGACTACGAGCGCGCCCTGCTGCGCCTGGACAACGCCGACGCGGCCAACCCCAAGCTGTACAACCTGTCCTCGCACTTCCTGTGGATCGGCGAGCGCACCCGTCAGCTCGACGGCGCGCACATCGCGTTCGCGGAGCTGCTGTCGAACCCGATCGGCCTCAAGATCGGCCCGACGACCACGCCCGAGCAGGCACTGGAGTACGTCGAGCGCCTCGACCCGCGCCACGAGGAAGGCCGGTTGACGCTCATCTCGCGCATGGGCAACGGCAAGGTCCGCGAGGTGCTGCCCGCGATCGTCGAGAAGGTCGAGGCCTCGGGCCACAAGGTCATCTGGCAGTGCGACCCGATGCACGGCAACACGCACGAGTCGTCGACCGGTTACAAGACCCGCCACTTCGACCGCATCGTCGACGAGGTGCAGGGCTTCTTCGAGGTGCACCACAAGCTCGGCACCTACCCGGGCGGCATCCACGTGGAGCTCACGGGCGAAGACGTCACCGAATGCCTCGGCGGCGCCCAGGAAATCTCCGACGTCGACCTCTCCGGCCGCTACGAAACCGCCTGCGACCCGCGCCTGAACACGCAGCAGTCGCTCGAGCTGGCGTTCCTCGTGGCGGAGATGCTGCGGGGCTGAGGCCCTACACGGTGTTCAGCAGCGCCGCAGTGGATTTGAGGACCGCGTCGCGCAGGCCGCCGAGGTCGGGGACGGCCTCGGCGTTCGCCTGGAGTCCGATGTGGACGCCGTCGCGGTAGGTGGCGACGGCGATTCCCACGGCGTGGCGCGGGGCCAGCGGCACCAACGGGTACACCTGCGCCAGCGGGGCGCCCGCCAGCGTGAGGCGCGCGGCCGGCAGCGGCACGGTGGTCACGACCAGGTCGAACAACAGCGGGGCGGCCAGCCCGGCCGTTTTCGTGCCGAGGCGGTGCAGCACCGTGGGCACGCGGTCGGCCAGCAGCGGGAACGCGCCGGCGCCGCGGGCCGGGCCGGCGGCCTTGTTGCGCGTCATCACGCGGCGGACCACGTGCAGGCGCTCCACCGGGTCGTCCTCGCCGACCGGCAGGTCGCACAGGTAGCCGGACAGCTTGTTGCCGCCGACCTGGCTGTGTGAACGGCCGCGCACGCTCACCGGGATCAGGGCCCGCAGCGTGCGGCCGTCGGCGCGTTTGCCGCGGTTGACCAGCCATTCGCGCAGCGCGCCGGCCAGCACGGCGAGCACGACGTCGTTGCCGGTGCCGCCGTGGGCGCGGCGGATGCGGCGGATGTCGGCCGTGGGCAGCCGCACGAACCCCAGGCGCCGCTCGGCCGACGCGGGCGCCGACACCGGCGACAGCGGTGGCCGCGCCGCGCGGACGAGTGACGTCGCGATCCCGGCCGTCTCGCCGGCGTGCGCGAGGCTGACCTTCACGCTGTTTTTCACGCTGTGCAGCGCCGAGCGCGGCCGCGGGATCGGCGCCGGCCCGGACGCGCGGGCGAGGGTGCGGTCCGCGACGGCCAGGCCGTCGAGCAGGCCGACGGTCACCGCGTACGCGCCTTCGCCGTCGGTGAGGGCGTGGTGCAGCTTGAGCAGCACGGCGAAACCACCCTGGGGCAGCCCGGTCACCACGGTCACGTCCCACAACGGACGGCTCGTGTCGAGCGGCTCGGCGATCCACCGCGCGGCGAAGTCCGTGAGCGGGTCGGGGTCGTACAGCGTGCTCAGCTCGTGGTGATGAATGTGTTGCGCCGCAACGAAATCCGGGTCATCCGACCAAGTCGCGGAACCGGGCGGAAACAGCTCGGCCCGGGTTTTTCGGCGCAGCTGCGGCATTTTCTCCGCGCGCGACGCGAGCAGCGCGGCGAGCTCCGCGCCATCGGCTCGCCCGCGAGAGGTGAACACCAGTACCGCACCCATGTGCATCGGCGCGGTTTCGCTTTCCAGGCACAGGAACGCGACGTCGAGCGGGCTGAGCGGGGTGCGAACCATCGCGACCGTCCTCTTGCGGCGGGGGCAGGGGTGGGATGCGCCCCACGACACCACCTTGACATGACGGGAGGGTGGTCACCGTGTTTCGCGGGCGCTAACGACCCGCGGTTTCACTCACCCGGGTCACGCGCACCCCGCCACCGCGCCCACGCACCCCGAGTCGCCCTCTCCCCCTTCGCCGACCTCGACGGCTGCGGCAACGCCGGCAGCTGCGCCCCGGCGATCCCTTCCGCCGCCGGCCGGGACGGCTGGGGCAGCGGCACGGGGGTGTGGGTGGCGGCGCCGTGCTGGGCCGGCGGCGGTGTTTCGCCGGCGGACTGCGGCGGCGTCGGCTGGGCTGGCTGGGGGAGCGGGTCTGCTGCGGAGGGTGTGGGCAGCGCGATCGTCGGGCTGTCGCCGGTGTCGGTGTTGCGCCGGGTCTGCGGCGATGCTGCGCCGGCGGACTGCGGCGGCGTCGGCTGGGCTGGCTCGGGGAGCGGTGCGGGGGTGTCGGTGTCGGCGTTGTGCTGGGGTCGTGGCGATGCTTCGCGGGCCGACTGGGGCGTCGCGGGCCGGGCGGGCTGCGGGAGTGGGTCTGCTGCGGAGGGTGTGGGCAGCGCGATCGTCGGGCTGTCGCCGGTGGTGGCGTTGCGGTGGGGGAGCGGCAGTGGCTCGGCGGGCGAGCCCAGAGGCGACGGCTGCGCGGGGTGCGGCAGTGGCTCGGCCGGGCCGGTCGAGGGACGTGCGGTGGGCGGGCCACCTGCGCGGGTGGGGGTGCGCCGGGGGAGTGGGGAAGCCGTGCCGGGCGGGCGCGGGACAGGGCGGTCGGGGCCGAGGGCGACGTTGCGGCGGGGGAGTAGCGAGCCTTCGCCGGCGAGGCGCGGGAGCAGCACCGAGGGAGACCGCTGCGGCAGGGGTTCACCGGGTGCGGTCACCGGCTGAGGGGTGCTCTCGACGCCGCGGTTCTCCGTGGCGTCGGCCGCGCCGGAGCCGGGGAGAGGCGCAGCGCCGGCAGGGCCGGGGCCGGGTGCAGCGCTGGAGGCGTTGGGGCCCGAGGCAGGCGCAGCGTCGCCAGAGCCAGAGCCAGAGCCAGAGCCGGAGCCGGAGCCGGAGCCGGAGCCGGAGCCGGAGCCGGAGCCGGAGCCGGAGCCAGAGCCAGCGCCGGAGCCAGAGCCAGGCGGAGGCGCAGCACCACCGGGGTTGCCGCGCGGTTCCGCCGCACCGGCTTCCGCGGCTCCGAACGCGACGCGGTAGGGAAAAGGATCGCCGGATGCGCTGTCGGCCGCGCCGCGGTGGGGGAGCGGTTCGGGCGGGGCGTCGGTCGCGTTGCGGCGGGGGAGTGGGCCGGAGGCTTCCGGGGCTCGCTCCGGACGCGAGCCGACGGAGGCCGAAGCCGCGCCGGAGCCCGTGGCCCCCGCGTGTCGCAGCCCCACGCCGTTACCCGGCCGCTTAGGCAGCCCGGGCCACAGCTCCCCGGCCTCCACCGCCGCCGCCCGGATGGCCGCGCCGTCGAGCTCGGTGTGCGTTTCCTTGATGTCCCGGTCGAGCCACTGCACCACGAGCGTGAACGGGCCGTCCCCCGGCAGCGGCCACACGAAGATCTGGTGGTCCAGGTGGAACTGCGTCCCGCCTCCACCGACAGCGCGCAGCACGGGCGAGTCGGGCTCCGAAGCGGACGGCACCGAGATCGACTCCGAGCTGGCCCGGCGCCCGTCCGGGTACAGCACGCCGACGAGCAGCGCGTTGTAGTCCGGAATCCGCCGGTGGTCGATGAGAGAGCCGCTGCGGCCCTCCTGCAGGCTGTCGCGCGAGTACACCGCGAGCCGCAGCGTCAGGGCCTCCGGCCAGACCTCGATGCCGCGCAGGGCGACGATCGTGCGTTCCGAACGGCCGAGCGGCCGGGCCCACGGCAGCAGCGCCGGGACGATGTGGTCGTTCGGCGGGCCCATCCACGGACGGCCCTCGTAGCCGAACAGCTCCAGCTCCCGCACGGGGAACAGGGGGCGTTCACGAGGACCGTCCGTGAAGAAGCTCATGGGCTACTCGCGCGGGGACAGGTCGCCGTTCGACAGCGCCTGCTCCGAGCCAGGGGCCGCCGACGGCTTCGAGGGGCTGCCCATGGCGTCCATCAGCTGGCGGGCCAGGCCGAGGCCCGTTCCGCCGAGCGACAACGCCTTGGTGAACATGTCCGACATCCCGTCCGCGCCGTTCAGGACCACCATGTGGTCGACGTTACCGAACGCCTGCGCGCCGGCCTCGACGATTTCCGGCCAACGTTCGGCCAGCTGCTGTGCTACCACAGCTTCCTGGTTCTCCGCCAGTGCCGCCGCTCGGGCCTTGATCGACTCCGCCTCGGCCAAACCCTTCGCCCGGGCCGATTCGGCCTCCGCCAGACCCCGGGCCTTCGCGGCCTCAGCCTCCGCCAGACCACGAGCCTGCGCGGCCGCCGCCTCGGCCTCACCGGTGGCGCGCGTGGCCCCGGCCGACGCCTCGGCCCGGGCCTTCGTGGCCTGCGCCTCCGCCTCGGCGGCCGTCTTCACGCGCGTCGCGTCGGCCGCGGCGCGCAGCTCGGTCTCCTTGGCCTCGGCCTGCGCGCGGGCGATCTGGGCATCGCGGTCGGCGTCGGCCGTCGTGCGGGTCTCGTACGCCTTCGCGTCGGCCGGCTTGCGGACCTGCGACTGCAGCCGCTGCTCGGCGAGCGCGGCCTCCAGCTCGGCCGCCCGCGTCTCCTGGACCACGACCTCCTGCCGCGCCGTCGCCTCGGCCAGCGGGCCCGACTGGCTGGCCTTCGCCTTCGCCTGGTCGACCTCGGCCTGGTAACCGGCCTGCTTGATCTGGCTCTCCCGCATCGCGCCCGCCTTCTGCGCGGCGGCCACCTGCTCCGCCTGCGTGGCCTCCTGGTCACGCTGCGCTTCGGCGATGCGCGCGGCCGACGCGATGGCCGCGGCGTGCGGCTTGCCCAGGTTGAGGATGTAGCCCGATTCGTCGTCGATCTCCTGGATCTGCAGCGAGTCGACGATCAGGCCCAGCTTGATCATCTCCGTCGCCGACGACTGGCGGACCTCGCCGGTCAGCGCGTCGCGGTTGTGGATCATCTCCTCGATGGTCAGCCCGCCCACGATCGAGCGCAGGTGGCCCGAGAACAGCTCGTGGATGGTGTCGTTCATGCCCTTCTGCTGGTCGAGGAAGCGGCGAGCGGCGTTGGCGATGGAGGCGTAGTCGTCGCCCACCTTGTAGATCACCACCGCGCGCACGGTCACGGGCAGGCCCTGCTTGGTCACGCAGGACACCTGCAGGTTGACGCCGCGAGTGTCCAGCGAAAGCCGTCGCGCGGTCTGGAAGCCGGGGATCACGTTGACACCCCGGCCGGTCACGATCTTGAACCCGAGGCTGTCGGCGGTCTCGGTGC
Organism: Amycolatopsis sp. NPDC049253; assembly: GCF_040678995.1. Taxonomy (NCBI): domain Bacteria; kingdom Bacillati; phylum Actinomycetota; class Actinomycetes; order Pseudonocardiales; family Pseudonocardiaceae; genus Amycolatopsis; species Amycolatopsis sp. NPDC049253. The sequence continues at coordinate 52,772 of NZ_JBFAQX010000015.1, read as the reverse complement.
GCTCCACCCGGATCCCCCACCCGGAGATGATGAGCGCTTCGTTCGGCTCCGCGACCTTGTACAGGATTCGCAGCAGCCCGAACAGCACGATCACGGCTACCACCGCGATCACGACGATGAGCCAGATTTCCATAACCCCTCGCAGCCCGATTTTCGGTTGTTGGTAGCTCTTCGACGCCGCTAAGGCTTCAGCGGTTGCCACCGTTCAACGTAAACCGTCCGCGGGGGTTCGAAATCCACCACAAGGACCTGAGTGCCGGTCGGGAAGCTGACTTCCGGGTCGGCCGCGTAGGCGTAGAAGGCCTCGGTGCCGCCGCGGACGCTGAGCAGCACCTCACCGATCAGGCCGGGGCCGACGGCGCCCGTGACGCGGCCTCGGTTGCCGATCATCCGCCGAAGCCCCGGATTTTCACCTTCGTGCCCTTCGGCACCAGCGAACCGGGCTGCGGGTCCTGCTGGAAGACGAAGTTGAAGCCGCCGCCACCGCGGCCCTTGCCGCCGCCGCCCTGCTTGTCGACGTCGAGCCCGGCCTGCTTGAGGATCTGCTCGGCCTCGTCGAACTGCTTGAACCGCACGTCGGGCACCTGCACGGCGTTGGAGACGAAGACCCTCACCTGCTTGCTGCCCGGCGAGTTCGCCGGCGGGTCCGTGCGGGTGACGCCGCCGGCCGGGATCGTCTGCGAGAACTCCTCGCCGCCGTCCACCGGCTGGAAGCCCGCCTGCTGCAGCAGCTGGAACGCCTCGTCCTTCGGCCGGCCCGTGACGTCGGGCACCGGCGGGAGCGGTTCCGGGCCTTTCGACAGGACCACGGTGACCTGGCCGCCGATGTCCACCGGCGTACCGGCCGCGGGGCTCACGCTCACGACGGTGCCCTGGGGTGCGGTGTCGCTGAACGCCGGTGTGCCCTGCACGACGGTGAGCTGCTGGCCCTGGATGGCCTTCGTCGCGTCGGCCAGCGAAGCGCCGACCTGGATGTTCGGCACCACCGGCTTGCCCTTGGACACGACGACGGAGACGTTCGCGTCCTTCTCCAGCTGCGTGCCCTCGGCCGGGGTCACCTTGATCACGGTGTTGGCCGGCACGGTGTTGCTGAACTCCTGGCTGTACTGCGGCGTCAGGTTCGCCGCGCGCAGTTTGTCGCCGGCCTCGGCCTGCGTCAGGCCCACGAGCTTCGGCACGGCCGACGTGGTGGGCGCCGACTCGCTGAGGATGAACGCGAACGCGCCGATCAGCCCGCCCAGCACCAGCACGCCCACCGCGATCAGGGCGAACATCTTCCGTCGGTCCCGCGGTTTCGGCTCGTCGGCCGGCGGACGCGGGCGCCGCGGTGGTGGCGGGGTGGGCGGGATCGCCGCGACCTGCTGCGTCGGCATCGGCTGGCCCGCGGGCGGCGACGGCGGCGGCCCGACCGGGACGGCCCGGGTCAGCGCCCGCGTGCCCTGCGGACCGGAGACCGGCATCGTCTGCTCGGTCACCGGGATGCGCGGCATGGTGCGCTCGGTGTCGGACATGCGGTCGCCGTCCGGCGGCGGGGGCACGGGCACTGGCACGACGGGCAGGCCCAGCTCCGCGCGCACGGCCTGCAGCTCGGCCAGGAACACGCCGGCGTCGGCCGGGCGCAGCTCCGGGTCGCGGCGGGTGGCGCGCAGGATGAGGTCGTCGAGCGCGGGCGGCAGGTCCGGCCGCAGCTCGCTGGGGCGCGGCACGTCGTCGTTCACGTGCCGGTAGGCGACCGACAGGGCCGTGTCGCCGGTGTAGGGCGTCTGGCCGGTGAGCATCTCGTACAGCAGGATCCCGGCGGAGTACACATCGCCGCGGGCCCCCGTGACGCCCGTGGTGACCTGCTCGGGCGACAGGTAGGCGACGGTGCCGAGGATGACGCTCGAGCTCGTGGTGCCCGCGCTGGCGACCGCGCGCACCAGGCCGAAGTCGCCGACCTTCACCACGCCGCCCGACAGGGCGCCGCTGCTGCGGCCGATGAGCACGTTCTCGGGCTTCACGTCGCGGTGCACCAGCCCGGCGGCGTGCGCGGCGGCCAGGGCCGACAGCACGGGCTCGGCGATGCTCAGCGCGAGGGCGACGTCGAGCTTGCCCTGCTCGGAGAGCAGGTCGCGCAGCGTGCCGCCGTCCACGAGCTCCATCACGAGGAACGCGAGCCCCGCGTCCTCGCCGGGCGGGACGTCGAAGCCCTGGTCGTGCACGGCCACCACGTTCGGGTGGTGCAGCTGGGCGGCCGAACGCGCTTCGCGCACGAAACGGTCCACGAACGAGCGGTCGTCGGCGAAGCGGGGATCCATGATCTTGATCGCGACCGCGCGGTCCAGCCGGGTGTCCATCCCCCGGTAGACCGACGACATCCCGCCCCGGGCGAGCAGCCTGTCCACGCGGTAGCGGCGTTCGAGCAGCGTGCCGACGAGGCTGGGGTGCGTGCGTGTCACGGCTGGTTATCGTACGGAACCACGCCCACGCGGGTGAGGTGAGGCGGCGGGTCACCCGTGCGTACCAGTCGGGAAACCGGTCGAATGTGGCACAGTGTCACGTGTGAGTGGGATTCCTGTCGCCGATGACGTCCTCGACTCCGCTGTCACCGTCCTTCCCCTGAACCAGGTGGCGGCCGTGCTCGGGATCTCGTCCAACAAGGTGCGCCAGATGCTGCGCGACGGTCATCTGATCGCCGTGCGCCGCAAAGGCGAGCTGTGCGTGCCCAGCGACTTCTTCGTCAAAGACGGAGTGGTCAAGGGCCTGGCGGGCACCATCACGGTGCTCGCGGACTCGGGGTTCAGCCGCACCGAGATGCTGCGCTGGCTCTTCGCGGAGGACGACACGCTGCCGGGCGTGACCCCCGTCAACGCGCTGCGGACGAGCCACGGCACCGAGGTGAAGCGGCGCGCCCAGGCCATGGCTTTCTAGGCTTTCGCCCGATTCGCTCCGCGCCGGTCCGGCCACGTGGGGTCGTCGATCACGGCCTGCCGCCGTGTCCCCTGTCCGAAAGCTCTGTCCGAACCGCCCGAAGGCCTCCCCGCTCACGCGAGGAGGCCTTCGGCGAACTTCGTGCGTCAGCCGTTCTGCTTGTCGCGCCAGGCCACCCAGTTCTTGAGGGCCGTGAGGTCGTAGTCGGGACCGCCGACGCCCACGGTGAAGGTGCTCACGCCCAGCTCGACGAGCTTCGGGCCGAGCTCGTCCGGGTCGCCCTGCACGCCACACGAGCGCTCGATCTCGCTCGGGTCGCGGCCGAGGTCGGCGCAGTGCTGGTCGAGGATCTTCACCTTGCGCTCGACGACCTCCGGGTCGCCGAAGCCGTGCCAGATGTCGGCGTGCTTGGCCACGAGCTTGAGGGTCTTCTTCTCGCCGCCACCGCCGATGAGCACGGGGATCTTGCGCGTCGGCGCCGGGTTCAGCTTGCCAAGGCGGGATTCGATGCGTGGCAGCGACTCGGCGAGGTTGTCGAGGCGCCCGCCGGCGGTGCCGAACTCGTAGCCGTACTCGTCGTAGTCCTTCTCGAACCAGCCCGAGCCGATGCCGAGGATGAGCCGGCCGCCCGAGATGTGGTCGACGGTGCGGGCCATGTCCGCGAGCAGTTCCGGGTTGCGGTAGCTGTTGCACGTCACCAGCGCGCCGATCTCGACCCGGGACGTCGACTCCGCCCAGGCGCCGAGCATGGTCCAGCACTCGAAGTGCAGGCCGTCGGGATCGCCGTAGAGCGGGTAGAAGTGGTCCCAGTTGAAGATGATGTCGGCGCCGATGTCCTCGGCCGCCGAGGCGGTGCGGCGGATGGTGTCGTAGTCGGCGTGCTGGGGCTGGAGCTGGAGCCCGACCCGCAGCCGCCGGTTCGAAGCGGAAGTCATGCCTCAGAGCCTACGCACGTGGCCGCGGGCCCACACACTCAGCAGCTGCGGCAGAGCCACGGCCAGGCGGCGGCCCTTGCCGACGACCGCGCGCCGGTTGAGCACGTCGTAGTCCAGCGCCTCGATCTCGTCGAGGATGCCTTCGTACAGCGTGATCGCCGTGCGCACACAGGGCCGGGATTCGGGACGCAGCAAGGGAATTCCCGCTTCGGCCCGCCGGTACACCGCGCGGGCGCGCGACACCGCGACGGCGAGCGCGCGCCGCACGCGCGGGTCCGGCAGCCCGCGCCGGCGTGCCTCCACCAACAGCTCACGGTTCACACCGAAGGCTGAAAGTTCTTCACCGGGCAGGTAAAGCCGGCCGCGGTCGAGGTCCTCGCCGATGTCACGGAGGAAGTTCGTCAGCTGGAACGCTTCCCCGAGCGCCGCGGCGCTGGGTTCGGCTTCCGCCAAGGGAACGACGGTGCCGAACACCGGCAGCATCTGCAGCCCGATCACGCACGCCGAACCGTGGACGTACTCCGCCAGATCCGCGTACGTGGCGTACTCGGTGACGGTGAGGTCCATCCGCATCGAGTGCAGGAACGCGTCCACGAGCTCGCGCCGGATGCCGTAGCGGCGCACGGTGTCGGCGAGCGCGGCCAGCACGGGATCGGCGGGCGCGCCGCCTTCGTAGACCTCGTCGACCATTCCGGCCACGTTGTCCAGCGCGGCCTTGGGATCGGTGCCGGGTTCGGGGTTGTCCACGAGCTCGTCGGCCATGCGCGCGAAGCCGTACAGCGCGTGCGCGGCCGGCCGGGCCCGTGCCGGCAGGAGCCGGGTGGCGAGGAAGAACGTGCGGCCGTGGTGGGCGTTGATGCGGCGGCATTCGGTGTACGCGGCACGCAGGGCGGGGTCCGAGATGCCGGCGGCGTCCAGTTCTGTCACCGGCCGGTGATCCTTTCCGCGGCGAGACGTCCGGAGATGAGCACCGGCGGGATGCCGACGCCGGGGGTCGTGCCGCACCCTGCGAGCACCACGTTGCCCGCGGCCCGCACGAGGTTGGCGGGCCGGAACGGGCCGGTCTGGGTGAACGTGTGGGCCAGCGAGAACGGCGTGCCCGCGGACAGCCCGCGCGCGGCCCAGTCGGCGGGCGTCACGACCTCGTCGACGGTGAACTCGTCGGCGAACCCCGTGAGCCCGCGGGATTCCAGTGTGCGCAGCAGTTCCGCGCGGTAGGCGGGGCCGACGCGCGGCCAGTCGACGCGGCCGCGGCGCAGGTTCGGCGCGGGCGCGAGCACCGACACGATCTCGCCGCCGTCGCCCGCCAGCCCCGGTTCCGTCGCGGTCGGGCGCGTGACGAGCAGCGACGGATCGCTCATCAGCCTGCCTTCGCGCACGATCTCGGCGAACGTCCGGTCCCAGGCGTGGCCGAAGAAGATCGTGTGGTGCCCAAGCTGCGGCCACGACCGCTTCGCGCGCCCATGCAGGACCACGGCCGAAGGCGAGTAGCGCAACGGAAGCACGCGGCCGGGCCGGGCGCCCAGCAGCCGGTACGCGGTGCCGAGCTCGGTGGCGAGCACCACCGCGTCGCACTCGAGCCGCTCGCCCGAGCGGGTGCGCACGGCCCGCACCCGCGACGACACCCGCTCCAGCCACGCGGCCTCGGTGCCGAAACGCAGGTCGGCGCCGGCTTTCGCGGCGGCCGCGGCCATCGCGCGTGCGACCGCGCCCATGCCGCCGCGCGGGTAGTAGACGCCGCCGACGGTGTCCATGTACGCGATCACGCCGTACGCGCCGAGCGCCCGCGCCGGGTCCAGCCCCGCGTACAACGCCTGGAAGGAGAACAGCCGCCGCACGCGTTCGTCGCGCAGGAACCGCGCGACTTTCGGGCCGAGCCGGCCGAACCCGCCCAGCGCGGCGAGCTTCACCAGCTCCGGGCGCACCAGGTCGAGCGGCGAATCGAAGTTGGCGCCGATGAAGTGGTCCTTCTGCGCCGCGTACAGCTCGGTCAGCCAGCGCCGCAGCGCGCGGTAACCGGCGGCCTCGGCGGGACCGGCGAACGCGCGGATCTCGGCCTCCATCGCGTCGCCGTCGGTGCGCAGCGCGAGCGTGCTGCCGTCGGCGAAGCGGGCCTGGTAGGCGGGGTCGAGCCGGGTGAGCGGCAGCATGTCCGCCAGCGATTCGCCGACGGCGTGCAGGGCCTCGTCCACCAGCTCCGGCATGGTCAGCACGCTGGCGCCGGTGTCCACGGCGTTGGCGCCGAAGTCCTGCTGCCCGGCGCGCCCGCCCGGCACCTTGTCCTGTTCCAGCAGCGTCACGCGGCGGCCCGCGCCGAGCAGGTGCAGCGTCGCCGACAGGCCGGCCAGTCCCGCCCCGACCACCACCACGTGGTCGGTGGGCCCGGAGACGGTCTTGGTCACGAGGTCCGCCGCGTCGCCTTGCCGACGAGGTCGGCCAGCGCGGCCGGAGCCGGCTCGGCCAGGTGGGCGCGCTCGAGGGCGGCCATCGCCGAGGCGGTGAGGTCGTCGATGCGGTGCTCCACGGCGTCGACGGCACCGACGCCGGTCAGGGCTTCGCGCACGGCGTCCACGGCCGTGTCGGACAGATCGGCCTTGCCGATGGCGTCGGCGATCACCTTGGCGGCGGTGCGGTCGCCGCGTTCGTCGGCCAGCTGCAGGCCCAGGGCCACGAGCAGGGTGCGCTTGCCCTCGCGCAGGTCGTCGCCCGCGGGCTTGCCGGTCACCGACGGGTCGCCGAACACGCCGAGCAGGTCGTCGCGCAGCTGGAACGCCACGCCGACGTCGCCGCCGAACTCGAGCAGTGTGTCCACGAGCCGGTCGTCGGCCCCGGCGAGCGCGGCGCCCAGGTGCAGCGGGCGCTGCACGGTGTACGCGGCGGTCTTCAGCCGGTCGATGCGCAGCGCGGCCTCGGGCGACGCGTCGCCGACGGCCTGGGTGCGGACGTCGAGGTACTGCCCGGCGAGCACCTCCGTGCGCATGGCGCGCCAGGCCGGGCGGGCCTTCGCCAGCGTCTGGGCGGGCAGCGGGGCCTCGGCGAACATGTCGTCGGCCCACGCGAGCGCGAGGTCGCCGACGAGCACCGCCGTGGCCAGCCCGAAGGTCGCGGGCGAACCCAGCCAGCCGTGGTCGGCGTGCACCTTGGCCGACGCGACGTGCACGGTCGGGTTGCCGCGGCGCGAGTCGGAGGAGTCGATGAGGTCGTCGTGGATCAGCGCGCACGCCTGGATCAGCTCGAGGCTCGCCACGACCTGCAGCGCACCCTCGGCGGCTTCCCCGGAGGCCGCCCCGCCGGCTCCGCGCCAGCCCCACCACGCGAACGTCGGCCGGATGCGCTTGCCGCCGCACAGCACGAAGCCCGACAGCACATCGATGCCCGCCGCGACAGTCGGCTCCGTGCGCACGATCTCGTCGCCCGCGCGGCAGAGGAACGCGGTCAGCGCACGCTCGACGTGGGCAGGCAGATCGTCGTCGAAACCGGGCGCGTCCATACCGCCATCATCCGGGGCGCGGGCCCGGCCGGTCGCGCCGGGTGCCCCCGATGTGGCGCACGAGACGTCTGCTGCCGGGTGTGCCCGGCCGGTCGTGGGTTCGCGCCGCGGCCGGTGCTCGCAGCCGAGCCCCGGTCGTCTCCCGGGCCGGTGCCGGCTCAGCGGACGCGAACCGCCGCGCGGACTTCGGCCAGCCTGGCAGAGCCCGCCACCGCTCGGCAGGTGGTTGCCCTGGCCGGCCTGGCGGGCTGCTTGCCGGCTCAGCCGGCCTGGCCCACGACCGGATGGGCCGAGCCCAGGCCGTCTTCCGGGCGGGCCTGGGTCATCGGATGCGAACCGCCGCGCGGGCTTCGGCCTGCCCGACCGGCCTCAGGACCGCCCGGTCCAGAACTCGCCGGGCAGCCCGGCGGCGGTGAAGTACGCGGCGGCTTCGGCCGGTTCCCGGCGCCGGTAGCCGTGCTCCAGCCGCCCGGCGTACCAGCCCTCGGCCAGGCGCCACAGGGCCGGGAGGTCGAGCACGGTGCCCTTCGCCATCCCCGTGCGCTCGGTCCATTCGTCCACACAGGACTCGCCGCAGAACAGGCGCTGCACGGAACACGTGTGGCGCACGTCGTCCCACATCCGGGCCGTCGGCACGGGGAAATGGGCGACCTGCGGTCCTTCCGGCGGTGCTTCCCGGCTCACGACCAGGGCCGTGGGCTCGGTGCAGCACGGGCAGCGCGTCGCGACGAGCACTTCGGGCTCGGCGGGCACCAGGTGCGGGATCGCGAACGAGTCCCACGCGCAGCCGCCCCACCACAGCGTGCGCTCGCCCATCACGGAGAACCCCAACGGGATCGCCGCGAACGGGTGGGCCAGCACCACGTGCTCGCACTCGTCGAGGACCAGGTGCCGAGCGTCGGCGAGGCGGTGCAGCGCCTGTTTGGCCACCGCCAGCGAGCCGTGCGCCGCGTCGGCCAGCTCCGGCGCCGTCGGCGCGCGTCCGTGGGTGGCGAAGGCCCGGTACACGGCCACTCGCACGTCTTCGTCCCAGGCGGTGTCGTCTTCGCGGCTCATGGGTGGCTCCTCGCCGGAGGGTGCGAGTCCGACGGTACCCGTGGCCAAGGCCACGCGCCGGGGCTCCCAGCGCCCGGTTTCGCCCACTAACATGTTCCTTCATGACGTCCGTGATCGAGCGGTTGCAGGGGGACGGGCCCCGGTTCTCCGTCGAGTTCTTCCCGCCCCGCGACGAGGCCGACGAGGCCGTGCTCTGGCGCTCCATCCGGGAGCTCGAGCCGTTCGACCCGGCGTACATGTCGATCACCTACGGCGCGGGCGGTTCGAGCCGCGACGGCACGATCCGCAGCATCGCCCGTGTCGCCACCGAGACCACGCTCTGCCCGATGGCGCACCTGACCGCGGTCGACCACTCGGTGTCGGAGCTGCGCAACGTGATCGGCTGGTACGCGGCCGTCGGCGTGCGCAACATCCTCGCGCTGCGCGGCGACCCGGCCGGCGAGGTCTACGGCGACTGGGTGCCGCACCCCGAAGGCCTGACGTACGCCGAGGAGCTGGTGGAGCTCATCCGCTCGCTGGGCGACTTCTGCGTCGGGGTGTCGGCGTTCCCCTACGGCCACCCGCGTTCGCCGGACCTGGAGTCGGACACCAAGTACCTCGTGCGGAAGTTCCGCGCCGGGGCCGATTTCGCCATCGCGCAGCTGTTCTTCGAGGCCGAGGACTTCCTGCGGCTGCGCGACCGCGTGGCCGCCGCGGGCTGCGACGCGCTGGTGCTGCCCGGCATCATGCCGCTGACCACGCTGCGCACCCTGCACACCACGATCAAGCTGTCCGGCGCGCCCGCGTCGCAGCGGCTGCTCGACCGGCTGGAACCACTTTCGGACGACCCGAAGGCGTTCCGCGCGGCCGGGATCGACGCTGTCACCGAATTGGGTGAGAAACTGCTCGCCGAAGGCGTGCCGGATCTGCACTTCTACACGTTCAACCGGTCCAAGGCCACGCGCGAGGTGGTGACGCGCCTCGGGCTCGTGCCGGCGCGCGCGTAAGTCCGTACCCCCGGCGGGGCCCAGGCCGGTACGGTTCGGCCCATGGCTTCCACCGAACACAGCGTGCACGGGATTTCCGACCGGTACGTCGACGACTACGCGGCCGTGGACCCGGTCGCGGCCACCATGCTCGGCGTCGCGGGGTACGACGACCAGCTCACCGACTACTCGCCCGCCGGCCACGCGGCCCGGGCCGCCCTCGCGGCGAAGGCGCTCGCGGACGTCACCGCCGCCGAGCCCGCCGACGCGGGGGAGCGGGTCGCGAAGGCGGTGTTCACCGAGCGCGTGGGCCTGGACCTGGAGATCCACGACGCCGGCCTCGACGTCGCCGCGTTGAACGTGATCGCGAGCCCGGTGCAGGACCTGCGCATGGTGTTCGACCTGATGCCGATGGACACGCCCGAGCAGTGGGCCGACATCGCGGCCCGCCTGAAGAAGGTGCCCGACGCGCTCGCGGGGGTGCGCGCGTCGCTGCTGGCCGCGGCCGACGCGGGGCGCGTGTCGGCGCTGCGGCAGGTGGGCAAGGTCGCCGAGCAGTGCGACACCTACGCCGGCCTCGGTGAGGGACCGAGCTTCTTCAGCGGCCTCGTGGGCAGCGCGGGCGAGGTGGGTTCGTCGCTGGCGAACGACCTGCAGGCGGGCGCTCGCGCGGCGGACGAGGCGTTCGCGGAGTTCGCCGGTTTCCTGCGCGCCGAGCTCGCCCCGAAGGCCCCGGCCAAGGACGCCGTGGGCGAGGACGTCTACCGGCTGTGGTCGCGCTACTTCATCGGCGCGGAGCTGGACCTGCGCGAGGCGTACGAGTGGGGCTGGCACGAGTTCGCCCGCATCGACACCGAGATGCGCGCGGTCGCCGACCGGATCCGCCCGGGCGCTTCCGTCGCGGAAGCCGCCGAGGTGCTCGACGCCGACCCGCGCTACCGCGTGCAGGGTCGTCCGCAGTTCGAGGCCTGGATGCAGTCGCTGTCCGACGAGGCCCTGAAGTCCTTGCGCGGCAAGCACTTCGACATCCCCGACCGGCTCATGGCGCTGGAGTGCCGCATCGCCCCGCCGGGCGGCGGCGTCGGCGCGTACTACACCGGGCCGAGCGAGGACTTCACCCGCCCCGGGCGGATGTGGTGGTCGCTGCCGGCGGACAAGGACGAGTTCACCACGTGGCGCGAAGTGTCCACTGTGTACCACGAGGGCGTGCCGGGCCACCACCTGCAGATCGCGACGGCCGTCAACCAGGCCGCGTCGCTCAACAAGTACCAGCGGCTCATGACCTTCATTTCAGCCCACGGCGAAGGCTGGGCGCTGTATTCCGAGCGCCTCATGCAGGAACTCGGCTACCTGTCGGACGACGGCAACCTGCTGGGGATGCTCTCGGAGCAGCTGTTCCGCGCCGCCCGCGTGGTCGTCGACCTCGGCATGCACCTGGAACTGGAGATTCCGCGCGGCACGGGCTTCCACGAGGGCTCGCGCTGGACCCCGGACCTCGGCCTGGAGTTCATGCTCACCCGCACCATCACCGACCAGGCCCACGTCCGCGACGAGATCGACCGCTACCTCGGCTGGCCCGGCCAGGCCCCCGCCTACAAACTCGGCGAACGCCTCTGGCTCGCCGCCCGCGACGACGCCCGCCGGCGGCTGGGGGATGCTTTTGACATCAAGCAGTTCCACACCCGGGCGTTGGAGATGGGCGGGATGGGGCTGGATACGTTGAGGGAGCAGTTGGCTCTGTTGGGCTGAGTTGGTCCGACGTCGGTTCTGACTGGTGTTGCGCCTTTGCCCGGCTTTTGTTCGACTTGGCTCTGGCTTTGGCTTGGTGAAGCCCTCCCCGGATTTTGGTGCCGTGGAGGGCTTTTGCCGTGTTCGGGCGGCTGTTGGCCTGCGGATCTGCTGAAGCGAAACGAACGGTCCCGTCGTTGCTTTGCCTGGTTGTCTCGATGCTTCGGCTCGTCGTGTGGAGCCGGATTTGCCTGCACCGCCCCGGATCTCGGAGTTCTCCACAGCTCCCCCGAGTTGTGGACAACCCGGCCCCGGCTCGGCTCGACGCCGGGTTCTGTCGGTGGGGCCGGGAGAATGGACATGGGACGCCCCCCCTCAGGCTCTGGTCATCGAAGTTGATTCGGGCCAGGGGTGGCTGACCTGCGTGAGCTCTTGCTGCGTGCAGGATCCATGGTTCGGCATCCGGTGGCCTGCGTCCTGAAGCGGCCCATGCGGCGCGCGAGCGTGAGCTCCTCGACGACCGCGCAGCCGACCTCGTCGCCGGCGCGGACGACCAGCTCCAGCAGCGCCGTCCCCGGCACGAGCACCGCGCCGTGCACGGCGTGCTCGGCCAGGCTTGCCGGCCGCCGCAGGGGCGCGTTGCCCGTTCCCTCATAGGGAACCCCCGCGCCCTTCCTCCACGCCAAAACCCATGGCCCCACCACCGCCCCACCCCCTAAACTCCCGCCCGTGCACCGGATCTTCCTCGTCACCCCACCCCCCGCGCTCTGAGCGGGGTGGTGTCCGCCGCGTGTGAGTCCGCCTGAGGACCCCGCGGCTGATCAGTGCTGCACGAAAGCGAAAAGCCGCCCCGCGTCGTCGATGTCCGAAATCCTTCGACGCTGGAGCGTTGTCCATGTCTGTTGTCCTGTCCGAGCGCGCCCGCGGGGCGGTCGCGCTGGTTGTCGCCGGGGTGTTGTGGGGGACCGGGGGGTTGGCCGGGTCGTTGCTCGGGCAGCTGGCCGGGTTGCACCCGCTGGCCGTCGCCGCGTATCGGTTGCTGCTGGGAGGTGCGGCGGCGATCGCGGTGTCCGGCAAGGGGATTCCGCGAGCGCGCGCCGAGATCAAGCGCGTGCTCGTCGTCGGCGCGTTGTTCGCGTTCTTCCAGACGACCTACTTCGCCGCCGTCGCGCTCGGGTCCGTCGCCACGGCGACCATGACCACCATCGGCGCCGCGCCCGTGATGCTCACCGTCGCCACGGCGATCCGGAAGCGCCGGGCGCCGCGGTCCTGGACCCTGCTGTCGGTCGTCGGCTCGCTGATCGGCCTGGTTCTGCTGTCCTGGGCGCCGCACGCCGAAACGTCCCCGACCGCCGTCGTGCTGGCCCTCGCCGCGGCCGCCGGGTTCGCGATCCTCACCACCCGCCCGGTCGGCGACCCCCTGGCCACCACCGCGTACGGCTGCCTCACCGGCGGCCTCCTGCTCACCCCGGCCGCCCTCACCCTGGGCATGGCGCTGCCCGCCCGGCCCGGCGTGCTGCTCGTCGCCGTCTACTTCGGCGTCGTGCCGACGGCGCTCGCGTACGCCGCGTACTTCAAGGGCCTCACCACGGCCCACCCCGTGCTCGGTGCGCTCTCGGCGCTGCTCGAACCGCTCACGGCGACGATCCTGTCCGTCGCCTTCCTTCACGAGCACCTGAGCCCGCAGGCCTGGGGCGGCGCGGCTCTCCTGACCGCGGCGCTGGCCGTCGGCTACTGGCGCCCGGAACCTACTTCGGGTCGAGCGGCAGCGGACGGCCGAGGATCGCGAACGGCCGCGGGTCGCCCGTGAACTGGTAGTCGCGCAGCACGTCGACGAACCCGGTGCGCCGGTAGAGCTTCCACGCCCGGCTGGTGCCTTCGGGGGTGGACAGCAGCACGTGGGCGTTCGGGACCCCGTCGAGCAGCCGGCGCAGCAGGTCCTCGCCGATCTGCTTGCCCTGGTTCTCGGGGCGCACGTGGATCTCGGTGAGCTCGAAGTAGTCGCTCATCCACCGCTCGGCCTCCTCGGGGCCGGAGCGGCGGGTGAGGCCGTGGCGCACCTGCTCGTGCCACCACTGCCCGGCGCGGCCCTTGTACCCGTAGGCGAGGCCGAGCAGCACGTCGTCGGCGTCGAGGGCGGCCATGCAGCGCCAGCCCTCGCGCAACGCGTGGGTGAGCCACATCGGCGCACGCTGCTCGGCCGTGCCTTCGGGGTACTGCATGGCCTTCACGTAGATGGCCAGCGCTTCGGGCAGGCGTGTGCGGAACTCGTCCGCGGACAACTGCACGTATCGGGAACACCCGGAGGACATGGCGGTCACGGCTGTCCATCCTCCACTCCCGCCGCGAGCGCGCCCGGGGTGCCCCCGGTCAGCTCGACGAGCCCGTCGAACGTCGTCGGGAAAACCGACTTCGGGTGCCCGGCCGCGGCCCACACCTCGTCGTACGCGCGCAGGGCCGTGTCCACGAGCGTCACCAGCCGCCGGGGGTGCCCGACGGGGGCGACGCCGCCGATGGGCTGGCCGGTGTGCTCGCGCACGAAGTCCGCGTCGGCCTTGCCCACCTCGGCGAGGCCGGCGAGCGCGGCCAGGCGGGCCGGGTCGGCGCGGTGCGCGCCGGAGGTGAGGGCGAGCAGGGCCGTCTCCTCGCCGCCGGCCGTGCGGGCGCGGAACACGAGGCTGTTGGCGATCGCGCCGACCTCCACCCCGAGCGCTTCGGCGGCCTGGGCCGCGGTGCGGACCTCGGCCGGCAACACGCGCACACCCTCGGCGGCGGCCTGCTGGCCTGCTTCGCTCAGAGCGGCTGTGACCTTGGCGACGGCGGGATGGTCGAGGGAGCTCATGCGGTTATGAGACCACGCCGACGGCACCGTGTCCCGCACCACGTCCCCGGATTCCACCGGCGGGGTTGAGAGAACGCGGCACCGGGGGTTACTCTGGAAATCGTTCGAACAGACGTTCGACATCCGGTGAGTGTTCACCGGCAGGTGCCCGGCGAGGGGCGGGGGAAGCGCCCCGCAGCCGGGCACCTGCCGGACTCGCCCGAGCGGGAGGAGGGTCGTCATGTCCGTCTCGGTCGTGTCCCCTGACCCCGGGCAGCCCCAGCTGCCCCTGTCGCTGCGCCCGCCGGCACCCCCGGCGGCGGCCACCCTGCTCGCCCAGGCCAAGCGCGGTCTGGCCGATGCCGAAAACGAACGTGATCCCGCCGAGCGGTTCATCGGCGCCTACCTCTCGGCCCTGCGCGGCGCGGCGGCGGTGCTCGCCGTGCGCGGGCGGCCGCGCCGGGGCCGCGGCCGTCCGGTCAGCGGCTGGGTGCTGCTCGACGCCGTGGCGCCGGAGCTGCAGGAGTGGTCTGCCTTCTTCGCGGCCAACTCGGCCACGCGCGCGGCCGCCGAAGCCGGTATCACCGGAAAGGTCACGGCCGAGTCGGCCGCGGGCCTGCTGCGCGCCACCGGTCTGTTCCTCGAGCTGGTCCGCCGGCTCGTCCACGGCCTGCCCATTTCCGGCGAAGCCCATGTCGCGTGAGCTCGGTCCGGTCGACCACGGCCGGTTGCTCGAAGCGCTGGAGATCGAGGCGCGAGTGCTGGGGGAGGTGGCGCACGCGGCGTCGGCGGAGGCGCCGGTGCCCACGGCCCCCGGCTGGACGTTGGGAGAGCTGCTGCGCCACGTCGGCAGCGTCCACCGCGCCACCCTCGGCTGGCTGCGTGAGGGCCGCAAGCCCACGCAGTGGCAGCGCATCCCGCGCCAGGACGAAACGGTCGCGGAGTACTACGTCTCGGGCCGCGACGCGCTGATCGCCGAACTGGCCGCCCACGACCCGGCCGACCACGCGGCCACCTGGTGGTCCGCCGATTCCACCTACGGCTTCTGGCGCCGCCGCACGCTCCACGAGACGCTCGTCCACCGCGTCGACGCCGAGCGAGCCGCCGGCGTCGACCACCCGGCCGTGCCCGCCGACCTCGCCACCGACGGCGTCGACGAGGCCCTCACCCTGTACTTCGGCCACAAGCTCGCCCTGCTCGGCCTCACCGGCACCCGCCACGGCACCGTCGGCATCCGGACCGGCGGCCACAGCTGGATCGCCCGCGCCGGCCCCGAAACCATGGACGCGTGGCGCTGCTCACCCGAGGAGGCCGAGTCCGCCGACGAACGCGTCAGCGGCGACCCGGCCAACGTCTACCTCTGGCTGTGGGGCCGCGCCGCCCCGACCGCCGTCGTCTCCTCCGGCGGCCACGACCTGGCCGCCCAGCTCTGGGCCTTGCTGCGGCTGGCCACCCGCTGAACCGGAAAGTGGGGAAGCTTCCCCGGTTCCTGTCGGTGGCCCCCGCTACCTTCGGCCCATGACGACGCCGCCGTCCGCCCTCACCATCGACGCCGCGCGGCCCCAGGAGCTGGCCCGCTTCTGGGCCGCGCTGCTCGGCTGGTACCTCACCGAGCCGGCCGCCGAGGGTGCCGCCGGTCTGGGGTCGCAGGGCCTCGCCGCGCCGATCGTGCGGCCACCCGCCGAAGACGGGTGCGAGTTCGACCTCGTCTTCGTCGCCGAGACGGAACCCAAGCGGCACAAGAACCGTCTGCACCTCGATCTCGCGAGCCGCACGCCGGAGCACCAGCGCGAGGTGGTGGAGCGCGCCCTGTCGTTGGGCGCACGGTACCTGGACCTGGGCCAGAGCGACGTCCCCTGGGTGGTGCTCGCCGACCCCCAGGGCAACGAGTTCTGCGTCCTCGAACCGCGCCCGGAGTACGCCGGGTCGGGCGCGCTCGCCGCGCTGGTCGTGGACACGGACGAGCCCGCGCGGCTGGCCGGGTTCTGGTCGGAGCTCATCGGCTGGCCGATCACAGCCGATCAGGGTCCGCAGATCGTCGGCCTGCGCAGCCTGTCCGGCCGTGGCCCGACGATCGAGTTCCTGCGTTCCACCGACGCCAAGCAAGGCAGGAACCGCCTACGCTTCGAACTGGCTGCAGACGCCGGTGCTGAACCGTTGTCCCCCAAGCGGGATCCCGAGGGCAACGAGTTCTCCCTCCGAACGCAGCGCGGACAGCCCTGAAAGAGCCCTCACCGCCCGACGGTCTCCGCCGGTTCCTGCGGACGCCCCCGCGGCCGCAGCGCCTCGGCCGCGAACATCCGGTGCAGCAGCTGGATCGCGACCGAACCCTCACCCACCGCCGACGCCACCCGCTTCACCGAACCGTGCCGGACGTCGCCCGCCGCGAACACGCCGGGCAGGCTCGTCTCCAGGGGCAACGGGTCGCGCGAGAGCGGCCAGGCGCGGAGATCGGACCCCGTCATGATGAAACCGCGGTCGTCGCGCTCGACCTCCGGGGGCAGCCAGCCGGTGTGCGGGTGCGCTCCGATCATGACGAACAGCCCGTCGGCGGCCACGGTCTCTTCGCGTTCGGTCGGCCGGTCGCGAAGCACGAGGTGCTCCAGCCACCCGTTGCCCCCGCCTCCGACGATCTCGGTGGCGACCCGCACCCGCAGCCGTGGGGTGGCCTCGATCTCCCGGGCCAGGTAGTGCGACATGCCCGCATCGAGCGACCGGCCGCGGACCAGGAGCGTGACCTGCTTGGCGTACCGCGCCAGGTACAACGCGGCCTGGCCGGCCGAGTTCCCGCCGCCGACGACGTAGACCTCACGGTCGGCGACACCGGGCGCCTCGGAAGCCGGCCCGCCGTAGTAGACGCCGGCCCCGTTCAACGCTTCGAGGGCCGGCACGCCCAGCCGGTGGTAGGTGGCGCCCAGCGCGAGCAGCACCGCGCGGGACCGCACCCGCGTGCCGTTGGACAGCGTGATCGACAGCTCGTCGTCGCGCCGCAGCTCGGCGGCCCGCTGCATGAACACGAACTTCGCCCCGAACACCCACGACTGGTCGTACGCCTGCTGCGCCAGCCGGCGGCCGCTGACGCCCCGGGGGAAGCCGAGGTAGTTGCGGATCAGCGAGCTGGACGTCGCCTGGCCCCCGAGCCCGCCCTCGTCGACGACCAGCGTGCCGAACCCTTCCGACGCGCCGTACATGGCCGCCGACAACCCGGACGGGCCGGCTCCGACGATCACCAGGTCGAACTCCATGCGGTCCGGGTTGACCGGCGCGCCCGAGGCCACGGCGATGTCGGCGTCGGTGGGGTTGCGCAGGACCGTGCCGTCGGGGAAGACGACGATCGGGAGCTCGCCCGGCCCGGCCTCGGCGATGCGGGCGCGTCCTTCGCTCGAGTCGGCCAGGGAGAACGAGTGCGGGATCGCGCACCGCCCGAGGACCTCCCGCAGCCGGTACGCCCGGCCGGACCAGGAGTCGCCGACCACGTGGATCGTGTAGGGCGAGGTGCGCCGCAGCTCGGTCCATTCGAGCAGCAGGTTCGAGATCGCGTGGTGGAAGACCTCGTCCGGCGCGGCCAGCGGCCTGAGCACGTAGTGGTCGATGTGCCCGCGCGCGATCGAGTCGAAGATCGCCTCGCCCGTCGCGCGGTTGCCCCACTCGCCCCAGGCGATCAGCAGCCCGCGTTTCGCGTGCGGGTGCAGCCGGCGCGCCTGGGCCAGCAATTCGCCACCGGTCGTGCCGGAAAGCCATTGACCGGCCAGCACGAGCGCGACGTCTTCCCCATCCACGGCGAGTTCTTCGAGCAGCGCCAACGCTTCCTGCGCCGAAGAAAGGCTCACGACGCGGTAGTGGCGCGCGTAGCGCTCGCGCAGTTCCCGTTCGACGTCACGCAGTGCATCCGCGTTCTCGTCGACGGCGAGAAGCACGGCGCCGGACATGCACCCGACAGTAACCGCGATCCACACCCGCGCGAACGCATGGTTTTTCAGCACCCGTCAGGCCCGGAACACGAACACCCCACCGTTTTCGCCGTGACGCGGCCACCCCGGGTCGCCGGTCGCCGCGAACGCGACCCACGCCGCCTGCACCCGATCCGCCAGCTCACGCGGCGGCTCCGGCCCCTCGAGCGCCGACAGCCCCAGGTTGCCGAACACGAACCCCAGCTCCAGCCCGTGCGCCGCACCCACCCCGGGCAACGGCGAGGGCCACGCGAACTCGTACACGAAAGCCGACCGCGCCCGGGCGATCTCCACGACCGGACGGCGGAACAGGGCGTCGGTCAGCACGTCGGCGTAGAGCTCGACCGGCGTGGTCCCTTCAGGAGCCGCTTCCACCGCGAGACCCAGGCGCCCCAGCAAATCCCGCACGTCGGAATGCGAGACGCCGTCGGGCAGCGACGCGCCGGCCAGCGCCAGCAGCTCGTCGGCGTTGGTGCCGATCAAGAGATCCACCCCGCCGCCGCGCACGACCACGTCGAACGGCGGTTCGGCCAGCACCTCCCCGTCCACCACCGGCAGGAACGGTTGCGCGGCGGTCACGGTCGTCGCACCCCAGCGCGCGGGGTCGAGGTCGGCCGTGAGGTCCGTGACGGCCGCCGTCGACAGCGCGGCGAGCTTCTCCGGCGCGACGCGCGCGAACCCCGCCGCCGTGGGCTCCACGCCGGCCGCGCGTGCGATCTCCCCGGTGACCAGCAGCGCGTCGGACGCGGACAGCGCGGCTCGTGCGTTGGCGCTCTGCACGATCGCCCGCCGGAACAGGCCGCGGTCCATCGCCACGTGCGCCAGCGTCGCGCCCGCGCCCGCCGACGTGCCGAACAACGTCACCGCGTCCGGATCTCCGCCGAACGCCGCGATCCCGGAGCGCACCCACTCGAGCGCCGCGACCTGGTCGAGCAGCGCGCGGTTCGCGACCGCGTCCGGCAGCAGCGCGAACCCTTCCGCGCCGAGCCGGTAGTTGACCGACACGAACACGACCCCGCGCCGCGCGAAGGCCGCGCCGTCGTAGATCGGCATCGCCGACGAACCGGTGACGTTCGAGCCGCCGTGCAGCCACACCAGCACCGGCAGCCCCGCCGCGTGCGGGTCGGGCGTCCACACGTTGAGGTTGAGGCAGCCCGGCCCCTCGACCACCGGCTCCGCCAGGAACGAACCCGGGAGCGGCACCGAAGGCGCGGTCGGCCCGAACTCGAGCGCGTCGCGCACGCCGTCCCACGCCTCGGGCGGGCGCGGTGCCCGGAACCGCGCCTCGCCGGACGGCGCGGCGGCGTAAGGGATGCCGAGGAACCGCGTGACGCCTTCGCGCACGCTGCCCCGCACCCGGCCGTACGGGGTGGTGACGACGGGATCGGTCATCCCCCCATCGTTACCAGCGCCGGGCCCGCACCGGGGCACGGCTGCCCGAATCGCCAGGGATTCCTGTCCCGAACGCACGAAACCCCCGGCCGGCGGGAAGCCGGCCAGGGGCCCGTGTCACAGCTCGATCAGGAACTCAGCCGTCCGACTCGGCCGACGGGATGTACGCGCCCGGCACCTGGTCCGGCGAGAACACCTTGCTCTCACCGGGGTACGGGGTCTTGAACCCGTGCGTCTGGTACCACGTGAAGTGGTTCATCTGCGCGGGGTTCGCGTAGTCCGCCGTCGCGTTCGGACCGGTCAGGCGCTGGTTCTTCTGCCAAGCCGACCACTGCGAAGCGACCTGCTGCTTGTCCGCCGGCACCGCGGTGTCGGGCTGGACGGACGCGAACTGCGGAGCCACCACGTCCGGACCGCACGACGGCTGCGTCGCGAGGCCGCCCGTGAGCGACGTGCGGTTCGCCACCGCGTTGAACGGCGTGAAGTCCGGCTTGGCCGTGAAGGCACCGGTCATCGGCGTGGCCGCGCTGTCCTTCTGGTTCATCGGGGAGATCCCGAGGATCTGCTCGATCGTGCGGATCATCGTGATCTGCGAGTAGTACCGGCTGTCCACCGCGCCGTGCTGGGCGTACGGGCTGATGATCTGGACCGGCGCCCGGTGCCCGTCGACGTGGTCCAGTCCGGCCTGGGAGTCGTCCTCGACCACGAAGATCGCGGAGTCCTTCCAGTACTGGCTGTGCGAGATCGTGTCGACGATCTTGCCCACGGCGAGGTCGTTGTCCGCGACCTGGGCGGCGGCGTTCGCGGGACCACCGGTGTGGTCGCTCGACAGCCAGAACATGTTGAGGTTCGCCGGACCGTTCTTCTCGAAGTCCTGCTGCCAGATCTGCTCCCGGTACACGTCCGGGACGCTGGTGTCGAACTTCGGGAAGCCGTGCACCGACACGTCGTTGAGCGACGGGATCGGCGACGACGACACGAGCGGGTAGGCGCTGGGCTCACCCGTCGCGGCCATGTTCTTCGAGTCGCAGTACAGGTTCTGCCAGGACGCGCCCGCCGGCTTGGTCAGGAACTGCTGGAACTCGCCGAAGTCGCGGACGGTGTTGCCCGCGGCCTCCGCACCGGACCACAGGGTCCCGGAGGCCTGGTGGCCCAGGGAGTCGTCCTCGGTGTCGTAGCTGCGCAGGTACTCGCCGGCCGAGGACTCGGTGTACTCCGGGTCGTCGGCCTGCATGAGCCAGTTGTGGCCCTCGGCGGAGTTCGTGCCGATGTCGTACGTGTTGTCGTACAACCCGAACTGCTGCGCCAGCGCGTGCTGGTTCGGCGTCACGTTCTCGCCGAACTGCGCGAGCGCCGCGTCGCCGTTGCCCTGCGACATGTCCCCGAAGAGCTGGTCGTAGGTCCGGTTCTCCTTGACCAGCAGGAACACGTGCTTGATCGGGGACGGGTCGCCGAGGCGAGCCGGCACCGGCACGGGCTTCTTGTTCTTGCCGTTCGACACCAGGACGGAGTTGTCCGTCCAGCCGTTCTGCTTGAACACCTTCGGCGTGTACGACTTGATCGTCCGGTCGTCGGGCAGCTGGAAGCGCTGCACGCTGGAGGTCGTGTCGTGCGTGCCGTGCCCGGCGGCCGTGGTCGGGCGCTGGGCGTCGATGCCGCGGGTGTTGGACACGACGATGTCCTTGCCCACGGTGGCGATCGCCGTCGGGAAGTAGTCCGTCGGCAGCAGGCCGATGTAGCTGGCCGGCTCCTTCGGGCTGGAGTAGCGGTAGACGGCGATCGCGTTGGCGCGGCCGAGCGTCACCAGCAGGTGCCCGTCCGGGGTGAGCGTGATGCCGTCGGGCTCGTACCCGACAGTGGCCTCGGGCCACGGCTGGGTCGCGATGGTCTGGATGACCTTGTCCTTGCCCGAGTCGATCACGGACACGTTGTTGCTGGACGTGTTCGCGACGAACACCGTGCCCTTGCTCGCGTACACCGCGGTCGGGTGCAGCCCGACGTCGATGCTCTTCACCGCGGCGGCCGGCTTGCCCGTGTCGATGACGCTGACCGTGCCGGTGGTGGTGGCACCGGTGACGGGGTCGGCCGGCACCTGGGTGTTGTAGGAGTTGATCGTCGTCTCACCGGGGCGCGGCAGGCGGCCGCCCTCGTTGCTGACGTAGAGCTTCTTGCCCACGAGCACGAGGTCGCGCGGCGCGATGCCGGTGTTCCAGCTCTGCTGGACGGCGCCGGTCGCCGCGTTGATGGCGACCACGCGGTTCTGCCCGTTCACCGCGGCGTACGCGACGGCGCCGTCGGGCGAGAACACCGCCTGGGCGACCAGGGCGTGCTTGGGTCCGTCGGCGGGGATCTTGATCGAGACGGGGTTGGCGAGCGTGCCGTCGGCGTTCACCGTGAACTTGGTGTAGCCGTCGGTCTGGGCGAGCCACAGGAACTTGCCGTCGGGGGAGTACGACGGGCCTTCCTGCCCGACGTCGTTGCCGGCGATCTTGAGGTTCACGTTCGCCGAGGTGCCGATCAGCTGCTGGACCTTGTAGGTCTTCAGGTCCACGATCGTCAGCGCGGCGTCGCCGTCGGTGGTCAGGGCGGCGAGGTGCGTGCCGTCCGGGCTGATCTTCGACGCCATGATCTTGCCGTCGTTCACGACCAGCCGGTCGCCGATCGGGTCCAGGTACTGGTCGCTGGAGATGACCATCCCGTCCTTGGTGTTCTGGCCGACCTGCTGCTTGCCGAACTCCTGCGTCGACGCGGAGCCGATGCCGGAGCCCGTCACGACCAGAGCGAGAGTGGCGGTGCCGGCGGTGGCGAGGCGGATCTTCCGCGCTCTGCCGGCACCAGGAGAGCCGGAACCGGCTCTCCCACCACGCCTGCGGCGGCGTGTTACCTGCATGGGGTTATCCCTTCGGGGTGGAGGACAGCAGTTCGACGGCAGCGTCGAACTGCCACAGCGGGTTGGGTTGGTCCCCGATCGGGGTCCGCACCTGGAAGTAACCGTTCACTTCCTTCGGCCCGTCGCCATCGGCGACGAACCGCCCGTCCGAGGTGACGTCGAGCTGGTAGATGGCCTGACCAGTCGCTTCGACGCCGGGGAGGTGCCACGAGACGACGCACCGCCAGTCGTTGCCCGGCCCTTCCTGGGCGACGAGGCCGCCGCCCTTCTGGCACGCCGACGTGACGTCGAGCTGGGCTTCGGTCACGGCGGGGCGGTGGAGTTCGTCGGTCTGCAGGCGGTAGAGGTGCGCGAACGTGGTCGAAAGCGACTGCTGCACCTTGTCCTGCGTCACGCCGGAGCCGAGCGAGGGCGTGGCCACGGCGATCACCGCGAAGGCGACCACGATCAGCCCGACCAGCGGCAGCGCGCCGGCGGTGATCGTGCGGCGGGCCGAACCGTCGTAGCTCAGGTTGGTGAAATCGCGGCGCAGGAACAGGAAGTAGGCCAGCGCGGTCGCCACGACCGTCCACACGAGACAGACGAGGATGCTGACCAGGAGCGGCCCGGCCTGGGCGGGGCTCGTGAACAGGCCTTCCCACGCGATGAACGCGTAGGTCGGCAGCGCGAGGCGCACGGCCACGGGCAGCGGCAGCAGCTGGGCCACCGCCATCGCGAGCGCGACGACGGCGGGCAGCAGCAGGCCCATCGGCGACCGTCCCAACGCGACGGAGCCGAGCAGCCCGACCGCGGCCAGCGCGAGCGTCGGCGCCAGGGCGCACACCCACGCGAGCAGGACCTGGCCGGCGGCGGCGCCGGGCGAGAGCAGGTGCCCGTCGAGGCCGACGAGCTGGCGGCTGCCGACCGCCACGACCCCGCCGACCGCGCTGGACACGGCCAGCCCGGCCACGAGCACGAAGATCACGGTGAGGCTGGCCAGCACCTTCGCCGCGAAGATCCGCCGGTACGACCGGACGGCCACCAGCAGGTGGCGCCAGGTGCCGAGCCGGTCCTCGGAGGCGAAGACGTCGCCGGCGACCACCGATGTGAGCAGCGGGAGCGCGTAGCTGCCGGCGAAGCCGAGCATCACGAGCGAACCGGCCCAGCCGGTGGCGTTCATCCAGCGGCCGAAGACGGTGTCCACCGGCAGGTCGCTCTGCTGGCTCACCGCGGCGACGAACAGGGCCGGGGCGATCCAGCAGGCGAGCACCAGCAGGCGGACCCGCCACTGGGAGACGAGCTTGACGAGCTCGAAGCGGTAGCCGCGGGCCACGGAGGCGGGGCGGACGGGGGCTGCCTCGGGTTCGGTGAGGGTCGCGGTCATCGGGCGGACTCCTGCTGCCGGGCCCCGGATTCGGGCTCGGCCTCGGTTTCGGTCAGGGCGAGGAACGCGGCTTCCAACGGGGACACCACGGGCGCGAGCTCGCGGATGGCCACGCCGTCGCGGACGAGGCGCACCACGAGGTCGTCGAGGGCGGGCACGAGCGTGCGCACCACGAGGACGCCACTGTCCTTTCCGGACTCGTCGCCGAGCCGGATGCCGGGGGTCTCGGCCGCGAGCTTCCGCGCGGCCTCGCGATCGGAGGTCACGAGCCGGTAGTCGAGCTCCTGGTTCTCCGACGAGAGCTTGGCCAGCGGGCCGGTGAAGACGACGCGGCCGGTCGCGATGATCGTGACCTCCGAGCACAGCGCTTCGAGGTCGTCCATGCGGTGGCTGGACAGCACGACGGTGGCGCCTTCGGCCGCGAGCCGTTTCAGGACCCCGTGCACGTGCTTCTTGCCGGCGGGGTCGAGGCCGTTGGCGGGCTCGTCGAGCACGAGCAGCCGCGGGCGGGTGAGCAGGGCGGCGGCGAGGCCGAGCCGTTGGCGCATGCCGAGGGAGAAGCCGCGCACGCGGTCGTCGGCCACGTCGGTCAGCCCGACCTGTGCGAGCGCGTCGTCGATGTCGGCCGCGCGGGTGTCGCCGCCACGCAGTGCGGCCAGCGCGGCCAGGTTCTTGCGCGCCGTGAGCGAGGGGTAGAGGCCGGGGCCGTCGACGAACCCGGCGACGCCGCCGGGAGCGTCCAGGGTCCGCCCGACGGGCGAGTCCAGGATCTCCAGGCGGCCCACGTCCGCGACGGCGAGGCCCAGCAGCAGACCCAGCAGCGTGGTTTTGCCCGCGCCGTTCGGCCCGGCCACTCCGTGGATCTGCCCCTGCGCGACGTCGAGATCGATTTCGTCGAGCGCGACGACCTCGCCGAAACTTTTGGTGATTCCCCGAGCCCGGACTGCCAGAGGTGTGTCCATGGTCCCTTTGCTTTCGTCGTGAAACGTGCGTCAGGAACTTAGGGACGGTAAATTAATCTCGAACCGGTGCCGGGTGAACGATCGGGAAACGGGGCCCGGACGAAACAAGTCATACTCGTGGATTGTCCGAGTTAAATCGTGATATTGCCGTGAGTTAACCGTCGCCTTGCATTAGCGGCGCGCGCGTTGTCCCTGTCGATCTTGCGGCGCCGCGATCAGGCGGTTGCCGGCTTCGGGGCACGACCAGCTCCCGTAGGCCGGCGCGGGCTCGGCCGTACGAGTGGACCTTTCGCGGTCCCGTTCCCCACGGCGTCACCGGGCTCGGGCTCGACACTCGCCGCGCTGGCGCAGTCGAGCACCGATGACGGCGGGGGATCCGGGCCGGTGCCGATGATCGCCTCTCCGCGTGATCAGACGCGGGCGGTGCTCCAGGCTCGCTTCCGAACCTCAGGCGCCCGAAGGAATTTCCGAGCGGCCGACGGGCTTCCGACGAGGCCCTTTCTCGCCGTTGATTGGAACATTCCGCTTACGGTATTCAGGGTGTGAGCAAATCCCGATATCGCTGTTTACGGAGAACGTTTTCCGCGGGCATGAATGCTTTCGCCGACGGTGCTCAGCGGTTCCAGAACCAGTCCTTGCCCCGCGCCTGCTTGAGCGCCTGCTTCTTGCGTTCGGGCGTCAGCCGGTCCAGGTAGAGCATGCCGTCCAGGTGGTCGGTCTCGTGCTGCAGGCACTGCGCCAGCACGTCGACCCCCTCGACCTCGATCGGCTCATTGCGCAGGTCGACGCCCCGCACCACCGCGTGCTTGGCCCGCACGGTCGGGAACCACAGCTCCGGCACCGACAGGCAGCCCTCGTCGATCTCGTGCGTCTCCTCCGACAACGAGACGATCTCGGGGTTGATCACGTAACCCGTCAGGCCACCCACGTCGTAACTGAACACCCTCAGCCCGACCCCGATCTGCGGCGCCGCCAGCCCCGCGCGCCCGTCCGGCTTCACCGAGTCCATCAGATCCGTGACCAGCGCCTCGACCTTCTTGTCGAACGTCGTCACGGGATCGCAGATCGTCTTGAGCACCGGGTCCCCAAAGTAGCGCAGAGCGCGCATCGCCATGATCGAACGTCCTTTTCCCGCCGAGTATCCGCACGAAGTCTAATGACCACCGGCTCCACCCCACGCGCCACCCGCGCTGGTCAGCCCGGCAACGCACGCCCCTCGCCGCCGGCCACCGCCCGCGGCGGCACGGCCGGCATTCGGGACTCTTCCGCGCCGGCCAGCGCTCGCGCCACGCGGCCGGCGGGCCACAGCTGCTCCCGCGTGTGCCGTCACTCGCGGCGCTCCGGCTGGCGTTCGGGGCTCCTCGGTGCGGGGGAGGGCCCGCGCCGCGCGTGTCGGCCCTGCCGCAGTTGCTCCGGCGCCGGCCGACGCCTGCGCGGCGGTCAGGCTGGTAGCCGCGGCCGCTTCAGCGCTGGCCCGCCCTGCTGGACTCTGCCGGGTAGTCGCGACCTCTCCGGCGTGAGCGGATGCTCGCGGTGGGCGGGCCGGTGCCGCAGGCTCTTCGGCGCTGATCGAACCGCGCCTGTCCGGGCTCGCGCTCGCGAGGCCTTCGGCTTCGCCATTCCCCGCGGAACACGGATGCGCGGCTGCAGGCCTCTAGCATCGCGACTTCTCGCCCACGGCCGCCAGGTGCGTTTGCCGCGGCGCCGGCGTCCTCCCGGACCCGTGGGCGCTCAGGCGCGCAACCGCAGTCCCTTCGGGGTTGCGCGGAAGCCGGCCTCGCGGAGGATGTCGGCGAGTTCGGAGGTGAGGGCTTGTTCGCCGTCGGCGCGTTGGACGGCCAGTTGGCCCAGCCAGCCCTCGCGGACGGCGGTGGAGAGGCCCGCCGCGGCGGCTTGGAGGGGGGCGCGGTCCTCGGTGAAGCTCAGCAGGGAGCGGCCGCCGCGTTCCACGTAGAGGGCGGGGACACCGTCGACGAGCACCGCGAGCGCGCCCGCCTTGCGCGCCGGACGGTGTTTCGTGTCGCCGGTGGCGGCCGGCCAGGGCAGGGCCGCGCCGTAGGGCTGGGCCGGGTCGGCGGCGGCCAGCACGACCGCGCGGTCGCCACCCGCCCGCGCGGGGGAGCCGGACCAGCCCTCCGTGCCGGGCGGGGGACCCGACAAGGCGCGCAGCCGGTCGACCGCGCCCTTCGCCGCGAACTGTGCCGCGCCGAGGCCCTCCACCACGTAGCCGCGCACGACCTGGCCCGAGTCCTCCATGCCGCGCAACACCTTGTAGATCCCCGAAAACCCGCCCGTGACCCGCTCGGTGTCCAGCGCGCCGCGGGTGAGCACGCCGTGCCGTTCGAGGAACGCCTCGGTGCGCGCGTGGGCGCGACGCGTCGGATCGGTCTCGCGCGCCGGCGTGAGAGCCCAGCGGCCGGCGACCGTCGGTGGTCCCGTGCGCGACGGCATCGCCGGGCGCCCCGCCCGCAGCCGCGCGTACCGGCCGCGCGGCGCCTGCCGCCGCGGTTTGTGCGCGCCGTGGCCCGCGACCTGCGCGCGCAGCGGCGCGAGCGTGTCGCCCGTGACCAGCCCGGCCCACACCAGATCCCACAGCGCGCCCGCGATGTCACCGTCGTTCGGTGGCGACTCCAGTTGCGGCGAAACCCGGTCCACCAGCTGCCGGAAGAACAGCGCACCACCCTCCAAAGTGGACAGCAGAGCCTCGTGCACCGGGCTCGACGGCGCGTTCTCCTCGACCTCCGGCAGCAGCAGGTCGGCCACGTCCGTCGGTGCCAGCGCCAGCCACCCGTCCCCACCGGACAGCGCGCCGCAGCCCGCCCACGTGACCTCGCCGGCCGTGGTCAGCTCGTCGAGCAGCGCGGGGGAGTAGCCCGGCAAGCGGCTCGGCAGGATCAGCGACTCCACGGCACTCGCCGGCAACGGCGCGCCGGCCAGCTGCTCGACCACCGACAGCACGTCGTCGGCCGTCGGCGCCGAGCGCACCCGCGCGCCGATCCCGTGCCACGACGGCAGGAACCGGCCCAGCGCCGCGGGCTCCACGGGCTCGACCTCCGCCCGCAGCTTCGCCAGCGAGGCCCGCCGCAGCCGCCGCAGCACCCCCGCGTCGCAGTATTCGAGCCCCACGCCGTGGGTGTCCGGGTGCCCGACCGGGCTCAGCTCACCGCGGACCAGCCGCCCCTGCCCGGTCATCCGCTCCAGCACACCCGTGACCACGGCCGGCCCGAGCCCGAACCGCGCGGCCGCCGCCGAAGCCGGGAACGGCCCGCGGATCCGCGCGTACCGCCCGAGCAGGTCGCCCAGTGGATCCTCCACCGGTTCCGTGAACGCCTCGGGCACCCCCACCGGCAACGCGACCCCCAGCGCGTCGCGCACCCGCCCGGCGTCCTCGATCGCCAGGAACCGCTCCTCGCCGGCGATCCGCACCCGGATCGCCCGCCGCGCGGCTTCCAGTTCCTCCAGCCACTCGGGCCGGATCCCCCGCTCCGAGGCCTCCGCGGTGGACAGATCACCCAGGAACCGCAACAGGTCGGCCGCGTCCTCCGCCGAACGCGCGTGCCGATCGGGATCCAGCCGCTGCAGCGACCGCTCCACCTCGCGCACGGCGTCGGGATCCAGCAGCTCCCGGATCGCCTCCGTGCCGAGCAGTTCGGCCAGCAGCCCGGAATCCAGCGACAACGCGGCCGCCCGCCGCTCGGCCAGCGGCGCGTCGGTCTCGTACAGGAACATCCCGACGTAACCGAACAGCAGGCTCCGCGCGAACGGCGACGCCGCCGGCGTCTCCACCTCCACCAGCCGCACCCGGCGCGCCCGGACGTCGGCCATCAGCTCCCGCAGCCCGCCCACGTCGTAGACGTCCTGCAGGACCTCCCGCATCGCCTCCAGCACCACCGGGAACCGCTCGTACTTCGCCGCCACCGACAGCAGTTGCGACGCCCGCTGCCGCTGCTGCCACAACGGCGTCCGGCGCCGCGGGTCACGCCGCGGCAGCAGTAGCGACCTCGCCGCGCACTCGCGGAACCGCGCGGCGAACACCGCCGACCCGCCGACCTCCGCCACGATCAGCTGCTCGACCTCCTCCGGGTCCAGCAGCACGTCGTCGGCGCCGATGGTGACCTCGCCGCCCTCGGCGTCGAGCGCGTCGGGCAGCCGCAGCACGATGCCGTCGTCGGAGTGCGCCACCTGCGCGTCGACACCCCGGTTCTCCCGCAGCCGCGCGGCGATCGCCAGCGCCCACGGCGCGTTGACCTGCGCTCCGAACGGCGAGTGCACCACGATCCGCCAGTCGCCCAGCTCGTCGCGGTAGCGCTCCAGCAGGATCGTCCGGTCGTTCGGCACGTGCCGCGTCGCCGACTTCTGCTCCTCCAGGTATGCCAGCAGGTTGTCACACGCCCGCTGGTCGAGCCCCGCTGCCGCGGCCCGGTCCCGCGCCGCCACGCTGTCCGAAGTGGACAGCTCCCGCACGAACGCGCCCAGCGCCCGCCCCAGCTCCAGCGGCCGGCCCGCCGCGTCGCCCTTCCAGAACGGCATCCGCGCGGGCTCGCCCGGTGCCGGCACCACGATCACGCGGTCGTGAGTGATGTCCGTGATCCGCCACGACGACGTGCCTAGCAGGATGGTGTCGCCGACGCGCGACTCGTACACCATCTCCTCGTCGAACTCGCCGACGCGCGAGCCCGGTTTGTCGTCGGCTCCCGGCGTCATCACCGTGAACAGCCCGCGGTCGGGGATCGTGCCGCCCGACGTGACCGCGAGCCGCTGCGAACCCGGCCGCCCGTGCAGCTCGCCGGTCACGCGGTCCCACGTGATCCGCGCCCGCAGCTCGCCGAACTCCTCGCTCGGGTACCGCCCCGCCAGCATGTCGAGCACCGCGTGCAACGCGTCGTCGGGCAACGCGGAGAACGGCGCCGCCCGGCGCACCAGCGCCGCGACCTCCGGCACCGTCCACGATTCGAGCGCCACCATCGCCACCACGTGCTGCGCCAGCACGTCAAGCGGGTTGCGCGGGTATCGCACGGCCTCGATCGCGCCGGCGGCCATCCGCTCCGCGACCACCGCGCACGACACGAGGTCACCGCGGAACTTCGGGAACATCACCCCGGACGACACGGCCCCCACCTGGTGCCCGGCGCGCCCGACGCGCTGCAGCCCCGACGCGACCGTGGGCGGTGCCTCGATCTGGACGACGAGGTCGACCGCGCCCATGTCGATGCCCAGCTCCAGCGACGACGTCGCCACCACGCACGGCAGCCGCCCTGACTTGAGCTCCTCCTCCACGTGGGTGCGCTGCTCCCGCGACATCGATCCGTGGTGCGCCCGCGCGATCGTCGGCGCCGCGCCCGTGGTGAGCCCGGACTGCCCGATCGCCTCGGCCGGGAACGCGTCGACGGCCCGCAGCTCCGTCTGCTCGGCCGCCAGCTCGTTGAGCCGCGCCGTGAGCCGCTCGGTGAGCCGCCGCGAGTTGGCGAACACGATCGTCGACCGGTGTGCCTGGATCAGCTCCAGCACCCGCTCCTCGACCGCGGGCCAGATCGACGGCCGCTTCACCTCGGCGCCCGCGATCTCCTCCTGCGTGCCGATGCCGCCTTCGGACGGCAGCTGCGACAACGACGTGAGGTTCTCCAGCCGCTCCATCGGCGACGGGGCCGGCCCGTCGAGGTTCGCCATGTCCTCCACCGGCACCTCGACGCGGACCTCGATGGTCTTCGCGAGCTTCGGCTGCACCACCGTGACCGGCCGCCCGCCGGCGAGGAAGGAGCTCACCTCGTCGACCGGCCGCACGGTGGCCGACAACCCGATCCGCTGCGCGGGCTTCGGCAGCAGCGCGTCGAGCCGCTCCAGCGACACCGCCAGGTGCGCGCCCCGTTTGCCGCCCGCCACGGCGTGGACCTCGTCGACGATCACCGTCTCCACGCCCGCCAGCGACTCGCGCGCCGACGACGTGAGGATGAGGAACAGCGACTCCGGCGTGGTCACCAGCACGTCGGGCGGCGTCTTGCCGAACGACCGGCGCTCGGCCGCTGTGGTGTCGCCGGTGCGCATGCCGACCTCGATCTCCGGCACCGGCAGCCCCAGCCGCCGCGACGCCTGCGAGATCCCGGCCAGCGGCGCGCGCAGGTTGCGCTGCACGTCGACCGCCAGCGCCTTCAGCGGCGAGACGTAGAGGATGCGGCAGCGCTTGCGCGGCTCCGCCGGCGGTGGCTCCACCGACAGCCGGTCGAGTGCCCACAGGAACGCGGACAGCGTCTTGCCGGACCCGGTGGGCGCCACCACCAGGGCGTGCTGCCCGGCGTGCGCGGCCCGCCAGGCCCCTTCCTGCGCCGCGGTCGGCGCGGCGAACGCCCCCTCGAACCACGTGCGGGTCGCGGGGGAGAAGAGGTCGAGGACGTCTGCTGCCACGTCCTCCATGATGCGCGGCACCCCCGACAGTTTCCGATTCCCGCTGTCGCGAACGGTCCCTTCGCGGCGAACGCCCAGGTCACGGTCTC
Source organism: Amycolatopsis sp. NPDC049253 (assembly GCF_040678995.1). Taxonomy (NCBI): domain Bacteria; kingdom Bacillati; phylum Actinomycetota; class Actinomycetes; order Pseudonocardiales; family Pseudonocardiaceae; genus Amycolatopsis; species Amycolatopsis sp. NPDC049253. The sequence goes on along the minus strand of NZ_JBFAQX010000015.1, from coordinate 21,822 downwards.
CTCGACCACCCGACCGGGCGATGCGGAGGTGCACTGCGTCACGTCCGGCGCCGCACACCCCACCAGTTCCGCGGGTCCGCCCGCGCGACGGCTCTCCGCGTGGGAGCATCACCGCCAGCGCAGCTACGGCAAGGGGGACTGGAAGTGCGGATCCTGTCGGTGGACCTGGGGACGTCCAACACGGTCGCCGTGCTCTCCGCGTACGGCCGGCCGCCGCGGGTCGTCGAGGTGGACGGGTCGGCCAACATGCCTTCGGCGATCTTCGCCGGCGAGGACGGCACGATCATGGTGGGCCGCGACGCCGAACGCCGCGCGCGCCTGGACCCCACCCGTTTCGAGCCCAACCCGAAACGCCGCATCGACGAGCAGACGCTGCTGCTGGGCACCGACGTCGTGCCCGTCAACGAAGCCCTCGCCGCGATCCTGCGCCGCGTGCTCGAGGAGACCACGCGCCAGCTCGGCGGCGAGCAGCCCGACGAGGTCCGCCTCACGCACCCCGCGCAGTGGGGACCGGTGCGCCGCAACGTCCTGCTGTCCTCGGCCCGGCTCGCGGGCATCGGCGCGAGTGTCGTCCTGGTGCCCGAACCCGTCGCCGCGGCCGCGCACTTCGCGTCGTTCCCGGGCAAGGGGCTCGCGCCCGGGCAGGCGCTCGCGGTGTACGACCTGGGCGCGGGCACCTTCGACGTCGCGGTCGTCGGCGCGACGCAGAACGGCTACGTCGTGCTCGCCGAGGACGGCCTGCCCGACCTCGGCGGCCTCGACGTCGACCAGGCGCTGATGGTGCACGTCGGGCGTGAGGTCTCGCACTCGGATCCCCAGCGCTGGCAACGCCTCCTGCGGCCGGAGTCCACCGCGGACCGGCGCACGCGGCGGGCGTTGCAGGAGGACGTGAAGGCGGCCAAGGAGGCGCTGTCGCGGCACCCGCAGACCGAGGTGCCGATGCCCGAGCCGTTCAAGGACGTGCTGGTCACGCGCGGCGAGCTCGAAGGCCTGGTGCGCCCGGCGATGCTGCGCAGCGTGGAGCTGCTCGCGCGCACGCTGCGGACGGCCGGGCTGACGCCGGACCGCCTCGCCGGCATCTACCTGGTCGGCGGCTCGAGCCGGCTGCCGCTGGTCGGCTCGATGATCGCGGAGAAGCTCGGTGTCGTGCCCGCGAGTCTCGACCAGCCTGAGACGGCCGTGGCGCTGGGCGCGCAGCACGTGGCGCGCGACGGGCTGTCGATGCGGACGCAGAACGTGGAAGGCCAGGTCGCGGCGGGTGCGCCCGCGTACGCGCCGGGTGGATACCCCCCGCCGCCCCCGCAGCAGCCGCCGGCCGGGTACGCGCAGCCGTCGTTCCCGGCGGGGCCGGCGCCGTCGAACTTCCCGACGTACTCGCCGGCCCCCGCCGCCGCCGCGCCGGCGAAAAAGAGCCGGACAAAGCTGTGGATCGGCGTCGCGGTGGCGGTGGTCGTGGTCCTCGCCGCGGGGCTCACGGTTTTCCTGACGTCGTCCGCTTCGGTGCAGACCTACACCGCGGACCAGTGCCGCACGCCCGGCCAGGCCGACGCCCAGGGCCTCACCGGGTGCCTGCGTCAGCTCGCCGGGAAGATCGCCGACACCGGCGGCTGCCACCCCGGCATGGGCAACGGCCCCGCCGCGCCCGCGCAGAGCCTCGGCGCCACCTCGACGTGCGCGGCACCGGGCCGCGCGGGCTCGCAGGTGACGTACGTGCAGGGCACGTCGGCCGCCGTGCTGAAGCAGTACACGGACGGGCTGCTCGCCTCCGCCGGCGGCGACCGCGTGGAGGCCGCGTGGAAGGGCAACGGACTGGAGGGCCACTACTCGTCGGCGGCCGGGCAGAACGCGGCGGTGCTGGTGTTCACGGTGTCCGACCGGCCGCTCGTCGGGTTCATCTACCAGGTCAATTCCGCAGGTCAGGGCGCCGCGCCGACCCCGGGGACGCTGGCGGACTACTTCGAGCAGAGCGTGCAGCCCGGCGAGTGAGAAGTTTTCGTTCGCTGCCGCGGCGCGAACGGGCCGTTCGCGCCGCGGGGGAGGCCGCGAGCTAGCATTCGGCCGATGCGTATCACGGTGTTCCGGCGGCTCATGGCGGACGAGTTCGGCCCCGGGCGGGCCGAGGTCCTGGCCCAGGACCACGTGCTCAGCGGGCTCGGCGGGAGGACCGTCGACCAGGCTCTGGCAGCGGGGATCCCGGCGAAGCAGATCTGGCGTGAGGTGTGCGAAGCCTTCGACATCCCGCCGGAACGGCGCTGACCTGCGGTTCATCGGTTCGTCCCGGGGAAGGGGAGCTCGGAAGGGCGAAAAATCCTAGCGGACGGGCGTGTCGGCACAACCCTCGAACACCTGTTCGTCTACAGTGTTGTGCACACCGGGGGCCGGCGATCCACAGATCGGTCGCCGTGCCGGGAATTGTCGGTCCCTCCCCGTAGCGTCGGACCGGACAGAGCTTGATCTGGACAACCGAACAAGCCACACAGGCCAACCAGCGAGGTGGACCCCAATGCCAGCAGCACCCGACAAGGACAAGGCGCTCGAGCTTGCCCTTGCGCAGATCGACAAGCAGTACGGCAAGGGCTCGGTGATGCGCCTCGGCGAAGAGGGCCGCGCGCCCATCGCCGTGATCCCCACCGGCGCGATCGCCCTCGACGTCGCGCTCGGCATCGGCGGGCTGCCCCGCGGCCGCGTCATCGAGGTGTACGGCCCGGAGTCCTCCGGTAAGACCACGGTCGCCCTGCACGCGGTGGCCAACGCGCAGAAGAACGGCGGCATCGCGGCGTTCATCGACGCGGAGCACGCGCTGGACCCGGAGTACGCCAAGAAGCTCGGCGTGGACACCGACGCGCTGCTCGTCTCCCAGCCGGACACCGGTGAGCAGGCGCTGGAGATCGCGGACATGCTGATCCGTTCCGGCGCGCTCGACATCCTGGTCATCGACTCCGTGGCCGCGCTCGTGCCGCGCGCCGAGATCGAGGGCGAGATGGGCGACTCGCACGTCGGCCTCCAGGCCCGCCTGATGAGCCAGGCGCTGCGCAAGATGACCGGTGCGATGAACAACTCCGGCACCACCGCGATCTTCATCAACCAGCTGCGCGAGAAGATCGGCGTCATGTTCGGGTCCCCGGAGACCACGACCGGTGGTAAGGCGCTGAAGTTCTACGCCTCGATCCGCCTCGACGTGCGCCGCATCGAGACGCTCAAGGACGGCGGCGAGCCGGTCGGCAACCGCACCCGCGTCAAGGTCGTGAAGAACAAGATGGCCCCGCCCTTCAAGCAGGCCGAGTTCGACATCCTCTACGGCGTGGGCGTCTCCCGTGAGGGCTCGCTCATCGACATGGGCGTCGACCAGGGCATCCTGCGCAAGTCCGGCGCCTGGTACACCTACGAGGGCGACCAGCTCGGCCAGGGCAAGGAAAACGCGCGGAAGTTCCTGCGCGACAACCCGGACATCGCCAACGAGATCGAGAAGCGCATCAAGGAGAAGCTGGGTATCGGCCCGCAGGTCGACGCCGAGGTCGCCGAAGCTGCGGTTCCGGCTCCCGTCGACTTCTGATTCCCGGGGAGCGTCTGCTCGCGAAGAGCGCTCGCCGGACGGAATCAGAAGTGTGTCTTGTGGGGAGTCGAATCCTCACACCCCCCGCCAGGGGGCAAGCCCCCTGGACCCCCGGCGGGGTTGCGTTCGCGAGGTGACCTGGCCCGGTGAGATGGCCGGGTAGTGAAGCAGCGCGGTGTGCTTGCGCTGCGTTTGCAGGTGTGACGGTGGGGCGGCTTGCCGTGGGGTGGGCCGGCCCGTGGGGTGGGGGAGTGGTGGCGCGTCGTCGGGCGGAGAGGGCTCGGCGGGGCGGAAGTGTGCGAGGGAGGAAAGGCGTAGTGGCGAGGGCGCCGAAGGTGGAGCCGGCGGAGCTGCCGCCGGAGGAGCGGGCCAAGAAAGCCAAGGAGATCTGCTTCGATCTCCTGGCGACGCGTGCGCGAACCGTAGACGAACTGCGGCAGACGTTGCGGCGCAAGGGTTTCGACGACGACACCATCGAAACGCTGCTCGGCAAGCTCGACCGCGCCGGCCTCGTCAACGACGCCGAGTTCGCCGAGATGTGGGTCAAGGCCCGGCACGCCGGCCAGGGCCTGTCCCGCACGGCGCTCGTCGCCGAGCTGCGCCGCAAGGGCGTCGACGACGAGATCGCCACGCAGGCCGCCGGCGAGGTCGACCGCGAGGCGGAGGAACAGCGGGCCCGCGAGCTCGTCCGCAAACGCCTGGGCTCCCTCGGCAACGTCGACGAACAGACGGCCATCCGCCGCCTCCTCGGCTTCCTCGGCCGCAAGGGCTACCCGCAGGGCCTCGCCTACACCGTCATCCGCGACGAGCTGCGCGAGTTCGGTGCCGAATCCAGCCTGCTGGACGACGCCACCCTCGACTGATCAGCCCTGGCGCCACCTGGTCCGACGAGCGCAGCCCTGCCGTTCCCACCCCCCGGCGGGAACGGCAGAGCGAGACTCAGCCGCTCGGTACTCAGCCGCCCAGTACTCAGCTGCCCAGTACTCAGCTGCCCGGTACTCAGCTGCGCAGCGCAGCAGCCTCCGCGGCCAGCTTCTCGACCGTCCCGAAGTCCTTGGCCGCCAGCAGCTTCGCCGGCGTCAGCCACGAGCCGCCGATGCAGCCGACGTTCGGCAGCGCCAGGTACGAAGGCGCCGAGTCCACGGTGATCCCGCCGGTCGGGCAGAAGCGCAAGTCCGGCAACGGACCCGTCAGCGACTTCAGGTAGGCCACGCCGCCGCTGGCCTCCGCCGGGAAGAACTTCAACGCGGTCAGGCCGCGCTCTGCCAGCCGCATCGCCTCGGACACCGTCGCGGCGCCCGGCAGGAACGGCAGGCTCGTGGCGAAGCAGGCGTCGAGCACGGCGTCGGTGCAGCCGGGTGTCACGAGGAACTTCGCGCCCGCGTCGGCGGCCTGCGCGGCCTGCGCCGGCGACGTCACGGTGCCCGCACCCACGACGATGTCCGGCACTTCCGCGGCCACCCGCTCGATCGCGGCGAGCGCCACGGGCGTGCGCAGGGTCAGCTCGATCACCCCGATCCCGCCGGCGAGCAACGCGCGCGCGGTGGGCACGGCGTCGTCGACGTCGTCGATCACGACCACGGGCATCACGGGCGAAAGGGCGAGCAGGTCCGAACCGGTGGTCACTGACCGACCTCCTGGGTTTCCAAGGTGTGCAATGGCAGTCCGAGTGTGCCCCGCCCGCCGGGCGCGTCGCGGAGCAGGTCCAGCTCCGCCGTCAGCGGGCCGAAAACGCTCGCACCCTGATCGGCGGGACCCACCGCTCGGCGCAGCGCGCCGAACAGCTCCCGCCCGGTGCCTTCCACGAACGCCGGCGGTGCGTCCAGAAGATCACGGCGCGCGAACTCGTCGGCGTCGACCAGCACGTCGAGCGTGCCGGAGCGAGCGTCGAAGCGCACGACGTCACCGTCGGCGATCCGGGCGATCGGCCCGCCCACCGCGGCCTCCGGCGTGACCTGGATGGCCGCCGGGATCTTGCCCGACGCACCCGACATCCGCCCGTCGGTGAGCAGCGCGACCTGGAAACCGCGGTCCATCAGCACGCCCAGCGCGGGCGTGAGGCCGTGCAGCTCCGGCATGCCGTTGGCCTGCGGTCCCTGCTGGCGCAGCACCACCACGACGTCGCGGCCCAGCTCGCCGGCCTCGAACGCGATCGCGAACGCCTCCTGCGACGTGAACACCCGCGCCGGCGCCTGCACCACGCGGTGCTCCGGCGCCACCGCCGACACCTTCGTCACGGCCCGGCCCAGGTTGCCGGCGACCATGCGCAGCCCGCCGTCCGGCGCGAACGGCCGCCACACCGGGCGCAGCACGTCCTCGTCGAGGCTGCGGGTGGGCACGTCGCGCCACACGAGCTCGCCGTCGGACAGGATCGGCTCCTGCGTGTAGCGGCGCAGCCCGAACCCGGCGACGGTGTGCACGTCCTCGTGCAGGAACCCGGCGTCGAGCAGCGTGCCGACCAGGAACTGGATACCGCCGGCCGCGTGGAAGTGGTTGATGTCCGCGCTGCCGTTCGGATACACGCGCGCCAGCAGCGGCACGACGGCCGAGAGGTCCGAGAAGTCGTCCCACGTCAGCTGGATGCCCGCCGCCGCGGCGATCGCGACGAGGTGCATCGTGTGGTTGGTCGAACCACCCGTGGCGAGTAGTGCGACGATGCCGTTGACGAACGCTTTTTCGTCCAGCACCAGGGAAACCGGCGTGTAGGCCTCGCCGCGCGACAGCTCGACCACGCGCCGGCCGGCCTCTTCCGTGAGGGCCTGGCGCAGCGGCGTGCCGGGCGGCACGAAGCTCGCGCCCGGCAGGTGCAGCCCCATCACCTCGACGACCATCTGGTTCGAGTTGGCGGTGCCGTAGAAGGTGCACGTGCCGGCCGAGTGGTACGACGCCGCCTCCGCGTCGAGCAGGTCCTCGCGCGTCGCGAGACCCTCGGCGTACAGCTGCCGGACGCGGGCTTTTTCCTTGTTGGGCAAGCCGGAGTTCATCGGCCCGGCCGGCACCAGGATCGCCGGCAGGTGGCCGAACGACAGCGCGCCGATCAGCAGCCCGGGCACGATCTTGTCGCACACGCCCAGCAGCAGCGACGCGTCGAACAGGTCGTGGGACAGCGCGATCGCCGTCGCCATCGCGATCACCTCGCGGCTGAACAGCGACAGCTCCATGCCCGGCCGCCCCTGCGTCACCCCGTCGCACATCGCGGGCACGCCGCCCGCGAACTGCGCCACGCCGCCCGCCGCGCGCACCGACTTCTTCAGCCATGCGGGGTACTCCTGCATCGGCTGGTGCGCCGACAGCAGATCGTTGTAGGACGACACGATCGCGACACCCGGCGCACGCAGCTCGCGCAGCGCCGCCTTGTCCACGCCGTCCATCGCGGCGAACCCGTGCGCGAGGTTGCTGCACGCGAGACCGCGGCGCACCGGGCCTTCTTCGTGGGCTGCGGCGCTGCGCGCGAGGTGGGCGGCGCGCGTTTGCGTGCTGCGTTCGACGATGCGGGCGGTGACCTCGGCGACGACGGGATGCACCGTCGTGTCGGGTGTGCTGCTCATGTCCGGCTCCCGGCTCACTCTGTGGTGGGGTCCTGTGTGGTGGGTCCGCGGGACGGCAGCACTGGCGTCTCAGGAACGTGACGGCCACCACGGTAGCCGGTGTGGGCCGGGTTATCAAAATCGATTCAGTAAACCCCGGAAGAACAGCGTGCCGCGCCGGTGTGTCGGGCGCGGCACGCTTGTTTCCGGGTTCACGGGGCCGTGGTCGTCCAGGTGACGGGCAGCTCGTGGACGCCGTAGATGTTCATGTCCGTCCGGAGTTTCACCTGGTCGGCGGGGATGGCGAGCCGCAGCGTCGGAAAGCGCCGCAGCAGCGCCGCGAACCCGGCGCGCATCTCGATGCGGGCCAGCTGCTGGCCGAGGCACTGGTGCACGCCGTGGCCGAAGGCCAGCTGGCCGCGCGAGTTGCGGCGGAGGTCCAGCGTGTCGGGGTTCTCGAAGCGCCGCGGGTCGCGGTTGGCGGCCAGCGTCGAGACGACGACGGTCGAGCCGGCCGGGATCGTCTCTCCGCCGAGCTCGAGGTCTTCCGTGGCGTAGCGGAAGTTGATGTCGACCACCGACAGGTACCGCATGAGCTCCTCGACGGCCCCGGGCAGCAGCTCCGGGTCGGCGCGCAGCTCGGCGAGCTGCTCGGGGTGCTCCAGCAGCGCGAACGTGCCGAGCGCCAGCATGTTCGCGGTGGTCTCGTGGCCCGCGAGCAGCAGCAGGAACGCGATACCGGTCAGCTCCTCGATGCTGAGGTCCTCCTGCCGGGCCAGGTCGGACAGGATGTCCTCACCGGGCTCGGCGCGCTTTCCCGCCACCAGGTTGCCGAGGTAGGTGGTGAGCGCGCCGTACGCCGCCATCTTCGCCTCGAGCTCCTGCTCCTTGACCAGGAACTTGGCCGAGTTGGCCTGGAAATCGGCCCGGTCCTCGTACGGCACACCCAGCAGCTCGCAGATCACCAGCGACGGCACCGGCAACGCGAACTCCTTGACGAGGTCCACCGTCGGCGTCAGCTGCGCCATCGCGTCCAGCTGCCGCTCCACGACCTCGGCGATGTGGTCCTCCAGCTGCTTCATCCGCTTGACGGTGAACGCGCCCGTCAGCTTGCGCCGCAGCCGCGTGTGATCCGGCGGATCCATCGCGATGAACAACCCGGGCACCTGCGGCGACGGCTCCGTGGCGACCGGCATCCCGGGCGTCTCGTAGGGCACGTGCATGACCCCCAGGTCCTGCCGCGAGCTGAACCGCGTGTCGGCCAGCAGCTGCCGCACCTCGTCGTACCCGGTGACCAGCCAGCCCTCGTGCCCGTCCGGGAACAGCATCGGGCTGACCGGCCGCGCCTCCCGCAACCGCGTGATCTCCCGCGGCGGATCGAACGGCCCCGCGTCGCGCTCCATCGGCAACCCCTGCGGGACAGACACCGTCTGGCTCATGGGGACTTCCTTTCGTGGTGGTCGTGGTCACCACTGTGGCGGGCCCGGCTGACACCGCCCTGATACCGCTCTGACACGAGCGAAACAGCCGGATCCCGGCTGCCGATTCGACCCCTGACCAGCGTGCCGGCGGCCTGCGCGCCAAGACACGCCCCGAGAGGGGTCGACTCCCAAGGTCAAGAGGCAATACGCTAGTGAATGTGCTACTTGTCACATAGCACAACGCGAGGCAGAGTCGTACGTGGCGAAGTGATCGTCACCCGGTTCCTGTCAGCCCCACCGAACAGGGAGGCTTCCGATGTCCACCACAGAGCTCGCCGAACTGCGGCGCACCATCGGCCAGTTGCGGCAGTGCGTGGGCGCCCTGCGCTCTCGGTACGGCGACGCCTCGGCGGTGCGCCGGCTGGCCAACGATGTCGAGCGCCTCGACATCGACACCGCGGAGCTGGACGGCCACCCGCAGGCCGTGCCGGCGCAGGCGAAACCCGTGGACCGCGTGCCCGTCCCGGACACCCCGTACGATCCGGCGCTCTGGCACGGCGCCGACGACGAAGGTGTTGGCGGCTACAAGCGCGACCAGCGGTGAGCGCCCCCGCTGACAACGACGTCAGCCGGGCCGGCACCGGCGTCCGCTCCCCGGGGCGGGCGCTTCTGGCCGACCGGACGTTGCGCACCGACCGGTGGTGGCTGCAACCCCTGCTCACCGTGCTGGGGCTCGCGACCTTCATCGTCTACGCGACGGTCCGGGCGTTCGTGCGCACCGCGTACTGGGTGCCCGACTACCACTACCTGACGCCGTTCTACTCGCCGTGCGTGTCCACTTCCTGCGTCGAGGGCTCGAGCCACTTCGGGCACTGGTTCGGCGACTTCCCGAGCTGGATCCCGCTCGGGGCGCTGGTCCTGCCGTTCCTGCTCGGCTTCCGCCTGACCTGCTACTACTACCGCAAGGCGTACTACCGCTCGGTCTGGTTCTCGCCGCCCGCGTGCGCCGTGGCCGAGCCGCACGGGAAGTACTCCGGCGAGACGAAGCTGCCGCTGATCATCCAGAACGTGCACCGCTACTTCTTCTACGTCGCGGTGATCGTGTCGCTGGTCAACACCTACGACGCCGTGGTCGCGTTCCAGAGCCCCAGCGGGTTCGGCTTCGGGCTGGGCAACATCATCATCGTCGCCAACGTGGTGCTGCTCTGGGCGTACACGCTCTCCTGCCACTCGTGCCGGCACGTCACCGGCGGCAGGCTGAAGCACTTCTCGAAACATCCCGTCCGGTACTGGGTCTGGACGCAGGTCTCGAGGCTCAACACCCGGCACATGCAGCTCGCGTGGACGACGCTCGGCACGCTGGTGCTGACCGACCTCTACGTGATGCTCGTGTCGAGCGGAGCCATCGCGGATCTGCGTTTCGTCGGCTAGCGTCGGCACCCTCTCTCCGGCAGTAGGAAGACAACGGCGTCCAAGCTCCGAGGTGGCTCTATTCATGACCGAGGTCGAACGGCACAGCTACGACGTGGTGGTGATCGGTGCCGGCGGCGCCGGTCTGCGCGCGGTGATCGAGGCCCGCGAACGCGGTTTCAGCGTCGCCGTGGTGTGCAAGTCCCTGTTCGGCAAGGCCCACACCGTGATGGCCGAAGGCGGCTGCGCGGCGTCGATGGGCAACGCGAACCCGAACGACAACTGGCAGGTGCACTTCCGCGACACCATGCGCGGCGGCAAGTTCCTCAACAACTGGCGCATGGCCGAGCTGCACGCCAAGGAGGCCCCGGACCGCGTCTGGGAGCTGGAGACCTACGGCGCGCTGTTCGACCGCACGGCCGACGGGCGCATCAGCCAGCGCAACTTCGGCGGCCACACCTACCCGCGCCTCGCGCACGTCGGTGACCGCACCGGGCTCGAGCTGATCCGCACGATGCAGCAGAAGATCGTTTCGCTGCAGCAGGAGGACTTCGCGAAGTACGGCGACTACGAGGCGCGCATCAAGGTCTTCGCCGAGTGCACCGTCACCGAGCTGCTCCTGTCCGACGGCAAGATCGCCGGCGCGTTCGGCTACTGGCGCGAGAGCGGGCGGTTCATCCTCTTCGACGCGCCCGCCGTGGTGCTCGCGACGGGAGGCATCGGCAAGTCGTTCAAGGTCACGTCGAACTCGTGGGAGTACACCGGCGACGGCCACGCGCTGGCCCTGCGCGCGGGCGCGAAGCTGATCAACATGGAGTTCGTGCAGTTCCATCCCACGGGGATGGTCTGGCCGCCGAGCGTGAAGGGCATCCTCGTCACCGAAGGCGTGCGCGGTGACGGCGGCGTGCTCAAGAACTCCGAGGACAAGCGGTTCATGTTCGAGTACGTGCCCGACGTGTTCAAGGGCCAGTACGCGGACAGCGAGGACGAGGCCGACCGCTGGTACGCCGACGCCGACAACAACCGCCGCACGCCCGACCTGCTGCCGCGCGACGAGGTGGCGCGCGCGATCAACTCCGAGGTGAAGGAGGGGCGCGGTTCCCAGCACGGCGGCGTCTACCTCGACATCGCGAGCCGCCTGCCCGCCGAGGAGATCCGGCGCCGGCTGCCGTCGATGTACCACCAGTTCAAGGAACTGGCCGACGTCGACATCACCAAGGAGGCCATGGAGGTCGGCCCCACCTGCCACTACGTGATGGGCGGCATCGAGGTCGACCCGGACACGGGCGCGGCGAGCGTGCCCGGCCTGTTCGCGGCGGGGGAGTGCTCCGGCGGCATGCACGGCTCCAACCGGCTCGGCGGCAACTCGCTGTCCGACCTGCTGGTGTTCGGCCGCCGCGCGGGCCTCGGCGCCGCGTCTTATGTGGACGGTCTCGGCGACTCGCGTCCGGCCGTGGCGGAGTCCGATGTGGACGCCGCCGCGAAGATGGCGCTGGCGCCGTTCGACCCGCCCGCGCAGGGCGTGGCCGAAAACCCGTACACGCTGCACACCGAGCTGCAGCAGTCGATGAACGACCTCGTCGGCATCATCCGCAAGGCCGACGAGATCCGCCAGGCGCTGGAGAAGCTCGGCGAAATCCGGCAGCGCATGGCGCAGGTGACCGTGGAGGGGCACCGGCAGTTCAACCCCGGCTGGCACCTCGCCGTGGATCTGCGCAACATGCTGCTGGTGAGCGAGTGTGTCGCCCGCGCGGCGCTGCTGCGCACCGAGAGCCGCGGCGGCCACACGCGCGACGACTACCCCAGCATGGACGCCGATTGGCGGCACAAGCTGCTGGTGTGCTCGGCGAAGGCGGGGGACAATCCTGTGGTACCGGACGTCGACGTGGTGGAGAAGGAGCAGATCCCGCTCCGGGAGGACCTGCTCGAGCTGTTCGAGCTCGACGAGCTCGGCAAGTACTTCACCGACGCCGAGCTGGAGAACCACTCCGGGAGGAACGCGTGAGCTACAAGGCCAGTTTCCGGGTGTGGCGCGGCGACGAGACCGGCGGCGAGCTGCAGGATTTCAAGGTGGAGGTCAACGAGGGCGAGGTGGTCCTCGACATCATCCACCGCTTGCAGGCCACGCAGGCCTCCGACCTCGCCGTGCGCTGGAACTGCAAGGCGGGCAAGTGCGGCTCCTGCTCGGCCGAGGTGAACGGCAAACCGCGCCTGATGTGCATGACGCGCATGTCGACGTTCACCGAGGACGAGGTCATCACGGTCACGCCGATGCGCACGTTCCCCGTGATCCGCGACCTCGTGACGGACGTGTCCTTCAACTACACCAAGGCCCGCGAGATCCCCTCGTTCACGCCGCCCCCGGATCTGAAGCCGGGGGAGTACCGGATGCAGCAGGTGGACGTCGAGCGCTCGCAGGAGTTCCGCAAGTGCATCGAGTGCTTCCTGTGCCAGAACACCTGCCACGTGGTGCGCGACCACGAGGAGAACAAGGAGTCGTTCGCGGGGCCGCGGTACCTGATGCGCATCGCCGAGCTGGAAATGCACCCGCTCGACGTGGCCGACCGTCGTGACGCGGCGCAGGAGGAGCACGGGCTCGGGTACTGCAACATCACGAAGTGCTGCAGCGAGGTCTGCCCGGAAGGCATCCACATCACGGACAACGCGCTGATCCCGATGAAGGAGCGGGTCGCCGACCGCAAGTACGACCCGATCGTGTGGCTGGGCAACAAGCTCTTCCGCAAGTGAGACGGGCGCAGCTGGCCGGCGCCGTCGTCACCGCGCTGGCCGCCGCGTGCCCTTCGTCGGTGGCCCGGCTGCGAGGCTCACTCGCCGCGGCACCGCCGACGCCTTCAGCGACATCGACGTGGAGTGGATCGTCCCCGACGGCCGCGTCCCCGCCTGCTTGGCCGACGTCCGGGCGGTCCTGGACCGCGTACGCCCGGTCGCCGCGGTACGCACCTCGCCCACTTCTTCCACTCACCACAGCGGCGGCTGCTGTTCGTCCGCTTCGCGCGGGTGCCCCTGTTCTGGCGCCTGGACTTGGCGGTGCGAGAGACCTCGGCGGCCCCCGATCCCGGCCCCGGCGACCCCGCGGCGCACGTCCGCGACGGCGAGTGGTCCCGCCCGGCGAGCGCACTGGCCAACGCCCTCGGCGCGATCAAGGCCGTCGCCCGCGGCCGCCTGGCCGACGCGACCGGTTTGCTGGAACGGGGCTTCGCGCGGATCGGCGAACCGGACACCGCCACGGGGCGGTGGGTGGACGACGTCACGCGGCTCTCCCGTGCGGCTGCCGCTCGGGAAGCGGAGCTCTTGCCGTTGGCAGAGGAGACGATCGCGTTGGCTGCGAGGGAACTCGGTGCCTGAGCCGTTCCGGTGCAGTCAAATCGAGTAGGTCACGTTCGCGACCGGCCGGTCTCTCAATGGTGCCCGTGCCCGACGCAACGGCTTGGGGGCACAATTTCATGCGCTTGACCGGAGTAGGAACAGCGGACTTCCCGCTGTGCCCTCTCGGGCTCCTCTCCGGCCCCGAGACAGGCCCCGGCCCTCCCCGGGGGCTGCCCCGATTCCGTTCTACCGAGGTGAGGGTCCTGAAATTGGGTGCTGTGCTCCCTCGACCTCGCCGTCGAAGCGGGTCTTCCGATCGCCGCCGGCTCGGACCTCGCGCCGCGGCCGCAGGTCGACTTGCTGACCGAGCGGCGCCTGCTCGCCGCCGCCGGTCTCGGTCCCGCGGGCGCCCTGCGCGCCGCCACGAGCGGCGCGGCCCGGCTCCTGCGCCTCGACGACCGCGGCCGCGTCGCCCCGGGGCTTCGCGCCGACCTCGTGCTGCTCGACGGCCCACCGTGGACGTCGCCGACCTCGCCGGTCGCATCCGCGCGGTCTGGCAAGCGGGGCACCGGGTGCGCGGCTAAAACCGCTCGCGGAGCGGCGGCCGGGCGCGACACACTCGCCGGCGTGGACTTCCTGCCCGGTCTCGAGCTCGCCCGCCGCTTTCACGCCGACGTCGTGCGCCCGATCCTCGAACGCCGCGGGCTCACGTACTCCGCCGCGTTGATCGGCCCCGGCTCCGAAGTCCTCGGCTTCGACACCGAACGCTCCACCGACCACGACTGGGGTCCGCGCCTGCAACTGTTCGTCCGAGAACCCGGCGACCTCGACGACCTGCTCGCCCACGAGCTGCCCCGCGAATTCCTGGGCCACTCCACGCACTTCGCCGACAACGAAGGCGACCCGACGAAGCGCATGTCCCCGGCCGACGGCCCGGTCCGCCACGCCGTGGAGATCGCCGACGTCGAGACGTGGTTCACCGCCCGGCTCGGCTTCCTGCCCGGCGAAGCCGTGTCCCGGCACGACTGGCTCACCACCCCGGCGCAGACCCTCGCCGAGCTCACCGGCGGCGCGGTCTTCCACGACGGCCTCGGCCGCCTCGGCGCTCTCCGGGCCGCGCTGGCCTGGTACCCCGACGACGTGTGGCGCGAGGTCCTCGCCGGGCAATGGCGGCGCATCGCGCAGGAAGAGGCGTTCGTCGGCCGCTGCGGCGAGGTCGGCGACGAGCTCGGGTCCGCCGTCGTCGCCGCGCGGCTCGTGCGGGACCTCATGTGCCTGTGCCTGCTGATGGCGCGCCGGTACCCGCCGTACTCGAAGTGGCTCGGCAGCGCGTTCGCGCGGCTGCCCCTAGCACCGGAGCTGACACCACACCTCGCCGGCGCCCTGGCCGCCACCTCGTGGCGCGAGCGGGAAACGCACCTGGCCACTGCCTACGAAACCGTTGCGGCACAACATAACCGCCTCGGGCTGACCGAGCCGATCGACCCGCGCACCCGCGGCTTCCACAATCGCCCTTACCGCGTTCTCGGCGCCGACCGCTTCGTCGCCGCGCTTCACCCGGGCGCGATCGGGGCGATCGACCAGTGGGTGGACAGCACCGACGTCCTCGGCCGCCACGAACGGACCCGCGCGGTCGGCCGCGGCCTCACGTGAGTTCCCGACGGAAAGTCAGGGTTGCCGCGCGGTCAGCACCGCGAACGGCGGATTCGCGACGAGTGGCCGCCAGGACTCGTCGTCAGTAGGCACCGTCACCGGCTGCTGTTCGATCGAGCGCAGACCCGCGGCGGCGAGGGCCGCCTCGACCGTTCCCGGCGCTCGGACGAACGACTCGAACGACACCGGCGGATCGGCCTCCACGCGGACCGTCACCCGCGTGCCCTCGGCTTCCTCGAAGTCCGGTGTCACGGCGAAACCCGGCACGGCGCCGGCGAGCGCGGCCGGCGTCAGGTGCGCGAAGACGAGCAGCCCACCCGGCCGGACGTTCGCCGCCAGCCCCGCGACCACCACGTCGAGCGGACCCGCGACGCCGAAGGCCACGACCACGTCGAAGTCACCGATCACCGGCAGCTTCAGCGGCGAGTGCACCTCGCAGGAGATCCCCAGCGGATCGCGTTCCTCCTGCCGTTGCGCATACGCGATCAGCGAGCGGTCCGCGTCGACCCCGACCACCCGCGACGCTCCGGCCGCGCGGAACAGCCGAGGGTAAAAGCCCGTGCCGGCGCCGACGACCAGCACCCAGCGTCCCGCCAGGGGACCCGCGGCCGCCATGACGGTCGAGGTCTCGGCGATGCCGACGGGGCTGTGGTGAACCACTTCGTGGTGTTCGGGGAGATCCGGCACGGGCGGGCTCCTGCCTGGCGGGGCGTGCTCTCGACGCTAATCCGCGGCCAGGCGACCCGACAGGTGCATCCGGAGCAGCGCACGAAAAAGGCCCCCGCGGGTGCGGGGGCCTTTTCGAACGACCGGACCGTCAGAGGCCGCCGACAGCACCACCGCCGGCGGCGGTGCCGAGCACGACCTGCTCCGCCTTGTTGTCCGTGGTCTCGATGTGCTTCTTGCTCCGCCGGTTGCGCTTCTCGACCCACGTCGCGAGGGCGGTGAGCAGCAGGCACAGCACGATGTAGATGCCGGCCGCCACGAGGGTCGACGGCACGATCGGGCGCCCGAACACGCCCTGCGAGCCGATGTAGCGCGCGTAGTAGAGCAGTTCGGGGTAGGTGACCAGGAACCCGAGTGCGGTGTCCTTCAGCAGCACCACGAGCTGGCTGATGATCGTCGGCAGCATCGCGCGGATCGCCTGCGGCAGCAGCACCGTGAACATGACCTGTGACTTGCGCATGCCCAGCGCATATGCCGCTTCTGACTGGCCCTTCGGCAGCGAGTTGATGCCGGCGCGGAACACCTCCGCGAGCACCGAACCGTTGTACAACGTCAAGCCCAGCACCACGGCGAACAGCGGTGAGGTGTCGACGCCGACCGCCGGCAGGCCGTAGTAGAAGAGGAACATCAGGATCAGCAGCGGGATCGCGCGGAAGAACTCCACGATGAACGTGGAGATCCCGCGGAGCCACACGCGTTCGGACAGCCGGCCGGCCGCGAACACCGCGCCGAAGATCAGGGCGAACACGGCGCCGAGGGCGAACGCTTCGAGCGTGGCCAGCACGGCGTTGGCGAGATCCGCCTGCACCTGCGAGTACTGCAGCCATTCCCACTTTTGCGCGGTGAACTGGCCGCTCTCGTAGAACTTGTAGACCACGAACGCGATCAGGGCGATGACCGCGAGGATGCCGATCCCGGCGTAGATCCGGTGCCGCACCCGCGACTTCGGGCCGGGAAGGTCGAACAGGACGCTGCTCATCGGGCCACACTCCAGCGCTTCTCCAGGCTGCGCTGAACCAGGGACAGCACGGCGACCAGGATGATGAAACCGAGCGCCACCCACAGGAGGGCGATCAGCTGGCTGTCGCCGCGCTCGGAGATGTACTGGCGGATCGCGCCCGCCTCGGCGACCGAGAACCCGCTGGCGATCGTGCTGTTCTTGAGCAGCGCGATCAACGTGCTGATCAGCGGCGGGACGACCGAGCGCAGCGACTGCGGCAATACGATCTGGCCGAGGATCTGGCTGAAGGTGAGGCCGAGCGCGCGGGCTGCCTCGGCCTGGCCGACCGGCACGGTGTTGATGCCCGAGCGCACGACCTCGCAGATGAAGGCCGACGTGTACACCGTCAGCGCGATCACCGCGTAGGTGAAGTAGTCGAGGTCGACGATGCCGAGCCGCGGGTAGGCGAACACGAAGAACGCGAACACCAGCGTGAGCGGTGTGTTGCGCACGACGGTGACGTAGACCGTACCGATCGACCGCAGCACCGGGACCGGGCTCACCCGCAGCATCGCCAGGATCGTGCCGAACACCAAGCTGCCGACGCCGGCGATCAGGAACAGTTCGATCGTGCGAAGGAAGAACGGACCGAACAGGTCCAGATTGTCGAGCAGGACGTCCATGGAGCCTTCCCCGCGTCCGTGGGACGGAAGTTTACGTGGAGCGGCCGGTGGACGACAGATCCCGTCCACCGGCCGTCGAGCTGGATCAGTAGCGCTGGATCGCCGGCTTCGTCGCGGTCGCGCCGGACTTGCCGAGGGTGGCGTCGTAGATCTTCTGCCAGGTGCCGTCGTCGAGGCTGGCCTGCAGCAGGTCGTCCATCTTCGTGCGCAGCACCTTGTCGTCCTTGTTCAGGCCGATGCCGTAGGGCTCCTGCGAGAACGGCTTGCCGACGACCTTGAACGAGTCGGGGTCCTGGGCGGCGAAGCCCTTGAGGATCGCGTCGTCGGTGGTGACGGCGTCGACCTCCTTGGTGCTCAGCTTGTCCACGCACTGCGAGTACTTCTGGAACTCGACGATGTTGCCCGGCTCCGTCAGGCCCTGGTCACGCACGCGCTGGATCGGGGTCGACCCGGTCACCGAACAGACCTTCTTGCCCTTCAACGTCTCCGGGCCGGTGATCGACGTGTCGTCCTTGCGCACCAGCAGATCCTGACCGGCCTGGAAGTACGGGCCGGCGAACGAAACCTGGGTCTTGCGCTTGTCGGTGATCGTGTAGGTGCCGACGTAGTAGTCGACCTGGCCGTTGGAGATGGCCTGTTCACGCGCGGCCGAGTCGACCGTGGTGAACTTGATCTTGTCCGGGGCGACGCCCAGGCCGGCGGCGATCATCCGGGCGATCTCGATGTCGAAGCCCTCGAACTTGCCGGTGGTCGGGTCCTTCAGGCCGAGGCCCGGCTGGTCGTCCTTGACGCCGACGGTGACCGTGCCGGCCGACTTGATCTTGGCGAAGGTGGCCGAGCCGGGCAGGTCGACGTTCTGCGCCACGGCGTAGGTCGGCAGCGCGGCGGTGTTCGTGCCACTGGCGTCGCCACCGGGGGCCGCGGGCGTGCCTTCCTTGCCGCAAGCGGTCAGCAGCAGGCCGCCGGCGAGCAGCCCTGCCGCGAGGGTGCGGATCCTCATTGCATGTCTCCTGTATCTGTCGTCGGTATGGCCGGTGCGGCCACCGGGTACGGCAGGTGCCGGGGAAAATCCGGTAGTCGTCAGTGGGTGAGGATCTTCCCGAGGAAGTCCTTCGCCCGGTCGCTCTTCGGCTGGGTGAAGAACTCGTCGGGCGTGGTGTCCTCGACGATCTCGCCGTCGGCCATGAAGATCACCCGATCGGCTGCCCGGCGGGCGAAGCCCATTTCATGGGTGACCACGAGCATGGTCATGCCGTCCTTGGCCAGGCCGGTCATCACGTCGAGCACCTCCTGGACCATTTCCGGGTCCAGTGCCGAGGTGGGTTCGTCGAACAGCATCACCTTGGGGCGCATCGCGAGCGCCCGGGCGATGGCCACGCGCTGCTGCTGGCCGCCCGAGAGCTGGGCCGGGTACTTGTCCGCCTGGTTCGCGATGCCGACTCGTTCGAGCAGCTCCATCGCGGTCTTGCGCGCGTCGGCGGAGGAGGCCTTGCGGACCTTCACCGGCGCGAGCATCACGTTCTCGAGGATCGTCTTGTGCGCGAACAGGTTGAACGACTGGAAGACCATGCCGACGTCCGCGCGCAGCGCCGCGAGCGCCTTGCCCTCGGCCGGCAGGGGCACGCCGTCGACGGCGATCTCGCCGGCGTTGATCGGCTCCAGCCGGTTGATGGCCCGGCACAGCGTCGACTTGCCGGACCCGGACGGCCCGAGCACCACCACGACCTGGCCGCGAGGCACCTCGAGGTTGATCTCCTTCAGCACGTGCAGGTCGCCGAAGAACTTGTTCACGGCGGTCGCCTTGATCATCGGCGCCGCCACCTCCGCGGTCATCTTGGCCTCCAGAGCTCCTTCACCACCGGCATCTGCGGGACCGGATCCCCCGTCGATGGCGGAAACCTACTCCCGTCGGACCCTTTGTAAAGGCGGCTTGAGCAATACTTAGGGTTTCAAGTACGTATCGACTTCCGGCGCCGTCCGGGCTGGTCGGCGGCCTTCCGTGCTGCTCAGCCTAGCCACGACCACACTCGGTGAGCACGCGATGCGGGCCGGAAGGGTGACGGAGGGTCATCCTTTGTGCCCGGTCGTGGTCGCCCTCGGGTGCCCCCTAGAGTTCCTCGCTACCGTGGGCTGGATCACCGGGGGAGGCGAGCGGTGCGGGTGCTGCTGGTGGAGGACGACGACCGGGTCGCGGGCGCCCTCGTGCCCGCGCTGACGCGGCGCGGCCTGGAGATGCAACGGCTGGCCTCGGGCGCCGGCGTGCTGGACCGCGTGCACGACGTGGACGTGGTGCTGCTCGACCTCGGGCTGCCCGACGTCGACGGCGTGGTGCTGTGCCGGCGCATCCGCGCGGTCAGCGACGTCGCCGTGATCGTGGTGTCGGCGCGCGGCGAGGTGGACGACCGGGTGCAGGGGCTGCGCGCAGGGGCCGACGACTACCTCGTGAAGCCCTATGACGTGGAGGAGCTGCTCGCGCGCGTCGAAGCGGTGCGACGTCGTCGTGGCGAGCGCACCGACGGGCCCGCGCCGGTGATCGAGGTCGGCGACGTGAGCATCGACCTCGCGCGCCACGAGGTGCTGGTGGCCGGGCAGGCGATCGCCTTGTCCCGCAAGGAGTTCCAGGTCCTCGCGCTCGTCGCGGGCGCGCGTGGCTCGGTCTGCTCGCGCGAGCACGTGCTCACCGAGGTGTGGGGTCATCGGGGCGCGGCGGAAAGCCGTTCGCTCGACGTCCACGTGGCCACGCTGCGCACGAAACTGGGGCGCCCGGCGCTGATCGAGACCGTCCGTGGCGTCGGGTACCGCCTCGGCGGCGGGCGGGGCTGAGCCGTGCGCGTCCGCCTCCAGGGGATCGTGGTCACGCTCGTCGCGCTGCTCGTGTTCGGGCTCGGTATCCCCCTGGCACTGACGATGGCGGGCAGTCTTCAGCAGAACCTGTTCCTCGACCGGCTCACCGACACCGCTCGGTTCGCCTCGCTCGCGCAACGGCCGCTGATCGACAACCGGCCCGCGCTGCTGGAGCCGGAGCTACGCCGCTACACCGAGGTCTACGGCGTGAAGGTCGTGGTGGTGAACCAGGACGGCGTGGCAGTGCTCAGCTCGCTGGGCGGCACCGACGCGGCGCGCATCGACCGTTCGGCCATCGCGGCACCCGTCAACGAGGCGCTCGCCGGCCGCCACCCGGAGCCCGGTCCGCTGCTGATGCCGTGGACGACGGCCCCGCTGGTGCTGGCCGAGCCGATCCTCATCGACGGCGAGGTGCGTGGTGTCGTCGTCACGGAGTCTTCGACCGACCACGTGCGCACGCGGCTGCTGTGGCAGTGGCTCGTGCTCGCGGCGGGTGCGGTGGTGGCGTTCGGGCTCGCGCTGCTGGTCGCGATCCCGGTGGTGCGCTGGACGCTGCGGCCCGTGCGCCGGCTCGACGAAGCGACGGGCGCGCTGGTGGCCGCCGTGGTGAGCGGGCGCGAGGCCGAACCGGTGGGGGAGAGCGGCGGGCCGCCTGAGCTGCGGAAACTCGGCCGTTCCTTCGACCGGATGGCGGCGAGCGTCTCGGAGGCGCTGGCTGCGCAACGGGCGTTCGTCGCCGATGCGTCGCACCAGCTGCGCAACCCGCTGACGGCGTTGAAACTGCGGCTGGGCAACCTCGAAGGCCACGTGGACGACGACGCCGCGGCCGCCGACCTCGACGCCGCCCGCGTGGACGCCGGCCGGCTCAACCAGATCCTCGACGAGCTGCTGTCGATGGCCCGCGCGGAGTCGGCGGGCGGTGAGCTCGTGGCGGAGGACCTCGGCGCGGTGGTGGCCGACCGGGTCGCCGACTGGAGTGTCGTGGGTGCGGCGCGTGACGTCGCGCTGGAAACCGACGCCGACGTCAACGGCACGCGGGTGCTGCTGCCGCCGCGGGGGCTCGAGGTGATCCTGGACGCGCTGATCGACAACGCGCTCAAGTTCACCGGCCAGGGCACCTCGGTGCACGTGTCGGCGGTGAACGGCGGCGATCGGGTGACCCTGGCTGTGCGCGACCGCGGGCCGGGCCTGCGCGAGGACGAGCTGGAACGGGCCGTGGACCGCTTCTGGCGCAGCAGCGCGCACCAGAATGTGCCCGGCTCGGGCCTGGGGCTCGCGATCGTGCGCGAGATCGTCCGCCACTCCGGCGGCGACATGCGCCTGTCGCTGCCGGACGGCGGCGGGCTGCGGATCGAGCTGGACCTGCGGGTCGCGCCCTAGTACTGCAACGGCAGTTGGTGGTGTTGTGGTAGATCATCCTGGTGGTGGTCGATGTGGTGATGGATCAGCTGGATCGGGTGCATGAGCGGATCGGGGGCCGGTTCGCGCGGTCGGAGCCGCGGAATCGTGCGCGGGAGTATGTGTCCGGGCTGGTCGCAGGCTTGGAGCGGAAGAACGGCTGGACGCTGGCCGAGCAGGCCGGCGAAGTCTCGCCGGACGGGATGCAGCGGCTGCTGCGCCGGGCGGACTGGGACATCGACGGCGTCCGCGATGACGTGCGCGACTACGTGGTCGAGCATCTCGGTGAACCGGGCGGGGTGCTGATCGTGGATGACACCGGGTTCCTGAAGAAGGGCAC
>NZ_JBFAQX010000014.1:0-211358 GCF_040678995.1 Amycolatopsis sp. NPDC049253 | reverse complement strand
ACCGCACCCCGGTCGAGGCCTACCGTGATCACCTCACCGCGAGCGCGGCCTGAGGCAACCCACCGAGGACCGTCCAAGAACCTTGACACACCCCAGCGTCGCCAACACGCTCCTTCGGGTACGCGTCGGCCATCGGCTTGACGATTCCTCGCGCCACGAAGTCGAGGGCCTCGACGAGGTACTCCGTGCCGTTGTGCGCGGAGCCGATGATCTGGTAGCTCTGGAACGTCACCGGTCCGGCCGGCAGTGCCACCTCGTCGGTGGCGATGCCGATCATGGCCACCTTGCCCCAAGGTTTGAGGCCGGTCATAGCGTCCACAACGGCCGCATGCGAACTGCTGGTGTGCATGAGCACGTCGGCCCCGCCCGCATCCTTCAAGGCCGCGCCGTCATCGACGACGTCGTCCGCGCCGAATTCCCGCGCGAGCTCCTGCTTGACAGGCGTGCGGGTCACCGCCGTGACGTGGTAGCCGACGGCCTTCGCGTACTGAATCGCGAGGTGGCCGAGGCCGCCGATACCCACGACAGCGATCTTGGCGCCGGGCTTCGCGTCAGCCCTTCGCAGCCCGGACCACTCGGTGTAGCCGGCGCACATCGTCGGAGCTGCGTCCTCGTACGAGATTCCATCGGGCAGCAGTACGGTTCCGTTGGCGTCGGCGGCGATGAACTCGGCGAAACCGCCGTCCACGTTGACGCCGGTCAGCGTCGGATTGGCACAATTCACCGCGCTGACGAAGCTGATGGGGTCTCCCTCAAGGCAGAAATCGCACACACCGCACGTCTTCTTGGTGCATCGGGATTCCGACGCGGTCGCCGACCTTGCGGCTGGTGACGCTTGACCCCACGCCGACGACTTCACCGACGCTCTCATGGCCCAGGATCAGCGGAAACTCCTTGAACGACAGCGTGCCGTTGGAAATCCAGACGTCGGCGCCACAGATCCCGGACGCGTGGATCTGTACGAGCACATCGTTCGGTCCGGCCTCGGGAACGGGGCGATCTTCAAGTACCCACGGGCCGTTGACCTGGGAGATGACGGCTGTCTTCATCTGAGTCATGCCCGCTCCTCCTGGCAGATTCTTGTCGACGCGACGCGACGCGACGCGACACGACACGACACGGGCGTCAGCGAGGCGAACTGAGCAGCTGCCAGGTCTTGGCCTGGGAAAACTTTTCACCTGTACGTCCTCCTCTCGCAGCGCGCGCACCGGCCAGGGGCCAGGCGCCGCTCGCCCAGCCGGCGGATCGCCTCAGGGGTCTGGTCCTACACGGCGATCACGTCGCATATCCCCATCAGCGGTCGTGCCGTCACGGGACTCTCGCAACGACGGCGCCAACGGCAGTGACAGTCCGACGCAGCTCCCCAGTTTCATCACGGCACGCCAGCACGACCTCGACCGGCTGCTCCGGACTCCCGGTGACGCCGACCATCAGCGCATCCACGACCGTCGTCTGGCGGATCTTGACCCATGGGCCGGTACGGCCCGGGCGATACGGCGTCGACGAGCTTGCAACGATGCCCTCGATGCCCACGGCGCTGACCTCCGGCGGCATCCACGCCATCGCGGCAACCCGGTCCGTTGTGCTCGGCGCCAACTTCAGCGGCGGTGCCGCCGCCACGAAGAGCTGCTCAAGCCGGGCCCGCCGGAGCTGATACGGCACTGCCCGCAAGTCGTCGGCGCCATAAGCCAGCACATCGAACACGACGAAGTAGATGGTGACCTTGCCGCGGCGCGAGCCTGCGGCTCCGAGGGCAACGCTTCGTCGATCAAGCCGCGTGGGGAGGTGCGGTGTCGTGAGTGGTGACCATCTGGACTCCAGTACGAGAAAATCAGCCGATCATTATCCGCCGTGAACAGCGGAGCCCGGGCGAGTGCGAAGGTGTCGGGAATTTTCTCCGCGTGAGACAGGAATCGCGGCGGCTCGATCGGATCGTAGCCTTCGTGACGCTGCGCAGCAACGTCGAAGAGGACTCGGACCATCAGCGGATGGTCCGCCCGCTGCTCCCGGAGGGCGTGCAGTAGCGTTTGCTGCGGAAGATCTGTCATCGGCGAGGACTTGCCAAGCTTGCGGTTGAATCTCGTGCCGATGCTGGCCAGAGTGGAATCAAGAGCGAGCGTGGTCCCCGCCCAAGTCCATTCCTGGCAACACTATTACGATAGGTTTCAGAAGGTCATGAACTCTGACAACGATTTCCGCTCGGCCGCGGCCGAGCTTGCCCGCGCCGTGCGCGGGCAGGTCTTGTTGCCTGAAGACTCGGGCTACGACGCCGAGTGGAGTGGCTACAATATAGCCGTGGTTCAGTCGCCCGCGATCATCGTCAGTGCGACTTCGTCGGCGGACGTGCGGGAAGCAGTGCTTTTCGGCGTACGTCAGAACCTGCCGGTCGCGGTGCAGGCGACAGGGCATGCACCGCAGCCCTCGGACGGCGCGGTCCTGGTCACCACACGGCAGATGAATGGAGTCGAGATCGATGCGAGCGCACGGACCGCACGCGTCGAAGCCGGCACGGTATGGCGGCAAGTCGTTGAGGCAGCGGTGAAGTACGGCCTCGCGCCACTGAACGGCGCTGCTCCGTCGGTCGGTGCGGTGTCGTACACCCTTGGCGGTGGCGTCGGCCCGCTCGCCCGCTCGTTCGGATATGCCGCCGACCACGTCCGGTCGCTGACCATCGTGACTGCGGACGGAGTCGAGCGACTGGCCAGTCCCGAGGAGAACCAGGACCTCTTCTGGGCGGTTCGAGGCGGTAAGAACAATTTCGGTATCGTCACGTCCATTGTGGTCGATCTGTTCCCGGTTTCGGCTCTCTATGGTGGTGGGCTGTATTTTCTCGGCTCGGCGGCGCGTGAGGTGCTGCGTGCATACAGCGCGTGGACCGAGACCGTGCCCGACGAGATGACCTCCTCGGTCGCCCTGCTCCGGCTTCCGCCTGACCCGACGCTCCCGGATCCGTTGCGCGGCAAATACGTGACCCACGTTCGTATCGCCTACAACGGACCAGAGACCGAAGGTGAGCGGCTCGTGGCGCCCCTGCGTTCGATCGCACCGTTGCTCATCGCCTCCGTCGGTGTCCTCCCGTACTCGCAGGTCGGCACAATACACAATGACCCTCCGGGACCGATCCCCTTCATCGACACCACGGCTTTGCTGAGCGAATTCTCCGCAGGGACCGCGGACGCCATCGCCGACCTGGAGCCCTCGGCGACGCTCGTCGAGATCAGGCACCTCGGTGGCGCACTGTCCCGCGAACCCAAGCACGCCAACGCTGTCGGCAACAGGGACGCGGCTTTCCTCGTCTACGCGGTGTCGATCGTCCCGCCGCAGCTGTTGGCCGGCGCCGCTGAGGATCACGCCCAGCTGCACAAGGCCATCCAGCCGTGGAAGACCCAAGGTGTTGCCTATAACTTCGCCAGCGATCCCACGCTCACCCAAAATGCCTTCAGCACTGAGACATACGCCAGACTTGCGGAAGTCAAGGCCCAGCGGGACCCGGCGAACCTCTTCCGTGTCAACCTGAACATCCCGCCCACTGTGCGCTGAGCAGGAGTGCGGGTGACGGGGTCGAGAGTTCAGGTCCTGTCGTCCCGACGGCGAGAACGAGCCCGTTGGCTCTGGATAATCACCAGGTCAACGGGCTTTTTCGGATGCCGGGTTTCCTCGTGATGTCGCGCAGTTCGCCTGATCGCCGCATGTCTGCCATTCTCACTGATCAGGACCACTGTGGCGAGCGGCGGATCTCCGCAGCAAGAAGCCGGATCGTCAAGCAAACAACGATCCGATTCGGACCGGCACGCAGGGTCCTCCGGATCCGTGCGGCGGTGTGGCCCACCTATTCACCCGACCCGAGATTAAGAGCTTGTCTCATTTGGGTCGCGGTCCTCGGCGACACAGCTGAGGACTTCGCGCTGGCCAACTTGCTGCACCTGACATACGGGCGGTGCGTTTGGTTACCTCCGTTCCTCGGTACACGTGACGAAGAACTGGGCGATCCACTCAGCGCCGGCCTGCACGACCTGGCCACAAGGACCACGGGACGGCCGCGCGGTCTGACCCTGACATCGATGTCCCTCCCACGCCAGGACCTCGATCATTTCCAGGAGCGGCTCCTTTCGGCGCAGCGTGCACTTGGTTTCAATCGCGCCCCCGCCGAAACCTGGTCGGTGCCAGCCGCCGAACTGACTTGGCCGCGCACGAACACGACGCAGCTAGCGGTCAGCGAGCAGTTCGACGACATGCTGACCGTGCCCACCATCGGCGACGAAACCGGTACACGCGAGATGGTGACGCCCCTCCCGCCGCCGGCCATCGATGATCCGGCGCTGGCCGCGCATTCCGAGTTGAGCTGGCACGTCGACGTCACCTGGACTCCCAGCAACTCCGTGCTCGGACGAGGTGTTCTCGGGAATGAGCTGTTCGCGTCGGCGACAAGCCTCTCGCTTACCCTGGCACGTAACACCCGCAGTGGCATCTCCCACCAGTCGGGACGGCAGGATTTCGTGGCAAGCGGCATCCAGGCCATAAATCGAATAGCGCGGCCTGCCCTGCGCGACTTGAGCTTGACTGGATTCGTCGCCGCCAAGGCCGCGGAACACGGCGTGACGATGCGCATCAGCGACGCCGGACAGCGCACCGCCCAGCTCGCCCGAATGCTCGGCGGCCGCGCCTCGTTCACGGAGCTGTTCGGCGGCTCGCTACTGCCGGCGTTGCACTCCCTCTTGCCGACCAGCACATCCAACGACACGGCGTACCCCGACCACGACGGTGTCGTTCTCCGCGCTCGTGAGGGAGTCCTCAGCTTCCCCGGCATTTGCGCGCGCGCACTCGGCATGGACCCACCAGAGGTTCGTCACCAGATCGACAGCGCCCTGCGCGCTGGCGTCCTTCGTCGCGGGCTTGTGTTGCGATGCCAGACGTGCCAAAGCAAGCAGTTCCAGACATCGATAAACTTGGTCAACGCTGGAACTGCGAGCTCTGCGACGCCGCGAACGACCTCGATCACACGGCGTGGCACAAATCGACTGACGAACCGACTTGGTTTTACAGGCTGCACCCAGTCGCGCAGCACCTCCTGAGAGAGCACGGGGATGTCCCAGCGCTACTCGCAGCTCATCTGTCCCGCTCGGACTCGCGGCGGCCCGGCCTGTACCAGGACATGACAGAAATTGAGTTCCTGAAGGACGGCGAGCGTCAGGTCGAAGCAGACCTGATCGCCTACTGCGAAGACTGTCATCGTCGCCGAATGCAAGAGCGGTGACGATCTCGCAAACACTAGATCTGGCCGACAGCGGGAAATCCAAAAGAAGGTCCAAGTAGCGGCCTGGCTGCAGGCGGATCAGCTGATTTTCGCGACCACCGTCCCAGCGTGGAAGCCGGCCGTGGAAGGCGCCATTCGCGACGTAGTCCAGTCTTTTACGCAGTGGCTCGCTTCCGGCCCACCCTCAGTTTTGCTCGTCACCGGGCTGGGTGGACCGGATATCGTGACGAGGACGCTGTCGATCCATTGAACCGGCGAGCGCGGTGGTGTGGTGCGGTGGTCGCCGCGCTGGTGACGGCGGGCTGTGGTGGGGTTGCGCCCACGTCACCGGTCCCGAGCTCGGCGCCACGGCCGACCATGCCGGTGACCCCGGTCAGCAGCCCGTCCCCGCTGACGCTGCCACCCGCACCGGACGGCACCGACCTCTACGCCTGCTTCGACGGCAACTGCGAGGTGGAGGTTCAGACCGGCCAGTTGCTGACGCTGCTGCCGGGGGGCCTCGCCGCGCCGACCATCGCCGTGGTGTCCTCCGAGGCGATCTCTGACGGCGTCGTCCAGTTGCAGATCAACGCGGTCAGCGGGTTCACCGACTGCCACCTCATGGCCACGGGCGGAACCCCGCCATGCCAAGCCACCCTGTGCGCCTTCAGGGTGCCGGCGGCCCGGGTTCGGTGGCGACGGCCAACGACTTTCCATCCGCATCGAGGCCGTCGGCACCGACCGCGCGGTCATCAAGCTCTGCTTGCCGTGAAACCTGCCGACGCGCGGGTGGCTCGAATCCGGTCGTCAGCGTGTGGTGCGATCCGGTTGTATGGAGGCATGATGCGATTCCGGTTCGAGCTGGTGCCGGTCGACGAGGTCGGTCCGTGGGGGTCGGGTGGAAGCCCGCGCCTGCACTGGTTCGCGCTCACCGAGGGCTGGTTCTGCCTGGATGTGGGTGGAATCGAGTTGCTGCGATATAGCGAGCGGACCGTGGCCTTGTTCCCACTCGAGGGCAGCCGAGCGGCGCCGCCGTGGGTGGACTATTACGTGGTCCGGCTGTGGGAGGACGTGCTGCAGGCGTTGCCGTACATTCTCGAACCCGTGCCGGACGATTTGGCGGACTTTGTGGCGGCCGGATCCTCAGAATGGGTTGACACCGACGACCCGGAGATCCTGCACAACACGCTGATCGACGCAGCCTACGATGCCTGCGGTCAGCGGTGCGTCGACACCGGGTATCTGCGCTTCGGGCCCGTGTTGCGGTGGTGGCGCACCGTCGATCCCGTGGACATTGTCACCGTGGATTGGCAGTTCGCTGCTGATCCTGACGGCGAAATCGCGTTCACCGCACCGCTGTCGGGACGGGCGTCGGTCAGCACGGATGAGTTCATCTCCGCTGTCACTGATTTCGATCATCGACTGTTCGAGGCCATGCAGCAGCGGGTGGACCGGCTGGCTGCGACCGGCGCTCCCACGGGGATCGAACTCGATATCCGTCGCCTGATCCAGGAGCAGGCGGAGCGGCGGACCTGGTTGCCGCGGGCGTTGGAGCGGCAGGTGAGCACCGACTGGGATGTGGTGCGGGCAGGTGTGCCGATCCTGGCTCCGCACCGGGTGTGAGCCGGCAACCTCGCCTCGACATCGAATACCAGATTGCGACCAACCTGTATCGGCGGCGTAAGTGGCATACGCACGCATCTGCCGCCGAGCGTGACGAGGCAGGAACCTCGACACCTCCCGTCGAGGCGTGAGTTCCCCGGACTCGGCCCGGCTCGAACGGGCTGCCACCCCCACCATGCGACGGGCAGGACGCACCCTTACCGGGTAGATGCGACTTGGGCGAGCTCGTTGTGATGGTAAGTCGGATGCAAGGACAGCGGCGACCCAGTTTCGCCCGCAGGATCCGCGCGCTCATGCCGCTTATGGATCAGTCGCTCTGACGGGTGTGCGACGCCTCAGATCGTGAGCCATCGGCCACCCGTCGCCGGGAGCAGAACCATCTCACCTTGCGCGTCTCCAGCGCTCGGTGGAGTTCGGCGACCTCCTCCCGATGCCGGCGGCGAGCGTCGGCGAGTTGCTGGCTGAGTCTGCGAACCAGCGTGCTGTCGGCTGCGGCGATGTCCGGGTCGTTGACGAGTGCCGGCGCCCCGGAGGATGCGCGAGCTCGTCGCAACGCCTCGACCTGGGGTCGTAGCTCGTCGTGGCGGTAGATGAAGTCGGTGGACACGCCCGCCACTGTGGCGATGCTGGACACGGTCACTGGCTCGTGGGATTTGCGGGCCTCTCGGAGCGCCTGTTTCACGAGCGGCTTGCGCACGCGATTCCGTACGTGCTCGACTCCAGAACCCGCCACGACATCGAATTGGTCCACGCCGCCGGGGCTGGTCCGCATCCGTGCGGGCCAGCCCACGTCGTCATGGCGGCGGGAGGACGTCTGCGACGTCGGCGACCTGCTTGAGGAACGCGTCGGATGGGTGGCCCTTGATGGGGTCCGTTTCGGCGATGACGACCAGCTTCCCGTCGAGCCGTGACCGGTAGTGTTTTCCGGTGAAACGAAAGCCGCCGGCTTCGAGAACCTCTGTTCCGAACGGAGTCACGTCACCGGATCCGTACGTGTCTTCCAGCCTGCCGAGCTGTGCGGCTGATTCGGCCGACGGCATCTTCACCCACGTGACCGATCCGGCGATCGTGTTTCCGTTCCCGTCCTGCACGACGAACAGCAGCTGGTCAAGCTTGTCGCACGGATGACGCAGGAAGAACTGCTGAACCTGGCCGAACGACTGGACGGCGCAGCGCAGGTCCTGCTTGAGCTCCTTCCTGATCTCCTTGAGAGTCAGCCGTCGCCATGCCTCGGCGCGATCGCCTTTCTGTGCGGCCTTTTTGCTGTTGGCCGTGTCCGTGTCGGACACGCTCTGGGTCGTCGCAGTGTCGAGCCCGGCGCCGACCGAAGTGACTACGTCTCCACCGCTCGCCGCCGCAACAACTGTCGCCAGGACGGCCGCGCCGAAAACGCCGCCTGTCTTGATCCATTTGCCGTCGGAACCTCTGGGCTGGTTCGGGTCGAAAGGCACGCGCTGCGCTCCTGGGTCGAGTCGGGCGACGGCTCGACTTTGCCGGAACAGGAGCCGGCGGAGAACTGGGATTACGAGAATCACCTGATCGTCTCAATGCCCGCCGTCCCGCCGTGGCGCGTTCACCTACTCCGTCCTTCTGATATTTAATGCCAGGTAGACAGTAAAGGTGAATTTTCCGCCTTCGGATGTCACGTTGGGTGCGTGGGGTTGCGGCATGTGGGTGGCTGGGATGACGCACGTTGAGCGGGAACCTGGACGGCCGTATGCCCGATCGCGCGACCATCTGAAGGGCAGCCACGATGACCGCGACAACACCACGGATTGAAGACGACGCCTGTAGCGGCGGTGTACGCGCATCCGAGGGTGATCGTGTCGACAGCATAGTTGCGAGGGGAACCGGCTGGCGAGTGACCGGCGTACACACAAGGACTCCGCGCTTCGACACCCTGAAGGGGCGTTGGGACGGTTCCGCGTCGTCGACGCTCGGTTGTCCGAGCGACTCGCCACGTGGGCGGGGCGACGGGCACACTGCGCCAGTTATCAACCAGGTTCAGGCGACACTCGTCGCGGGGCCGGATGGCGAGCTGTGGGTCGCCGTCGACGGCGTTGATGTCGAGCAGCTAGCCGCCAACATCAGCGCAGTGTGCGATGTGCTGGTTCGACTCAGTCATCACGGGAGTGACGAGTGAGCAGCCGATCCCGATGGGGCTGTCCGCAACGGGGCGGACAGCCCCGACATCGAGAAGATCGCTGCGGTGTCAGGCGTGGAGTTCGTGTGGCAAGTCGCGCACGCTGTAAACCTTCGATGGAGGTTGTGATGGCGTGTCGAGCGGCGGTGTACAAGCGTTGTGGTTGCAGGGTTCGAGAGCCTGATGGTGTTGGTGGCGGTCGTTGTCCTCGGCTGGTGGCGCGCGGGCATGGGAGTTGGTATTTCTCGTTGGAGTTGCCGTGTGGTCCGGATGGTCGTCGGAATCGGGTGCGGCGCGGCGGGTTCCGGACCCGAGCTGCCGCAGAGCAGGCGCGGGCGTATCTGCTGGGCGCCGACGTGATTCCCGGGAGCAGCGCGGTGACGGTCGGACAGTGGCTGGATATCTGGTTGGAGATGCGGCAGTCGCTGAGTTTCAACACGCGCCGTCTCTACGCCCAGCATGTGCGCTCTTACTTGAAGCCGTATTTGGGCAGTGTGCCGTTGCGGTCGTTGACGGTGGCGCGAGTGCAGGCGATGTTTGTGGCGCTCGCGCGGGCCAACTCGATGCGGGAACGGCCGTTGGCGCCGGCGACATTTGTGCGGATCCGCGGTGCGTTGCACGCGGCCCTGAACGGTGCGATCCGGGCGGGGCTGATCGAGCGGAACCCGGCGCACCTGGTGGAGTTGCCGCCCGGGCGGCGGCCGCGAGCGGTGGTGTGGGCGGATGCCCGGGTGGCGCATTGGAAGGCCACTGGCGAACGTCCACCGGTGGCGGTGTGGACGGCGCAACAGACTGCCACGTTCCTGACCTACGCGCGGTCGCATCCGTTGTACGAGATGTACCTCGCGGTCGCGTTGCTAGGACTGCGTCGTGGCGAGGCGGCGGGGTTGCGGTGGTGTGATCTTGATCTGGACATTGGGACGGTGCAGGTGTCGCATCAGGTGCAAGACCGTGGTGGCCGGACGGTTGTATGCCCGCCAAAGACCGAGGCAAGCGTGCGCACCTTGGCTCTGGACCACGTCCTCGCGAGTGCGCTGCGGAGACTTCGTGCTCGCGCCGGCAGCGATCAGCCGACGGGGTTCGTCTTCTGCCGACCCGGCGGAAGTCCGTTCAGCCCCGGCTATCTGACCCACACGTTCAACCGGCTTGTCGTGGAGGCCGGGCTGCCACCGATCCGATTGCACGATCTCCGGCACGGTGCCGCCAGCCTGTCGTTGGCTGCGGGGAACGATCTCAAGGTGGTGCAGGCACTGCTCGGACACTCGAGCATCGTGCTCACCGCCGACGCCTACACCAGCGTTCTCCCGTGTCTGGCGCATCGGGCCGCCGAGGCGACCGCCTCCCTCGTAATGGCCGCAGCCCGCCACGAAGCGGAAGCACTTCGACACAACCGCAAGCAGCGTCGTCTGCGAGGAAAACGCAGGTCCAGGAAAGATCGTGCGTTCCACGGCGGCCCCATTCGGTCCCACGCCGGACCCGCCACACGATCGAAGCCCACCAGCAAGATCCTCAACTAACGAGAATCTGCAGGTGGGCTTCGATACAGAAATGTGCGCCATCAGGGACTCGAACCCCGAACCCGCTGGTTAAGAGCCAGCTGCTCTGCCAATTGAGCTAATGGCGCTTGGTGTTGCCCGCCGCTTTGGTTTCCCTCGGCGACGTGGAAAAGATTAGCAGGCTGTTCAAAGCCGCGTTTCAGGGGGGTCCCCTTAACCGCGCGCGGGTGGTCGCCGCGGCGGCCGGAGGGCTCCTAGCTGCGCGTTCGGGTTCAGTCTGACAGATCGGGGGCCGTTGTGGGGCCGCCAACGCGGTGATCCGGCCGTTGACAACTGTACGCCGTACAGGTCACTCTGGTCTCATGTACGACGTACAGGCGAACATCCTCGCCACCCCGCTCACCCTGCCCAACGGCGCCGTCCTGGCCAATCGGCTTGCGAAGGCCGCGACCAGCGAGCACCTGGCCGACCGGCGCGGCGCGCCGACGCGACAGCTCGCCGAGGCCTACCGGCGGCTCGCGCACTCCGGTGCGGGCCTGCTGATCAGTGGAAACGTCATGGTCGACGGCTCGGCACTGGAGGCTCAGCGCAACGTCGTGATCGAGGACGCGCGCCACCTGCCCGAGCTGCGCCGGTGGGCGGCCACGACCGTCGGCACCGACACCAAGCTGCTCCTGCAGCTCTCGCACGCCGGCCGGCAGTCGATGCGCGGCCTGAAGCTCGCCGGGCGGCAGCAGGATGTCGTCGCTCCGTCGGCCATCCCCTTGGACCGGGGGAAGTGGCTCTTCCGCCGGCCGCGGGCGCTGTCGGACGTGGAAGTCGTCACACTCGTCCGGCGCTTCGCGACCGCCGCCCACGTCGCCGCGGAAGCGGGCTTCGCCGGCGTCCAACTTCACGCCGCGCATGGCTACCTGCTCAACCAGTTCCTGTCCCCGCTCGTCAACCGCCGCGACGATCGCTGGGGTGGCCCGCTGGAGAACCGGATGCGCTTCCTGCTGGAGGTCGTGCGCGCCATCCGCGCCGGCACGCCCCCGGCCTTCATCCTGTCGGTCAAACTCAACTCCGCCGACTTCCAACGCGGCGGGTTCGCTCCCGAAGACGCCCTCGAGGTCGCCAAAGCCCTCGAGCGGGAGGGTGTCGACCTCCTCGAGGTGTCCGGCGGCACCTACGAAAGCATCGCCGTCGTCGACGGCACCCCTCAGCGCGCGTCAACCGTGGCGCGCGAGGCCTACTTCCACGACTTCGCCGACCACTTCGCCCGCGAGCTCACGGTCCCGCTCATGCTCACCGGCGGCTTCCGCTCCCACGCCGCCATGGCCGACGCCGTCTCCTCGGGCTCCGTCGACGTCATCGGCCTGGCCCGCCCCATCACCCACGACCCGACCTTCCCCCACCGTCTCCTGGCCAATCCCGCCACCCGCAGCGCCACTCCCACCCCGAAGGTCGGCCACAAACTCCTGGACGACCTCCTCAACTCCTCCTGGCACCAGCAACAACTCGCCCGCCTCGGCCGTGGTGCCAAGCCCCGCCCCGCCCGCCGCCCCCGAACCGCCCTCCTCATCGCGGCCCTCACCACCCTCCGCGACGCCCTCCTCCACTCCTGACCCTCCACAAAGGACCCCACGCCCACGACCTCCCACCCACGACGAAACCCAGGCGACCACGCGCGACCGAACCCAGGCAACTGCACCCGACCGAATCGAGGTGACCACGCGGGATGGGGTCCAGGGGGCTTGCCCCCTGGCGGGGGCCTGGGGGTCCGACCCCCAGAAAAGGCGAAACCCCAGCCTCCGGGAAGGTGGCCAAAGGCCACCGACCAGACTGGGGTGATGGGGTGAGCGACGGGTTTCGAACCCGCGACCTCCTGGACCACAACCAGGTGCTCTACCAGCTGAGCTACGCCCACCATCTGCGAGGGATCGTCGCGATCACCTTGCTGCGGAATATCGTAGCGTGTCCTCGCGACGGGTTTTCACCGGGTCAGCTTCGATGGCGTTCCTGCACTTCGGCGGCCGCGGCTTTGGCTTGTTCGCTGGTCGGCCCGGGTTGGGGGACGAAGGCGACGTTGCGGTAGTAGTCGAGTTCGCCGATGGATTCCTTGATGTCGGCGAGCGCGCGGTGGGCGAGGCCCTTCTCCGGCTTCGCGTAGTAGATCCGCGGGTACCAGCGCCGGACGAGTTCCTTGACCGACGACACGTCGACCATGCGATAGTGCAGGTGGCTGTCGAGCGCCGGCATGTCGCGGGAGATGAAGCCGCGGTCGGTGGCGATGGAGTTGCCTGCCAGCGGGGCCGTGCCGGGGTCGGGGACGTGCTCGCGGATGTAGTCGAGCACGCGCTGCTCGGCTTCGGCGAGCGTCACCGCGGAGGCGCGGACCTCTTCGGTGAGCCCTGACTTGGCGTGCATGTCGTGGACCACCTGCGGCATGCCGTCGAGCGTGGTGTCGTCGGTGTGGATGACGATGTCGACTCCCTCGCCGAGGACGTTGAGGTCGGCGTCGGTCACGAGGGCGGCTATTTCGATCAACGCGTCTTTGCCGAGGTCGAGCCCCGTCATCTCGCAGTCGATCCAGACTAGGTGGTCGGTCACCCGGACAACCCTAACCCGACACGGGGATGTCAGCCGGGTTACCTGCGCATTCGGCGCGTTACGCTCGGGCAGCCAGGTGAAAGAGTGTGATTTAGGACTCGAAACGGGGTGCGGCCAGTGGCCGAGCAGGGGTCGGGGCCTGCGGCGGAGATCGCGCAGGGTTACGTGAGTGAGGGCGCCGCGGTGGAGCTGGGCGCCGTGGTGATCGACGGGCGGACCGAGGCGGCGGCGGCCGTGCGGCTGCCGCTGGCCACGCTGAACCGCCACGGTCTGGTGGCGGGCGCGACCGGCACCGGCAAGACGAAGACGTTGCAGCTGATCTCGGAGCAGCTCTCCGCCGCTGGTGTGCCGGTGGTGCTGGCCGACGTGAAGGGTGACCTTTCGGGCCTGTCGGCGGAGGGCGAGGCGAACGACAAGCTCACGAAACGCGCGCAGGAGCTGGGTGACGACTGGGCACCCGCCGCGAGCCCGGTGCAGTTCCTGTCGCTGGGTACGGGCGGGAAAGGCTCGCCGATCCGCGCCACGATCACCAGCTTCGGCCCGGTGCTGCTGTCGAAGGTCCTGGGCCTGAACGAGACGCAGGAGTCGACGCTCGGCCTGATCTTCCACTGGGCCGACCAGCGCGGGCTGGCGCTGCTCGACACGAAGGATCTGCGGTCGGTGATCACGCACCTGACCAGCGACGAGGGCAAGGCCGACCTCAAGGGCATCGGCGGTGTCTCGGCGGCGACGGCCGGGGTGATCCTGCGCGCACTGTCCAATCTGGAGGCCCAGGGCGGCGAGGACTTCTTCGGCGAGCCCGAGCTCGACGTCCACGACCTGATGCGCCAGGTCGACGGCAAAGGCGTGGTGACGCTGCTGGAGCTGGACAACCTGCAGTCGAAGCCGGCGTTGTTCTCGACGTTCCTGATGTGGCTGCTGGCCGAGCTGTTCGAGGAGCTGCCCGAGGAAGGTGACCTAGACAAGCCGAAGCTCGTGTTCTTCTTCGACGAAGCTCACCTCTTGTTCAACGACGCGTCGAAGGCATTCCTGGAGCGCATCGAGCAGACGGTGAAGCTGATCCGGTCGAAGGGCGTCGGCGTGTTCTTCTGCACGCAGCTGCCCACGGACATCCCCAACGCCGTGCTCTCGCAGCTGGGCGCGCGGGTGCAGCACGCGCTGCGGGCGTTCACGCCGGACGACCAGAAAGCCCTGGCCAGGACGGTGAAGACGTACCCGAAGACGCCGTACTACGACCTCGAGACGGCGCTGACGTCGCTCGGGATCGGCGAGGCGGTCGTCACGGTGCTGTCGGAGCGGGGTGTGCCGACGCCGGTCGCGTGGACGCGGCTGCGGGCGCCGCGGTCGAAGATGGGCTCGGTCGGGGACGAGGCGGTGGCCGCCGCGGTCGCGTCGTCGGACCTGCACGCGAAGTACTCGGAGACGATCGACCGGGAGTCGGCGTACGAGAAGCTGGCGGCTCGGGTCGCTCCGCCGGCCCCCGAGGCTCCGGCGCCTGCCCCGGCTCCTGCCGCGAAGGCCGAGGAGGAGGACCCTGGGCTGATCTCCCAGGCGATGAGCAACCCGGCGGTGAAGTCGTTCATGCGCTCGGCCGCGTCCGCGCTGGGGCGGGAGATCACGCGGGGGCTGTTCGGCAACCGGCGGCGGTGAAATACCTGACACAAGCTGGCAGGTATGGCGGGCAGGCTGAGGGCACCCGACCGGAAGGAAACCAGTCATGACCAGCACCGCGACCGCCACGTTCGAGCTCGACAAGTGGGAGCCGGAGGCCCAGGACGAGACGGGTGGCACCGAGTTCGCGCGGGTGGCCATCGCCAAGACGTTCACGGGTGCGGTCGAGGGCACCAGCACCGTCGAGATGCTGACGGCCTCGAACCCGACTTCGCGCGCGTACGTCGCGTTCGAGCGCCTGTCGGTGTCCGTCGACGGGCGCAAGGGTTCGTTCGTGCTGCGACACTCGGCGGGTGACGAGGGCCTGTCGCTGGTGATCCTCGCGGGCTCGGGATCGGAAGAACTGACGGGCATCTCCGGCTCCGCCGCGATCACGCAGGACGAGGCCGGCAACCACGCGTTCGCGCTGACCTACGAGCTCCCGGCAGCGTGAAAGCCGCTCTCTCAGGGCCCCGAATCCCTGGGAGAGCGGCTTTCACCGTGGTTCCCCGCCACCCCGAAACCAGCGAGGAAAGTCGGACGGGCCGCCCCGACCGCGGTCCGTCCGCGACTGCGTCAGCCGTTGACGATCTGATCCACGATCGTCTTGGCGTCGTTGACCGGGATCGCGAAGCCGATCCCGACGCTGCCCGCGGCGCCGTCGGCCGAGGCCGACGGGCTGTAGAGGGCGGAGTTGATGCCGATGACCTGGCCCTGGGCGTCGACGAGCGCGCCGCCGGAGTTGCCCTGGTTGATCGAGGCGTCGGTCTGGATCGCGGTGTAGCTGGGGCCGTTGTCCGCC
This sequence comes from Amycolatopsis sp. NPDC049253, assembly GCF_040678995.1. Taxonomy (NCBI): domain Bacteria; kingdom Bacillati; phylum Actinomycetota; class Actinomycetes; order Pseudonocardiales; family Pseudonocardiaceae; genus Amycolatopsis; species Amycolatopsis sp. NPDC049253. The sequence continues at coordinate 195,822 of NZ_JBFAQX010000014.1, read as the reverse complement.
TGGTTGGACGTGCGGCTGAACGGCGACTGCTGCTGCTGCTGCTGCTCGCCCCCGCCGACGTCGGACAGCGGCCGGTTCAGCGCGCTGACGATGCCGGTGGTCACGGTGTTCTGCAGCCCGCCCGGCGAACCGATGGCGATCACTTCCTGGCCGACCACGAGCTTGCTCGAGTCGCCGAGGGTGGCGGCGGTGAGGCCGCTCGCGCCCTTGGCCTGGAGCACCGCGATGTCGCCCTTGGTGTCGGCGCCGACCACGCTGGCCTGGTACTTCTTGCCGTCGGACGTCGTGATCGTGACGTCGCCGACCGCGCCGTCGACCACGTGGGCGTTGGTGAGGATCCGGCCGTCGGAGGTCAGGATGACGCCCGAGCCGATGGCCTCGCCCTGGCCGGTGTCGACGTTGACCTGCACGACGCTCGGCAGGACCTTCGCCGCGACCGTGCTGACGTCGCCGGTGGAGGTCGTGTTGCTGACCGTCTGCCCGGCCACCGCGGAGGACGACGCGGGGGAGGCCACCGACGTGGTGGTCAGCCCGACGATCGCCGCGCCGGCGCCACCGCCGACGAGCGCCGCGGCGAGCGCGGTCGCGCCGACGACGGCGGCGAGCTTGCCCCGTCGCTTCGGCTGCGTGGCCTGCTGAGCCTGCGGCTGCTGCGTGAAGAGCGGGTTCGGCGCGGCCTGCTGCTGGTGGCGGTACTGCCCGTACTGGGCGTATGGGCCGTACTGCGGCTGGGTGTGCTGCTGGGCGTTCGGCTGAGCAGCGATCGGGTGGGTCTGGTGCGGCTGGTGCCCACCGGGTGAGGCGGGGCCGGGCCGACTCGCGTTCTCGGTCATGACACCAGGTTCGCGGCCGTGGTTGTGAGAACCCTGTGGAAATCCCTTCGGCTTTGCTGAGAAGAATCAGCTGAGAATCCTCAGGCGTTCCTCAGCCTGGACGGGTGGCTTTCAGTCGAAGAATTTCGGGACGTCGAGCGCACCTCCCGAGGCTTCGAACTCGTCGTGCACGGCTTGGCGCAGCGTCGCGTCGGCGAGGTAGTCGGCGGCGGTGAGGGCGAGGCCGAGCGCGCCGTCGACCACGGCCTTGTCGCCCGAGGGTGAGCCGGCGGCTTCGGCGAACTCCTTGGTGTGCAAGGCAACCGTGGGTCCGGAGACGGCGATCATGGGGTGCAGCGCGGGCATCCGGTAGGACAGGTTGCCGAGGTCGGTCGACCCCGTGAGGAACTCCGGCACGATCCCCGGCGGCAGCGGCTTGCGGCCTGTGTCGGCCTGGTTCACCGACCAGCGCCCGGCGAGCGCGGTGTTGAAGCGGATCGGCAGGTACGCCGGCTGCGAGTCCCACGTCAGCTCCACGCCGCAGCCCGTCATTTCGGCGGCGCCGTGGGCGATGGCAGTGATCCGCTTCGCGAGGTCGCGCAACGTCTCGGGGTCGGCCGAGCGGAGGTAGAACAGGAGCGCGGCGCGTTCGGGGATCACGTTGGGCCGGGCGCCGCCGTCGGTGAAGACGCCGTGCACGCGGTCGGTCGAAGGCAGCTGCTGGCGCAGCATCGACACGCCCTGGTAGGCCGCCACCGCGGCGTCGAGCGCGTTGCGCCCCATGAACGGCTGCGCCGACGCGTGCGCCCCGACGCCGTGGAACACCATCTCCAGCTGCCGCCGGCCGAGGAACGGGTGCAGTGCGATGTCGTGGCTGAACGGGTGGAGCATGATCACGGCGTCGACGTCGTCGAACACCCCGGCGCGCGCGAGCGTCTCCTTGCCGCCACCGCCTTCTTCCGCGGGCGTGCCGACGAGGGACACGCGTCCGCCGACCTGCTCGGCCACCGCCGCGGCGCCGAGGAACCCACCGGCGCCGGCGGTGCAGATGACGTTGTGCCCGCACGCGTGACCGAGCCCGGGCAGCGCGTCGTACTCCGACAGCACGGCGATGTGCGGGCCGCCGTTGTCGGGGGTGCTCGCGCGCAGGGCGGTGTCGAGGCCGCCGAGGCCGACCGTGACCTCGTGGCCGTGGGCGCGCAGGAGCTCCGCCAGCGCGCCGACGGAGCGGTGCTCGGTGAAGCCCTCTTCCGGGTGGGCGTGCAGGTCTTGGCTGAGCGCAACGAGTTCCTCGGCGCGAGCCCGCACTTCTCGTGCCACGGCCGCGCGCACGCCGGACTCGGCTCCGGTGTGGTCGGAGCCGAGGGGTTCGGCGGCCGCGACGGCTTCGGCCGTGGCTTCGATCAGGGCGCGCAGGTGGGAGCTGTCGGGTGGGACGGGAGCGGCGTCGGTCATGCGGGGATGCTATCCCCGGGCACCGACAAAGTGGATCAGTTCGCCTCGGGCAGCTCGCCGGCGACGACCTGCGTGACGCCCGCGAACCGCTCGGCGACGATGCGGAAACCCCGGGCGCGCAACGCGGCGGCGATCTCGCCCCGGTCGAACATCCGCTGCCCGCTGAGGATCCCGCCTGCCGTGTCGACGACTCGCGCGGGTTGCCAGTCGCGGCGCGCGCTCGTGAGCAGCACGAGGCGGCCTCCGGGGCGCAGGATCCGCGCGAACGAGTCCAGCGCGCGTTCGGGTTCGGCGAACATGTGCAGAGCGGCGAAGCAGCAGATGGCGTCCACTGTGGAGGGTGGAAAGGGTGGTTCCACGGCGTCGGCGCGGAGGTAGGCGACCGCGTCCTCGTTGTTCGTTTCGCCGACGGCGCGGGTGAGCATCGAGGGCGCGCCGTCGAGACCGATGGCCAGGCCTTGGTTTCCCACGGCTGCCCCGAAAGCGCGGGTGAACCGGCCGGTGCCGCACGCGACGTCGAGCACGATCCGGCCTGGTCCGAGTGCGAGAAGCTCCGTGGCGAGGCGAACCTCGCCGGCCATGCTCGGGCCGAACGGGCCCTTGAACAGCCGGCCGAACGCGGGGCGCCAGTAGCGTTCGTAGACCTGGGGGAGCAGCGCCGTGCGCATCACGCGCTGGGTGATTCCCGTGCTGGGGCCCGCTTGGGGCGCGTCGCCGAGGACGTCGAGGTAGCCGGTGTCGGTGGCCTTGGCCGCGGTGTCGAGCAGATCGGCGAGACGGTCTTGGGCTTTCGGGTGCTCGGCCACCGGTTTTTCTCCCCTCTCGCCGGGATACCGGCAGTATGCCAAAGCCCTGGGCTCCACGATCGAGTGAAGATCTCGCCGATCAGGCGTTCGAGGGCCCGGATTGTCGGCCCCCCTTCCTAACGTCGCTTCCACGGTTCTCCGACCCCCGGAGCCCGCAGAGGAGGGACACCCCGATGACCGCACCGATCCTGCTGCCCATCGACCTGCCGACCGGCGAGATCGCCGTGCGCGGACCGTTCGACCTGTCCGCCGCGAGCCACTACCTGGCCGGGTTCGGCCCCGCCGCCCGCCCCGACGCCGCCTCGGAGCCGGGCGTGCTGCGCCTCGCCTTCCCCGTCGACGGCGTGTGGACCCACGCCGGCGCGGCCATCCGCCAGAGATCGCCCGGCACCGTGGAGGTCGAGGTCTCCGCACCGGTCGATCTGGCCGCGCGGGTGATGGGCCAGGTGAGCCGCATGCTCTCCCTCGACGTCGACGCCTCCGGCCTGTCCGACATCGACCTGCGCGACTCCGTCGCCGCCCGCTTGCGCGCCGGCCATCCGGGCTTGCGCCCGGTCCTGTTTTCCTCGCCCTATGAAGCCGCCTGCTGGGCGGTGCTCGCCCAGGGCGTGCGCTTCAGCACCGCGCTGCGGCGCCGCCGCCTGCTCGCCGAACGCCACGGTGCCATCATCGACGTCGGCGAGTACCAGGTGGTCTCGTTCCCCGCACCCGCGGTCCTGGCCGAGCTGGCCGCGGAGGACGGCCTGGCCGACTTCCGCGTGGCCCGCCTCCGCGCCATCGCCCAAGCCACCGCCGACGGCCGCCTCGACCCCACCGAGCTTCGCGCGCTGCCCGTCCCCGACGCCCTCGCGCACCTGCGCGCCGTCCCCGGCATCGGCGCCTTCTCCGCCGAACAGATCCTCCTGCGCGGCGCGGGCCACCCCGACCTCTTCCCCCGCGCCGACGCCCGCCTCCACGAAGCCATGCGCGACGCGTACTCGCTCCCGCCCACCACCCCGGCGGCCGACCTGATCCCCCTGGCCGACGAGTGGCGCCCCTACCGCAGCTGGATCGCCTTGCTGTTCCGCGCCACCCTCGATGCCGTCCCACCGGACACCGAGGCGCCTTCCCTCGGGGAGGAGGTGCTCACAGGCTCGGCCGCGCAGTGACCCCCGGCCCTCGCTGGCCCGGCCCTCGCTGGCGCGGCGCCGACCCGCGTGGGCGCTGTTCCGCGCCGCGCTGCGCTCGCCCGGCTGACTGCAGCTCGCGGGGCGGCTGACGCGGACGCATGTTCCTGCCTTTGCCGCTCTGAATGGAGGTCCCGCCGACTCGGACCCTGAACGACGCAGGGCGGCACCGGCACCGCCTGCCCGGCGGCGTCGACGCGGCGCCACGCGGGGCCACTGGTGCCGCGCTGCCCGGCGGCGCCGGTTCCGCGCCATCCGGGGCGCCGCTACCGCGCTGTCCGACGGAGAGTGGGTTGCGGTTGACTCGTGTGGACTGCCACTGCGGCGGCGTGCCCGGCGCGGAGGGACTGCGGTTGACTCGTGTGGACGTGTTGCTGCAGCTGCGTGATCCGGCGCGGAGGCGCCCCTTCACTCCGCACCGGCACAGCGTTCGGCCTTGCCGCAATCGCTTTCGGTCCGCGCCGCGGGTGGACCGGTGCTCGCTGTTGCCGTGCCAGGCGTCCCGACTGCTGTCGGGAGCAGGCCAGCCGCCGGGCCGGCCGGGGCGGTGGCTTGGCTCATCGTGGTCGGCCGCGGTCTAACGGCGCGCACTCGGCGCGGGGATGGGAAGGCCTGCGGGCGCAGGGATTGCTCACGGGTGTGCCTTCGAGCACAGCACGGCTGGAGACCGGTGCCGAGCTGCCCGCGGTCGGTGGTGGGCGGTGTGGGCAGGGGGCGAAGCTGTGCGCGCCGCGGTTGTGGTCGAGTGGCGGGCTGACAAGTGAGGGAGTTGGTGGTGGGTGGAGCCGCGAGCCACGTCGGTTGTGGACGAGTCGCCGGCCGGCAAGTGAAGGAGGTGGTCAGCGGTAGGCAAGAGAACCGCATCCCCGGCAATGGATGCCGAAGGCAACGAAAGGAGGCCCCGTGAAGTGACCCACCCCATACCGACCTCAGCCGTCCCGCTCCGCAACGGGCACTAACAGTGGCCAGATGTCGCCTGTGGTGAGGTGTGCGCGTGATTTCGCGTGTGTTCGACGTCTCGTCCGTGGTCGCCAGCCGAGTCGTGGCTGGTGGGTGGGAGCGTGCGGCCGGTGCGCCCGGGAGTGTCGAGGCGGCGCTCACGCAGGCGGACACGCCGGCGGCGATCACGCTGGTCACCGGTGGCGTCGCGCTGCTGGTGGTGCTGGTGGGCGGGACGCCGTGGCGGTTCGCGCGCAACGTCGTGACCATCGTGCACGAGGCGGGCCACGCGCTGGCGGCGGTGCTGGTCGGGCGGCGGTTGCGCTCGATCAAGCTGCACTCGGACACCTCGGGCGTCACGGTGTCGCGCGGGAAGCCGGAGGGGCCGGGCATGGCGTTCACGGCGCTGGCCGGGTACGTGGCGCCGTCGGTGCTCGGGCTGTTGTTCGCGAGCCTGGTCGGGCAGGACCTGATCACGGCGGTGCTGGTGCTGGTGGCGTTGCTGCTGCTGGGCGTATTGATCATGGTGCGCAACGCGTACGGCGTGTTCACCGTGGTCGCGAGCGCGGTCGTGCTGGGGCTCGTGGCGCTGGTCGCGCCGCCGGTGGTGCAGGCGCCGTTCGCGTACCTGCTGACGTGGTTCCTGCTGTTCGGGGGCGTTCGGCCGGTGGTGGAGCTGCAGGTCAAGCGCCACCGTGGCCAGGCGCGCGACTCCGACGCCGACCAGCTCAGCCGCCTCACGGCGGTGCCCGCGGTGCTGTGGGTGCTGGTGTTCGTGGTGCTCACGGTGAGCTGCCTGCTGGCCGGTGCGCTGTGGCTGCTGGAGCCCGTCGTCGCGTGAGGGTGCGTCCCGAGGGCTGAGCCAGTCGTCCCCGGATGTGGGCGGTGCGGCAAACTGGTCCTCTGCCGAACGCGCGGAGGGAGACGACGATGGACGAGGTCGCGAAGGCCGTCGAGGAGTGCGCGCGAGCGGCGAAGCTGGCCGCGCCGTCGCTGGCCAGGGCCACCGAGGAGGCCGTGGACGCGGCGCTGCGAGGCATGGCCGAGCGCCTGCAGACGCACCGCGACGAGGTGCTCGACGCCAACCGGGCCGACGTCGCCAAGGCGCGCGAGGACGGGATGAGCGCGGGTCTGCTCGACCGCCTCACCATCACGCCCGAGCGTCTCGACGGCATGGCCGAGCAGCTGCGGCTGCTGGCCGGCGCGCCGCACCAGGAGCGGTCCGTCGAGGTGTCCACATTGGACGGCGGGCTGCGGCTGATCGAGCGGCGGCGTCCCGTGGGCGTCATCGGCGCGAACTACGAGGCGCGGCCGAACGTGACCGTCGACGTGGCGTCGCAGCTTGTGAAGTCGCGCAACGCCGGGGTGCTGCGCACCGGGTCGGCGGCTCTGGGGTCGGCCCGGCGGCTGCGCGACACGGTGATCGCGCCGGCGCTGGCCGAGGCCGGGATCGACCCGGACGTGGTGCAGCTGGTGCCGCGCGTCGAGCGCGAAGCCGCGTCGGCGCTGGTGCGGCTGCCGGGGCTGGTGCCGCTGGTCATCCTGCGCGGCAGCGGCGACAGCACGCGCGCGCTGGCCACCGAGGCGGCCGTGCACGGCGTGCGCACGCTCGCCCACGCGGACGGCGGCGGCGTGCTGTACGTCGACGCGGCGGCCGACGCCGGCAAGGTGCGCGACCTCGTGTCCGCGAGCCTCGACCGGCTCGGCGTGTGCAACCGGCTCAACCTGCTGCTCATCCACGACGAGGTGCACGACGCCGTGTGGCCGTCGATCACCGCCGCGCTGGCCGAGCGCGGGGTCACGCCGTCGCTGGCGCCGCACGAGCACGCCATCGGCTACGAGTGGGCGCTGGACTCCGACCGCGAGGCGACCGTCACGGTCGAGCGCGTGCGCGGGCTCGACGAGGCCGTGGAGATCGCGAACGAGCGGACGTCGGGCCTCGCGGCGGGCATCGCCACCGAGGACGAGGCGGCGGCCGGCGCGTTCTTCGACGGCTACACCGGCACGGGCGTGTTCTGGAACGCGCCGACGCGGCTGCTCGACGGCTTCAAGCTGCTCGCCGTGCCCGAGACCGGGATCAACCTCGACCGCGTGCCGGGGCCGCGCGGGCCGGTGACCTACACCGACCTGTACGTCCGCCAGTACGCGGTCCAACCCGCATGAGCAGCCGTCCCCATGTCGTGTTGTCCGCCGCCCAGTCGCTGGACGGCTATCTCGACGACGCGAGCACCACCCGGCTGATCCTGTCCAATGAGGACGACTTCGCCGAGGTCGACCGCCTGCGCGCCGACGCCGACGCGATCCTCGTCGGCGCCAACACGGTGCGCGCGGACAACCCGAGGTTGCTCGTGCGTTCGGCGGAGCTGCGCAGCGAGCGCGTCGCGGCGGGGCGGCCGGAGCAGCCGATCAAGGTGACCGTGACGAGCAGCGGCAAGCTGGATCCGGCGTCGCGCTTCTTCACGGTCGGCGAAGCGCCGAAGCTCGTCTACGCGCCGCCGGTCGCGGTCGACGGCCTGCGCGACGTCGCGACGATCATCGACGCCGGCACCCCGCCCCAGCTCGAGCGCATCCTCGACGACCTCGGCGAACGCGGCGTCCGCCGGCTCCTCGTGGAGGGTGGCGGCGCCGTCCACACGCAGTTCCTCGAAGCCGGCCTCGCCGACGAGCTGCGCCTCGCCATCGCGCCCCTGGTGGTCGGCGACCCGCGCGCGCCGCGCTTCCTCGGCCCCGGCGCGTTCCCGCGGCCGCTGGAGCTGGCCGAACTGCGCCAGCTCGGCAACGTCGCGGTCCTCCACTACCGCGCGGCCACCGAGCCCACGCCGATCGACGTCCTGCGCCTGCGCCAGGCGATCGCGCTGGCCGACGAATGCCCGCCCAGCTCGACGTTCCGCGTCGGCGCCGTCATCGCCGCGCCCGACGGCACCGTGCTCGCCACCGGCCACTCCGGCGAGGGCGAGCCGCACAACCACGCCGAGGAAGCCGCCCTGGCCAAACTGCGGGCGGACGACCCCCGCCTGGCCACCGCGACGATGTACAGCTCGCTCGAACCCTGCAGCTCCCGCGCGTCCCACCCGAAGAGCTGCACGCAGCTGATCCTCGAAACGCCCATCCCGCGCGTCGTCATCGCCTGGCGCGAGCCGTCCCTCTTCGTCGAGGCCGAGGGCGTCGAGCTGCTCACCGCGGCGGGTCGCAAGGTCGTCGAGGTGCCCGCGCTGGCCTCCGAGGTCCGCCGCGCCAACACCCACCTGCCCGGCATCCGCCCCTGACCCTGCCGGCCGGACGTGGAACACCGGATGGTCCACAGTGGATTCACCGCGGACCACCCGGCGGCAAAGGGGAACGCGATCAGCAGGAACCGTTGTCGGACCAGACTCCGTCAGGGCCGGTCGTGCCGGGTTCTTCGCCCTGGGTCCACCACTTGGCGGTCCACTTGTGGGCGTTGTGGGAGACGGAGTCGCCGCCGACGTAGACCGACGCCTTCTGCCACTCGGGCGCGGTGCAGGTGCCCGGCGGGTTCGCGGGCGGGGTCGTCGGCGGGTCGGTCTGGGGCGGCGTCGCGCCGGCGAAGCGGGTGGTGAACTTGGTGAAGTCCCAGTCGTTCTGGGTGACGTTGGAGCACACGGCGTTGTCGGTCGTGGTGGTGCAGGGGCGGTCGCGGTTGACGGCCCAGTACGTGAAGCGGCCGAGGTGGTGGCTGGTCGCGTAGTCGTAGACGGTCTGGAAGTCGGCGAGGGTGAAGATCTCCGCGTTGTCGGAGCGGCCGTTCATGCCGGAGAAGCCCTCGTGCGAGTACGCGGTGGAGCTGTCCCAGCCGAGGTGGCTTTCCAGCAGGCCGTGGAAGTTCTCGAGCGCGGACACCTGCGCCGAGGAGCCGTTGAAGCCGCCGTCGAAGGGCATGATCGAGAAGTTGTTGGGCGTGAAGCCGATGGACTTGGCTTGGTCGAGCAGCTGCGTGCCGAACCAGCCGGTGCCCGCGGAGGTGCCGGGCATCGTGACCGACACGAACAGGCCCGGGTTGTCGGCCTGCAGCTTCTTGGCGGCGCCGAGCTCGTTGGCGACGGCGGCGGTGTTCTCGTACTCGGGTTCTTCGAGGTCGAAGTCGATGGCCTTGAGGCCGTACTTCGTCACGACCTGCTGGTAGGCGGCGGCGGTCGCGTCGACGGTGCCGCACGTCTGGCCCAGCTTCGTGCCGCCGTAGCCGCCGACGGACACCGAGACGTCACCCCCGTTGCCCCGGATGCGGTTCACGACGCCGGCGACCGCGGTGTCGGAGGACACGGCCGACTTGCCGTCCCACGTGGGGCTGCAGCCGCCGCCGTCGGGGGCGAGGATGAAGGCCAGCTGGAACGCCTTCTGCCCGGTCGCGTTCATCACCGTGACCGGGTCGGGCGGGTTGTTGCTGACGGGCATGAGGTACGGCGCCGAGGCGTACCAGTTGTTGCTCAGGGCCGCGGCAGCCGCGGGCTGGGCATCGGCCGTGGCGGCGAGGGTCGCGGCTGTCCCGAGCACGGCGGCGGCGGCGAGCCCGACGGCGGCCAGTCTGCTTCGTTGCATCTGTCCTCCAGCTGACGAGCGGGGTGCGCACCAGCATTGGACTAGACCAATACGAAGTCAACCCACCACCCGACGATCGGCGGGCTCCGGCGGGCGAAATGCCGGTATCGGCCCCCGGTGTTCACCCTGGCGGCCCAACGCCCCCGCCCCCGACCGGACGCGGACCAGCCGCCGTGCTGGTCCACTGCGGACAGCCGGAGTACGGCCGGCCGACCAGCTGCGAGAGAAAGCCCTTGATCGCGGCGGCGAACCCGCGGGTGCCGAGGGCGGTGACGTGATTGCCGGGCACAAGGGGTGAACTCGACGTGGGGCAAGGCGGCGGCGAGGTCCTGGGCCGACGCGCGGTGATCAGGGTCGAGGTGGGGATGTGCGGCGGTCCGAGGCGGGAGTCGGGACGGCGTGTCCAGGACGTGGAGCAGGGCCCTGCGGGGCGTTGCCGAGGGCAGTGATCCACCGGGCGGCTTGGGTATCCGGGGTGCCGGGCTCGAGGGACTCGCCGGTCGCCAGAGCGGTGAAGATGTGGCGGCAGAGAGCGGCCCGGCTCGACGGAGCGGTAGGCGAGAGCCGCGCCGTCGGGGCCGGATGGTGGAGGGTCAGTCGCTCTCCAGATCGCCTTCCAGCGTCAGGTAGACGTCGCGCAGTTGGGCCATCAGGGCCGGGTCCGGTTCGGACCAGAGGCCGCGGTCGGCGGCTTCGGTGAGGCGTTCGATGATGCCGCGCAGAGCCCACGGGTTGGCCTGGCGCAGGAACTCCTGGTTCTCGGCGTCCAGGACGTACGACTCGGACAGCTTCTCGTACATCCAGTCGTCCACGACGCCGGCGGTGGCGTCGAAGCCGAAGAGGTAGTCGACCGTGGCGGCGAGTTCGAAGGCGCCCTTGTAGCCGTGGCGGCGCATGGCCGCGAGCCAGCGCGGGTTGACCACGCGGGCGCGGAACACGCGGGCCGTCTCTTCGCCGAGGGTGCGGGTGCGGACGGCGTCCGGGGTGGTGCTGTCGCCGATGTACGAGGCGGGGGCGGAGCCCGTGAGTGCGCGCACGGTGGCGATCATGCCGCCGTGGTACTGGAAGTAGTCGTCGGAGTCGGCGATGTCGTGTTCGCGCGTGTCGGTGTTCTTGGCGGCCACGACGATCCGCCGGTAGGACTGCTCCATGTCCTCGCGCGCGGGGCGGCCGTCGAGGTCGCGGCCGTAGGCGAAGCCGCCCCACACCGCGTACACCTCGGCCAGGTCCTTGTCGTCGCGCCAGTTGCCGGAGTCCATCAACGGCAGCAGGCCGGCACCGTAGGCGCCCGGTTTGGAGCCGAAGATGCGGGTGGTGGCGCGGCGACTGTCACCGTGCGTGGCCAGGTCCGCGGAGACGTGGGCGCGGACGAAGTTCTCCGAAGCAGGCTCGTCCAAAGCCGCCACCAGGCGGACGGCGTCGTCCATCAAGGTGATCACGTGGGGGAAAGCGTCGCGGAAGAAGCCGCTGATGCGCACGGTGACGTCGATTCGCGGGCGACCCAGTTCGGCCAGCGGAATGGCTTCCAGGCCGGTGACGCGCCGCGAAGCCTCGTCCCACACCGGCTGCACCCCCAGCAGTGCCAGCACTTCCGCGGCGTCGTCGCCCGACGTCCGCATCGCCGAGGTGCCCCACACCGAAAGCCCGACCGACGTCGGCCACGAGCCGGTGTCCTCGCGGTAGCGGCGCAGCAGCGAGTCGGCCAGCGCCTGGCCGGTCTCCCACGCCAGGCGGCTCGGGATGGCCTTCGGGTCGACGGTGTAGAAGTTCCGCCCGGTCGGCAGCACGTTCACCAGGCCGCGCAACGGCGAACCGCTCGGCCCGGCCGGGATGTAGCCGCCGTCCAACGCGTGCAGCACGGCGGAGATCTCGCCGGAAGTGCCCGCGAGGCGCGGCACGATCTCGGACGCGGCGAAGGCCAGCACGCGCGAGACCTCCGCGTCCGGCGCGCCCAGCACCTCGGAAACCACGGCGGGCACGGCGGCCACGGACCACGCGCGCGCCTCCATCGCGGAGACCAGCGAACGCGCGGAGGTCTCGATCGCGTCCACTTCGGACAGCGGGGCGTCGGAGTTCTCCTTCAGTCCCAACGCCGAACGCAGTCCCGGCACCGCGCCCTGCTTGCCGCCCCACATCTGCTGGGCGCGCAGCATCGCCAGCACGAGGTTCACGCGCGCCTCGCCGACGGGTGCCTCGCCGAGGATGTGCAGGCCGTCGCGGATCTGCGCGTCCTTCACCTCGCAGAGCCAGCCGTCGATGTGCAGGAGGAAGTCGTCGAACTCCGCGTCGTGCGGGCGCTCGGCCACGCCCAGGTCGTGGTCGAGCTTGGCCGCCTGGATGAGCGTCCAGATCTGCGCGCGGATGGCCGGCAGCTTGGCCGGGTCCATCGCGGCGATGTTCGCGTGCTCGTCCATCAGCTGCTCGAGCCGCGCGAGGTCGCCGTAGGACTCGGCGCGCGCCATCGGCGGGATCAGGTGGTCGACGATCGTGGCGTGCGCCCGCCGTTTCGCCTGCGCGCCCTCACCCGGGTCGTTGATGAGGAACGGGTAGACCATCGGCAGGTTGCCCAGCACGGCGTCGGGCGCGCAGGACGCCGACAGGCCCGCGGTCTTGCCCGGCAGCCACTCCAGCGAACCGTGTTTGCCCAGGTGCACCACGGCGTGCGCACCGAACTCCTCCTCCAGCCAGCGGTACGCGGCGAGGTAGTGGTGGCTCGGCGGCAGGTCCGGGTTGTGGTAGATCGCCACGGGGTTCTCGCCGAACCCGCGCGGCGGCTGGATCATGAGCACCACGTTGCCCGACTGAAGCGACGCCAGCACGATGTCGCCCTCGGGATTTGCCGATGTGTCGACATACAGCGAGCCCGGCGCCGGGCCCCAGTGCTCCTCCATCGCCTCCCGCAGCTCCGCGGGCAGCGCCGCGAACCACGCGCGGTACCGCGCCGCGGGGACGCGGATCGGGTTGCCCGAGAGCTGTTCCTCCGTCAGCCACTCCGGGTCCTGCCCGCCGGCGGCGATCAGCGCGTGGATGAGTGCGTCGCCGTCCGGCTGTTCGGTGCCCGTCGGCTCGACGCCCGGGAACGCCTCCTCGCCGAGGTCGTAGCCCTGCGAACGCATGAGCCGCAACAGCTTGATCGCCGACGCCGGCGTGTCCAGCCCCACGGCGTTGCCCACGCGTGAGTGCTTCGTCGGGTACGCCGAGAGCATCAACGCGACGCGCCGCGACTCAGGAGGAGTGTGGCGCAGCCGCGCGTGCGCCAGTGCGATCCCGGCCACGCGGGAAGCGCGCTCGGCGTCGGCGACGTACCGCGGCAGGCCGTCTTCGTCGAACTCCTTGAAGGAGAACGGCACCGTGATCAGCCGGCCGTCGAACTCCGGCACGGCCATCTGGTTGCCGGCGTCCAGCGGCGACAGGCCGTCGTCGCTCGCCGACCACGTCGCGCGGTCGCTGGTGAGGCACAGCGCCTGCAGGATCGGGATGTCGAGCCCGGCCATCTCGGCGACGTCCCACGCCTCGTCGTCGCCGCCCGCGCCGGCTTCCGAGGGCCGCGTGCCGCCCGCCGCCAGCACCGTGACCAGCAGCGCGTCGGCGCGGCCCAGCTCGGCCATCATCTCCGGATCGCGGTTGCGCAGCGACGCGCAGTGGATCGGCAGCGCCCGCCCGCCCACGGCCTCGATCGCGTCGGCCAGCGCGTGGACGAACGCGGTGTTCCCGGAGAGGTGGTGCGCGCGGTAGTACAGGATCCCGACGACCGGGCCGTCCGCCGGACCCGAGGAAGCGCGCTCCAGCACTCCCCACGACGGCAGCTGCGCGGGCGGCTCGAAACCGTCGCCGGTCAGCAGCAGCGTGTCGGACAGGAACCGGTGCAGCTGTGTGAGGTTCTCCGGCCCGCCCTGCGCGAGGTACGCGTGGGCCTCGGCCGCGATACCCGCCGGCACGGTGGAGAGCTTCATCAGCTCCGCGTCCGGCGTCTGCTCCCCGCCCAGCACCACCACGTGCGAGCCCGACGCGCGCAGCGTGTCGAGGCCCTCCTGCCACGACCGCGGCGTGCCCAGGATCCGGACCACCACGATCGGCGCGCCGTCCAGCAGCCCCGGCAGGTCCGCGACGTCGAGCCGGGCCGGGTTCGCGAGCCGGAACTCACCCTGTGAAGCCCGGGCACTGAGCAGATCGGTGTCCGAAGTGGACAGCAGCAGGATCACGGCGTTCCTCACTCGGGGTGTCCGCGCCCCGGGTCGTCGGTCGCGCCGGCGGGAGTTCCTGGCTCCCCGGATCACTCCGGGTCACAGTGGCGGGACCGTCCCGGACTCTCACCGGGTTCCTCCACCTGCCGACGCGTGGTTCGCCACTCACTCTCACGGGCGCGCGAGCCCGCGTCAAGGTGACGTCTCAGACCACGCGCACGGCCACGATCGGCCGCTCGGTCACGGGGTAGGACCGCTGCGCGGTGACGCTCCACGCGTAACCCGCGAACCCGCCCGTTTCCGGTGACGCGTGGAAGACCAGGTGCCCGTAGCCGGCGCCCTGACCTGCGGGGGAGCGGCTGTCGGGGAAGTCGGGTGACGTGCCGTGGGGGTCGGCCGTGCAGTCGGCGACGGGCACGACGTAGGACTTGTCCTCGTCCACGACGGGCGTGCCCCGCACCAGCGCGATGTGCCCGGTGTTCGTCGGCCGGCGGTGCCCGTAGTCGATCACCACGAGGTCACCGGGGCGCAGGTCGGCGACGGTGTCCACGCGTGCGAAGTGCGGCACTTGCCGCTGTTCGAAGACCCACCGGTACGTGCGCGAAGGCGGGCTCACCGAGCGGAAGTGGGTCGTGAAGAACTCGTCGTCGGCCCAGTCGTAGACGTGCTTGAGCAGCTGGGTCTGGAACGAGGCGCACTGCGTGTGGTTGCGCCGCGGCGGCGCCCAGCTCACGACGTCGGGCTCGCCGGAGGCCTTGTAGCGGTTGGCCTCCGGCGAGAGGTGGTCGATGAAGTCCTCGGCGGCGCGCAGGTGGGCGATCACCCCATCCGTTCTACGCCGACCGGTCGCCGATCCGCGGGAACGGCTCGGTGGAGAAGAGCACCTCCATGGCCACCTCGAAGAACTCCGCGATCCGCAGGGCCAGGTAGAGGCTCGGGCTGTACTCGCCGCGTTCCAGGTACCCGATCGTCTGGTAGTGCACGCCGAGCGCGTCGGCCAGCTGCCGGCGCGAGATCCCGCGCTCGGCGCGCAGCACCGCGATGCGGTTGTAGACGTTCTCGCTCACCGCGGATCACACACGCTGCAGTGCCCTCTCCCGTCGCTCGGCCACCGACGACCCGGATTCCCGCCGCGCCATGCGCCGCAGCAGCACCGGGGCCAGCGCCAATCCGATCACGGCCCACACGGCCAGCACGCCCAGGGTCCACCAGGGCCGCCACGACTGCGAGATCTCCACCACCACGGCCGAGTCCGGCAGCAGCGCCGAGCGCATGCCGAGGCCGAGCCAGTACATCGGGAAGACCTGGGCGATGTCCTGCACCCAGACCGGCAGGGCCGTGATCGGGTAGAAGATGCCGGAGATCGCCGCGAGGCCCGTGACCGGCAGCATGACCAGCGCCATCGAGCGCGGGTCGCGGATCAGCGAACCGATCGCCGCGCCCAGCGGCAGCGTCGCCACCAGCCCGAGTGCCAGCACCCAGAGCAGGTTCAGCCACGACCACACGCTGTCACTGGCCAGCCCCGGGAACAGGATCAGGCACGGCACCAGCGTCACCAGCATCGCCGACACCTGCATCAGCGAGAGCGACGTGATCTTGCCGATCAGGTAGCCGAGCATGCCGTTGGGCGTGGCCTTGGTCCGCAGCAGGGTGCCGTCCTCGCGGTCGATGACGAGCTGGCCCGCCGCTCCCGAGAGGCCGTTGAACACCAGCCCGGCGCCGAGCACGCTCGGCACGGTCGCCGCGCCGAGCGAGAATGAGGTGCCGGGCAGGTGGATGCCCCGCAGGAAGAAGAGCGTGACCAGGATCAGGACCAGCCAGATCACCTGGCCGAGCACGTCGTCGCGGTTGGTCCACTGGTGGCGGAACTCGATCAGCCCGCGCCGCAGCCCGTTGCGCGTGGCCGCTCTCTTGCCGGCCGCCGTGAGCGTCAGGGGTGTTGTTGTTGTCGTCATCGCACACCTGCTTCCGCGAGACCGGTCTCGGCCCGGTGCACCAGGGTCATGTAGGTGTCCTCCAGGGACGCGCGCCGCACCTCGAGGTCGGCCACGGCTTCGCCGTACTGCTTGAAGAGCTCGAACACGTACTTCGTCGCCTCCGTGGTGGAGTGCACGAAGTGCTGCCCGTCGACGGACCAGCGCACCTCGGCCTCGCCGGAGATCCGGCGGGTGAGCTCGTCGGCCGAGCCGTCGGCGACGATCCGGCCGCCGTTGAGGATGAGGATCCGGTCGGCCAGCTTCTCGGCCTCGTCGAGGTCGTGGGTGGTGAGCAGGATCGTGGTGTCGTGGGCGTCGGTCAGGCGGTGCACGAGGTCGTGGAACTCGCGCCGCGCCTCCGGGTCGAAGCCCGCCGTGGGCTCGTCGAGGAAGAGCAGCTCGGGGCGGCCCACGATGCCGATCGCGACGTCGAGCCGGCGCCGCTGACCGCCGGAGAGCTGCCGGATCTTCTTGTCCGCGTGCGGGGTGAGCCCGACGGCGTCGATCAGCTCGCGCGTGTCCCACGGGCGGTGGATCGTGCCGGTCGAGTACGGCGCGTAGTACTCGCCGAGGTGCGCGAGCAGCTCGCGCACGCGCCATTTCCCGTGGTCCCGCCAGGACTGGAGTACGACCCCCAGCCGCGCCCGCCAGTCCTCACCGCCACGCGCGGGATCGGTGCCGAGCACCTCGACCTCGCCGGCCGAGCGCATCCGGAAGCCCTCGAGGATCTCGATCGTGGTCGTCTTGCCGGCGCCGTTGGGCCCGAGCAGGCAGAGCACTTCGCCGCGGTAGGCCTTGAAGTCGACGCCGTGGAGGACGTCGTTCGTGCCGTATCTCATGCGCAGGCCCTCGACCCGCAACGCGACTTCCTCTGGATTCCTCACCGAATCCACCCCCATCGTTTGTGTGCGACGAAATGTAACACACCTACTACATTTGATCGCAAGTCTGCTGAATCACCAGCCAGCTACAGTGAGCGGCATGTCCAGCCCTGCCCGCGTACGCGCCGACGCCTGCCCCGGGGTTTTCGCCACGCACGACGCGGCGGACGGACCGCTCGCCCGCGTGCGCCTGCCCGGCGGGGTCGTCTCCGCGGAGCGGTTGCGGGTGCTGGCTTCCTGCGCCGAGGACCTCGGTGACGGCGACGTGCACCTCACCTCGCGGGGCAATGTCCAGCTGCGCGGGGTGACGGGGCCCGGCCTCGCGTCGAGGCTCATGGCCGCGGGGTTGCTGCCTTCGCCGACGCACGAGCGCGTGCGCAACGTGCTGGCGTCGCCGTTGAGCGGGGTGCACGGCGGGACCGCCGACGTCCGCGGGCTGGCGGGGGAGCTGGACTTGGCGTTGTGCGCCGAGCCGGAGCTGGCCGAGCTGCCGGGACGGTTCCTGTTCGCGTTCGACGACGGCCGGGGTGACGTCGCGGGTGAAGGCGCCGACGTGTGCTGGCGCGCGGTGACGTCTGATGCCGGCACGGTGCTGCTCGCGGGTGCGGACACCGGCTGGTCCGTGCCGCGTGGTGAAGCCGTGGCCGCATTGCTGGCTGTCGCGCGTGAGTTCGCCGCGCGGCGGGGGACGGCTTGGCGGATCGCGGAGCTCCCCGATCCCACGGCGGTGCTGCCCCTCGGCCCGCGGTCGGCGCCGATCGAACGCCCGGTGCGCGTGGATCCGACGGTCGGCCCGCTCGGCGACCGCGGCGTCGGTGTCGCGCCCCGGTTCGGGCAGCTCACGGCCGCGCAGCTGCGGGTTCTCGCCGGCCTCGCCCACCACGCGGTCGTCACGCCGTGGCGGTCGATCGTGCTGCCGGACGCCGCGCCGGACGCCGTCGCGCGCCTGCACGCGGCCGGCCTGAGCACCGACCCCGCCGCGCTGGAGATCACCGCCTGCATCGGCCGTCCGGGCTGCGCGAAGTCCCTGGCCGACGTGCGTGCCGACGCCGCGCGGCTGGTCCCGGCCGGGGTCCGGGCCCACGTGGCGGGCTGTGCACGGCGCTGCGGGCGGCCGTCGGGCCCCCACCTCGACGTGGTCGCCGAGGCCGGCGGCTACCGTGTCGGCGGACGCCTCCTACCGGCGTCCCGCCTGGCGGAATCCTTGGTGAGGAAGGAAAACCCGTGATCGACTACCTGGCCGACGGTGCCGAGATCTACCGGCACTCGTTCGCCACGATCCGCGAGGAGGCGGACCTGGCGATCCTGCCGGACGACGTCGCCGGCGTCGCGGTGCGGATGATCCACTCCTGCGGCATGGTCGACCTGGTCGACGACCTGCGCTACTCGCTCGACGTCGTCGAGGCGGGCCGGGCGGCGCTCGAGGCGGGCGCGCCGGTGCTGTGCGACGCGAAGATGATCGCCAGCGGCATCACGCGCAAGCGGCTGCCCGCGGCCAACGACATCGTCTGCACGCTCGACGACCCGAGCGTGCCGGGGCTCGCCGAGCGGATGGGCACCACGCGTTCGGCCGCGGCGCTGGAGCTGTGGCGCGACCGGCTGCCGGGTTCGGTGGTGGCGATCGGCAACGCGCCCACCGCGTTGTTCCGCCTGCTGGAGCTGCTCGAGGAAGGCGTCGGGGCGCCGGCCGCGATCATCGGCGTGCCGGTGGGTTTCGTGGGCGCGGCCGAGTCCAAAGTGGAGCTGGTGAAGCGCGCGCCCGCCCCGTACCTGGTGGTGCAGGGGCGCCGGGGTGGCAGCGCGATGGCCGTGGCGGCCGTCAACGCGATCGCGAGCGTGGTCGAATGACCGGCCGGCTCTACGGCGTCGGGCTCGGGCCTGGCGACCCGGAACTGATGACGGTGAAGGCCGCGCGGCTGATCGGCGAGGCCGACGTGATCGCCTACCACAGCGCGCGCCACGGCCGCAGCATCGCGCGTTCGGTGGCCGCGCCGTACCTGCGCGAGGGCCAGCTGGAGGAGCCGCTGGTCTACCCGGTCACCACGGAGACCACGGACCACCCCGGCGGCTACGAGGGCGCCATCGCCGATTTCTACGAGCTGAGCGCGAAAAAGCTGGCCGAGCACCTCGACGCCGGCCGCGACGTCGTCGTGTTGTGCGAGGGCGACCCGTTCTTCTACGGCTCCTACATGTACATGCACGAGCGCCTCTCCGGACGGTTCGAGGCGGAGGTCGTGCCGGGTGTGACGTCGGTGAGCGCGGCCTCGTCGGTGCTCAGCCGCCCGCTGGTGCAGCGCGACGAGGTGCTGACGGTCCTGCCGGGCACGCTGCCGGCCCCCGAGCTCGCGCGCAGGCTGGCCGACACGCAGGCCGCGGCCGTGCTGAAGCTGGGGCGCACCTTCGGCGCCGTCCGCGAGGCGTTCGCGGAGGCGGGCAAGCTGGACGACGCGTGGTACGTCGAGCGCGCCACGTGGGGTGAGCAGCGGATCGAGCCGCTCGCCGACGTCGATCCGTCGACGGTGCCGTACTTCTCGCTGGCGTTGCTGCCGAGCCCGGCGTATGCGTCCCGGGTGGACGGTGAGCCGGCCGCGGTTCCTCCCGTGGCGAAACCGGTCTCCGGCCCCGGCGAGGTCGTGGTCGTCGGCCTCGGCCCGGCCGGCCCGGAGTGGCTGACGCCCGAAGCGTCGGCCGAGCTGGCCGCGGCGGAGCACATCGTGGGCTACGGCCCGTACGTCGCCCGCGTGCCCCAGCGCGCCGGCCAGGAGCGGCACGCGTCGGGCAACCGCGTCGAGGCCGACCGTGCGGTGGAGGCGCTGGAGCTGGCGGCGGCCGGGGCGCGGGTCGCGGTGGTTTCCTCGGGTGATCCGGGCGTGTTCGCGATGGCGTCAGCGGTCCTGGAACAGGCTGCCGCCGGCCGCGGCGCCGGCGTGCGCGTGCGCATCGTGCCCGGGGTGACGGCCGCGCAGGCCGCCGCTTCCCGCGTCGGCGCGCCGCTGGGCCACGACTACTGCGTGCTGTCCCTTTCGGACCGCCTGAAGCCGTGGGACGTCATCGAACGTCGCCTCGACGCCGCGGGCGCGGCCGACTTGGTGCTGGCGCTGTACAACCCGGCTTCACGCACGCGCACGACTCAGCTCGCCACCACGCGGGAAGTCCTGCTGCGCCACCGCGAACCGGCCACTCCGGTCGTCGTGGCGCGTGACGTGGGCGGGCCGGAGGAACGGATCACGGTGACCACGCTGGGCGGGCTGGATCCGTCCACTGTGGACATGCGGTGCCTGCTCATCGTGGGCTCGTCGAAAACGGTGGCGCAGGAGGGCCAGGACGGCACGACGGTCGTCTGGACCCCGCGTAGCTACGCCTGAGCCCGCAGGTGTTCGACGGCGGTGCGCACGGCTTCTTCGTCTTCCGGGCTCTGCGCACCCGACGCGCCGATGGCGCCGACGACCACGTCGCCGTCGGTGACGAGGATGCCGCCGGCGCGGGCGACGAAGTCGCCGCCGTAGGAGTGCTGGAGCGGGCCGACGACCTCGGCGGGCAGGGCGACTTCGCCGGAGGGCTGGAGCATGCGCAGCGCGGTGCGGGCCTTGGCCACGGCGACGCGGCTGGTCACGGGCTTGCCGCCGTCGGCGCGCTTCAGCGCGATCACCTCGCCGGTGACGTCGAGGACGGCCACCGCCAGCGGGGCGAACCCTCGCTCGGCGGCGACGGCGTGCGCCGTGTTCACCAGCTGGTCCGCTTCGGCCAACGTCAACCCGGGCAGGCGTGGAGTATCAGACACGCTTCGAACCTAGCCGCGATCGGCTCGGGCCGTCCACCGGCCCGTCCTCAGCCGCGCAGGAAGTACCCGGGGGTGTGCCCGAGCGACCGCCGGAACACGTCGATGAACGCGCTCGCCGTCGCGAAACCGCACTCACGCGCGACGGTCGTCACGGGTGTGTCCTCCGCGAGCAGCCGCAGCGCGTGGTAGAGCCGCAGCTGGGTGCGCCACTGCGGGAACGTCATACCCGTGTCCTGCCGGAACAGCCGGGTCAGTGTGCGGCCGCTCGCGCCGGCCTCGCGACCCAGCGCGTCGAGCCCGCGCGAGTCCGACGGGTCGGCCTCCAGCAGCCGGCAGACCGCGGCCAGGCGCGGGTCGCGAGCTTCCGGCACCCGCACCGGCCGTTCCTCGGCCGTGGCGAGCCGGTCGAGCAGCACCGCGCGCAGCCGCCGCCCGGCCGGGCTGTCGCGTTCGTCGCCGAGCGCGGTGTAGGCGACGAGCAGCTCCCGCAGCAACGGGGAGACCGCCAGCGCGGTCGGCTCGACCAGGCCCAGCGGGTTGAGCGTGCGGGCGAGGCCGACGAGGTGGATCCGTGTGACGCCGTACGCGCGGTGGGCGTGCACGGTGCCCGCCGGGACCCACAGCGCGCGGTGGGCCGGGGTGATCCACCGCGAGGTTTCCGTGTGCACCGCGAGCACGCCGCGGCTCGCGTAGACGACCTGGTTCTCGTCGTGCCAGTGCGCGGCGACCGCCTCGGCGGTCTCCAGCTCACGGCTCGAGGTGGGCGCCGCGGGCAGATGGCGAGAAATCGACACAGTTCGGCAGAATAACGGAATCGGGACCACGCCGGCCGGCGCGACGATCCCCGCATGACTTCAGCGAACTCCCGGTGGCCGATGGTGGTGCTCGTCGTCGGCCACGCGGTCGACGACCTCTACCAGGGCGCCGTGCCGGCCCTGGTCCCGTTCCTCGTGGCCGAACGCTCCTACGGCTACCTCGCCGCGTCCGGCATCACGCTGGCTGCGACGCTGCTCTCGGCGGTCGTGCAGCCGCTGTTCGGCGTGCTGACCGACCGGCGCGCCCTGCCCTGGCTCGTCCCGGCCGGCATGACGGTCGCCGGTGCCGGCATCGGGTTGTCCGGTCTCGGGAACTCGTACACGCTCACCTGGCTGGCCATCGCGTTGTCCGGGCTCGGCGTCGCCGCGTACCACCCGGAATCGGCGCGGCTGGCCCGCCGGGTCGCGCGGCGCGGGCACGTCGGCATGAGCTGGTTCTCCCTGGGCGGCAACGTCGGCTTCGCACTCGGCCCGATCCTCGTCACGCCGGTGCTGCACCTCGGCGGGCTCGGCGCGACCCCGCTGCTGGCGGTTCCGGCGGTCGCCGCGGGCCTGCTCACCGTCGCCGTGCTGCGGAAGCTGCAGGCTCCCGGCGCCGCCGCGAGCCACGCCGCCGCGGCCGGCCGAGACGACTGGCGGCAGTTCGCCCGGCTGACGATCGTGGTCGTCGCGCGCTCGATGGTGACCTTCGGGCTGAGCACGTTCCTCGCGATCTGGGTCGCGCAACGGGTCGGTGGCGGTCCGACCGCGGGCGAGGCCGCGCTGGTCGTGCTGTTCGGCGTCGGCGCCGCGAGCACCCTGCTCGGCGGTGTGCTGGCCGAGCGCTGGGGCCGGATCCGCACCCTGCGCGTGGCGTACCTCGTGGCGATCCCCGCCGTCGCCGGCGTTGCGCTCGTGCCCGGACCCGCGGTGTACGCGCTGGTGGCGCTGGCCGCCGTGGCCACCTACGTCCCGTTCTCCCTGCACGTCACGCTCGGCCAGGACTACCTGCCCCACCGCCACGGCACGGCCGGCGGCGTCACCCTCGGCCTCGCGGTGAGCGTCGGCGGGCTGGCCGCGCCCGCGGTCGGCGGGCTCGCGAACGCGGCGGGTCTGCAGCAGGCGCTGCTGTCGCTGACCGTGCTGCCGGTCCTGGCCGTGGTCGCGGCCCGCGGGCTGACCGAGCCGCACCACGAGGACCGTCCACAGGAGACGGTCAGGGCGTGACCCGGCGCGTCAGCGCGTCGGGTCCTTCCCGTTCGGCTGCGCCGGTCCGGGGCCTGGTGACCACCAGCCCCACACCGTCTTCCGGCCGTGCTGCACCGTGGGCGCGATGCCTTCGCTGAACGGTTCCACCTGCAGCAGCTGGCCCCACGACTGGCTCGGCTGGCCGATCAGGTAGCTGGGCACCTCGGGTTCCTTCGCAACCTCCTCGAGCCAGCCGATCGGGCCGCCGTTGGTGGCCGAGGCCCATTGCGCCTCGTCGGCCAGCGCGCCGGCCGTGATGCGGTAGTCGGGGACCTGCGAGATGCCGTCGTGGGAGGTCACGGGGTTGGCGCAGGGGTAGACGAACGAGGCGGGCCAGTCGATGTACACGGACTTGCCCACGAGCTTGTCCGTCAGCGTGGTGAAGGTCGGCACGCGCGGGGCGGACGCGGCGATCCAGCCGTCTTCCGTGAGGTCGTTGTCGACGATGTCCACGCGCACCGACGTGGTCTGCGGCGGCAGGTCGCGCAGGTTGATGCGCGTGTCGTTCCAGCCGCCGGTGCCCGCGCCGGGTGGGAGGGCGAACTGGCTGCGCAGCACCTTCACGCCGTCGGCCGTCACCACGCCGTAGTCGAGGCTCACCGACGCGGGGCGGCGGGGCTGGGCCGCCGTCGCGATCACGATCTGGCCGTCGGCGGGTTTGTCGGCCAGCGCGTACCACTCGCTGCGCAGCCGGCCCGCGCGGTTCTGCTCGAAGTAGCTGCTCCACATCGGCACGGTGTCGGGTGTGAACCCGTGCGGGGGCTCGGAAAGCGGGTCGTCCTCTTCGACGGGGCGCGTGTGGAAGCCGGTCTGCACCTGGCCGTTGTCCGGGTCCGGGTTCGGCAGCGGCGACTCGTCCTCCTGCTTCGCGGGCACAGTCCGCTGTTCGGTCTGCGGGTGCAGGACGCTCTTGGCGGCGTCGGTCTCCACCATCACGTGGTCGGAGAGGTTGCAGCTCTTGCCGAACAGGTGCCCGAAGTTCGCGGCGCCCAGGCTGTAGCTGCCCCGCTGGATGTAGATCGCCGCCGCCATCGTGTAGAACTCGCCTGCCGCGACCAGGCCGCACACCACCACGAGCGACAGCGAGCCCAGCCGCAGCGACCGGCCGCGTTTTTCCTGCGGCGCGGGCGCTCCCGGCCGGTGGGCGCGGATGTTCTCCACGAACGCGTAGATCCCCGCGATCGCCGCGGCCACCAGCAGGATCGTCGACAGCGGGATCCCGCCGATCGACGGCGCCAGCCCGGTCCACGGCACGCCCAGGCGCGAGACGAACCAGTACGTGTTGGGTCCCGTCGCGGCGAGTGCGCCGACCACGAGCAGCCCCGCCAGGAACGTGGCCCGGTTGCGGTTCGAGCGCAGCACGGTGGAACTCGTCGCCAAGGCCGTCAACGCCGCCATCGACGCCCCGACGGCCGCGAACGCGCCGAAGTGGTGCGTCCACTTCGTCGGCGTGAGGGCCAGCAGCAGGAAGAACAACGCGGTGGTCCCGATCAGCCGCCGGCTCGGCCCGAGCGCGGCGCCCGGGATCCGGCCGCGCCGCAGCAGCACGACCAGGCACGTCGCCGTGCACAGCACCACCAGCAGTACCGGGAAGCGGCGCGGCGCCGAGCCGTCGGGCAGGTTCTCGAACAACAGCTGGTAGCGCGCGAGCTCCTGGAACCACGACAGGTTCGGGCCGACCTGCGTGCGGATGCGGGTGGCCTCCTGCACGGTCGCGAACGTCTGGTCCGCGAACACCACCACCAGCACCAGCAGCCCGGACGCGAGGATCGGCGCCAGGATCGGCAGCCAGCCGCCGGCCGCGCGCTGGCGCACGAGCTTGAACAACGGCCGTGCGGCGACGAGGAACGGCGCCACCGCGATCAGCCCCGTCGGCGTCGCGGCGAGCGTGAACGCGGCCGCGGTGAGGCCGAGGCACAGCGGCAGCAGGCGGCGTGTCACCAACGCGCGTTCCACGGCGCAGATCGCGAGCAGCGAACCCAGCGCGGCCACCGGTTCCGGCCGCACGCCGTTGTTGTAGGGCATCCACCAGACCAGGAACACGGCGGCCGCGGCCCAGCCCGCCGCGCGGCTGCCGCGCACCTGCGTGCCCAGCCGGGGCATCACTTCGCGGCTGATGAGCAGCCAGCTGATCACGCCCAGCAGGTACGAGGGCAGCCGGATCCACGGCGGCACCGTGCTGACGTGCGTCATCAGCTCGTAGAGGTGGTAGAACCAGCCGAACGGCGCTTCCGCGACGCCGAACCAGCGGTGGTAGTTGGTCAGGAAGCCGGTGGACTCCGTGACCCGCGCCATCGTGAGGATGTAGCCGTCGTCCGAGGTCACCGGCCCGATGAACACCCACGCGCCGAGCGCGAGGATCACCGTCGCGTCGCGGCCGGTCAGCCGCCACCAGCCCACCGGTGCCCACCGCGGCGCGCGGCGCGCGAACCCGGAGTCCATGCGCCACACCGCGATCAGGCACGCGATGAACGCCAATGCGCCGAGGATGCCGACGCCGATCTTCAACGCCGTCGGCGAGGTCTGGTAGCGCGTGTCCGGCACGACCGTCACGTGCAGGCCCGAGATCGGGTCCTTCGCGGAGCTGATCGACGAGTAGATGCC
Source organism: Amycolatopsis sp. NPDC049253 (assembly GCF_040678995.1). Lineage (NCBI taxonomy): Bacteria > Bacillati > Actinomycetota > Actinomycetes > Pseudonocardiales > Pseudonocardiaceae > Amycolatopsis > Amycolatopsis sp. NPDC049253. The sequence goes on along the minus strand of NZ_JBFAQX010000014.1, from coordinate 170,622 downwards.
GACCACGCGCGGGCGGACGTCGCCGGTCGTGTGGAACACCGGCGTGCCCGCGACGGCGAGCGTCATCTGCGTGGCATCCGACTTCAGCGTCACCGCGCAGCCGGCCGGTGGCAGTGGCTGCTGCGCGATCTGCTGGCCCTGGCTCGACGCGAGCAGCACGCCGTTGTCCACGCGCAGCTGCAACCCGACGCCGTTCCCGGCGCGCGGGTCGGTGCGCCCGTCCGGCACCGTCGCGAACAGCAGCGCGGGACCGTTCGTGCGCGCGTCGAGCGACTTGACCGTGGCGCACGGGATCTCGGCCTCGAGGTCCTGGGCCCAGTACCCGGTCAAGGGCGCGTTGACGGACCGGGTGTCGGAGCCGGTCGGCCAGCCGACCTGCGCGGTGTCCTGCACGACGGGCAGGAACGGATAGGCCAGGGCGCATAGCGCCGAAAGCAACCCCAGCGCTACGGCAATCGGACGCATCCGGGAAAGTTATCCGGTCGGCCGAAGGGGCTATGCAGGCCCCTCGGTGCGGGGCGTGAAGCGTTCCTGGTGCACGGCGTTCGCGAGCGGGGCGCGGGTGCGCCAGCCGTGGCGTTCGAGGTCCGGGACCTCGGCCAGCGCGGTCACCGGACCGACGCACAGCCAGGCGACCGGCCGGACGCCATCGGGGATGCCGAGCAGGTCGGCGAGGAACGGCTCGCGGTAGAAGCTGACCCAGCCGACGCCGAGGCCCTCGGCCGTCGCGGCCAGCCACAGGTTCTGGATGGCGAGGCAGACGGAGTACAGCCCGGCGTCGGCGATCGCGTGCCGGCCCAGCACGGCGGGTGCGCCGCGTCCGGCGTCGTAGGTGACGACGATGCCGAGGGTCGACTCGCGGATGCCCTCGATCTTGATGCGGGAGAACGTGTCGGCGCGTTCGCCGGCCAGCTCGGCCGCGAACACGTCGCGTTCGTCGTGCACGTGCCGGGCGAACGCTTCGCGCGTGGCGGGGTCGCGCACGAGCACGAAGTCCCACGGCTGGCTCAGGCCCACGCTCGGCGCGGCGTGCGCGGCTTCGAGGACGCGGGTGAGCACGGCGTCGTCGATCGGCTCGCCGGTGAACTCGCCGCGCACATCGCGGCGGCGCCGAAGCACGCGGTAGAAATCTTCGCTGGAGAACTCGTCGATCATCGGTGCAGCACCCAATCCACGGCTTCGGCGACCCCCGCGACCTCGGCGGTGTCCGGGCGCGGCGGGCGGCGCACGACGACCACCGGCAGGCCCAGCTCGCGGGCGGCGGTGAGCTTCGCGGCGGTCATCGAGCCGCCGCTGTCCTTGGTGACGAGGACGTCGATGCGGTGCTCGGCCAGCAGCGCGCGTTCTCCGTCCACTTCGTACGGTCCGCGGTTCAGCAGGACCTCGTGCCGCCTCGGCAGCGGTGGTTCGGGCGGGTCGACACAGCGGATGAGGAACCACAACGCGTCGAGCCCGGCGAACGCGGCGAGCCCCTGCCGTCCGCTGGTCAGGAAGACGCGGGAGCCGAGACCGGGCAGCAGTTCGGCGGCGCTGCCGAGGTCATCGGCCCAGTGCCAGCGGTCGCCTTCGGCCGGCTGCCAGCCGGGCCGGGCGAGCCGCAGCAGGGGCACGCCGACGGCCGACGTGGCCGCAAAAGCGTTGGCACCGATGCGTTCGGCGAACGGATGGGTCGCGTCGACCACCGCGGCCACCTCGTGCTCACGCAGCCACGCGGACAGCCCGTCGACCCCGCCGAAACCGCCGACGCGGACCTCCCCGGCCGGCAGCCGCGGCCGCGCGACGCGTCCGGCGAGCGAAGAAACCACGGCGACCCCGCGCCCGTGCAGCTCGGCCGCGAGCGCGCGGGCCTCGGCTGTGCCGCCGAGGACCAGCACGGTCATCCGCCGTAGCCCACGGCCGCGCGCCAGCGGTCGAGCGTGCGCATGTTCGCGAGCGTCTCGGCCCAGGTCAGCTCGGGTGCCTGCCGGTTGTCCACGTGCGCGGCGACGTGGTCAGCCTCGCGCGCGAACACGCTCTGCGTCGCCTCGATCTCGATCACCTCGGGCTCACCGGCCGCCGGCGTCAGCACGATCTGCGACGACGTCGCGCGGCGCATTCGCGGCAGCCACGCGGGTTCCGGCACGTGGATCTGCCCGGTGGTGCCGTAGATCCGGATGTGGTCGTCCTGGGTGAGCCGGTAGCCGCACGACAGGTGCGCGATGATGTCGCCCGGCAGCCGCAGCAGGCCCATCGCGAACTCGTCGACGCCGCGGTCGGTCAGCCGCGCCATTCCGCTGACGGTGGTGGGTTCCACGACGTCGATGCCGGTCGCCGCCTGCGAAACGAGCCGCGCGAGCGAGGTGCAGTAGCAGCCGACGTCGAGAATTCCGCCGCCGCCGAGCGCCGGGTCGGCCAGCCGTGGGGCGTCGTTGGCGCCGGTGTCGAAGCTGAACGAGACGTCGACGGCCCGGACCTCACCGATCGCACCGCACGAGATCAGCTCGACGAGCCGGCGCGTCTGCGGGTGCAGCCGGTACATGAACGCCTCCATGAGGAAGACGTCGTGGCGGCGCGCCGCGTCGATCACCTGCTCGGCCTCGGCGGCGGTGACCGTCAGCGGTTTCTCGCACAGCACGTGCTTCCCGGCTTCGGCGGCGCGGATCGCCCACTCCGCGTGCATCGGATGCGGCGTGGCGATGTACACGGCGTCGACGTCCGGGTCGGCGAGCAGATCGGCGTAGGCGCCGTAGGCCTTCGGGATGTCGAAGCGGGTGGCGAACTCGCGGGCGCGGTCGGCCGAGCGGGCGGCGACGGCTTCCAGCGTGCCGTGCTTGCTGCGCTCGACGCCGGCCGCGAAATCCGCGGCGATCGATCCGGCGGCCACCAGGCCCCAGCGTAGTTCGGTCACAGTGACTCCGGTTGGCTCGCGCGGTCTCGGGTGCTCGAATACAGGAAGCTGTCGGGGAATCCTCCGGCGGCGAGGACCCGGCCGACGAAGATGGTGGCGGCGCGCGTCATCCCGGCTTCGCGCGCCTGTGCGGCGATGCCGCTGAGCGTGCCGCGCACGACGGTCTCGCCCGGCTGGCTCGCCAGCGCCACGACGGCCGCGGGGCAGTCGGCGCCGTAGAACGGCACGAGCTCCTCGGTGACGCGCTCGACGTGGTTGATGGCCAGGTGCACGGCGAGGGTGGTGCCACTGCGGGCGAAGTTCGCCAGCGTCTCGCCTTCGGGCAGCGCCGTCGACCGCGCTTGGGCCCGCGTGATCACGAGGCTCTGCCCGATGCCGGGCACGGTCAGCTCCCGGCCCAGCACGGCGGCCGACGCGGCGAACGCGGGCACGCCGGGGACGATGTCGTAGGGCACTGCCGCGGCGTCGAGACGGCGCACGGTTTCCGCCACCGCGCTGTAGAGCGACGGGTCGCCGGAAACCAGCCGCGCGACGTCGTGACCCGCGTGGTGGGCCGTGATCAGGCGTTCGGCGATCTCGTCGAGGCTCAGGTTCGCGGTGTCGACGCGCTCGGTCCCGGGCGCGCAGTACGCGAGCAGGTCGGTCGGCGTCATGCTGCCCGGGTACAGGCACACACCACAGCGCGCGAGCAGGTCGCGGCCACGGACGGTGATGAGGTCGGCCGCCCCGGGGCCGGCGCCGATGAAGTGAACGGTCATCTCGAACTCCAGGACGTCACGGTGCGCGACGGGGTCCACCCCGTGAACCCGCCGAGCGGCTGCGCGTGGTCGACAGCGATCCTCGTCAGCTCACCACCCCGCCTCGTGTAGGCGTCGGCCAGGATCCGTTCGGCTTCGAGCGTGACCCCGTGGGCGACCACGCGGGCGCCGGTGGCGAGGCACGCGTCGAGCAGGCCGGGCACGGTGAGGCCGCCGCCGATGAAGACCGCGTCGGGGCGGGGGAGCGTCGCCAGGGCGTCGGGGGCCGGGCCGGTGACCACCCGCAGCTCGGGGACGCCGAGCGTGGCGGCGTTGCGGGTGATGCGCTCGGCGCGGGCGGGGTCGCGTTCGATCGCGATCGCGCGGTTGAGCGGGTGCGCGCGCGACCATTCGATGCCGATGCTGCCCGCGCCGGCGCCGACGTCCCACAGCAGCTCGCCGGGTACGGGCGCGAGGTGGGCCAGTGCGGACGCACGCACGTCGCGTTTGGTGAGCTGGCCGTCGTGCTCGAAGGCGCTGTCGGGCAGGCCGGTGAGCGGGAGCGCGGGGCCGGCGCAGACCAGGGCGAACACGGTGAGCGGGCCGGGGTCGTGGGTCCAGCCGTCGGCGCGGCGTTCGTCGTCGGCGCCGAGGTTTTCGAGGCTGGTCAGGGTGGAACCGCCGTAGCCGCGGGCGCGCAGGAGCTCGCGCAGGTCTTCGGCGTTCGCACCCAGGACGAGGACTTTCCGGCGCGGCGCCAGGGCCCGGGCCACGCGATCGACGGCCCGGCCGACCACGGTGACGACCTCGGTTTCCTCGAACGACCAGCCCAGGCGTGCACGGGCCAGCGTCACCGACGACAGCGCGGGCACGACGTCGACCTCGTGGCCGCGCTCGCGCAGGGTCGTGCCGATGCCCGAGAGCAGGGGATCACCGCTGGCCAGCACGCAGATCCGGCGCCCGGCGTGCGCGGCCAGGACGTCGTCGAGCGCGGGCAGCAGCGGGCTCGGCCAGGCTTGCGCGCGGACGCCTTCGGGCAGCATCGCGAGCTGCCGCGGCGCACCCAGCACGACGTCGGCTTCGAGCACGGCATTGCGTGCTTTCCCGCCTAGTCCCGGCCAGCCGTCGGCCCCGATCCCGACGACCGACAGGCGTGATTTTTCGCGCACGTTCGCCCACGCTAGACGACGCGTTTCCTGTGCGATGATCGGCCGGACGCCGACCACGAGGAGAGCTCTTGAAGCCGTACCCGTTCACCGCCGTCGTCGGGATGCCGGACCTGCGCCTGGCGCTGATCCTGTCCTCGATCTCACCTGCCGTGGGCGGAGTGCTGGTGCGGGGCGAGAAGGGCACGGCGAAGTCGACGATGGTGCGTGCGCTCGCCGGCCTGCTGCCCCAGCTCGACGTGGTGGACGGCTGCCGGTTCTCGTGCGATCCCGCCGCGCCCGACCCCGTCTGCCCGGACGGTCCGCACCCCGCGGACGCGCCCGCGCACCGGCGGCCGGCGCGGCTGGTGGAGCTGCCCGTCGGCGCGGCGGAGGACCGGGTCGTCGGGTCGCTGAACCTGGAGAAGGCGCTGGCGCAAGGTGTCACGGACTACCAGCCGGGACTGCTGGCCGCGGCGAACCGGGGCCTGCTCTACGTGGACGAGGTCAACCTGCTGCACGACCACCTCGTCGACACCCTGCTCGACGCCGCCGCGATGGGCCGCGCCACCGTGGAGCGCGAGGGCGTGTCCGTGTCGCACGCGGCGCGGTTCGTGCTGATCGGCACGATGAACCCCGAGGAAGGCGAGCTTCGGCCACAGCTGCTGGACCGGTTCGGGCTGACCGTCGAGGTCGCGTCCAGCCGGGAGCCCGAGCAGCGCGTGGAGGTGGTCCGCCGGCGGCTCGCGTACGAGGCGGATCCCGACGGGTTCGCGAGCGCGTATGCCGCCGAGGACGCGGCGCTGGCGACCGACATCGAAGCGGCACAACGGCTTCTGCCCGCGGTGAAGCTGCCCGACGACGCGCTGCGGCAGATCGCCGAGGTGTGCGCGTCGTTCGAAGTGGACGGGATGCGGGCCGACATCGTCACGGCGCGCACGGCCGTCGCGCACGCGGCGTGGGCCGGGCGCAACGAGGTGACCACCGAGGACGTGCGCGTGGCCGCGCGGCTCGCGTTGCCGCACCGGCGCCGCCGCAACCCGTTCGACGCGCCGGGGATTTCCGAGGAACAGCTGGAACAGGCGTTGCAGGACGCCCAGCCGCCCGAGGATCCCGGTCCCGGTCCGGAGGACGACGGGCCCGGCTCGGGCACCCAGCCGCCGGCCGCGGAGGGCGAGCAGCCGCCGGGGGACCAGCCCGCACCTCAGCAGCAGCCGCAACCCGGCGACGGGACGGGTTCCGGACCGCAGAGCACGGTCGGCTCGGGCGAGACGTTCCGGGCGCGCGTGTTCCGGGTAAAGGGCACCGGCGAAGGCGAGCGCGGCCGCCGGTCGCGGGCCATCACCGACACCGGGCGCACGATCGGGGTCCAGCCGCCGAGCGTCCGCGACGGCCGCCCGCACCTCGTCGCCACGATGCGGGCCGCCGCGCCGCACCAGCGGTCCCGCGGTCGCAGTGGCCCGGGACTTCTCGTGCGTACGCAGGATCTGCGGTTCGCGTTGCGCGAAGGGCGCGAAGGCAACCTCGTACTGTTCTGCGTGGACGCGTCGGGCTCCATGGGGGCGCGCACGCGGATGCGTGAAGTCAAGACGGCGGTGCTGTCGCTGCTGCTGGACGCCTACCAACGGCGCGACAAGGTCGGGCTCGTCACCTTCCGTGGTGATTCGGCCGAGCTCGCGCTGCCGCCGACGATCAGCGTCGAAGCCGCGGCCGCACGGCTCGAAGGACTGCCGACGGGCGGCCGCACGCCGCTCGCGGAAGGGCTGCTGGAAGCCGCGCGCGTGCTGCGCGTGGAGGCGATCCGCGATCCGCGCCGTCGTCCGTTGCTGGTGCTCGTCACGGACGGGCGGGCCACGAGCGGAGCCGACGCCGTCGCGCGGTCGCAGGCCGCGGCGGGATTGCTGGCCGGCGTCACCACCATCGTGATGGACTGCGAGAGCGGCCGGATGCGCCTCGGGCTCGCGGCGGAGCTGGCCGGGCACCTCGGTGCCGAGCACGTGCCGCTCGCCGAGGTCGCGGCCGAGACGCTCGCCGCCGCGGTTCGTGATCGCACCGGGAGGGCTGCCTGATGCCGCAAGGGAAACCGGCCGTCGTCCCGCAGGACGGGCTCACCACTCGCCAGCGGCGCAACCGTCCGCTGCTCGCCGTGCACACTGGCGAGATGAAGGGCAAGTCGACCGCCGCGTTCGGCATGGCGCTGCGCGCGTGGAACCAGGGCTGGTCGATCGGCGTGTTCCAGTTCGTGAAGTCGGCGAAGTGGCGCGTCGGCGAGGAAGCCGCGTTCCGTGCGCTCGGGAAGCTGCACGACGAGACGGGTGAGGGCGGGCCCGTCGAGTGGCACAAGATGGGCGAGGGCTGGAGCTGGACGCGCAAGCAGGGCTCCGACGAGGACCACGCCGCCAACGCGCGCGAGGGCTGGGCCGAGATCAAGCGCCGCCTCGCCGCCGAGACGCACGACTTCTACGTGCTCGACGAGTTTTCCTACCTGCTCAAGTGGGGCTGGCTCGAGGTCGGCGACGTGGTGTCCACTTTGGTCTCCCGGCCCGGGCACCAGCATGTGGTGATCACCGGCCGCTACGCGCCGCCGGAGCTCGTCGAGGCCGCCGACCTGGTGGCCGAGATGACGAAGGTCAAGCACCCCATGGACGCGGGCCAGAAGGGGCAGCGGGGGATCGAGTGGTAGCGCGGGTGGTCATCGCCGCGCCCGGCTCGGGGCACGGCAAGACCACCATCGCCGCGGGGCTGATGGCGGCGTTGCGCGCGGCCGGGCACCGCGTGTCCGGGCACAAGGTCGGGCCCGACTTCATCGACCCGAGCTACCACGCGCTGGCCACCGGCCGTCCCGCGCGCAACCTCGACCCGTTCCTGCAGGGTGAGGACCGGCTGGTTCCCTTGCTGCGCCACGGTTCCGAGGGTGCGGACATCGCCGTGATCGAGGGCGTGATGGGACTGTTCGACGGCGCGCTCGGCACGGAGGGGTACGCGTCGACCGCGCACGTCGCCCGGGTGCTCGACGCGCCGGTGGTGCTGGTGGTCGACGCTTCGGCCGCCTCGCGCAGCGTCGCGGCGACCGTGCTCGGGTTCGCGAACTACGACACGCGCGTGCGCCTCGCCGGCGTGATCCTCAACAAGCTCGGTTCGCAGCGGCACGAGGACGAGATCGCGTCGGCGCTGGAAGCCACGGGCGTGCCGCTGCTCGGTGCGTTGCGGCGCAACGAGAACGTGCACGCGCCGAGCCGCCACCTCGGCCTGGTGCCCGCCGCCGAGCGCGCCGCCGACTCGCAGCGGGTGATGCCGGAGCTGGCGTCGTGGGTGGCCGGTGGAGTGGATCTCGAGGCCGTGGTCCGGGTCGCGCGGGCGGCGCCGCCGTTGACCGGTCCCGTGTGGACACCCCCCGGTGACTTCGCGGGGCCGCGAACGGTGGTGGCCGCCGCGGCCGGGCCGGCGTTCACGTTCCGGTACACGGAGAACGCCGAGCTGCTGGCCTCGTTCGGCGTGGACGTCGTCGACGTGGATCCGCTGCGGGACGAGCAGTTGCCCGAAGGCTGCGCCGGGTTGTACTTCGGCGGCGGGTTCCCGGAGGTGCACGCGGCGGAGCTGTCGGCGAACAAGCCGCTGCTCACGGCGGTGGCGGACGCGGTCGCGCAGGGCATGCCGGTGAGCGCCGAGTGCGCGGGGCTGCTGTACCTGTGCCGTGAGCTGGACGGGCTGCCGATGGCCGGGATCGTCGACGCGACGGCGGTGATGACCAAACGCGGGAAGCTCGGGTACCGGACGGCGGTTTCGCTGGCCGACAACGTGCTCGCCGTCGCCGGTCAGCGTGTGACCGGGCACGAGTTCCACCGGACCGAGCTCACGCCCGGAGCCGGTCCGTCGCCGGCGTGGGGCTGGGAACGGACGGTGGACGGCTTTGCTTCCGCGTCGCTGCACGCGTCCTACCTGCACGTGCACTGGGCCGGGTATCCGGAGCTGGCGCAACGGTTCGCCGCCCACGTACGCGCCTTCGCCCAGGTGGCCTCGCGTGGCTGACTCCGCGGACTACGACCTCCACCACCACGGCGATCGCGAGGTCGGGCCGGGGCTGGTGGACCTCGCGGTGAACGTCCGGCTGGCCCGCCCGCCCGAGTGGCTGCGGCGGGAACTGGTGTCCGCTGTGGACAGTCTGGCCGTGTACCCCGATTCGTCGGCGGCCCAGGCTGCCGCCGCCGCGCGGCACGGCCGTCCGGTGCCCGAAGCGCTGGTCACGGCGGGGGCGGCCGAGGCGTTCACCTTGCTGGCCTCGGCGCTGAAGCCGCGGCACGCGGTGGTCGTGCACCCGCAGTTCACCGAACCCGAGGCCGCGTTGCGCGCCGCGGGGCACGAGGTCTCGCGCGTAATTCTGTCCGCTTCGGACGGTTACGTGCTGGACCCCTCGGCGGTTCCGGACGAAGCGGATCTGGTCTTCGTCGGCAACCCGACGAACCCGACGTCCGTGCTGCACCCCGCCGGCGTTCTCCAGGCCTTGATCCGGCCCGGCCGCCTGCTCGTGGTCGACGAGGCCTTCCTCGACGCGATTCCCGGCGAAGCCGAGAGCCTGGCGGGTTCGCCGCTCGACGGCGTGGTGGTGCTGCGCAGCCTCACCAAGACGTGGGGCCTCGCCGGCCTGCGCGCGGGTTACGTCCTCGGCCCGGCCGACGTCCTCGCTCGCCTGCGCTCGGTCCAGCCGCCGTGGTCGGTCTCGACGCTCGCGGCCGTCGCCACGGTCGCCTGCTGCCGCCCGGCCGCCCTCGAAGAAGCGGAAAAACTCGCCACCGCCGCCGAAGCCGACCGCGACTACCTCGTCTCCCGCCTCGCCGAGCTGGGCCTGGCCGCGCTCGGCGACCCGAGGGGACCGTTCGTGCTCGTCGAGGGCCCCGACGACGATCTCCGCACCCGGCTGCGCGAGGCGGGTTACGCGGTCCGCCGCGGCGACACCTTCCCCGGCCTTGGCTCCCGGCACCTGCGGCTGGCCGTCCGCTCACGTGAAGTCACCGACGGGTTCATCGCCGCGCTGGCCCGCTCGCTGTAGCCGGCGAGCACGAGGAAGCCGTGCGTATCACTCGTTGCGGGTGAGGAACCGGCGGTGGTCCGGTGGCACAGTACCGGGTTTCGCGTCTTGCCCGGCAAACGCGACATCGACCACCGCACCCGTCCCGCCAAGGAGACGAATGTCTGTCACGACTGAAGGGGCAGCGCACGATCAAGCGATCCGGCCGTTCACGGTCGAGACGTCCGAAGCGGATCTAGAAGATCTGCGCGCGCGCGTCCTGGCCACTCGCTGGCCCGAGAAGGAACCCGTCCCGGACATCTCGCAGGGCGTGCAGCTCGAGACGATGCAGGCGCTCGCCCGGTATTGGGCGACGGAGTACGACTGGCGCAGGTGTGAGGAGAGACTGAAGGCGCTTCCGCACTTCATCACCGAGATCGACGGCCTCGACATCCACTTCATCCACGTTCGTTCGAAACACGAAGACGCGTTGCCGCTCCTCGTCGCGCACGGCTGGCCGGGTTCGGTCATCGAGCAGCTGAAGATCATCGGTCCGCTGACCGATCCCACGGCCCACGGCGCGAGCGAAGCGGACGCTTTCCACCTGGTGATCCCGTCGATGCCCGGCTACGGGTTCTCGGGCAAGCCCGCCGTCACCGGCTGGGGCCCCGAGCACATCGCGCGCGCCTGGGCGGAGCTGATGAAGCGCCTGGGATACGACGTCTACGTCGCCTCGGGCGGCGATTGGGGTGGGCAGATCGTCGACCTGATGGGTGCGCAGGCGCCGGCGGGCCTGATCGGCATCCACACCAATTTCCCCGGCGCCGTCCGCCCCGACGTCGCCCAGGCCGTGCAGTCCGGCGGCCCGGCGCCACCCGATCTGTCCGAGGAGGGAACCCGGCTCTACGAAAAGCTGAGGGACTTCTTCGCGACGGACGTGGCCTACGCCCTCGAAATGGGGACCCATCCGCAGACGCTCTACGGAATCGCCGATTCCCCCATCGGCCTCGCCGCCTGGATGCTCGACCACGACTCGGCCAGCCTGGCGCTGATCGCCCGGGTCTTCGACGGACAGTCCGAGGGACTGACCCGCGACGACGTGCTCGACAACATCACCCACTACTGGTTGACGAACACGGGGGTCTCTTCGGGTCGTCTCTACCGGGAGAACAAGCTCGGCTTCTTCGACCCGAAAGGCGTCTCCGTCCCGGTGGCGGTGAGCGTTTTCCCCGATGAGCTCTACCAGGTGCCGCGCAGCTGGGCCGAGGAGGCCTATCCCCGGCTCATCCACTACAACCGGCTTGACAAGGGCGGGCACTTCGCCGCCTGGGAGCAGCCGAAGCTGTTCGCGTCCGAGGTCCGCGCCGGATTGCGGTCGGTGCGCTAGATGTCGGTATCCGCGCGCGCGAGCATGCCCGCACTCGGCGGGGCCGAGTGGCTCAACTCCAAGCCACTCGGCCCCGCCGAGCTGGCCGGTCACGTCGTCGTCGTCAACTTCTGGACGCTGACCTGCATCAACTGGCTGCGTCAGGAGCCCTACGTCCGTGCCTGGTCGCGGGCCTATCGGGACGACGGGTTGATCGTCGTCGGGGTCCACACGCCGGAGTTCTCGTTCGAGCATGAGATCGACCGCGTGCGCCAGGCGACGTCCGAGCGGGGAATCGACTACCCGGTCACCGTCGACAACGACTACACCATCTGGAGCGCGTTCGACAACCACTACTGGCCGGCGCTCTACTTCGTGGACGCCCACGGCATCATCCGCGACCACCACTTCGGTGAAGGACGCTACGAGCAGTCGGAGCGCGTCATCCAGCGGCTGCTGGGCGTCGAGCGCGAGCTCGTCTCCGTCGCCGGGCACGGCGTGGAGGCCGAGGCCGACTGGGATCACCTGCGGACGCTCGAGACGTATCTCGGCTACGCGCGGGGTGAACACTTCGCGTCGCCGGGGCGCGTCGGGTTCGACGAACGACGCGCCTACGAGCTCCCGCCGCAGGGCGTGCGCCTCGGCACCTGGGGCCTCACCGGGGTGTGGACGATCGGGCCCGAGAGTGTCGTCCTCGCCGAGGCCGGCGGGAGCATCAGTTACCGGTTCCACGCGCGCGACGCGCATCTCGTGCTGGCTCGCGGCGCGGGAGCGCCGATTCCCTTCCTCGTGGCTCTCGACGGCGAGGCTCCAGGCCCGGCACACGGTGTGGACGTCGATGCGGACGGGCGCGGCCTGCTCCGCGACGCCCGCCTCTACCAGCTCGTGCGCCAGCACGACGAGGTCCGCGAGCGGACGCTGGAGATCACGTTCCTCGAACCCGGTGCCGGAGCGTACGTGTTCACGTTCGGCTAGCCCGTCGTCGTCGACCGGCACCGGATGCGGCTCAGACGGCGAGCGTGAGCAGCGCCGCCGCCACCGCCACCTCGACACCGGCGCCGAGGACGTCACCGGTGATTCCGCCCAGACGCCGGACGCACCGGGCGAGCAAGGCCGCCGCCACGACGTAACCGGTGCCGACCGCGGCCACCCCTTGCCACCACGGCAAGCCGGGTGCCAGGGCGGCGAGCGCGGCGGCCGCCAGGCCGACGGCCACCGCGACCACCCGCGGCACGGATCCCGCCACCGTCGCACCGAGCCCCTGCGGCCGGGCGGACGGCACGCCGCGCGCGCACGACATCGACAGCGTGCACCGGCCGGCCAGCACAGCGACCACGGCGGCCACGGCGCCGTGGCCCGCCGCCACGGCGCCGGTCAAAGCGCCGGCCTGCACCAGGAGCACGAAGACGAGCGTCGCCACGCCGGTCGGGCCCGAGTCGCCGCGGCGCATGACGTCGAGGGCTTTGGTGCGGTCGTAGGAGGCGCCGAGCCCGTCCGCGGTGTCGGCCAGCCCGTCGAGGTGCAGGCCGCGGCTGCCCAGAGCCACGACTCCCAGCGCGAGGGCGGCGACGGCGAGCGCGGGCAGTCCCACGGCCACGCCGCCGGCCACGACCAGGCCCGCGGCCGCGGCGAGCGGGACCGCCGCGACCGGGCCCAGCACCATCGCCGCCCCGGCCACGCCGCGATCGATGACGCGCGGGGCCGGGACGGGCACGGTGGTCAGCGTGCCGACGGCCAGCCGCAGCGCGTCGCAGAGCTTCACCGGCTCCCCGCTCGCAGCCCTGCGCAACCGCGGCACCCGAGAACGGCCGAGGTCCTCGCGGCGCCGCGCCACGCCGCGGCAAGCGCGCACCCGAATCCTTCGAGCCGCGTGCCGGCAGCCCTCACGCGAGGTCCGCCAGCAACCCCATGTCCGCGATGATCGCCCGCGCCGCCCGCAGCGTCGGCACGGCCTGGACGGCGCCGCTGCCTTCGCCGAGCCGCAGGCCCAGGTCGAGGATCGGCGTCAGGCCCAGTGCCTTCAACGCGAATGCCTGCGAGGGCTCCGTCGAGCGGTGTCCCGCGAGCCACCACTGCTCGGCACCCGGCGCGATGTCCCGGGCGACCAGCGCGGCCGCGCCGGAGAAGATGCCGTCGAGCAGCACGGGGATGCCCCGGACGGCCGCCTCCACCAGGAACCCCGCGGTGGCCGCGACACAGGCGCTGCCCAGCGCCGTCAGCCGCTCGAACGGATCGGCCACCCGCCCCGCGGCACGCTGCACCGCGGCCTCGACCACGGCCGTCTTCGTGTCCAGCGCCGTCCCGGACACGCCGGTGCCCGTGCCGACGACCTCGGCCGCGGGCAGCCCGAGCGTGGCCGCGACGAGGGCCGCGCACATCGTGGTGTTGCCGATGCCCATGTCGCCGGGAATGAGCAGATCCGCGTCCGCCTCCTCCGCCGCGATGGCGCGCCCGGCCTCGAACGCCGCGAGCGCCTCCCCCGGGGCGAGGGCGTCCTCGACGTCGATGGCGCCCGAGCCGCGGCGGATCTTGTGCGCCGTCACGGAAGCCGGAACGTCCGAGGCGTCCGCATCAACCGCGATGTCCACCACGCGCACGCGAGCGCCGACCTGCTCGGCGAGCACCGTGACGCCACTGCGCCCGGCCAGGAACACCCGCACCATCGCCGCCGTGACCTCACGCGGGTAGGCCGACTGCGCCGACACCCCGTGGTCGCCCGCGAAGACGACCACCCGCACGTCGTCGAGCGGGCGCGGTGGCACCACGCCGTGGGCGGCGCTGAGCCACGCGGCCAGCTCCTCGAGCCGGCCCAGCGCGCCGAGTGGCTTCACCAGGCCGTCGAGGCGCTCCTGCGCGGCGGCGCGGGCTGCGGCGTCGGGCACGGGGATGTCGAAACGCGGCACGGCGGACTCCTTACGGCAGTTCGAGCACCCGCCCGGCCACGACCAGCAGACTCCGGTCGGACTCGGCGGACACCCGGTTGTTGAGTGCGCCCAGCACATCACGGAACAGCCGTCCGGACGACGTAGCGGGCACCACACCGCTGCCGACCTCGTTGCTCACGGCCACCACGGGCACGCGCGCCTGGGTCCACGCGGCCAGGAAGTCCTCGAGCCGGTCGTCGAGACGGCGTTCCCAGCCGGGCTTGCCCGCCCACGCGCCGACCTCGTCGAGCACGCGCGAGAGCCACGTGCCGAGGCAGTCGATGAGCAACGGGCTCGTCGCCGTGCGCAGCACGGTCGCCAGGTCGGTGGTCTCCACCGTGGTCCAGTGGCGGGGCCGCCGCGCCTTGTGCGCGGCGACGCGGGCAGCCCACTCGGGGTCGTCGTCGCTCGGTGGGAGGCCGGGGGCCACGTACACGAGGTGCGTGTGGTGCGCGACGATCCGCTCCGCGTGCCTCGACTTCCCCGAGCGGACGCCGCCGAGGACCAGCACCTTGCCGTCGTCGCGTCCGTACCGGCGGAGGGTCCGCGCCAGGGTCTCGAGATACCCGGCGAGCCGGTGCGTCAGCTTGGTCATACCCGGCATTCTCGTGCACGCGCTACCGTTCGCCACGTGCCACTCCGACAAGCCGCCACAGCGGCCGGCCTGATCACCGGATACGCGGCCGACTCACTCTTCGGTGACCCCCGCCGCGGGCACCCGGTCGCGCTGTTCGGCAGCTGGGCCGGCGCGCTGGAACGTCGCTGGTGGGCCGACTCGAAGCCGCGCGGAGCGGCGTACGCGGCGGTCTGCGCGGGAGCGGCGACGGGCCTGGGCGTGGCCGCTCAGGTGAGCACGCGCCGAAGCCCCTTCGCGCGCTTCGCCCTCACCGCCGCCGCGACGTGGGTGGTGCTCGGCGGCCGTGGCCTCGCCGCGGAGGGCCGCGAGATGGCGCGGCTGCTCGTCGCCGGCGACGTCCCCGCCGCGCGCGCCCGCCTCTCGCACCTGTGTGCGCGCGACGCGTCGGAGCTGGACACCGCGGAGCTCACCCGCGCGGCCACCGAGTCGATCGCCGAGAACACGTCCGACGCCGTCGTCGCGCCGCTGCTGTGGGGTGCCGTCGCCGGCCTCCCCGGCCTGCTCGGCTACCGGGCGCTCAACACGCTCGACGCTATGGTCGGCTACCGCTCGCCGCGCCACCGCAACTTCGGCTGGGCGGCGGCGCGCCTCGACGACCTCGTCAACCTCGTCCCGTCACGGGCCGGCGCCGTGCTCACCGCTTTGTCCGCGCCACTCGCGGGCGGGCAGGTCCGGGCGTCGCTGCGCGCGTGGCGGCGCTACGGCTCCCACCACCCGAGCCCCAACGCCGGCCAGGTCGAAGCGGCGTTCGCCGGCGCGCTCGGCCTGCGCCTCGGTGGCACCAACAGCTATGGCGGTGAGGTCGAGAACCGAGGCACGCTCGGTGACGGCCGCGCGCCCCAGCCGGTGGATCTGCGGCGCGCGGTGCGGTTGTCGCGCGTGGCCGGCGCGGCGGCGGCGCTGGTGGCGGCAGCGGTGGCGGCGGCGCGATGAGCGGGCTGCTGGTCGCCGGCACGACGTCCGACGCGGGGAAGAGCCTGGTCACGGCCGGGCTCTGCCGCTGGCTCGCGCGCCGCGGTGTGCGGGTGGCGCCGTTCAAGTCGCAGAACATGTCGAACAACTCGATGGTCTGCGCCGACGGTGCGGAGATCGGCCGCGCGCAGTGGCTGCAGGCCCGCGCCGCGCGCGTCGAGCCCGAAGCGGCGATGAACCCCGTGCTGCTCAAGCCGGGCAGCGATCGGCGCAGCCACGTGATCGCGCTCGGGAAACCCTTCGGCACGCTGGAAGCCGGCGAGTACGCGACCGGTCGAGCCGGGCTGGCGGAGATCGCGTTCGGCGCGTTCGAAGACCTGAGCTCCCGCTTCGACGTGGTCGTGTGCGAGGGCGCGGGCAGCCCCGCGGAGATCAACCTGCGCGGCGGCGACTACGTGAACATGGGGTTGGCGCGGCGGTTCTCGCTGCCGGTGCTCGTCGTTGGTGACATCGACCGCGGCGGCGTGCTGGCGGCGATGTTCGGCACGCTCGCGCTGCTGTCACCGGAAGACCAGGCGCTGGTCGCGGGCTGGGTCGTCAACAAGTTCCGCGGCGATGTCGGGCTGCTGCGCCCGGGGCTGAAGAGCCTCGAAGCCGTGACCCGCCGGCCCGTGCTCGCGGTGCTGCCGTGGCTCGACCGCGTGTGGCTCGATTCGGAGGACGCGCTCGCCGCGGCCGGCTGGCGCCGCGAAGCGCCACGGGGTGGTGGCCTGCGGGTGGCCGTCGTGCGTTTCCCGCGGGCCTCGAACGCCACAGACGTCGACGCGCTGGCCACCGAACCCGGCGTGACGGTGAGCCTCACCGCCGACCCCGACACGGTCGCCGCCGCGGATCTCGTGGTGCTGCCCGGTTCCCGCGCCACGGTGGACGATCTGCGCTGGCTGCGTGAGCGCGGCCTCGCCACCGCGGTGACCGCGCGGGCCGCCGCCGGCCGCCCGGTGCTCGGCATCTGCGGCGGCTACCAGATGCTCGCCGCCACCATCCACGACGACGTCGAATCCCGCGCCGGAACGGTCGACGGACTCGGCCTGCTGCCCACCGAGGTGACGTTCGCGGGGGAGAAGGTGCTCGGCCGCCCGGTCGGCGAGTGGCGCGGTCACCGGGTCGAGGCCTACGAAATCCACCACGGCACGGCATCGGGCCCCGCCGAAGAGTCCTTTTTGGATGGTTTTCGCGTCGGGTCCGTGTGGGGCACGACCTGGCACGGCGCCTTCGAAAACGACGGCTTCCGCCGCGCTTGGCTCACCGAAGCGGCGGCGCAGGCCGGTGTCGACTGGACACCGGCCCCGGACGCACCGGGGTTCGCGGTGCTGCGCGAGGACATGCTGGAGCGCCTTGCCGACGCCATCGAGTCTGAAGTGGACACCCGGCAGCTCCTGCAGCTGCTGGAAAACGGTGCGCCGGACGGGTTGCCGTTCGTCCCACCCGGCGCGCCGTGACCGTCAGTGCACCACGGGGGCGTTCAGCACGCCCGACTTGGATTCCAGGGTGCAGACCACCGAGCGGTTCTGGTTCTGCCACGATCCGGCCGGCGGGTAGTACACACCCATCACCAGGTCCGCCGGCATCGTGGTGTCGACGAAGAACCCCGACTGCGCCGTGGTGCAGTACTGGCGGCTCAGCGTGGACAGGGCTTCCTCGCCGGGATAGCTCTCGGACTCCGGCAGAGGCACCACGGCATAGATCTCGTCGGCGTGCGCCACGTCGCACGAGACCTTGGCGATGTCGCTGGTCAGCTTGTCGTAGCCGGTGAAGCACTCGCCTTGCTCGGCCGAGAACACGCTGTTGCCGCCGCCCGACAACTCGTCGATGGCGGCGTCTTCGCTGCTCGAACCGGAGGAGTTGCCGGCGGTGATGATCAGCGTCAGCAGCCACGCACAGCACAGGGCGAGGCCCGCGATGGCCAGGCCGCGGCCGCTGTCGCCGGTGCGCCGGATCTGACGCAGCGCGACGACACCGAAGATCACGCTCAGCAGCAGGCTGATCCCCGGGATCGCCAGCGCGAAGCCGAAGAGCACCTTCAGCAGCGGGACGATCGCGAGCACCAGTGAGGCGATGGCGTAACCGTTGGTCTTGCCCGTCGCGGGTGGCGGCGGTGGCGGTGGCGCGTCCTGGTAGCTCGGCCCGGTCGGCTTGGGCGGCAGGACTGAATCGGACATGGGGGTCCCCTGAATTCTCCGTGGAATCCCCCGACCCGGGCATGATCGTAACCAACCGGGCACCGCTTGCGCGACAACGATTCAGGCAAGACCGGCATCGTGCACGAGGATCGCCACTTGGGTGCGGTTCGAGGCTTCCACTTTGGACATGATGCGGCCCAGGTGGACCTTCACGGTGGCCTCGCTGACGCCCAGCTTGGTGGCGATCACCGCGTTGCTCCAGCCCTCGGCGACGGCCACCGCGACCTCGCGTTCGCGGGAGGTCAGCGCCGCCAGCCGCGCCTTCGCGCTCTCCGTGGCCCCGCCCGAGGCGAACTCGCCGAGCAGCCGCCGCGTGATGGCCGGCGACAGCATCGCCTCGCCGCGGCGCACCACGTGCACGGCGTTCACCAGGTCGCGGGGCGGCGTGTCCTTGAGCAGGAACCCGGTGGCGCCGCGGCGCAACGCGGTGTGCACGTACTCGTCGAGGTCGAACGTGGTCAGCACGACCACCGCCGGCGCCTCGGGCAGCTCGGTGACCACGCGGGTCACCTCGAGGCCGTCGACGCCGGGCATCTGGATGTCGGTGAGCACGACGTCGGGCCGGTGCTGCGCGATGAGCTCGGCGACGCCGGTGCCGTCGCCCGCTTCCGCGACCACGCGGATCTCCGGGTCCGACTCGAGGATCATCCGGATGCCGCTGCGCACCAGCACCTCATCGTCCAGCAGCACGACCTTGATCACCGCAGCGTCCTCCTCGTCTCACGCGCCGCCGGCGAGCGGGAACACCGCGCGCACCACGTAGTCACCCGAACCGTCGGGACCGACGCGCAGCGCGCCGCCGGCCAGCGTCACGCGCTCGCGCATGCCGATCACGCCGTAGCCCGCGCCGGGCAGCCCCGCCGACGCACCGAGGGCGTTGGCCACCTCGACCACGAGCTTGCCGGTGTCGAGCGCAAGCCGGACGCGGATCGGCGCGCCCGGTGCGTGTTTCGCCGCGTTGGTCAGGGCCTCCTGCACGATCCGGTACGCCGCCCGGCCCACTTTCTCCGGCACCTGCGGCAGGGGATCGGGCACCTCGGTGTCGACGTCCGCGCCCGCGGCGGCGAGGTCGCCGGCCAGCTGCGCGACCCCGTCGAGCGTCGGGCTCGGCAGCGCCTTCGGCTCGTTCTCCTCCTCGCGCAGCACCCGCAGGATGTCGCGCAGCTCGGTGAGCGCGGCGGCGCTCGATTCGCGGATCACCTCGGCGAGCCGGGCGGTCTCCTCGTCGGGCGCGCGCACCGACAGCGCGCCCGCTTGCAGCGCGACGATGCTCACGCGGTGGGCCACCACGTCGTGCATTTCGCGCGCGATCCGCCGGCGCTCGGCCGTCACGGCGCGTTCGGCGAGCAGGTCGCGGGTGCGTTCGGCCTGGTCGGCGCGGTCGTGCAGGGCGTCGACCAGTACGGCGCGCTGGTGCATCCACAGGCCCGCGAGCAGCGGCAGGAGCAGCGTCAGGGCCAGGACGAAGCCGACGATCTCCCAGTCCTGGAGGTCGCCGGGCCGGTAGGTGGCGAACGCCAGCACCAGGTCCGCGCCCACGGCGACCGCCGTCGGCCATTTCGGCCCCCGGAGCGCGGCGACCGTGTAGAGCGTGAAGACCATGGCGAGCTGCGCCGTCGGCTCGAACCAGGCCAGCACCGCCATCGCCAGCAGCGTGACCAGCGGGAACCGGCGCCGCAGCAGCAACAGCACCAGGACGGCGACGATGGTCAGCTGCCACAGCGGGGGCCGGGTCACGCGGTTGAGCGCCTCCAGCCCGAGCGCGCCCGCGACCGCGATCGCCAGGCAGGCGTCGAGCAGCAGCAGTCGCACGGTGATCACCGTACGACTTTCGGGTCAGCCCGATCGAGCTGACCGGCCGATGTGCGAACGACGGCGGGCTCGGCAAGGTGGGCCGCATGGCGAAAACGATCGGGAAAACCGCCGCGGTGGCCGCGCTCGCCCTCACCGCCGTTACTCAATCCATCGGCGAGGGCGACCTGGACTGGTGAGGCTCAGACGGCTGCCGCGGTGGCCTTCTCTGAGGGCTTCAAGACCTTCTCCGCGAAGAAGCCGAAGAACATGCCGAGCGTGAGCCACAGCGTCACCTGTGTGCCGACGGACGCGGTGCGGAAGCTCCACAGCGTGGACGCCGGGAACGTCGCCGGCACCTCGTCGATCACCGGCATCAGCCACGCGACCACGGCCATCACCACGACGTAACCGGCGCAGGCCAGCAAGCCGCCGCGCCACGCGCCGAGGCGGTCGGCGAGCTTGCGGCCGAACACGGTGGCGAGGATGCCCGCGAGCAGGGAGACGGCGACGAACCCGAAGTACAGCTCGGTGCGTTCCCCGATGGTGCCCGGCTGCCCCACCGCGGGCGGGTTGGCCGGGTACTTGAGGAACGGCACGAAGAACACCACGCCGAACGCGCCTGCGGTGAGCAGCGCCGCGGTCACCCGGGGGCGCAGTGACCCGATGCGGCCGTAGACGAACGCGAAGGCCAGCGAGAACAGCCCGCCGATGGCGACGCCGTAGACGAGCACGCCGGTCAGCAGGCCGACGGTGCTCTGGATGTCACGCGGCACGAGCTCTTCTTCGGGCTGTCGCGCCTCGTCACCGGAGCCCTGCGCCTGGCCGGCGGCCGGGTCGTGGGTGTGGGAGTGCTCGGCGGAGCCGGCCTCCTCGATGCCGATGGCGCTGTTGACCGACGGCTCGCCGAACAGGTAGGCGAAGACGAACGCGAGCACACCGGCGATCAGGCCCGCGAGCATGCCGCGGACCAGCAGAGACCTCATCACGGTGGTTCGCCCGCCTCAGTGGCAGGGGAACGCGAGCAGGTGCCGGCCGTCGTGCACGAACTCGTGCACGTACATGTTGGCGAACACCGCGGTGGCGCCCTGTTCGGCGCTCACGAAGTAGAGGGCGATGAGGGCGAGCAGGCCCACCAGCACAGCCCACGGAACGATCTGGCGAACGGGAATCCGGACGGGGATCGGGGTGGCGACGGCAGGTGCTGCGGGGGTGGTCACTGTGCCTCCTCAGGCTTTTCGCGGCCTCATCGGGAGCGGCACGACGGTCCGGGTCTGGCTTCCCCTCGAAGCTGCTCGAAGGGTCACAGTGGCGCGACCGCGCGGATTCTCACCGCGTTCCGGAACTCGTCGTCTGGCTGACCGAGCGTAGGTCCCTGTGCTACCGCCGGTCAATGTCACCTCGATGTGAGGTGCCCGATGTGAGAATCGCGGCATGGCTGAATTGGTGGCGGCATTGGACGTGGGCGGCACGACCGTGAAGGCGGCCCTGCTCGACGCGGAACTCAACGCGCTCGCGACGACCCGGGTGCCCACGGCGAAGGGCGCGGACGGCACGGCGCTGGCCGAGCAGGTGGCCGACCTGGTTTCCTCGCTCGCGGAGCAGGCCGGCACGGGTTCGCCGGGTGCGGTCGGCGTCGTGGTGCCGGGCATCGTCGACGAGGAGGCGCGCGTCGCCCGGTTCTCGGCCAACCTCGACTGGCGTGACGTGCCGTTCGGCGACCTGCTGGAGAACCGGCTGGGGCTGCCGGTGGCGTTCGGCCACGACGTGAGCGCCGGCGGGCTGGCGGAGTTCCGCGTGGGCGCGGGGAAGGGCTGCACCGACGCGGCGTTCATCGCCGTCGGCACCGGGATCGCGGCCGCGTTGCTGCTCGACGGGCGCCTCTACCGGGCCCACGGGCTGGCCGGCGAGGTCGGCCACATCGACGTGGGCCACCGCATCGTCTGCGGCTGCGGCGCCACGGGCTGTCTCGAGGCGATCTCATCGGCGTCGGCCATCGCGCGCCGCTACACCGAACGGACCGGCCGCCCGGCCGACGGCGCGCAGCCGGTGGTCGACGCCGCGCGCCACGGCGACGAAGCCGCGGTCGGCGTCGTCTCCGACGCGCTCGACGGACTCGGCCACGGCTTGCGGACGCTGCTGACGCTGCTCGCGCCGGAGGTGATCGTGCTGGGCGGCGGCTTGTTCACCGCGGCCGACTACGTGCTCGATCCGGTGCGGGACTACTTGGCCTCGGCGCTGACTTTCCAGCGGATGCCGGACCTTCGGGTGGCGTCACTGGGCGACGAGGCCGGACGGCTGGGCGCCGGCCTGCTGGCGCTGGACCGGCTGCACGACCGCTGACGGCGCGAACGGATTGCGGCCGCCCTGGGGCGTGACCGCCCCGTTTCCGCCGCGCAGGCGGCACCACGGACGCACCTGGCTGTGCTGCGATGTGCGGGTGAACGAGGAGCCGGACGGGCGGCGTTCGCCGAATCGGTCGCCTTCGGCGGCGCGGCTTTCGGGGGTGCCGTCACGTTCGCCGAAGCCGTCGTCGGCGAGGGGGGAGCCCGTCGTGAATGGCCGGCGGGTGTGGCCGCGCCGGGGCTGGAAGTACCGCGTCGCGGAGGCAGGACACGAAAAACGGGCGGGTGCGGCGCCGTTGCCGCACCCGCCCGCGGCCCGGGAGGGGTCGTGGTGGGCGCAGCAACGCTGGTGCGCCCAACCACGGGGTCACGCGATCGGCCGGTCCGTCGGCGCGATCGGGGCTGGGAGGAAGTCCCGGCCGGTGAGGAAGGCGTCGACGCCCGCGGCGCACGAGCGGCCCTCCGCGATGGCCCACACGATCAGCGACTGGCCGCGGCCCATGTCGCCGGCGACGAACACGTTGTCGACGCTCGTGCGGAAGTCCTTGTCGCGCGCGACATTGCCGCGCTGGTCGAGGTCGACGCCGAGATCCTCCAGCAGACCCGAGCGCTGCGGGCCGACGAAGCCCATCGCCAGCAGCACGAGCTGCGCGGGCAGCTCGGTCTCGGTGCCTTCGACGGGCACGAACTTGCCGCCCTCGTTGCGGACCTCGACCAGGCGCAGCGCTCGGACGCGACCGTCGGCGTCGGCCAGGAACTCCTGCGTGTTCACGGAGTACAGGCGTTCGCCGCCCTCCTCGTGGGCCGAGGACACGCGGTAGATCATCGGGTACGTCGGCCACGGGTGCGCGTCCGAACGAGACTCCGGCGGCCGCGGCATGATTTCCAGCTGTGTCACGGACTTCGCGCCCTGGCGGTGCGACGTGCCGACGCAGTCCGCGCCCGTGTCGCCGCCGCCGATGACCACGACGTCGAGGCCCTCGGCCGAGTACTCCGGCGCGTCGAGGTCACCCGAGGCGACGCGGTTGGCCGGCGGCAGGAACTCCATCGCCTGGAGGATCCCGTCGTGTTCGCGGCCGTCGATCGGCAGGTCGCGCCACGCGGTCGCGCCGCCGGCGAGCACCACCGCGTCGTGGTTCGAGCGCAGCTCCTCGACGGTGACGTCCACGCCGACGTTCACCGACGTCCGGAACTCCGTGCCCTCGGCCCGCATCTGGTCGAGCCGGCGGTCGAGGCGGAACTTCTCCATCTTGAACTCCGGGATGCCGAAGCGCAGCAGCCCGCCGATCTTGTCGGCCCGCTCGTAGACCACCACGCTGTGGCCCGCTCGCGTGAGCTGCTGCGCCGCGGCCAGCCCGGACGGCCCGGAGCCGACGACGGCGACCTTCTTGCCCGTCTTCGCCACCGGGATCTGCGGCGTGACCCAGCCTTCGGCGAAGGCCCGGTCGATGATGGAGATCTCGACGCGCTTGATCGTCACCGGGTCGTTGTTGATGCCGAGCACGCACGCGGTCTCGCACGGCGCCGGGCACAGCGTGCCGGTGAACTCCGGGAAGTTGTTGGTCGCGTGCAGCCGCTCGGCCGCCTCGCGCCAGTCTTCCCGCCACACCAGCGTGTTCCACTCGGGAATCAGGTTCCCGAGCGGACAGCCCTGGTGGCAGAACGGGATGCCGCAGTCCATGCACCGCCCGGCCTGCTTCTCCAGCTTGGTCGACGCGAAGTCCTCGTAGACCTCACGCCAGTCCATCAGCCGCAGATCGACCGGACGGCGCTTCGGTTCTTCCCGGGTGGTGGTCAGAAAGCCCTTGGGGTCAGCCATGTGCGGCCTCCATGATCGCCTCGTTCACGTCGCGCCCGTCCCGCTCGGCCTGAACCTGAGCGGCGAGCACGCGCTTGTAGTCCTTCGGCATGACCTTGCCGAACCGGTCGACGGCGGAGTCCCAGTCGGCGAGCAGTTCGCGCGCGACGGCGGACTCCGTTTCGTTGTAGTGCTTCTCCACGGTCTCGCGCAGGAAGTCGGTGTCGTCGGCGTCGAGCGGGTCGATGTCGACCATCTCCGGGTTCACGCGGTGCGCCGGCAGGTCGAGCACGTAGGCGATGCCGCCGGACATCCCGGCCGCGAAGTTGCGCCCGACGGCGCCGAGCACCACCATGCGCCCGCCCGTCATGTACTCGCCGCCGTGGTCGCCCACGCCCTCGACGACGGCCAGCGCGCCCGAGTTGCGCACGCAGAACCGCTCGCCGACCTTGCCGCGGATGAAGATCTCGCCGCTCGTGGCACCGTAGGCGATCACGTTGCCCGCGATGATGTGCTCCTCGGCCGCGAACGAGACCTCCTTCGGCGGCCGCACGATCAGCCGTCCGCCCGAGAGGCCCTTGCCGACGTAGTCGTTGCCGTCGCCGATGAGCCGCAGCGTGATGCCCTTCGGCACGAACGCGCCGAACGACTGGCCGGCCGTACCGGTGAACGTCACGTCGATCGTGTCGTCCGGCAGGCCCTCGCCGCCCCACTTCTTCGTCAGCTCCGAGCCCAGCATCGTGCCGACGGTGCGGTTGACGTTGCGCACCGGCAGTTCCAGCCGCACCTTGTCACCCGAGGAAAGCGCGCCCTCGGCGAGCTGGATCAGCGTGTTGTCCAGCGCCTTGTCGAGCCCGTGGTCCTGCTTCACGGTCTGGTGACGCACCGCGCGCGGGGGCAGCTCCGGCACGTGGAAGATCGGCGACAGGTCGAGCCCGGCCGCCTTCCAGTGGTCCACGGCCTTGCGCTTGTCGAGCACCTCGGCGTGGCCCACGGCCTCGGCGATGGACCGGAAACCCAGCTCCGCCAGGTACTCCCGCACCTCCTGGGCGATGAACTCGAAGAAGTTCACCACGTACTCGGCCTTGCCGCTGAACTTCTCACGCAGCTTCGGGTTCTGCGTCGCGACGCCGACCGGGCACGTGTCGAGGTGACACACGCGCATCATGATGCAGCCCGAAACCACCAGCGGCGCGGTCGCGAAGCCGAACTCCTCGGCGCCGAGCAGCGCGGCGATCACGACGTCACGGCCGGTCTTGAGCTGGCCGTCGGTCTGCACCACGATGCGGTCGCGCAGCCGGTTGGCCAGCAGCGTCTGCTGCGTTTCGGCCAGGCCCAGCTCCCACGGGCCGCCCGCGTGCTTGATCGACGACAGCGGCGAAGCACCCGTTCCGCCGTCGTGGCCAGAGATGAGCACCACGTCGGCGTGCGCCTTGGACACGCCCGCCGCGACCGTGCCGACGCCGACCTCGGACACGAGCTTCACGTGGATGCGCGCGGCCGGGTTGGCGTTCTTCAGGTCGTGGATCAGCTGGGCGAGGTCTTCGATCGAGTAGATGTCGTGGTGCGGCGGCGGCGAGATCAGGCCGACGCCCGGCGTCGAGTACCGCGTCTTCGCGATCCACGGGTACACCTTCGCGCCGGGCAGCTGGCCGCCCTCGCCGGGCTTCGCGCCCTGCGCCATCTTGATCTGGATGTCGTCGGCGTTCACGAGGTACTCGCTCGTCACGCCGAACCGGCCGGAAGCGACCTGCTTGACCGCGGAGCGGCGCTCGGGGTCGTAGAGCCGCTCGGCGTCCTCGCCGCCCTCGCCGGTGTTGGACTTGCCGCCGAGGCGGTTCATCGCGATCGCCAGCGTCTGGTGCATCTCCATCGAGATCGAGCCGTAGGAGATGGCGCCGGTCGCGAAGCGCTTCACGATCTCCGAGACCGGTTCGACCTCCTCGATCGGCACAGGCGGGCGTTCGCCGGTCTTGAAGTCGAACAGCCCGCGCAGCGTCTGCAGCTTCTCGGACTGGTCGTTGACGGCCTTCGTGTACTCCTTGAAGACCTCGTACTTCCCGCTGCGCGTGGAGTGCTGGAGCTTGAACACCGTCTGCGGGTTGAACAGGTGCGGCTCGCCTTCGCGGCGCCACTGGTAGTCCGAGCCGGTCTCCAGCTCGCGGTGGTTCGCGCGGACGCCGTCGGCCGGGAACGCGCGGCGGTGGCGCTGCTCGACCTCGTCGGCGATCGTGTCGAACCCGACGCCGCCGAGCCGTGAGGTGGTGGCGGTGAAGCAGGTGTCGACGATGTCGGCGCCCAGGCCCACGGCCTCGAAGATCTGCGCACCGGTGTAGGACGCCACCGTCGAGACGCCCATCTTGGACATCGTCTTGCGCACGCCCTTGCCGAGCGCCTTGATCAGGTTCGCGGTCGCCTGCTTCGCCGTGACGCCCGGGATCAGGCCCTGGTGGGCCATCTCCTCGACCGTCGCCATCGCGAGGTAGGGGTTGACCGCGGCCGCGCCGTACCCGACGAGCAGCGCGATGTGGTGCACCTCGCGCGCGTCGCCGGCCTCGACGATGAGGCCCACCTGCGTGCGCGTCTTCTCCCGCACGAGGTGGTGGTGCACGGCACCGGTCAGCAGCAGCGACGGGATGGCCGCGTGGTTCTCGTCGACGCCGCGGTCGGACAGCACGATCAGCCGTGCGCCGTCCTCGATGGCCTCCGACACCTCGGAGCGGATCTCGTCGAGCCGCTGCACGAGCGCCTCGCCGCCGCCGTGGACGTTGTAGCGGCCGAGCACCGTGACGGCCTGGAACTCGGGCAGGTTGCCGTCGTCGTTGACGTGCACGAGCTTGGCGAGCTGGTCGTTGTCCAGCACCGGGAACGGCAGCACGATGCGCCGGCACGACGCCGCGTCGGCCACGAGCAGGTTCGGTTCGGCGCCGACCTGCGTGCCGAGCGCCGTGATCAGCTCTTCCCGGATCGAGTCCAGCGGCGGGTTCGTCACCTGCGCGAAGAGCTGGATGAAGTAGTCGAACAACGGCCGCGAACCCGACGACAGCGGCGCGAGCGGGGAGTCGTTGCCCATCGAGCCGATCGGCTCCGCGCCGGTGCGGGCCATCGGCTCGAGGATGGTCTCGAGCTCTTCCTCGGTGTAGCCGAAGGACTGCTGACGCCGCACGAGCGCGGCGTGCAGCGGCACCTCGCGATCGCGTTCGGGCAGCTCTTCCAGGCGCAGCAGGCCGGTTTCCACCCACTCGTCGTACGGGTGCGCGGTGGCGAGCTCGCCCTTGATCTCCTCGTCCTCGATGATCCGGCCCTCGACCGTGTCCACGAGGAACATCCGGCCCGGCTCCAGCCGGCCCTTGCGCACGATCGTCGACTGGTCCAGTTCCAGCACGCCGACCTCGGAGGCGAGCACGACGAGGCCGTCGTCGGTGACCCAGTAGCGGCCCGGGCGCAGGCCGTTGCGGTCGAGGACCGCGCCGATCTGCGCACCGTCGGTGAACGCCACGAGCGCCGGTCCGTCCCACGGCTCCATGAGGGTGGAGTGGAACTCGTAGAACGCCCGCCGTGCGGGGTCCATTTCCTGGTGGTTCTCCCAGGCCTCGGGGATCATCATGAGGACCGCGTGCGGGAGCGAGCGGCCGCCGAGGTGCAGCAGCTCGAGCACCTCGTCGAACGAGGCGGAGTCGCTCGCGCCGCGCGTGATGATCGGGTAGATGCGCTTGAGGTCGCCCGGGATGAGGTCCGTCTCCAGCAGGGCCTCGCGGGCGTCCATCCAGTTGCGGTTGCCCTTGAGGGTGTTGATCTCGCCGTTGTGCGCCACGTAGCGGTACGGGTGCGCGAGCGGCCACGACGGGAAGGTGTTGGTGGAGAAGCGGGAGTGCACGAGGCCGATGGCGCTCGTCACACGCTCGTCGGTCAGGTCGAGGAAGAACCGCTCGACCTGGTCCTCGGTGAGCATTCCTTTGTAGACGATGGTGCGCGAGGACAGTGACGGGAAGTACACGTCGTCGTCCACGAGCTCGTGCTCGGCCCGCTTGCGCACGCAGAAGGCGGACCGCTCCAGCCCGAGACCGTCGCGGTTGTGCCGGCGCCCGGCGAGGAACAGCTGCGTGAGGTGCGGCCGCGTCTCGGCGGCGGTGGGGCCGCAGTGCGCGGCGTCCACGGGCACCTCGCGCCAGCCGACCACGCGCATGTCCTCCTCGGCGGCGATCCGCTCGATGGTGGTCATGGCGCGCCCGCGGCGCTTCTCGTCGCGGGGCAGGAACGCGGTGCCGACGGCGTACGCGCCCTCTTCGGGCAGCGGGAAGTCCACGACTTCGCGGAAGAACGCGTCGGGCACCTGGATCAGCAGTCCGGCGCCGTCGCCGGTGTCGGGTTCGGCGCCGCGCGCCCCGCGATGCTCCAGGTTCCGCAGTGCGACCAGGGCTTTCGCCACGATCTGATGATCTCGGCGACCGGCGAGATCGGCGACGAAGGCGACTCCGCAGGCGTCGTGCTCATACGCGGGGTCGTACAAACCGGTGGAACCGGCAGTGGAACGGTGGGTCACGGCTGGCCGCCTCCCAAGGCGTCGGCGCGACCGGTACTCACTCCATCGGGTGGTTCGACACTGAACCGGTTAACGAAGTGGTCCGGAACCGCGATGGTCAGTCGAGAAGGGGGGAACCGCCCTAGAAACCGGCTCGGTCGACATCGACCGGGCTACGGCAGGGGCGGTTCCGGGGGGTACAGCCGCACGGCACTGGGCGGCCACAAGTTACGTCAGCGCTGTGTTTTCCGCCAGTGTGATCCTGGCGATCAGCGCTGCTGTTCTCGTCGGTGCAGCAGTTCTTCGGTGGTTCAGCGGTTCGCTGAGGCTGCGCACGCGCGGTTCGGTCAGCCTGTGTGGTGGGGGCCGGCCGGGCGCGTGGTGTTACTCCCGGGGTTCTCCGGGTCTTATGACGATAGTGTGAATTCGCTGTGTTCGACATATGTCGTTGCGCCCGGGTGGGAAATGCCACGCTTACGTTGACGGCCTCCGGGGTATGACCATATGTCGGGCCACGTCTCCCGACCACTGGTCAGTAGCCTCGCTGACCTGCGCAAACGCCTGCGCGGGTCGCGGCTTGTGCCACGGGCGGAGCTGGTTGACTGGACGAATGAGGCGAACCGTCGATGGCTGATCGTTATCTCTCCGTGGCGACGCCGGTACTGCACGAGATCGAGATCAAGCGCTCCCGGTTCCTCTGCGCGCTGGCTCCGGTGGCCGACGAGGCCGCCGCGCGGGCCGTGATCGCGGCCCGCCGCAAGGCCGAACCGGCGGCGCGCCACCACTGCCACGCCTTCGTGCTCGGCGCCGACGGCCGCACCCAGCGCTCCAGTGACGACGGCGAACCGGCCGGCACCGCGGGTGTCCCCATGCTGGAGGTGCTGCGCCGCCGCGAGGTGACGGACACGGTCGCCGTGGTGTCGCGGCACTTCGGCGGGGTGCTGCTCGGCGCGGGAGGCCTGATCCGCGCGTACGGGCAGGCGGTGTCCGACGCGCTGGACGTCGCGTCCGTGGTCGAGTACCGGCGCCTGCGGCTGTTCGACGTCGAGGTGGACTACACCCGCTCGGGCCGGCTGGAGAACGACCTGCGTGCTTCGTCGTATGTGCTGCACGACACGCGGTTCGAGGCGTCGGCCCACTTCGAGGTCGGCCTGGCGCCCGGTGAGGAAGCGGCGTTCGCCGCCTGGCTCGCGGACCTGACCGGCGGGACGGCGGAGGCTGTCGAACTCGGGGAGGAATGGGTGCGTTCCTGACGGACGCCTCCCGCGCGGAACCGCCGTGGGGCGCCGGGAATCGGTGCGCGACCGGCTCAGGCGGCCGTGACCGCCCCGGACGGAGCGGCTTCGTTCAGCGCCACCATCCCGGCCGCGGTCAGCACGGCCAGCACCAGCTCGCCGCACGGACCTTCGCCCGCGGCCTCGATGAACCCGCGCCGCACGAGCCGGCGGGTGGTGGCCTGGTCGCAGCAGCTCAACCCGTCGACGAACAGGTCTGGCTCGCAGCTGCAGCTGATCTCGGCCCGCCCCGACGCGACGGCTCTCAGGGTGGCCCGCTCGCGGTGGTTCAGCTCACTCGGCTGTTCATCCGGCATCGCGGTGCCTCCTTCCTTCGCTGCTCCAGTAGAACCCGGACCACCGACAGTTTCCGTCGGAGCAGGCCCGATGTCGTGCATTTCACGTGTTCTCTGGGGTGATGTCGAGATTTTCCGGGGTCCCCGGCAGTTGCTCCACAGTGGCCTTGCGCAGGTGCCGGTAGATGATCGACGACCGGAACCCGATCACTTCCTTGCGCAGCGCCAACCGGTCGGTGAGGAAGGCGTGCAGCTCGTCGATGTCGCGCACCGCCACGTGGATCAGGAAATCGTCGCTGCCCGCCGCGACGAACACCGAGAGCACTTCGGGCAGCCGCATCATCGAGCGCTGGAACGAGTCGATCACCGCGCGGCTGAGCGGGCGGACCTGTGCCGAGACCATCGCCTGCACGCCGCGCCCGAGGCTCGGCAGGTCGACGTCGGCGTGGTAGCCGCGGATGACTCCGCGCCGGCGCAGCAGCCGCGTGCGCTCCAGACAGGTCGACGGCGCGATCCCGACTCGGCGGGCGATGTCCCGGTTGGTCCGGCGGGCGTCCTCCTGCAGATGCCGCACGATCGCCGAATCAAGTTCGTCCAACACGTTTCCAGCCTCCTCGGCTGCCGAATTTCGTTCGCCGGACCGTCCGGATCGGCGCTCGTCAGCTTACGTTCGGCGCTGATCAGTGACCTTCCTCCGAAAGGAAACGCGATGACCGAACGGCTGCCTTGGGACCACGAACGCCTCGCCGTCCGGCGTGGTCGCCGCTCCGGAGTGACCACGATGGTCGCGATCCACTCCACGGTGCTCGGCCCGGCCGTCGGCGGCTGCCGGCTGCGGCAGTACCCGAGCCTCGACGAGGCCGAGCGGGATGTCCTGCGGCTCTCCGCCGCGATGTCGGCCAAATGCGCGGTGGCGGGTCTGGCGTTCGGCGGCGCCAAGAGCGTGATCGCGCTGGAGCCGGGACAGCGCCTGAGCTCCGAGGAGCGCCACGCGGTGCTGCTCGACCACGCCGAGCTGATCGAGTCGCTCGGCGGTGCCTACCTGGCCGGTCCCGACGTGGGTACCGGCCCCGAGGACATGCTGGTCCTGCGCGAGGAGACCCCGCACGTGTTCTGCCTGCCCGAGTCCGCCGGCGGCATCGGCTCGTCGAGCGGCCCGACCGCCGAGGGCGTGCTTGCCGCGCTGCGGGCCGCCGTGACGGTGGTGTTCGGTACCGCGGACCTCACCCGCCGCCGCGTTGTCGTGGCGGGCTTCGGTTCCGTCGGCAGGTTCGTCGCCCTGGGGCTGGCGGAAGCCGGCGCGGACGTGGTCGTGTCGGATGTGGATCCGCGCGCCCCCGAGGACGCCCGGTGGCTCGGCTACGGCTGGGTCGAGCCGGCGGCGGCCCTGGCCCACCCTTCCGACGTCGTGGTGCCCGCCGCCGTCGGCGGGGTCCTCGCCGCGGACACCCGGCTCGCCGCGCCGCTCGTCGTCGGCCCGGCCAACAACCAGCTCGTGTCCGACGCCGCCGCCGACGCGCTCGCGGCCCGCGGGGTGACCTGGGTGCCCGACTACGTGGCGAGTGCCGGCGGTGTCGTGTACACGGTGGCGCGTGAGGTCGAGGGGCTGGACCACGCCGCGGCGGCCGCGCGCGTGGCGGGGATCGGCGACGTGGTCTCGCGCCTGTTGTCCGATTCCGCCGAGTACGGCACCACTCCGCTCGCCGAGGCGGCCGCGCTGACCCGGCG
Source organism: Amycolatopsis sp. NPDC049253 (assembly GCF_040678995.1). NCBI lineage: Bacteria > Bacillati > Actinomycetota > Actinomycetes > Pseudonocardiales > Pseudonocardiaceae > Amycolatopsis > Amycolatopsis sp. NPDC049253. The sequence goes on along the minus strand of NZ_JBFAQX010000014.1, from coordinate 139,015 downwards.
CCGGATTTCAGGGGTGCGTCCGACCGCAGGCTGAGGCGTTGTCTTGAATGGAGGGCGTGCGAATCCTCAGCGACACCGCCACGCTGGCGCTCTACACCACCGACGCGTCGAACTACCGCCACGTGCCGCTAGGCGTGGTGCTGCCGGAGACGGTGGACGACGTGGTCGCCGCCGTCGCGGCGGCGCGCGAGCGCGGGGTGCCGCTGGTGCCGCGCGGCGGAGGCACCAGCGTGGCGGGGAACTCGTGCGGGCCGGGGATCGTGGTCGACACGTCACGGCACGTGCGCGGGGTCGAGTGGGTCGATCCCGGAACGCGGCTCGCGCGGGTGGCGCCCGGCACGGTGCTCGACGACCTGCAGGCGGTCGCCGCGCCGCACGGGCTGCGGTTCGGGCCGGACCCGTCCACGCACAGCCGCTGCACGATCGGCGGCATGATCGGCAACAACGCCTGCGGTTCGCACTCCGTGGCGTGGGGCCGGACCGTCGACGTCGTGCGGGAGCTCGACGTGCTGCTCTACGACGGCACCCGCCTCACGGTCGGGCCGACGTCACCGTCCGAAGTGGACGCGCGGGCGGCGCGCCCGGGCACCGAGGGGCGGGTGTTCACGGAGCTGCGTTCGCTGGTGCGGGACAACCTCGCTTTGCTGCGCACGGAACTGTCGAGTTTTTCGCGGCGGGTCTCCGGCTACGGGCTGGAGCACCTGCTGCCGGAGAACGGGTTCGACGTCGCCAAAGCACTCGTCGGCAGCGAGGGCACGTGCGTGACGGTACTGGGCGCGACCGTCGCGCTCGCCGAGCTGCCGGAGCACCGCGTACTGGCCGTGCTGGGTTTCCCGTCCGACATCGACGCGGCCGACGCCGTGCCGGGGATCCTGCCGTGGTCGCCGCTGACCGTCGAGGGCGTCGACGCGGAACTCGTCGCGATGCTGGAACCCGGCCGGGCGCAAGGACTTCCGCCCGGCGGGGCGTGGCTGTTCGTGGAGCTGGCGGGGTCTTCGCCGGCCGAAGCCGCTTCGCGGGCGCGGGAGCTGGCGGCGTCGCTGGGTGGCGCGCTCACGGGTTCGGCGGTGCTCGACGATCCCGTGGCCCAGCGCCGGTTGTGGCGGATCCGCGAGGAGGGCGCGGGCCTGGCCACGCGCCTGGCCGACGGCGCCGAAGCCTGGCCCGGCTGGGAGGACGCCGCGGTGCCGCCCGAGCAGCTCGGCTCGTACTTGCGCGGTTTCAAGGAGCTGATGCGCGAGCACGGCCGCCGCAGCGTGGTCTACGGCCACTACGGCGAGGGCTGTCTGCACCTGCGGCTCGACTTCGACCTGCTGTCGACGCCGGGGAAGGCGCAGTTCCGGAAGTTCCTGGAGCAGGCCGCGGATCTCGTCGCCGCGCACGGCGGTTCGCTGTCGGGGGAGCACGGCGACGGGCAGGCGCGGTCGGAGCTGCTGGGCCGCATGTACAGCCCGGAGATGATGGCGTTGTTCGCGCGGTTCAAAGGGATCTTCGACCCGGACGGCCGGATGAACCCCGGCATCATCGTCGACCCGCGGCCGGTGGACGCCGACCTGCGCGTGCGCCGCGCGCCGCTGGCACTCGAAGACGTGACGGTGCTCGGCTACCCCGAGGACCGCGGCAGCTTCGGCCAGGCGATGCGCCGCTGCGTCGGCGTCGGGAAGTGCCGCAACACCAGCGGTGGCGGCGTGATGTGCCCGAGTTACCGCGCGACGCGCGAAGAACGGCATTCCACGCGCGGGCGCGCACACCTGCTGGCCGAGATGGTGAACGGCGAGGTGATCAAGGACGGCTGGGCGTCGGAGGAGGTCGCCGAGGCGCTCGACCTGTGCCTGTCGTGCAAGGGCTGCCTGTCCGACTGCCCGGTGGACGTCGACATGGCCACCTACAAGGCCGAGTTCCTGCACCAGCACTACCGCGGCCGGCGGCGCCCGGCGTCGCACTATTCGATGGGCTGGCTGCCGATGTGGCTGCGCGCGGTGTCGCTCGCGCCGCGCGTGGCCAACTTCTTCTCCCGCCGCCGCTGGGCCGCGATGCCGTTGAAGAAGCTCGGCGGTATCGCTGCGGAACGCGAGCTGCCCTCGTTCGCCACGGTGCCGTTCACCCGGGCCCGTCGCGACCTGCGCCGGTGGGCGACGGGCGAGCGGCGCGTCGTGCTCTGGCCGGACTCGTTCAACAACTACCTCACGCCGGACGTGCTCGAAGCCGCGACCGAGGTGCTCACCGCGGCCGGATACGACGTGGTGCTGCCCGACCGCGGGGTCTGCTGTGGACTGACGTGGGTGTCGACGGGCCAGCTCGACGTGGCGAAACGCGTGCTGCAGCGGACGTTGACGGTGCTGCGGCCGTATCTCGAAGCCGGGTACGAGGTGGCGGGCCTGGAGCCGAGCTGCACGGCGCTGTTCCGGGGTGACCTGGCGGCGTTGCTGCCGGGCGATCCCGTCGGCGAGCTGCTGGCCTCGCGGACGCGGACGTTCGCCGAGCTGCTGGCCGATGCGCCGAAGCCGCTGGAGGTGTCGCTCGACGTCGAGACGATCACGCAGGTCCACTGCCACCAGCACGCCGTGCTCGGCTTCGCCGCCGACGAAGCGGCCATGGCGGCGGCGGGCGTGCGCAACACGACGCTGGACTCCGGGTGTTGCGGGCTGGCCGGCAACTTCGGGTTCGAGAAGGGGCACTACGAGGTGTCGAAGGCGGTGGCGGAGGACCGCTTGCTGCCGGCCGTGCGGGAGGCCGCGGAGTCCACTGTGGTCTTGTCCGACGGGTTCAGCTGCCGGACGCAGATCGCGCAGGAGTCGGGCCGGCAGGCGGTGCACCTGGCGGAGCTGCTGCGGCGGGCGTTGCGTTCCTGACGCCGGGCCTACTCGCTCCGCTCCAGCAACGTCCGCACCGCCGGCCCCGTCAGCCGGGCCACGTCTTCCGGCGAGGCGCTGGCCAGGGGGTCCTTGCGGGTGACCGCGCGGACGAGGCCGATGCCGAGCAGCCAGGCCAGCGCGAGGTCGGCGCGGAGGGCGGCGTCGGGCTCGTCGGTGAGGGAGGCGAGCGCACGGGCGTACTCCTCGCCGAGCTGATCGCGCAGGGCGGCGCCGGCGCCGTCGGTGCCGGTGGAGCGCAGGTAGGTCTCCAGAGAACGGTCGCGGCGTTCGGAGTCGTCCTTGAGGAGGCTGCGGAGGGCTTCGGCGAACAGGTGCTCGGGCGGGGTCGCCTCCAGCTGGGCGAAGCCGCCGCGGGTCATGACGGCCTCGAAGAGGGCGTCCTTGCTGCCGAAATAGCGGAACAGCAGTGCTTGGTTCGCGCCCGCGCGGCCGGCGATGTCGCGCACCGTGGTGCGGTCGAAGCCGCGCTCGGCGAAGAGTTGTTCGGCGGCGTCGAGCAGCGCCGCTTTCGTCGCCGCGGCGTCCCGTTTCCGGGCGTGCGATTCTGCGGTCATGGCGCCTCCCGTTCGCGCACGAGGTTAACCGGAGTGCACGCGGTGAGGACGCATCGGCGCAGCGTCACCCAGGCCGGCGGGGTCAATCGTGCACTCGTTCGGGTGGGTTTGTGCGCGGTGACACATCAGGGTGGTGAACCACCGGCGCCCACGCGGCCGTGATGGGATGAGATCGAGTTCAGGGCACGAGGAGACACCGCATGAGCAATCCGCTGATCGCGCCGACTGTGGATTCGACCAAGGCGTATTCGGGGATTTCCCTGCTGGAGACCGCGAACGATCTCTCGACGGCCATCGAGTCGGGCGACTGGGCGTCGGTCGCGATGGGGGCGGTGGGGACCGCGCTCGACGCGTTGTCGGTGGCGATGGACCCGTTCGGCGCGATCCTCGCCGCGGGTGTGTCGTGGCTCATGGAGCACGTCGGCCCGCTCAAGGACGCGCTCAACGGCCTCACCGGCAACGCCGACCAGATCAAGGCGCAGTCCGAGACCTGGGCGAACGTCGCCCAGGAGCTCGGCAGCGTCGCCTCGGACCTGACCGACGCCGTGAACGCCGACCTGCAGTCGTGGTCGGGCTCCGCGTCGGACGCCTACCGGCAGCGCGCGCAGGACATCGGCACGCTGCTGCAGTCCGCGCAGAAGGGCACCGAGGGCGCCTCGTCCGGGGTCAAGACCGCGGGTGAAGTGGTCGCGGCCGTCCGGACGCTCGTGCGCGACATCATCTCCGAGCTCGTCGGGCACCTGATCAGCTGGGCGTTGCAGGTGGTGTTCACGCTCGGCATCGGCCTCGCGTGGGTGGTCCCGCAGGTCGTGAGCGCCGTCGCGAAAACGGCGTCGCAGATCACGGGCCTCGTCACGAAGCTGGTCAAAGCGCTCAAGGCCCTGGTCCCGCTGCTGAAGAAGGCCGGGACGCTGTTCGAAGACGCGGGCAAGGCGCTGAAAGGACTCAAGGGCGGCAAGGTCGCCCCGCCGCCGAAGACCAAGGACCTCAGCGGCACCCCGACGGCCCCGCCGGTCAAGACCGCCGGTGACGGTGGCGGCGCTCCCCAGGGTGGCGGTTACGAGGGCACGCCGAAGGACTACACGCCACCCCCGGGCAAGCCGGGTGCGGACGACACGACCAAGGCGTCCGGCTACGAAGGCTCGCCGAAGGACTACACCCCACCACCCGCGGCGAAGGCGGGCGACGACACGCCGAGTGGCTCGGGCTACACCGGCTCGGGCTCGGACTTCACGCCCCCGCCGTCGAAGTCGGGCGGAGGCGGCGGCACGGCCAAGTCGAGCGCGGGCGGCGGCACCCCGAAGCCGAGCGACACCACCCACACCTCCGGCACCGGCGGCGGTACGCCGAAATCCCCGCCGCCCCGCAGCCCCGACCCGGTCGACTCCCCGGTGCACGGCCTCGGCGACACGACCAGCTCGTTCTTCAACAAGGTCGGTGGCGTGTTCGTCCCCGGCAACAAGGTCAAGGCCGCGGCCGGCCCGGGTGGCACGACGAAGCCGTCGATCAACGCAGACACCCTCGGCGCGGGCAATTTCGCCAGCAAGTACTACCCGAACCTCAACAAGCTGAACCCGACCAAGGACGGGAAGAACTGCACGCTGGCCATCACGTCCGTCGACGAGATGCTCGGCGGCAAGGTCAAACCCGCGCCGAAGCTGCCCGAAGACCAGCAGATCGGCACGGCGGTCGGGCCGAACCACCCGTTGCGGCAGAAGAACCCGAACGCCGGGCGCCCGGATGACCTGGACACCTGGGACCAGGTCATCGACAAGGCGAGCGAGCACCCCGGCAGCAAGGGCTACGTCATCGTCCACCGCGACGACCGCAGCTCCCACGTGATGAACGTGATCAACACGGACAAGGGTGTCGTTTTCCTCGACGGGCAGTCGGGCAAGCTCGGCAAGCTGGACACCGACCCGCGCAACCTGCAGTACTTCCGCTACGACCCGCCGGTGCACGGCGCGCAGGGCCCGCCGCCCGGGTGGACGCCCCCGCCGGCCGCGGCGACGCCACCCGCGCCGAACCCGGTGCCCCCGGCCGCGGGCAGCAACGTCGACGACGTCTACCAGGACTGGCTGCGGGCAGACCAGCACTTCAACGGCTGATTCGGACAGGCGGAGCACATGCAGAAACAAGACGCCGTGGCGATCGCGACGCGGTTCATCGCCGACCAGGTCGGCCCGGAGCTGATCCACCCCGTGGTCGGGCGGCTCGTCGTGGAAGAGGAGTTCGTGTCGGAGCACGAGCTGGCGTGGATCGTGCCGTTCAACAGCGTCGCTTTCCTCGAGGACGGGGACTTCGACAAGGCGTGCATCCCGAGCGTCATCGCCGTGCCGCGCAACGGGTTGCCGGCGTTCCTCCCGCCGTCCTCGCTGCCCGTGCGGGAGTTCCTCGACGAGGTCGTCGCCGGCGGCGGTGACCTGGGGGAGTGGACCGGCACCGCGCCCGAGCCGCCGGCCATCCCGCCGGGCGTGCACGAACAGGTGCTGCACGGGCACCTCGACCCCGAGACGGGGAACTTCACCGGCGGCCACACCCGCGGGGACGGCCCGCGGTAACTCGCCACGCACTTCCGACGGGCTCGAGCGCGCCCGCCGGTGGTCACGGAAAGTATTGTTGATCTTCCGCTGTGCAATGGCTGACAAGTCGGAGCCAACTCTGTACGGTGCTTGTAAGCAGGTGCTTACAAACCGGACTTTCCGTCAGATTGGGAGTTCCCCGCATGACCACCACGCAGTCGGAGCCGCTTGCGTACCCGTTCAACGAAGAGGCGGGGCTCGCGCTCAACGCGGCGTATGCCGCCGCCCGCGACGCGGAGGGCATGATCCGCGTGCAGATGCCGCACGGTGAGCCGGCCTGGCTCGCCACGCGGTTCGCCGACGCGCGGTTCGTGCTGGGCGACCGGCGGTTCTCGCGCGCGATGTCGGAACAGAAGGACGAGCCGCGGATGGCCGCGCACCGGCGTTCGGGCGGCATCCTCACCATGGACCCGCCGGACCACACGCGGCTGCGCACGCTCGTCGCGAAGGCGTTCACCGTCCGGCGCGTGGAGCTGCTGCGGCCGCGCGTCGAGGAGCTGGCGACCGGGCTGATCGAGGACATGAAGGCGGCCGGGCAGCCCGCCGACCTGGTCGACCTGTACGCGCTGCCGATCCCCGTCGCGGTGATCTGCGAGCTGCTCGGCGTGCCGACCGAGGACCGCCCGAAGTTCCGCGTGTGGAGCGACGCCGCGCTGACCACGAGCGGCCTGACCGCCGAGGAGTTCGAGCGCAACCGCGAGGAGCTGCGCGCGTACATGGCGGGCCTGATCGCGCAGCACCGCGACCAGCCGCAGGACGACCTGATGACGGCGCTGATCGAGGCGCGCGACGTGCGCGACCGGCTCACGGAGCTGGAGCTGGTCGACCTGTGCGTCGGGATCCTGATCGCCGGCCACGAGACCACCGCGAGCCAGATCCCCAACTTCGTCTACGCGCTGCTCGACCAGCCGGGTCAGTGGAAGAAGCTCGTCGACGACCCGTCGCTGATCAACGCGGCCGTCGAGGAGCTGCTGCGCTTCGTCCCTCTGGGCGCCGGCGCCGGCTTCGCGCGCTACGCCACCGAAGACGTGCAGGTCGGCGACGTGCTCGTCCGCGAGGGCGAACCGGTCCTCGTCGCGATCGGCGCGGCCAACCGCGACCGCCTCCAGTTCGGCGACGCGGAAACCCTCGTGTTCGACCGCGAGGACACCCACCACCTCGGCTTCGGCCACGGCGTGCACCACTGCCTCGGCGCGCCGCTCGCCCGTCTGGAGCTGCAGGAGGCGCTGAAGGCTCTCACGCGCGAAATGCCGGATCTCCACCTCGCCGGCGATATCGTGTGGAAGACCCAGATGCTGGTCCGCGGACCACGCTCCATGCCGATCGGGTGGTGACGATGACCTGGAAAGTGGAAGTCGACGAACACACGTGCATCGGCTCCGGCATGTGCGCCTCGCTCATGCCCGAGCTCTTCGCCCTGGACGGCCCGGTCGCCCACCCGCTGTCCGACACCGTCGCCCCGGACGAAACGGCCCTCGACGCCGCCGACTCCTGCCCGGCGATGGCCATCACGATCACCGACGGCGCGGAGATTGTGGGGCCGCGGCCTTGAGGTGGTGAAACAGGGCCCTTCCGCTGCGGCGGAGGGGCCCTTTTCGCGTTACTTCACCGGTAGGTGTGCGGCAACGTTCGGGCCAGTGCCGTCTGGACGGCCGGAGTAGCTGAGGCCGGTCCGGCGGACACCGGCGGTCCGAGCGCCACGGCGGCCTCCGGCGGGCGGACGTCCCCATTGCCCTGAACCGTCTCGGCCTGGCGGGGCTTTCCTGCCCGGGCCTTGAACCCGGCACGTACCACCGAGACGACAGCCACGTCGCCATGACCGTCTCCGACGGCCAGGAGTATCCGGTCCAGCGACGCGCACGGGGTTTTGGCCGAGGACTCTCGCACCCGGCCCGACGCGGCGGCCCAGCAGTCGGCCCCACGTCCGAGCTTGCGCTTGAGCTCCTTGAACTTCAGCCGGCTCCACATGTTCGTGGCATCGCCCTCGCGTGCGCTCTCCTGCCCGGACTCGGTTCGGGCCTTCATCGAACGCCCCGGCAGCCGGCCCACGACGTCGCCGGCGGTGTTCCCGCCCGGCGACTCGGCGGCCGCAGCGTCACCGAACACCATCAGGCCGGCGACAGCGACGGCGACGCCCTCGCCGTTGCCCTTGATCGAGATGTGCCTGCCGTTCTTCGTGATCCAGTGGCCTGGGGTTTTCTTACCCTCACCCGAATTCGTGTTAACGCCCAGTCGTGCGAACCGTAACTCTGCGCGGGGCATGTAACACGGCGGTGTTCCGGATGAAACGGTTCGGACTCCGCCCGGCGGTGCACTGTGCGGCATGAACTTCCAGCTCGACGGCCTGCACCGGCCGGTGATCGTGGTCGGCGGCGGACAGGCGGGGCTCTCGATGTCCCACTGCCTGGCGACCGCCGGGGTCGGGCACGTGGTGCTCGAGCGCGAGAGCGCGGGGCACGAGTGGCGCTCACGCCGCTGGGACAGCTTCTGCCTGGTGACGCCCAACTGGCAGTGCCGGCTTCCCGGTTTCCCCTACCCGGGTGATGATCCGGACGGGTTCATGGTGCGCGACGACATCGTCGCCTACCTCGAAGACTACAAGAAATCCTTCGACGTGCCCATCGTCGAAGGGGTCGCGGCCACCCGCCTGACGAAGGTGCCCGGTGGTGGGTTCCGCGTGGCCACCACGCAGGGTGAGCTGACGGCCGACCACGTCGTGGTGGCGACCGGCCCGTACCAGGTGCCGCTGAAGCCGCGGCTGGCCGAGCGGTTGCCGGCGACCACCGTGCAGCTGCACAGTTCCGAGTACCGCAACCCGGAGCAGCTGCCCGACGGCGAGGTGCTCGTGGTGGGCACCGGCCAGTCCGGCTGCCAGATCGCCGAGGACCTGCACCTCGCGGGCCGCCGCGTGCACCTCGCGGTCGGGTCGGCGCCGCGGGTGGCGCGGCGCTACCGGGGCCGCGACGTGGTGGCCTGGCTCGACGACATGGGTTACTACGCCAGGGGAATCGACGAGTTCGCCGACGCCGATGCCGTCCGGTTCCGCGCCAACCACTACGTCACCGGGCGCGACGGCGGCCACGACATCGACCTGCGCGCCTTCGCCCGTGAGGGAATGCAGCTCTACGGACGCCTCACCGACGTCCGCGAAGGCACCCTGAGCTTCGCCCCCGATCTCCGTCGCAACCTCGACGCGGCCGACGCCGTGTCCGAAGGCATCAAGGACTCGATCGACGCCTACCTCACCCGGGCGAACATCGAAGCACCGGCCGAACCCCGCTACACCCCCGTCTGGCAGCCGGACGACGAGCCGCGGACCCTGGACGTCACCAGGATCTCCGCCGTCGTCTGGAGCACCGGCTTCGGCCGGGACCACCGCTGGATCGACGTCCCGGTGTTCGACGGCAAGGGCTACCCGACGCACCGCCGCGGCGTCACGAGCTGCCCGGGACTGTTCTTCCTCGGCCTGCCGTGGCAGCACACCTGGGGCTCCGGCCGCTTCTGCGGCGTCGGCGCCGACGCGGAGTACCTGGCGCGGCGCATCGTCGCGGGCGAGCGCGCGGCCGACGTCCGCTGGATCTCCGGCACGCCCCGCAACACCGCCCCGGCCGACGACTGGGTCGCCCCGAGGACGGTCGCGTGATGCGCTGGATCGCCGACGCCCACCGTCACCTCGGCGTGCTGCCCGCGTATCCCTTCTACGGCGGCGCGCCGGTCGCCCCGGCCATCGGCTCGCGGGCGACGATCGACGAGCTGCTGTCCGATTTGGACCGTGAAGGCACCGAACGTGCCCTCGTGATCCCCAACTACGGCGTGCCCGACCCGGAAATCGCGTTCTCCTTCAACGAGATCTGCGTAGAAGCGTCCGAAAAGGACGATCGAATCGCCGCGGCCCTGTGGGTGTCGCCACGAGCGGAAGACGCCGCGAGAACCGACCAGGCACTCAAGCTGGCCGGCGAGCCCGGCGTCCGCGCTCTCAAGCTCAGCTTCCTCCTCGGGGGCCGCGCGAGCGACCCGGCCTGCAAACCCCAGCTCGACAAGATCTTCGCCACCGCCCGCGAGCACGACCTCGTCGTCCACGTGCACACCTCGCCCGGCGCCGCGTCCGATGTGGACGAAGTCGGCAAGCTCGTCGACGAGTACGCCGACGACGCGAAGCTGCACCTCGTGCACTTCGGCGGCGGGATGAGCGGGCACATCAAGCTCGCCGGCGGCCGCTTCTTCGACTGGATCGCCGCCGGCAAGCAGGTCTACACCGACCTGTCCTGGGCGATCGGCTTCACCCCGCGCTGGCTCGCCGAGGAGATCTCCCGACGGGGGATCGGGCACGACCGCGTGCTCTTCGCCTCCGACCAGCCGTGGGGCGACTACGAAGGCGAGCTCGCGAAGCTGACCGCGGTGGTCGGCGACGGCGAGCTGGCCGACCACGTTTTCCGGAGCACGTTCGAGGTGCTGTACGGACCGAAGAAAGGGAAATGACCGATGGCCGAGCTGACCGACCTCGAGAAGACCAGCCTCGACGAGATTCCGCACCCGTCTCTGCCGCAGGGTTCGAACCTCTACGGCGCCACCAAGATCTTCCCCGACTACCAGGCGGAGAACGGGGAGACGTACTTCACCCTCGTGCACGGCATCGCGCACGAGTCGTCGGTGAGCTTCGTCGCGATCCTGCAGGCGACCCGCGCGCTGCGCAAGGGTTTCGAGACCGCGATCTACTTCTACGGCCCGGGCTCGCTCAACTGCCTGGCCACGCGCGGGTTCCCCACCACCGGCAACGCCGCGTTCCCCGGTGAGCTGAACATCAACGACCAGCTCAAGACGTTCATCGCCGAGGGCGGCAAGGTCTACTGCTGCCGCTTCGGCCTCTCGCTGCACGGCGCTCGCGAGGAAGACCTCATCGAAGGCGTGATCCCGGCGCACCCGCTCGACGTGCAGGACGCGTTGATCCACTACGCGCGCAAGGGCGCGATCATCAACTCCACGTACATGTTCTAGGAGGCGGGCGTGCGCGTTGGCACCACTACCGAGGATATTCTGGACACCCGCGCCGACATGGCCGTCCGCGGGGTGCGGATGGACGCACCCGTGCAGCGCAGCAAAGGCGCCGGGCCGAGTGACGACGGGCACCTGGTCGTCGACGGTGCCAACGCCACGCTGCCCCTGAACGACGAAAGCCCGTACCAAGTCAGGGAAGGCCGCGTCTTCCGCGGCTCGCTGGACCTCGGCCTCACGGTCGAACCAGTGGCTCGCCCGAAGTTCTACGACATGTCCACTGCGGACGGAGTGCCGTACCGCAAGATCGCGCTGCTGCACGGGAAGGACGTGCTCGCGAGCACGGTCGTGCAGACGTGCATCCGCTACGTCGAAGACCAGCGCTGCCGGTTCTGCACCATCGAAGAGTCCTTGCGCGCCGATTCGACGGTCGCGGCCAAGACCGCGGCGCAGCTGGCCGAGGTCGCGGAAGCGGCCGTGCGGCTCGACGGGATCAAGCAGATGGTGCTGACCACCGGCACCACGGCCGGGCCGGACCGCGGAGCGCGCCACCTCGTGCGCTGCGTCCGCGCGGTGCTCGAAGCCGTGCCCGGCCTGCCGATCCAGGTGCAGATCGAGCCGCCCGGCGACCTCGCCGTGCTGACCGAGCTGCACGAGGCCGGAGCGACGTCGATCGGCATCCACGTGGAGTCGCTCGACGAGGACGTGCGCCGCCGGTGGATGCCCGGCAAGTCGAGCGTGCCCATGGCGGAGTACGAGGCGGCCTGGGACGAGGCCGTGCGCGTGTTCGGTCCCAACCGCGTGTCGACCTACCTGCTGATCGGCCTCGGCGAGGATCCGGACGAGCTCGTCGCGGGCGCCGGCCGGCTGATCGACCGGGGCGTGTACCCGTTCGTGGTGCCGATGCGCCCGATGCTCGGCACGCTCGCCCGGCGCGACGGTGCGGTGGCCCCTTCGCCCGCGCTGGTGCGTGACGTGACGCGGCGGGTGGCCGAGCTGCTGCGGGCCGCGGGGATGACCGGGGCCGACCAGGGAGCGGGCTGCGCGGCTTGCGGAGCGTGCAGTGTGCTCAGCGCGGCGGGAGGCTGACGTGGACCACGACATCCTGGCGCTGCTCGGAGATTCCCGCGGCGCCGGTGCCCCGCCCGAGTTCCGGATCGACCCGGCCGACCACAGTGGACTGACGGCCTATCGGGCGCTGCGGCACGAGACGTTCGTGGAGCGCCAGGGCCTGTTCGCGCGCCACGACGTCGACGACCGCGACACCGACCCGCGAACGCTGGTGCTCGTGGCGCGCGACGCCACCGGCACCGTGCTCGGCGGCGTCCGGCTCGGCCCGGCGCACGACGGTCCGGACTTCGGCTGGTGGACCGGTGGCCGGCTGGTCGTCGCTCCGGGCAGCCCGCACGGTGTCGGGCGCGCCCTCGTGCGGGCCGCGTGCGCCCGGGCCGAAACGGAAGGCGCGCTGCGGTTCGAGGCGACCGTGCAGGTGCAGAACGAGCGCATGTTCACGCGCTTGGGCTGGCAGCACGTCCGGCCGGTCACGGTGGCGGGCGTCGAGCACGTCCTGATGCGGTGGCCCATCGGCCGCGTGGCCGCACTGGCGCAGGCCACCAAACGTCCACTGGGGACACTGCTGCCCGGGCTCACCGGCAGCCCCGGCTTCTTCGGCGACGACGGCGTGCCGATCCCGGACAGCGACCTCGTCGCGGCGTGCGACGCGATCGTGCCGTCGATGGTGGAGCGCGACCCGGAGTGGGCCGGCTGGTGCTCGGTGCTGGTGAACGTGAACGACCTGGCGGCGATGGGTGCGGAACCCGTTGCGCTGCTGGATGCGCTGGGTGCCCGGGACGCGTCGTTCGCCGCGAGAGTCCTTTCCGGACTCCGGAAGGCGAGCGCCGCGTACGGCGTGCCGGTCTTGGGCGGCCACACGCAGTTCGGCGTCCCGGCGTCGCTGGCCGTCACCGCGCTGGGCCGCGCTGCCCAGCCGGTGCCGGGCGGCGGTGGGAAACCCGGCCAGGCGGTGTACCTGACCGCCGACCTCGATGGCCGCTGGCGGCCCGGATACACCGGGCGGCAATGGGATTCGACGAGCTCACGGCGCACGCCCGAGCTGCGTGACCTGCTCGGCGCCGTCGCCCGGGCGCGGCCCGCGGCGGCGAAGGACGTGTCGATGGCGGGCCTGGCCGGCACGCTCGGGATGCTCGCCGAGGCGTCGGGCTGCGGTGCGGTGCTGGACGTCGCCAAGGTGCCGCGCCCGGCCGGGACGACGGTGGGCGACTGGTTCACCTGCTTCCCGGGCTTCGCGATGCTCACGGCCGGGGCGCCCGCTCCGGCCCGTGCCGCCGTGACCGCCGGATGCGGCGAGCTTGTGGCGGGATCCGGCGTGCGGCTGCGGTGGCCGGACGGCGAGGTGACCACCGTCGTGGACGGCGGGGTCACGGGGTTGGGGGAGGCAGCATGACCGAGGAGAGAACATGAGCACGATGCGGATAGCCGCGGTGGCGGCGCCCTTCGACCGCGATGTCGAGGGCGACTTCGCGCGGATCGAGAAGCTGATCGCGGAGGCCAGGACCGAGGGTGTCGGGCTGCTCGCGCTGCCCGAGGCGGCGCTCGGCGGGTACCTCGCGAACCTCGACGGTGACGCGGAGGGCCCGCCCGCGCTCGACCCGGAGGGCCCGGAGATCCGCCGCCTGGCCGAGCTGGCGGGCGACCTCGTGGTCACGGCCGGGTACTGCGAGCGCGACGGTGACCGGCGCTACAACTCGGCCGTGTGCGTGACCGGCGACGGCGTGCTGGGGCACCACCGGAAGGTGCACCAGCCGTTGTCGGAGGACGCCAGCTACGGCGCGGGTGACGGGTTCGCCGCGTTCGACACGCCGGTGGGCCGGCTGGGCATGATGATCTGTTACGACAAGGCGTTTCCGGAATCGGCGCGGGCGCTGGCTCTCGACGGCGCGCAGGTGGTGGTGTGCATGTCGGCGTGGCCGGGCAGCCGGACCAACCCGAGCGCGGACCTCGCCGAGGACCGGTGGAAGCGCCGGTTCGACCTGTTCGACCGGGCCCGTGCGCTGGAGAACCAGATCGTGTGGGTCTCGGCCAACCAGTCGGGGACGTTCGGTGACCTGCGGTTCGTGGCGAGTGCGAAGATCGTCGACCCCGGGGGCGAGGTGCTGGCCGACACGGGCGTGGGCGAAGGCCTGGCGATCGCCGAGCTGGATGTCGCCGCCGCGTTGGCGGGCGCGCGCCGCGCGATGGCGCACCTGGCCGACCGCCGGCCCGCCGCGTATGCCGTGGGCGGGTGAATGGGCCGGCTCCGGATCGCCGCGGTGGCCGCCCACTTCGGGCGTGACCTCGAGTTCGACCTGCGGCGCATCGCCACGTTGATCGACCACGCGCGCCAAAGCGGCGCGGACCTGCTGGTGCTGCCCGACGCGGCGCTCGGCGGCTACCTCGCCGACCTGCGCCACCCCGACCCGGACGCGTTGCCACCGGCGCTCGAACCCGGTTGCCCCGAGCTGAAAACGGTGCAGGCGCTGGCCGCCGAGATGACCGTGTGCGTGGGCTACTGCGAGGCCGACGGCGCGCGCCGCTACAACGCGGCCGTGTGCGTGACGGGCGACGGCGTGCTCGGCCACCACCGGAAGGTGCACCAGCCGCCGGGGGAGAGCGTGGCGTACGACGCCGGGGATTCGTTCACCGCGTTCGACACCCCGGTCGGGCGCGTCGGGATGCTGATCGACTACGACAAGACGTTCCCGGAATCGGCGCGCTCGCTCGCGGTGGACGGCGCGGAGATCGTCGCGTGCCTCTCGGCGTGGCCGACGAGCATCACCGACCGGGCGCCGCGGATGGCGCAGGACCGCCAGTCGCGGCTGTTCGACCTGTACGACCAGGCGCGCGCCGCGGAGAACCAGGTGGTACTGGTGTCGTCCAACCAGACCGGTGCGATGGGCGGGATGCGGTTCCTCGGCCAGGCCAAGGTCGTCGGCCCCGGCGGTGAGATCCTCGCGCGCACCTGGTCGAAGGCGGGCCTCGCGGTGGCCGAGGTCGACGTGGCGGGCGAAGTCGCGAACGCCCGCCGCGTGCTGCACCACCTCGGGGAACGCAAACCTTACGCGTACCGGGAGGGCTGACGTTGCGCATCGCGTTGCTGAGCTATTCGACGAAACCCCGCGGCGGCGTGGTGCACACGCTGGCGCTGGCGGAGGCCCTGGCCGTGCTCGGTGCGGACGTGACCGTGTGGACGCTCGGTCGTGGTGGTGACAGCGGCTTCTTCCGGCCGGTGGATCCGCGGGTGACGACGGTGGTGGTGCCGTTCCCCGACGTGCCGGGTGAGTCGGTGGGTTCGCGGATCGTGCGCTCGATCGAGGTCTTGGGCGCGGCGTTTCCCAGCGGCGAGTACGACATCGTGCACGCGCAGGACTGCATCTCGGCCAACGCCGTGGACCGGTGCGTGCGGACGGTGCACCACCTCGACACGTTCACCACACCGGAGCTGGCCGCGTGCCACGAGCGGGCGATCACGCGGCCGTTCGCCCATGTGTGCGTGTCGGCGTCGGTCGCCGAGGAGGTGCGCGCGGGCTGGGGGATCGAGGCCACGGTGATCCCCAACGGTGTCGAGGCTGCGCGGTTTTCTTCGGCACCGTACGGGGATTGGCGGGCGCGGTTCGGCCGGTACGTGCTCGCGGTCGGCGGGATCGAGCCACGCAAGGGTTCTTTGGACCTGCTGGAGGCCGTGGCCTTGCTCGACCCTTCGGTGCGCCTGGTGATCGCGGGCGGCGAGACGCTCTTCGACTACCGCGACTACCGCGAGCGCTGGGACAAGCGGGCGGCCGCGCTGGGCGTGGACCCGGTGGTGCTGGGGCCGGTTGCGCACGACTCGCTGCCGTCGCTGGTGCGTTCGGCGGCTGTTTTTGCGTTCCCTTCGACGAAGGAGGGCTTCGGCCTGGCGGCGATGGAAGCCCTGGCCGCGGGGGTGCCGGTGGTGACGCGTGATCTCCCGGTGCTGCGCGAGGTTTTCGATGGCGTGGCCCGGTTCGCCACCACGCCGCGCGGCTTCGCGGCCGCGATCGAAGCCGCGCTGGATTCCGGGCCGGAAGACCGCGCGGCGGGGGTGGCTCTGGCTGAGCGCCACACCTGGGCGGCAGCCGGGCGGGCACATCTGGAGTTGTACCGGTCGCTCGTCGGGTAGCCGGGCCGGGCGGCGTTTCGCGACAGCCGGGTCTACGACGTCGGCTGAGGGAGGCGGACCCCGTTTTCCGTCACCACCGCCGTGACGAGCCCGGCCGGGGTCACGTCGAAGGCCGGGTTGAAGACCTCGGCGCCCTCGGGAGCGATGCGGACGCCGCCGAACTCCGTGAGCTCCGAAGGCCGGCGCTCTTCGATTTCGATGTCCGCGCCCGTGGCGATCGAGGAGTCCACAGTGGATTCCGGGGCGACGACCACGAACGGCACCCCGTGGTGGGCGGCGGCGATCGCGAGGCCGTAGGTGCCGATCTTGTTGGCGACGTCGCCGTTGGCGGCGATGCGGTCGGCGCCCACGAGGACGCAGTCGACGAGGCCGCGGGACATCGCGAGGGCGGCGGCACCGTCGGGCTGGACGCGGTAGGGGACGCCGGCCTGGGCGAGCTCCCACGCGGTGAGGCGGGAGCCCTGCAGCAGGGGGCGGGTCTCGTCGACCAGGACGGACTCGACGAGGCCCCGCTCGTGCAGGTGCCAGACGACGCCGAGCGCGGTGCCCCACGCGACGGTGGCGAGGTGGCCAGCGTTGCAGTGGCTGAGCAGCCGTAGCGGGCGGCGGGTGGTCTCGCGCAGCACGACTTCCGCCGCGTGGCCCGACGCGGTGCGGTTGAGGTGTTCGTCCTCGTCGAGCACGGCCAGGGCCTCGGCGAGCACGGCTTCGGGGCCGTCGCCGAGCTTGCCGAGCGCGCGGGTGACGCCCCAGCGGAGGTTGACGGCCGTCGGGCGGGCGGTGGCGAGGCGTTCGGCTTCGGCCCGCACCGTGTCCGCCGAGCCACCCGCGAACGCCGCCAGTGCGACACCGAGCGCGCCCGCGGCGCCCAGGGCCGGAGCGCCCCGCACGGCGAGCCGCCGGATCGCGTCGACGAGCTCGTCGACCGTCCGCAGCTCCAGCGTGCGGTACACGCCGGGCAGCGCGACCTGGTCGATGATCACGACGGCGCCGTCGGCCCAGCTCACAGTCCTGCGCATCTGCCCTCCCGAGCCCCGAAAACCACTGGCCGGCCGCGCGGCGGGTGCGCCACCATGCAGCCCCGTGACCATTCAACGGCAGAACCCGCCCGCCCTGCACGCGACGTCCGGCTACCACCACGTGACCACCGTCTCCGGCCGCACGAGCGCGTACCTCGCCGGCCAGTGCCCGCTCGGGCTCGACGGCCTCGTCGTCGCCGGTGACGTGCTCGCGCAGGTGGACCAGGTCGTCGCCAACACCGCCACCGCGCTCGCGGCCGCCGGCGCCACCGCCGACGACGTGGTCCGCACGGTGATCTACGTGGCCACGGCCGACCGCGCCGTGCTCTCCGCCGTCTGGAACCGGTTCACCGGCTCGGCGATCGGGCCGGCGTTCAGCACCGCGAGCACGTTGCTGGGCGTGACGTGCCTGGGCTATCCGGGCCAGCTGGTGGAGCTGGACGTCACCGCCGCGGTGTCATAGGCCCGCCATCAGGTCCGTCTCGGTGATGCCCGGACCGTGCCCGGCGCGGATGAACCACTCGATGCCGAATGCGTGCCCGAACGCCTCGTCGGGCATCGCGAGGAACCACGACTCCTCGCTGATCTGGCTCGGGTGCGCCCGCATCGCGGCGCGCTTCGCGGCGAGGAACGGCTTGACGTCGACCGCCGCCGTGATCTCCGCCTCGGGCTTGCCGAGCTTCTCCTGCGCGTCGACGTCCGGCACCGCCTCCCGCGGCATCGCGCCCATCTCCACGGCCAGCCCCAGCCCGCGGCGCATGTGGTCGCGGTTCGAGGTCGCCTGGTACACGCGCGGCGTGCCCGCCAGCTCCGCCGCCCGCATGCCGACGCGGTGGACCTGGATGTGGTCGGGGTGGCCGTAGTTGCCGTAGTCGTCGTAGACCGTGAGCACCTCGGCGTCCTCCTCGCGCAGGATCACGGCGAGCCGCTGCGCCGCCTCCTCGACCGACGCCCGCCAGAACGCGCCCGGCTCGTCGTTGGTCGCCTCGCCCATCATCCCGGAGTCGCGGTAACCCAGGAACTCCACGCGCTTGACGCCGAGGACCTCGGCCGCCGCATGGGTCTCGCGTACGCGGCGCTCCCAGAGCTCTTCGCCGTCGTCGAGGAACCCGTCGGGCACCTCGCCCACCTCGCCCCGCGTCGCGACCACCAGCACCACGCGGTGCCCGTCGTCGGCGGCCTTGCGCATCACGCCACCGGTCACGATGCACTCGTCGTCGGGGTGGGCGTGGAACGTCACCATTGTTGCCATGTCATCGAACTTACCCGCGGAGACCGACAAAACCGAAGGTTCGCTCACGGCCCGACTTCGCCGGCGTACGGAAGCCAGCGGTAGCCGGGGGAGAACTCGCCGAACTCCGCCGGGGCGCCTTCCCTCCGCCGAGGTCATCGCCGACCACGAGCCCGGGGAACCTCCGCAGGTCCTCGCCTCGCAGCTCCGCGAACGTCCGGAACAGGTCGGTCTCCGCTCCGGCGAGCGCGAAGCGGGCAGACGGGCGGGGCGGTCCGGAGCCGCTCGGAGAACGCCTGCCCCGCGGCGGTCATGGCTCCGCGTCGGCCAGTCGGCGAAGTGGCGCGCGAGCGCCCGGGCGCCGTCCTCGTGGGGGCCGCATTCGGCGTTCAGGGCGTAGACCCAGGCCATGGTTCACGATCCCCGG
Organism: Amycolatopsis sp. NPDC049253; assembly: GCF_040678995.1. Taxonomy (NCBI): domain Bacteria; kingdom Bacillati; phylum Actinomycetota; class Actinomycetes; order Pseudonocardiales; family Pseudonocardiaceae; genus Amycolatopsis; species Amycolatopsis sp. NPDC049253. The sequence goes on along the minus strand of NZ_JBFAQX010000014.1, from coordinate 120,140 downwards.
CTCATCGTTGCAGGCTTCGCTCCTTGTCCATGTGCGACAGCTTCTCCGGGTTCCGCACCGCGTAGATGCCCGTGACGAGCCCGTCGTCGATGCGCAGGGCCAGGACGGTGTCGAGGGCGCCGTCGAAGTGGACGGTGAGGGCGGGGTAGCCGTTGACCTGCGCGGGCAGGCGGGTGGCCGTGGCGAGGCGGCCCAGACCGGCGCCCAGGATGCGCGCGACGCGTTCGGCGCCGACGACGGGCTTGAGCACGGCCTGCTTGACGCCGCCGCCGTCGCCGAGGAAGACGACGTCCGGGGAGAGGATGTCGAGCAGGTGCTGCAGGTCGCCGGTTTCGATGGCGTGCTGGAAGGCGGCGAGGGCGTCGCGGGTGGCGGTGCGCGAGACGGGGCCGCGCGGCCGGCGGGCGGCCACGTGCTCCCGCGCGCGGTGGGCGATCTGCCGCACGGCGGCGCCGCTCTTGCCGACGGCGTCCGCGATCTCGCCGTAGCCCAGGTCGAACACCTCGCGCAGCACGAACACCGCGCGTTCGGTCGGCGTGAGCGTCTCCAGCACGAGCAGCATGGCCATCGACACGCTTTCGGCGAGCTCCACGTCCTCGGCGACGTCCGGCGCGGTCAGCAACGGCTCCGGCAGCCACGGCCCGACGTAGGACTCCTTGCGGCGCCCGAGGGTCCGCATCCGGCCCAGGGCCTGGCGCGTGGTGATGCGCACGAGGTACGCGCGGTGGTTGCGCACCTCGTCGAGATCGACGTCCACCCAGCGCAGCCACGTCTCCTGCAGCACGTCCTCCGAGTCGGCGGCCGAGCCGAGCATCTCGTAGGCGATGGTGAACAGCAGGTTGCGGTGCGTGAGGAACAGCTCCGTGCTGCGGTCGGCCATGCGCTTCCCCCTTCGGTTTCGCCAGTGTCCCCCACCAGACGCCGCCCAGGTGTTTTTCGTGACATGTCACAGCGGCGGGGTCGCCGGCATCTGGTGGGCATCAGTTCGCGAAACGACGAGTGAGGACGACTCCATGACCCGCATGAACCCGATGGACACCGAGATCGGCGGCAAGTTCGCCAAGCGCTTCGCCGGTGTCAGCACACTGCTCGACCGCTCGCCGCTGCCCCGCGAGATCCAGGAGCTGGTCAAGATCCGCGCCAGCCAGATCAACGGCTGCGGGTTCTGCCTCGACATGCACACCAAGGACGCGGTCGCGGCCGGCGAAACCCCCGTGCGCCTCGCCCTCGTCGCGGCCTGGCGCGAAACCACGGTCTACACCGACGCCGAACGCGCGGCCCTCGCGCTCACCGAGGAGGCCACCCGCCTCGCCGACTCCACCGGCGTCTCGGACGACACGTGGGCCCACGCCCGCAAGCACTTCGACGACGAGCAGCTCGCCGCGCTGGTGTGCCTCGTCGGGTTGATCAACGCGGCCAACCGCATGAACGTCATCGTGGGGATGCCGGGCGGCTCGTACAAGGCGGGGATGTTCGCGGAGTTCGCGGAGCAGTGACCGCGGTGCCCGGCTCGGGTTCCAGCCCCGGGCCGGGCGGGTCGTTGTCGCGGTGTGGCAACGATTTCAGCACTTCGCCTACGTGCTACTCCGCGGCCGGCCCCAGCCGCGGGTGGGTGAGCGCGTCGAGGAGCGTGGTGAGCCGGATTCGCAGCGCCAGTTCCGGTTGCCCGGTGATGGTCACGATGACGTGGTCGGCTTCGTCGGTCTCGAGCCGCGCCGTCAGGGGGGCCTTGCCGACCAGCGGGTAGTCGACTGCGCCCTCTTGGTCGAGGGCCGTGGTGATCGCCAGCCAGTCGGAGTCGTCGAACTCGTAGCCGACGTAGCCGCTGGTCAGCTCGAGGAACGACCGCAGACGTCCAGGTACGAGCCGGCCGGACGCGAGGTCAACCGTGGTCCGCGCGGGTGGCGAGGGGAAGTACGCCGGGCGAATTCCGTGCTCGGCCATCGCTGTCTCGTACGCGCCCAGGATTCCTTCGAGGTCCTCGGCCAGATCTTGGGCGTGGTCGTGCGCTTCGGGTGCCCCCACCGCTTCGGCGGCCAGCTCGCGGAGTTCGTCCACGAGGATGGAGAACGAGTCGCCCGCGATGTGGATTCCGGGAAACGAACGGCCGGGCAACCGGAGGACCACGTAGTTGCCCTGGCGCGAAAGCAGCTCGACCTCGAGGGGTGTCATCCGGCCATTGTGGTCAGTCGGCGAGTTCGCCGTCCATCGATTTCCCCGCCAGGGCAACGATCTGCGGCTCGACGTCAGGTGCTTCGTGCGCCGTGCAACCTTCGTCGGCACCTTCTCGTCCAGGGTCCTTCGCAGACTCCGGCCGCGTCATCGCGTACAACCGGTAACGGCACATCACCGCACCTCGGCCGACGCGGTGGTTTCCCACGCGAAACCGTCCGGGTCCGTGAAAGCTTCCTTCCCGCCGACCACCGCGATCCGGTGCGAACCCGTCCCGGCGGGGGCCACGCCGGCGTCCTTCGCCAGCGCGCGGCGACGGTACAGCGCCAGCTTCACCGGGCCCGTCTCGAACTCCACGTACATGCGCCCGAAGCTCTTCCCCACGTTCAACCCCCGCGAGGCGTAGAACTTCTTGCTCGCCACCACGTCGTCGACGCCGAGCAGCAAGACGATGGCGTCGAACTCCCGCGTGGCCGGGCCGGTGTCCTTCTTGGCGGACGTCGCGACCTTCCAGATCGTGCCGTCGGGTGCCTGGACGACGCCGCCGTAGCCCCACAGGGATTTCGCGGGGGCCTTGAGCGTCGTGGCGCCGGCCGCGAGAGCGGACGAGATGAGCGCGTCGACGTTGGCGGGCTGGGAAACCGTCAGTGAGAGCGTGAAGCCGCGGAAGCCGTCGGACGGTTCTTGCGACGCCCGCACCCGCAGGCGGGAGCCGAGTCCGAAGGCGTCGGCGTAGAAGCGTTCGGCGGCGGTGGGATCGGTCACTTCGAGGGTGACGGTGTCGATTGAGGTCATGCCCGGAACGGTAGGCGCGCACCCGTTACCAGTGCTTCTCCATTCCTGCTCGGTATTGCCGGGTGGCAGCCTCCTGCCGCGTTCCTTTGCCTGACCACCGCCGTCCGGTAGGTTTTCGGCCATGGGTGGCGGAGGGGGCCCTCGCTCGGTTCGAGCGTGGCCGCGCGGCACATGACCAGGCAGATCACCGAAACGAGCACCGTCGACCCACCGCCGCCGCGCGAGTCGCTGCGGGCGTTGCTGCGGCGTCGCCGCCGGGGTGTCGGCCGGTTCAGGGGCATCCAGTACTGGCTGCGCGTGCGGGGCTACTACTTCCTGGCCGCGTTCGCGGGGCTGTTCGTGGTCAACGCCGTGGTCATCGGGGGCCGGGTCGCCTACGACGTGACCGTGCAGATCGACTCGCCGTGGGACACCTCGAGCCCCGCGCTCGCCCTGCCGCTGTCGCTCGCCGGCTGGCTCGTGGTGACCGGCTTCGCGGGCGCCGTCGCGGGTTACGTCGTGACCGAAGTGACGGACAACCGCACCATCGGGCGCATGCGCGGCCGGGGGAACGCGCGCCGCATCGCGCTCATCCCGCTGCTCGACCGCCTGCAGTACCGCCGGCACGGGTTCGAGGTGCCGCACTACTTCGGCATCCGGTTCGCCTTGCGCCACGACGGGGACTGGGCTCGCGCGCAGGACCACTGGGAGATCATCGTCGAGAAGTTCCTGAACGCCGCCGAGTCCGATCGCACGCACGGGCCGCGTCAGGCGATGTGGCAGGCCGTGCTGGAGGCCTCCTACGTCCTGGACGGGATGTCCGGGAAGTGCCCGGTGTGCCTGGAACAAGCGGCGAAGGGGGAGGGGAGAACCAATGCCCGCCGGTGACCCGCAGCCGCCGCAGACCGTCGACGAGATCGCCAGGAGCCTGTACCAGACGGCGTACCCGGAGAAGGCCGGCGATCCCGAGTGGGTCGAGGAGCAGGTGTCGGTGGCCGTCGAGCGGATCAGCCGCGCCGAGCAGGCCGACCCCTCGACGTCGCCGGGTGCCCGCCCGCTGACCGACGCGGTGATCAACCGCGCCGCACCGAAACCGCGCCGGGGGCCGCGAGTCGCCGCCGCGGTGGTGCTGGCCGTGGTGGTGCTCGTGGCCCTCGTGCTCGGGATCACGGAGCGGCAGTGGGTTGCCGAGACCGCGCTCAGCGGCGACGGCATCCTCGGGCTTTCCCTCGCGGCGGTGGTGGCCGCGCTGGCCACGAGCGTCAGCTACGTGCGGGCGCGCCGGCGCCAGATCCTGTCGTGCCGGGTGCGGATCGACGCGCCGTTCGGCGTCGACATCGGCGAATCCGTGCGCCTGGAAGGCGAACACGCGGCCGTGACCGACCCGGGGGTGGTCGTCGTGCGGGTGAAGAACACCGGCGGCTCGACGATCACGGCGGCCGACTACGTGTCCCCGCTCGCCCTGCACTTCCCCGGCCGGCACGTGATTTCCGTCGACGCCACCGAGTTCGAGCCCGCCGAGCTGCAGCGGGTGATCGACAAGCTGCCCGGGTTCACGATCGAGGAAGACCGGGTGCAGCTGCCGAAGGTCCTGCTCGAACGGGAAGCCTCGTACAAGCTCGTGATCGTGCTCTCCGGGACGAGGCCGGGCGAGAAGCACCAGATCGCGGTCGAAGGCGTCCTGCGCGACGGCCGGATCACCACCCGCGAAGGCAAGGAAAAGGTCGGCCCGGGCACGCTCGCGTGGGGCGGGCTGACGGCGATCTGCGCCGGTGCGCTCGCGGTGGTGTTGCTGCTCAACAACGTCGCGCCGTTCACCAAGCTGCCGCGGGGCGTGGCGTGCGAGGCGGGCTCGCTGAGCGTGGAGGGGTCCAGCGCGTTCGGCCGCGCCGCGACGGAGCTGGCCGGCTCGTACGAGGCGTACTGCCCGGGGGCGGCCGTGAAGGTCGGCACGCCGGGCAGCGTGGAAGGCCTGCAGCGGCTGCACGACGGCACCATCGATCTCGCCCTGTCCGACGGCAAGTTCGACGAGCCCGACTTCGCGCGGTTCGTGCCGCAGAAGCTCGCGATCGTCCCGTTCACGTTGGTGGCGAGCAAAAACGTGCCCGTCGACAACCTGTCCGTCGCGGACGTGCGCAAGATCTTCACCGGCGGCGCCCGCGTCTGGAGCGACATCACCGGCAACCCGCGCGACACGGGCGTTATCCGCGTCGCGGACCGCTCCACCTCGTCCGGCACGCGCCGCACGCTGGAGAAATACCTCCTCGGCACGCCGTCCGCCCCGGTCGGCCAGGCCCCGGCCACGTCCGACTCCTGCCGCGACCTCCGCCCCGGCACCGCGCCCTCATCGCCGATCATCTGCGAACAAGGCTCGACCGGCGACCTCATCGACCGCATCGCCACCCTGGGCGACGCCATCGGCTACGCGGACGTCTCCGACGTCGCCCAGTCGAGCGCCGTGAAGCAGATCAGCCTGGCCGGCCGCGCCGCCACCCTCGACGACATCCGCGGCGGCTACCCGTTCTGGACGGTGGAGTACGTGTTCAGCCGGGGCCCACTGGAGTCGGGCTCACTGGCGGCGGCGTTCCGCGACTACCTGCTGACGCCCGAGGCCCGGAACGCGATGGCGGGGTTCCAGTACTACGCGTGTGCGGGCGGGGAACAGGATCTGTGCAGCCGGCGGTGATGCGGGGTTTCCGCGCTAGTCCGCCCACAGGATCGGATCTGACGACATACGCTTGAGCTGTGGTCAGATGGCGCAACACCACCCATGACTGGGCCGGCACGGTGGACACCGCACACGTCGACGCCGTCCGCTCAGCGCCGGCCGAGTTCGCCCCGGGAGGTGCGCGGCATCTGGTGTTCGAGGTCTTGGCCTACGCCGCAGAGGAGGCAGAGTCGCGCGGCGGCGGGACCGCCGTGGTGACCCGGCACGCGGACGGTTCGATCTCCGTAGCCGACGACGGGCGCGGCACCGACACCCGCGTCGACGCTGCCGGGCGCACAGTCAAGAAGCCGGTCATGGCCACCAAGGACCTGCGCTTCTTCGACCACCCGGCGGCCGCCACTCTGCCTGACGGGCATCCGCGCCGGGGCATGTCAGTGGTGGCAGCGCTGAGCGAATGGCTCGAGCACGTCAACCGCCGCGCGAACGGATCGTGGAGACAGCGCTACGAGCACGGCATCCCCGTGACAGATCTGACCCCGATCTGCGATGACGGCACCACAGGCACCACCGTCCACTTCTTTCCGACACTGCGCGGTCCGGTGGACTTCAGCGGGCTGGACTTCGGACCGCACTTGACGGTGGTCCTTCGCTGACGGGCCGAACCGCACACTCAATGCCATCGCGGCCTCGCCGACAACCACCGATCGATGCACGCTCGGTCGGCGGAGAGCGGGCTGACGCTCATCCGGCCCGCGGTGGAGGACATGGCCGCCCCTCGGGGTCAGTACTCGTTCTTGATCACGAAGTAGGACCCGCGGATCGTCCCCGCCAGTTTCGACTTCTGGCGGGCGAACTTGAACGCCGAGAGTTCCTCCGGGATCTCCATCCCATCGGACAGCTTGAACCCGACGGCCCGCTTCCCGGCTTCGTCCACCGTGTACATGACGTTGATCGACAAGCCGTTCTCGTAGAAGACGTACGCCATCCGGATGTTCTCGACCTGGAACTCGGACGCCTCCAGCGGAGGGGAAGCGATGACGATGCCGCGTTCCTCCGAAAGAATCCGGTGCACCCACTCGACGGTCGCCGCGGCGTCGGCGGCGGGTTCGACGATGAAGACGTGGTCGTACTTGTTCTTGAAGTACCGGGCCTCGTTCGCGCGCAGGCCGGCGAGGGCGTCGGCGATCGGTGAGGACTCCAGGCCGTCGGTGGAGACGGTGGTGAAGTCGACGGTGTAGGGCATGGGTACCTCCGCGTCCGGGTCCGGCGTCGGACACCGAGCCTAGGCGCAGGGGAGCCCGGGTGCGCTCCTGCGACCCGCCCCGAAAGAGGGGCGGGCCGCAGGAAAACGATCAGCGAAGCCCGAAAGCCCGCACGACCGTCTGCGTGACGGAGTTGCCCGCGGAATCGGACGCCGTCACCCGCAGCGAGGCGAACCGCGCCTTCTTCGGGGCGTCCAGCCGGTAACCGCCTCGGTGGTCGTCGGAGAGGCGGGTCCAGGTGGTGCCGTCGTCGTAGGAGACCTCCACGCGGGGCGCGCGCGGAGTGCCGCCACCCGCGACCGAGACCGGGGTCAGGCCCACCGAGACCGGGGCGCGTTGTTCGACGGTGACGCCGAGCTTCGCGTTGCGGGGCACGGTTCCGGAGGTGTCGAGGTCGTAGCGGATCTGCAGCAGCGGCAACAGGTCCTGTTCACCGGACACCTTCGGGGCGGCCGAGGTGAACGTCCACGCCGTGGTGGTCGAGGACGAGTAGGGGCTCAGCGACGCGTCGCGCTGGTTCGCCACGACGAGCCGGTACTGCCGCGGCCCGGAGCTGGGGGCGGTGGGGTACAGGATGAGCCCGTTGTCGGATTCGCCCAGCTTCGTGTCGCCCTGGAACAGCGTCACGGTCTGGCTCGAGTGCTGCGCGTCGGAGATCGCGCCGACGTGGTCGGCGTTGCCGTAGCCCGGCACGTCGATCCGCATCTGGTCGCCGGTGCGCGTCGGGCCGAGGTAGTTGTTGTTGAGGTACGGCCGCTGGATCGGGGTGAACCAGTCGTCGCTCGACACGCTGCCGGGCCGGTACGTCCGCGCGACGCCCCACTCGCCCAGCACGCCGTCGGTGACCTCGTGGCCCCACCGGTTCGCGCCGTCGGTGGTGACCCAGTCGGTGCGGTGGCCCCCGGCGGCCATCGCGACGTAGGTCCCGATGCCCCACTCCGAGTACGTCGGGAAGTCGTACCGCCACTCCTCACCGCCGCCGCTGGGGACGGCACCCGCGAACGTCTCGTCGACCCGCGCGAGGTTCTTGCCCGACGCGTGGACGACCATGTCCCGGGGCAGGTCGTCGTCCCACGTGTGCATGAGGTCGTAGAGGTACGCCGGCGCCGGGTGCGACTCCGTGCGCAGCGTCGCGTTGTGCTGCTTTGCCTGGGCGATCAGCTTGGCGCCCTCGTCGGGGCTGAGGAGCCCGACGTCGATCGGACTCGGGTGCAGCGAGTCCGTGCCGAAGAACAGGCTCTGCCGCCCGGGCCGGTCGTTGGCCACCAGCAGCAGCTTGGCACCGGCGTCGGCCGCGGCCTTGGCCAGCTCGGCGGGGTTCGCCGACGCGGTGCGCCCGACGACCACCGCCTTGCCCCGCGCGCCGAGACCGGCGTAGTCCGACGGCGCGCCATTACCCGCGAAGACGAGCGGCAGGTTCCGGGTTCCGTCGGGCAGCGGGGTGACACCTGCCTGCCGCAGGACGTCGGTGTAGTCGGTGCCCCGGGCGGAAAGCGTCAGCGCCGGCTGTTCCTTGCGCCACCGCGCGCCGACGATGAAGTCGCCGTGCGTGACCTTGCCCTGCGGCTGGATCCACAGGCTGTCCACGCCCGTGTCGGCGAGACCGAAGTCGTGCCAGCGGCCGTCCTGGTTGAGCATCCGCGAGTACTCGAGCCGCAGGTAGCTGGGGACGCCGGGCTGCGGGGTGGTCTCGTCGACCAGCCGGACGTGCCGGGCGTCGAGCGTGATCGTGCGATCCCCGTCGAACGTGAAGTCGGGGTCGCCGAGCAGCGCCACGCCTTGGGAGTTCGGGCCGTGGACACCGGGCACGGCCAGGTAGCCGAGCGCCGAGTACTGGTCGTCGGGCGTGTAGAAGCTCACGCTGCCGTCGACCGGCACGGGGATCGGGTTCGGATCTCCCGCGCGGAGCACGATGACGAAGGCGGACGCGGGCCGGCCGGCGGCGTCCTTGACGTCGATGGTCAGCAGGTGCGTCGGCGCGCCGAGCGAGACGGCGGTGTGCGCGGCGAGCGCGCCGTCTCCTCCGGTGGCCAGGATCTGGGCGGTGACGCCGTCGGAGGCGCCGGGCGCGGCGTGCGGGTCGATGGTCACGGTGACCGCGGCGGTGCCGTGCGCGGGCACGGTGACCCGGTCTGCCGAGAGCGTGAACATGCCCTGGGGCACGCCGGTCCCGGCGATCGAGAGGGCGAGGTTCACCGGAGTGGCACCGAAGTTGGTGTAGGTCACCGGGCGGCGGACCGCGCCGGACCCGTCCTGCCCGGCGTACGCGGTGGCCGAGGCGAAGATTCCGGCGCGAGCGGCGGCCGCCACGTCCACGCGGCCGCTGCCGGCCTGGAACGCCGTGTAGTCGGGAGTCTGCTTCGCCGTGCTGGTCAGCAGGTCCTTCAGCTGGGCGCCGGTGAGCTCGGGGTGCTTCGCGGCGAGCAGCGCGGCGGCGCCGACCACGTGCGGCGTGGACATCGACGTGCCGCTGAGCGTCTGGTAGAAGCCCTCGCCTTCGGCCGCGTACTGCGAGCGCGCGGCGAGGATGTCGACGCCGGGGGCGGTGATCTCCGGTTTGAGCGCGCCGTCGCCGACCCGGGGACCTTGGCTCGAGAACTCGGCGAGGTGGTCGGTGCTGTCCACGGCGCCCACGGTCAGCGCCGCGTCGGCGGCGCCGGGCGAGCTGACGGTGCCGGGGCCGGAGGTGTTGCCCGCGGCGATCACGAACAGGGCGCCGGTCTGCGCGCTGAGCCGGTTCACCGCCTGCGACATCGGATCCGTGCCGTCGGAGGGCTCCTGCGTGCCCAGGCTCATGTTGATGATCTTGGCGTGCTCGTCGACCGCGGCCCACTCCATGCCGGCGAGGATCTCGGAGTCGCTGCCGGAGCCGGAGTTCGCCAGCACCTTGCCGATGTGCAGGCGAGCACCCGGGGCGACACCCTTCTCGGTGCCGCCGGACGCCGCACCCGTGCCGGCGATGGTGGAGGCGACGTGGGTGCCGTGGCCGTGGAGGTCCTCGACGTCCTCGCCGGGGACGAAGCTGCGCGTGTCGACGATGCGTCCCGCCAGGTCGGGGTGGCCCTCGTCCACGCCCGTGTCGAGCACCGCGACGTCGACGCCCTGCCCGGTGTCACCACCGGTCCAGACCTCGGGCGCGCCGATCTGCGCGGTCGATTCGGCGAGGTCGGCGTAGACCTTGCCGTCGAGCCAGATCTGCTTGATGCCGTCGGCGAACGCCCGTGAGGCTGCGAAGGACGACGGCGTCCCCGCCGTCACGGCGGCCCAGAAGTCCCGCGCCTGCGCGTGGTTCTCGGTGACGGCGGCGCCGTCGACGCTCGCCAGTGGCCGGACCAGAGCCGAGCCGCGGGGCGCGGTGTTCGCGCGAAATCCCGGGGCAGGGTTGGTGTAGGAGACGATCAACGGCAGGTCGGCGCGGTGCGCGTCGTCGTAGCCGGCGGCGATCAGGTCGGTGACGTCGAAGAGACGGCGGTCCAGGATCCCCTGGGCGAGGTAGGACATCGCCGAGGTCGGGTAGACGTACACGTCGCCCGCCGACTCCAGGATCCGCGCGTCGGCGGGGCCGCCGTCGGGCCCCTTGACCGAGATCGTCCCCCCGCTGTCAACGGTGTCGCCGGTCGTGTTCACCGTGACGACATCACCGGTGACCAGGGTGACGGTGTGGGTTGACGGGGCCGTGGGCCCCGAGGCTCTGCCGGGAGCGGCCGAGGCCGGACCGGCGACCAGAATCGAGCTGAGCGACGACGCGAGGCACGCGGCCGCCGCGACGGCCCGACGCTTGCGTGAAGTTCTCAACGAGGGGATTCCTTTCTGCGCAGGGGCAGACCGGCGGGCGCACTTGCCACGCCGGAACGGCCGAACAGTGCCAGCCGCCGGAACCCGTCACAAGATCCCCGCGTGGCTGCTCACTGCCACCTGGCACAATCCCGACAACTCGGGTAGGACATTCGCATGGAGCTCGGGGTCCTGGGGTTGTCCGCCGACGAGGAACGGGTCTATGAAGCGCTCGTCGCCCTGCCCGGGTCGACGGTCGCCGCGCTCGCCGACCACCTGTCGAACCCGCCGGACCCGGTGCAGCGGACGCTCGACGCTCTCGTCGGCAAGCACCTCGTGGCCGCCAGCGGCAGCCCGGCGCGGTACCTGGCCGCTCCGCCGGACATCGCGATCAACCAGCTCGTGCAGCAGCGGGAACGCGAACTGAGCGCGGCGCGGGCGAAAGTGCACGCGCTGTCGGAGATCCACCGCAGTGCGCACCGCACGAGCCCCGAGCTCGTGATCGAGCAGCTCACCGATCGCGAAACGATCGCCGCGGCCGTCGCGCACCTGGAATCCGAGGCGCTGCACCAGGTCCGCGTCTTCGACACGCCGCCGTACTACGAGCCGCCCGGGGGCGAAGGCGCCGCCCGCAACACCCAGGCGCAGATCGCCCGCCACCAGAACGACGGCGTCGCGCACCGCGTGATCTACAGCCTCGACGCGGTGGCCTGGCCCCGGAAACTGGAAACCGACATCCTGCCCGCCGTACGCGGCGGCGAAGAAGCCCGGACCCGCCGGACCCTGCCCATCAAACTCATCATCCGCGACGACCAGGACGCCCTCATCCCGTTCGACCTCAGCCAAAGCGGCCTGCAGGTCGCCTACCTCGTCCGGCGCTCCCCGCTCCTCACCGCGCTCGAAGCCCTCTTCGAAGGCGAATGGGCGCAGGCCGCTCCGCTCGACGCGTCCGCGGTGACGCCGGGTGGTTTCGGCAGCGGCCCCCGGCCGGACGACGAAACCCGCGCCCTGCTCACGATGATGATGGCGGGCCTCACCGACACGGCCATCGCGCGCGTGAACGGCTGGAGCACCCGGACGACGTACCGGCGGCTTCAGCGCCTGATGACGGAGCTGGGCGCGTCGACCCGGTTTCAGGCCGGCAGCCTGGCGGAACGCCGCGGCTGGCTGTGAACGTCCTCGCTTCGGGTCCGGGCACCTGACACAGTGGACCGATGCTGAATCAGGTGGCCGACGGCGTCTGGGTGCGGCAGAGCTCCTGGGTCTGGAGCAACGCGACGGTCGTGCGCGGGGAGGACGGGCTCGTCCTGGTCGACCCCGGCATCAGCGGCGCCGACCTGGACGAGCTCGCCGACGACGTGGCGCGGCTCGACGTCCCGGTGGTGGCCGGGTTCGCGACCCATCCCCACTGGGACCACCTGCTCTGGCATTCCCGGTTCGGTGACGTGCCGCGCTACGCCACCGCCGCCTGCGCCGAGGTCGCGAGCGGAGCCCGGGAGCGGGCGCGGGCGATGGCGGCGGAGAGCGCGTCGGGCATCCCGCTCGAACTGGTCGCGCTGCTGACCCCGCTGCCCGCGGACGGAGGCCCGCTGCCGGGCGAGCTCGTCGAGCACGAGGCACACGCGGCCGGCCACGCCGCGCTCCTGCTGGCGGACCGGGGCGTCCTGCTCGCCGGCGACATGCTCTCCGACGTCTTGATCCCGCTGCTGGACCCGCGCCGTCCCGGCCAGGTCGACGCCTACGCGGCGGCCCTCGACCGGCTGGCCGAGGCCGCCCGGCAGGTCGACGTCCTGGTCCCCGGCCACGGCGCCGTCGCCTCGGGGCCTGAGGTGGCGGCCCGCCTCGCCGCCGACCGTGCGTATCTCGACGCACTGCGACGAGACGAGGAGCCGGTGGACTTGCGGCTCGAACAGGAGTGGCTCGCGGGCCCGCACCAGGCGAACCTGGAGCAGGCCCGGCGCTAGCCCGGCTGACTGTGCCGTCAGGCCGGCGACGTCCGCCCCAAAACCACCGTCAGGTTCCCGAGCCGCTGCCTCCACCACGGCGACATCCGAACGCCACCGCGGCGGAGTGCCTTTCGTTCACCTGGCGTGACCTGCGCGACGGACACCAACCGCCGCGGCGTCTGAGGCCGGGCGCAAATGCCGTTTCCCCCAAGGAAATCCGGGGACAGGAGGACTTGATCCCAGGACTCACCGTGTCGCTCGGTGATCTCCGGGTCCTGGTCGCTGGTCGGCTTCGCCCATGGGTGACGAGAGCCCGTGATGCGGATTCGGGGCACTAGAAGCGGTGGAGGCGGCAGCCCGCCAGCGCGGGCTCGACGGTGCCGTCGACCAGTTCCCGCGCGACCAGGTGGCCTACGGCCGCGGCGAGCGTGACCGCCGAGTGCATGACCGCCAGGTAGAGGCCGGGCACTTCGGGAACCGGGCCGATGATCGGCTCGCCGTCGGCCGGCATGGGGCGCGCGCCGACCCGTGCGCTGAGCAGCTCGACTTCCGCGGCGCCGCGGAAAGTCGACCCGACGGCGGCGAGAGTCCGCTCGGGCGAGTCCGCGGCGGCGTGGAGCCGGTCCGGGGCGACCTGCCGGAGATCGAAGTCCCCGTTGTGGACCACGGTGCGGACCAGCCCGGCCGGGGCGCGGAGCCGGAGGAGCGTCGCCGGTGACGGGTCGACCGGGACGCGAATGCCGAGCGGCGCGGCCAGCGCGGCGGTGGCCACTCCGGCCGCGAGCACCACCGTCGCACCGGCGAGAGGCCCCGCGGCCGTCTCGACCCCGGCAACCCGCCCCGCGGCGTCCCGACGGACCGCGACGACCGGGGTGTCCGGGTGAACCCGGGCGCCGTGGTCGCGGGCGCCCGCGACCAGCCGCTCGACCACACCCACCGGGTCGGCGGCGCCGTCACCGGGTGCCCAGACGGCCCACTCCGGGGGCCGGCGCAGGGTGGGCTCGAGCCTCGCCACGGTCGCCGCGTCCACGATCTCCTGCCCTGGCCCGGCCTCCGGCGCGGTGTCCGCCGCGCCCCAGGACAGGGAGCCCGACCAGGTCACGGGGAGTCCCGGCAGCTCGGCCTCGAGCCGGCGGTACTCCGTCGCCGCGGTCACCCGCAGCCCGGCGGCCGGACCGGTGCGCACACCGGCCGCTCCGATCCAGGCGAACGACCCCGCCGTCACCCCGGCGCCCGGCCGCCCGCCGTCGACCAGCGTCACGACCGCCCCGGCCCGAGCGGCGTGATAGGCCACCGAGGCGCCGACGATGCCGCCGCCGACGACCACCAGGTTCCCGCTCACCAGTGGGCTCACCACGTTGACGATCTTACGGTCAGCAGGCTCCGCCGCCGCTCTGTTCCGAGGCGGGTGTTCAAAGCGGCAGGGTCGTGGTCATCTCTTCCCGTCGCCACCCAAGGGCCGGTGGCACCTCAACCCAGTCGTCCCGCAGCCGGAGGCGTTACCGGCAGGGTTCGCGCCAAGAACTCCACTGTCAGGTCCCACGCCCGAGCCGCCGCCTCCGGCCGGTGGAACATCGGCGCCACCCGGTTGTGGAAGGCGTGGCCCGCGTCCTCCTGCACGTGGATCTCCGCCCCGGGGTGCGAGGCCACCGCAGCCTCCACCACGCGCACGTCGGGCCGCGGGATGAACGGGTCCTGCCCGCCGAGGCGGAGTGGGTTTTGTTTACGTACTCGTGTCTCGCGCGAAGCGGTCACTTTGGACGTGCCGTCTTGGCTTGTAGCCGCGGCGGCGACAACCGGGCGCCGCTCACGAGTCGGCCCATCGTCCCTTCTTTGGCTGGGTGAACCACTCGGCAGCGCGCCGCGCCAGGTCCTCGACTGACGAGCCGTTCGCTGGGAAACACAGACCGTCGGGTCCTGGCAGGTCGATCAAGGCCTCCTCGGCCCTCACCCCATCGTCCCAATTGGGGCATGACGGACTCCAGCCGCCGCGGAGGCCGCGGCGGTCGAAGTCCACTCGCAGAGCGTCGCGAATGACGTGTTCCTCGATCAGATCCAGGGACGCCAGGAGCCAGGGCGTGCCGTCGTCGCGTGCAGCCAGTAGTCCAGTCCTGGAGCCAGTGCGTTGAGCGACGTCGCGAAGGCGAGTTCCTCTGCAATCGGCCCACCCTCGCGCTGTCAACCCCGTCAACGAGCTCGGCGGTCCCCAGCTGACCCTACAGTCGTAGTTCCGCCTTCACGCTGGCAATGTGCGCGCCAAGAATTCCACCGTCAGGTCCCAAGCCCGGGCCGCCGCTTCCGGCCGGTAGAACATCGGCGCCACCCGGTTGTGGAACGCGTGCCCGGCGTCCTCCTGCACGTGGATCTCGGCGCCGGGATGCGTAGCCACCGCCGCTTCCACCACCGCAGCATCCGTGCGCGGAATGAACTGGTCCCGGCCCCGAGGAGGAGTGAATCTTGTTTACATATCGTGACTCGTCAAGCTGTAAAGCGAATCGGGGCCGGGGAAAGTCGCGGGCTCCTCAGGGAGGGTTGCACGTAGGCGACTATGGGTAACTCGCTGACATGTGGCGTACGTCAGGGCTGCTGGGCGGGCGGTTGTCGTTGCTCACTCGATGCGCTGCCTGCCACTCGGACTCCCTGCGCCGGGGACTGCCATCACTCAGCTTGCGGTGCTGGCGCCGTGGTTTCCGCTCTTGGTTTCGTCGGTGGTGCCACTGATGGCTTGTTTATCTCCTCATCGCGCGCGGGACTCGGCTTCCTTGATCGCCAAGTAGCGGTCGTGCATGTCGGAATTCCCAACGTGTGTGATGGCGGCGTCGAGCACGCCGTCCATCCATAGCCGCTTGACGCCGCGCATCTGCCGGTCTCCCTCGTCCAAGAGCGTTCGAGCGGTTGCCTGATCGCGCACCAGGGGGACGAGCAGGAAGTGCTCTTTGACGAAGTAGCGCCAGAGTCCTGCGTTCTTCCAGAACGGATCGGAGGACATGGCACCGGCGCATTCACGCAGCGTCGCCCAGGTGCCCTCGAAGTCGCCCGACGTTCCTCCACTAATTCCAGTAGTAAAAAGCAGGACTATAGAAGCCCCTGACTCCGATTCTACGGAGCCAGGGGATTCTCGTCATCCTGATGGGGAAAGCGTAGCCCATTCGCCTTGAGGGCGCCAGGGTTTCACTCGGGAAGTTCACCATTCCACGGCGATCGGAAACTCATTTTTGAGTTGAACTCTCGGCAATTTCTCGGTTGGCAAATGCCGCGTTTTCACAGGTGGTGGCTCCGCCGGTTGGCACCGCTGGGTTCCCGTGGTGCTTCGGTGGTGGTGTTTACGCAGGTCAGATCGGATATCGCTCGGCCGCTGCCGCCCGGGACCCGGCGGGAGGGTGGTTCGTTGGTGCTTGCGCTGGTCAGGGTGATGAGTCGCAGCAGGAGGAGCATGGCCCCGCGCTGCGATCACTGGGGTTCGCCGCCCAGCCATGCATCCGACGAGGCTGTGCGCGTACTCGACGCTCTCGCCCGCGACGTAGTGGGGCCGGTGCACTGCGTTGGCTCTGCAAGCACAACGCCGTCCGCGGCGAGGTGCCGCTGGGGGCTACTGCCCACCGGGGTGTCCCAAGCACCGGCGGTGCAGGTTCTCAGATCTCGTGACATATCGATCTTGGTTTACCGGCGGTTTCGTCGGTTGTCTCACTGGATGTCATGCGGATTGGTCTCAGTTTCGTGGCATTTCTTCGGTTCACAGTGTGATCACGAGTTTGCCGTGGACATGGCGTCCGGCTTGCTGTGTCACAGCGTCGCGGATCTTCTCGATCGGGAAGGTAGCGGCGATCGGCACGGTGATCTCGCCGGCGAGGATCGCGTCGGTGATCCGCTGAGCGGCGCCAGGAACCGCGTCGAAGCCGCCGGTCGCGCGCACGCCGCCTGGCGGGTTGGGCCCCGCGGCAATGGTGGAGATCCGCTCGGGCGGCACGCCGAGTGCAAGCGCGGTCTCCGCCGTCTCGGTGCCGAACAGGTCGGTTGCCGCGGTCACGCCCTCGGGGGCGAGTGTCCGTACGCGGTCGGCCAGCCCGGGGCCGTATGTCACGAGCTCGGTGCCGAGCTGGCGCAGGAAGTCGAACGTGCTCTCCGAGGCGGTCCCGATCACCCGGGCGTCGGCGAGCTTCGCGAGTTGTACGGCGAACACGCCCACGCCGCCCGCGGCGCCGCCGACCAGAACGGTGTCGCCCGCCCGCAGATCAATGGCCGCCAACGCGGCGGCGGCGGTCATGCCGGCCACCGGAAGCGTGGCCGCGACCTCGTCGCTGATGCCCTCCGGCGTAGGCCAAAGAGCCTCGGACGCCACAGTGGGCGTCTTGACCACCACGAAATCGGCAACCGCCCTGCCCAGCGCGCCGCCGTAGACACGCTCGCCCACCGCGAAATCCGTGACGCTGTCGCCGACCTCGTCCACAACGCCGGCGAAGTCGTATCCGAAGCCGGAGGGCACGGTGATGCCGAACTGGGCCGCCGCTTCGGGCCGTGAGGCAATACCCCAGTCCATGGGGTTCAGCCCGGCGGCCGTGACGCGGACGCGGACCTCGCCGGGCCCGGCGTGCGGTTCCGGAACCTCCCGCAACTCCAGTACTTCGGGACCACCAAACGTTTCGTAGATGACAGCTCGGCTCATGGGAACCTCCAACAGGCACGGTGATGAGACTTGGTCCCATCACCGTACACGAGTGACGGGACCAAGTGCCGTAAGCTGTCCCCATGGCCCGCTGGCAGCCCAACGCATCACAGCGACTCGTCACTGCTGCCCTGGAACTGTTCGAGGAGCGGGGCTACGAGAACACGACGGTGATCGAGATCGCCGAACGCGCCGGGCTCACCAAGAGCACCTTCTTCCGTCATTTCCCGGACAAGCGGGAGGTGCTCTTCGGCGGGGGCACGATGACCGGACTGGTCGTCCAGGGGATCGCCGCGGCGCCGGCCGGGGCCGGTCCGCTCGAAGCGGTGGCTCATGCTCTGGACGTGATCGGGAAAGAAGCCTTCACGCTCGATCGTCGTGAATTCGGCGCCCGGCGGCAGGCAGTGATCACCGCCAACCCCGAACTGCGAGAACGCGAAGCGCTGAAGGGACTTGGCCTCACCGCATCGATGGTCGACGCGCTCAAGCGCCGCGGCGTTCCCGCCCTGACCGCACACGTAGCCGCCGAACTGGGCGCGCTCGCCTGGAAGATCGCCTACGAGCGCTGGAGTGACACGACCAACGACGAGGAGTTCGGCGAACTCGCACGGCAAACACTCGCCGAAGTCCAAGCAGCCAGCGCCTTGTGCTGACGGCAGACTCTCGGCAACACCACCCAGTCTCAACCACGCTTCGCAAATGAAGCCGAGAGGAAAACGCCGCTGAGAAAATGAAGTCAGTTTGGAGACGCTACAGGCGGGCAGCAGTCCTGTGAACGGTCACCGAAAGTCGCGGGGACGCTGCGGCGAGACTCTTCAGGTCCAGCGGGGTGACCTGGTCGGCGACGAGGGACACGGTGCCCGGCCCGACCTGGGCGATGCCGCGCACGAGCAGAGCCGGGCTGGACAGCCACAGCTGCCGGTGCCGGCGCCACACCGTTGACCGGATTACGGGGCGACACGCCGGTGCACCGTCGGCTGCGTGAGCCCGGCTGGACGCAGCATGCGGAGACATGTCGGACAGGCCCCGCTGGTTTCAGGCATGGGCAGCGATCAACCGCTCCATCACTTCGACGGGGAGTGACGGGTTGGCGACCGCGTGTCGGGCCAGGCTCGGGTCTTCCACGAGTTCGATCAGGACGTCGGTAGGCAGATTCGGGTGCTCCGCGGCCCCCCGTCGCGCGACGTCGTCCCCAAGGCAGAGCAGGAGGGTTTCCGCGCGGGTGTTCGGGTGTTCGGCAATCGCGCGGTAGGTCCGGCGTGCGGTGGCGTTGCGCGCCACGTGATGCAGCAGCTCCGGGTCGCAATGGGGGTTCGTCGCGAGCATGCGGAACAGGCTCGGCCCGTGCCGCGCGGCGAGTGCCCGCAGCCGGTCCGCTGACAGGGCGGGGTGCGGGGCGATCCCTTTGACGACACGGATGTCGTTGTCCTTCACGAGCACTTCGAAGACGTCCGCGGGCAAAGCGGTGCGCTGGGCGACCAACATGCGGACCCGTGCGGACTGTGACACCGCGAGAAGACGCAGTTCCTCGTCGGTCGCCGCCATGACGCGGGCCAACAGGTTTGGCCCGATCCGGGTCGACTCGGCCAGGTGCGTGAGCACGTCCAGCGGGACGGACGGGTTGTGCGCCACGCTTCGCCGCACGTCCGCGTACTCATCGTTCGCCAGCTCGCGCAGGATCGACTCCGACACCACGGCGGGGTTAGCGGCCAGGTCCGCACGGACACCAGCTGTGCGATCGGTCGCCAGCCGTTTCCTGGGCCCGCGAGGCAGGTCCGGCAGGCCAGCGAGTGTCCACCGAAAAATCATGCTGTTGTGGTCCAGCAGGGCGATCACCTCGTCCAACGGTGTGGCCGAATCAACTGCCCGAGCGACGTCCGGCTCGTCGTGCCAGGCTGTGTCGTGCGGCGATGCCGCCGGTCGGTCGGGCAGGCGTGCGCGCAGGTGGTTGGGCAAAGCCGGGTTTGCCGTCAGGCCGAGCAGGATGTCTCGGGCTTGTTCGTCCACTCCGCACTCCGGTCGGATCGCCGCGGTTCGCGGGTCCGCCTGGCGCGGAACAGTCCAGGGTACGGCCAGCACGGCACGCAGAACGCGACCCAGCTGGCAATCAGCCTGTACATCGTCTACAACGTGGAATCATTGAAGCGACCCCGTCGAGCACTTCCGAAGGGTCGGGCGCCTAACCCCAAGGAGGCGACGGGTGGCCCGTCACCTTCCGACGGGACAACCTGAGTGACAGTTCGGCGCCGTGGCCGGTGCGGATGCCGAGCTCGCGGCCGGCCTCGGCGAAGCGGACCGCGCCATACATGCCGTCGTGATCAGCCAGCACGACCGCGTCCAGCCCGCCGCGCGGCTTCTTCGACGAGTTGTTCGGGGTGGCTGGCGCCGTCGAGGAAGCTGAAGTTCGAGTGGCAATGCAGCTCCGCGTACGGCACCCGCGCGCTGGCGGCCTCGACATCCGCGCGCGGCCGCAGGCCCTGGGGCGGCTGGTAGCCCTCCCTCTTGTGCGAGCGTGGCGCCTCCTCGTCACCGACCGGCCGCGCGGGCGGCACTCCCCGGCCGGACGCGATCCTCTCCAGCTCCGACCTGGGCATCGGGGGTTGTTGAAGGCCATCGACGGCTCCCACTACGTCTTCGCCGTGGGGAGCCGGCAATCAGGTTCTTTCTCGAACGTGTGTTCGTATAGTGTGCCTGATGTGTGCTGATCGCAACATGCCCATCGTCACTGTGACTGTGACTTCTACTTGTCACTTGTGAGCGGAATCTGTCGCCGCCGCGCGTACGGCAGGTGCTGGGCTGAGATGTCATCGAGTTGGGCGGCGAGTCGCTGGGCGTAGGGCTCGAGCGCGTGGAGAAGCGCGAGAGTGTGGCTACCGCGGCCGCCATGGACACCGCGGCGGCCGTACATCATCAGCTTGTAGGCGAGGTTGCGAAACGGCAGGTCGGTCGGGCGGACGTGCGTGCGGTTTCGGAACAGCGGCAGGGCTGTGTAGTCGCTTCGGGTGATCGTCGCGGCGACGATGAGCGACGCGCAGTCCCGTTTACGTGGCCCCCAGTCGGTTCTGAGGAGCCTGAGGACCTCGTGCTCAGCCTCGGCGCGACGGAGCGGCTCGGTGAGGGCGTCCCAGTCGTTCGCGGGGATCAGCCACCCGTCGAGCCGGCGCCGCCGGTGCCGGTAGTTGATGGCTGGTGGGTCGGCGTTGAGGCTGTTGATGGTCGCGGCGGCGGCGGGGGCGTCGACTGCGGCTGCGGAGCTGTGCTGGTCGGCCCAGTTTTTGACCGCGTGCACGGCGGCGATGCCGAACGCGTCGGGAAGGTCCAGCTCGGCGTTGGCCTGCGCGACGGTGACGCCGAAGCCTGAGCACAGGCTGCTCACGGCGGCGAACCGGTGTTGTACACCACCCACAGCTGTCCGGGACGGATTCCGGCGATTGTCTCGCGGTTCCGGTGCGGCATTTCCCACGTGAGCGCCTTTTCGCCGCAACGGCACCCGATCCGGTGACCTCAGTGGCCCCAGGAATCTCGATCGGTGGGTTTCCTGGATCTGGCGTGATCACTTCGTCACCCAGACAGGGAGGGCCGACGAACCTGCTCGGCGGTCCCGTGCCGGTCAGCCCGGGCACCACACTTGTTCGGTGGCCTGGACTTCGCCGGGGGATACGGTTGCTGTCCATTGTCGAGGTCCGTCGAAGTCCGAGCTGTAGGAGGCTGATCATGTACAACGTGCGCGTCCCGTCTTCCGTGGGCAGGTGGTGACTGTGGCGGAGTTGTACTTCCCGTTTCCCGTCCACTCCGAGATCGGGCACGAGGAATACGACCGGGAAGCCGCGAAGTGGTTATCCCGATACAGCGACCTACCACAGGAGCAAGTGGATTCGATCGTGCGGTCGCGCACGGCCGCGGTCATGGCATTCCTGGTGGATCCGGCAAGCGCGGAGCGTCTCGAGCCGACCGTGGTGTGGGGCCCGGTGTACTTCCTGGTCGACGACGTCCTCGAAGCGGCATCCGCCGAGGATGCCGCGATCATAGCCGCCTGTGGCCAGCGCATCTGGGACGACCCGGACGCGCCTGCACCCGACACTCCGATCACCGCCATGGTCCGGCAGAACGCCCGGGAACTCCTGGCGCTGGCAACACCCGTGCAGCGGCAGCGGTTGAGGTCGGCCCACCAGCGGTACTTCGCCGCGATCGTCTCGGAGCACCTGCTCGAGGCCGCGGAACAACCGCCGTCGGTGGAGGTGTACACCGGGGTGCGCGAAGCCGCGTCCATCATGCCGGCAATGTCGGCCGTGGTGGAGTTCGCTACCGGAATGGAAATTCCCGAGCACGAATTCCACAGTCGATCGGTACAGGCGTTCTTCCAGGCCGTCCACCTCGCGACGAGCTGGGGCAACGACGTCGCCACCATCGCCAAGGATTTCCGGGAAGGCCACCACAACCTGGTCACCGTGCTGGCCCATCGATCCGGTTGTGGCGTCAGGGAAGCGGTCGACGAGGCAATCGCGGTGATCAGCAGCGTCTTTCATGCCATGGACGTGTTGTCCCACGAATTGACGCGTGACGGCGGGCCGGCGCTGCGCGCGTACGTGCGGTCCATGATCCGCATGGAGGGCGCGTTCATCCCGTGGCAGCTCTACTCCTCGCGATACTCGGACGTGCTGGCCGACGACCCCCTGACCATCACCCACACTCCCCCCCACGGTGTCGAGACACCACCGGACATCGCGGCGATCGCCTGGTGGTGGGACCACCTCCCCGTGCGGGACGCGGTATGACCGCGCCGGCGCTGATCGAGGCGCACCGGATGCTGCGCCGCTACTCCACCACCTGGTACGAACCGACGCTGGCCATGCCGGCGGGGCTTGACGAGGCGATCACGGGCGCTTACCTGTGCCTGCGCGCGATCGACGAGATCGAGGACCACCCCGAACTCGGCGCGGACGATCGGAGCACCCTGCTGATCGGGGTGGCCCGCACCCTGGAGTCCTCGATCACCGACCCCCGGTTGGACCGCGTGTTCGGCCCGCACCGCGAGAGTCTGCCCGAAGTCACTCTGCGCCTGGCCGAGTGGGCGGCGGTGATCCCGGACAGTATCCAAGCCCGGGCGCTGGAGACGGTCGCCGTCATGGCCGCCCGCATGTCCGGCTGGTGCCGTCCGGGCGTGACCATCCGGACCGAGCAGGACCTCGACCGCTACACCTACGCAGTGTCCGGCACCGTCGTGATGCTGTACAGCGACTTCTGGTCCTGGTACGACGGAACCGACACCGACCGCACCAACGGGCTGCACTACGGCAGAGCACTGCAAGCAGGCAACATCTACCTCGACCACGACGAAGACCTCACCCGCGGGGCAGACTACTGGCCGAACGGCTGGCACGCGGCCGAGATGATCCGCTACATCCGCGGCAACCTGGCCGGCGCGCAGGCCTACATCGATGCCATGCCCGAGGAGAGCCACGCCCGCCGCTTCTTCGGACCACCCCTGCAGCGTTACCTGGGCAAGCTGGCTGAGGTACAGCAAGCGAGCCACACGGGGTGACCAGCTTGATCGGGCTGCTTGCAGTGCGGCGCTAGCAGCCGGCGGCTAGGTCGATGACCCGTCGTCTTCGCCGATCGCGCCGAGAGCGAGGTGTTCCGCCGAGGGCATCGGCGCCGCTCTACGGTGGCGTCGAGTTGAGTGACGAGTTGCCGACAGACCCCAGCCCCACCGGCAGCCCACGGCCCGCGAGGACCGCCGCCTGGCTGCACCGCATTCAACGCCTGCATGCCGTTTGGTGACAGAAACCGTGCAAACTTGGTGACAACTGCTGAGCAAGCACGCCGCCGAACGCCGCGACTTGGTGGTGATCAGGTGACAACTACCGCGCACAGTCACAGTCACTGTGACCGTGATTTTTCTCTGTCACTTGTGAGCGGTATCTGTCACCGGCGTTGCTGGTGCGGTCCCGGTAGAGCACCGGTGTTACGGCCTGCTCAGGTGAGTCGGACCGCGCCCATGACCGCATGGCCCGGGATGCCGGCGATCGCGGACTTGCCGGGAAGCGGCACCCCGGCGATCCACAGCTGCCCGGTCGTGGCCGTCGCGAGGCCGAACGCGACGGCCACGTTCCGCATTCGGAAGCCGACCGTGCGGCCGTCGGGCAGGACGGCCCGGCCCTGGAGGCGGACGAGACCACGGCCGTTGATCGAGACCGGCCGGTCGAGCACCACGGCCAGCTCGGTCCAGGTGTCGGCCGCGAGTGGAGCGCGCAGCCGCACCGCGCGGACCACCACAATCAGCGCTAGAACACCGATGAACGCCGCGATGAACACTGCTCCGCTGCTGGCCGTTTGAAGGGCCCGCTCCTCCGGCAGGTCCGCCGCCGCCCAGCCCGCGAGGACGGCGATGACGCCGTATACCGCCGCCGGGTACCAACACAGGCGTGCGAGGTAGCGCCGATAGGCCGTGAGCACCGGATCGAGGCGTGGCGAGGTCGGCTCCCGGGCGCCGATCGGCAGTACCCGCGCACCAGGCGGCGGGCCGTCGGTGATCCGCGCCGCCCCGAGAACGCCGGACCCCGGCAACGTGATCATCGCCCGCTCACCCACCCGCAGCAGCCACAGCCGGCGCTCACCGGCCAGCTGCACCCGCAGCGGTGCAGGCATCCTGGTGCGCAGCCACCGGCCGTCGGGCAGGCGGACGCCGACCTCGCGACCCGCGAGGACCACCCCGTCCGGCGGGCAGTCGACTGGTTCGAACCGGGCCCCGAGGAACGGCACCGCCCGGCGGAGTGTCGCGAGAATGGCGATGGCCGCGACCAGGGCGATGCCGAAGAACACGACGAGGAAGAGTGGCGCGGCGACACCCTTGCCGGCGAAGAACAGGCCTATCCCGCCGATCACGAACGGCAGCGGGAAAAACAGGCTCGCAGCCGCACGGCGGCGCGCGGCCGCGTGAAGCTCGCCGAACACCGGTAGCGCGCCCGCAGGCACGGCGGGATCCGGCTCCCAGAGCCGGACGCGAACGGATTCCGGACGAACGGTCATTTCTCTCCCAACGTGCGCACAAGGTCAACCGATCGTCGGTACCCAGGCGAGCGGCGTTACTCGGCGACCTGATCAAGCTCCGGGTCGGCGTTGTACTCGGTGGCGTCGTTGGTGCCGGCAGGTGGAGGTGATCACGGGGAAGCCCTCAGGGTGGACGGAGGCGGGGCTGCCTTCTACGCATCGGGTTTCGCGCCGTCGTTCTTGTGGACCGAGGGCCAGTTTCGTGAGCGCGGCCTCCGGCCTGACGGCGGTGTCTGCGCGTTCGTCGATTCCGAGTACGGGCCGGCGGCGTTGTACCTGATCAGCGAATCCGCGCTGGCCGACCCCCCAGCCTGGCCGCCGAGCCGCGACGACGTCCCTTGCACCCCCTGGGTGAGGAGGCTGTGGTGGCCCCCGCCCGGGGGTGCGAAAGGTCGAGCAGCGGACGTCAGCCGGCGGCCGAGTCGGCGGGGCCTTCGATGCGAAGGATGCCTTCGTCTTCCTGGGCCAGGTACAGCGCCCTTGACGTCGGCTCAAGGTCGATGAGCACAGGCCGGCCGAGAGAGTCGAAGCAGCGGATCGGCTCGCGGGTGGTGCCGTCGGAGAACACCACGATCATGCCCGGCGGCGCCGGGGTGAACGGCCCGCGGATCCCGGTTGGCCCCGCGGTAGTGCGCGGTGGCTTGATGCCTTCGAAGGTCTCGTGCTGGCGGGCGGCGTGGCGAGCCCGCACCAAGCGTCCGAGCCCTTCGTTCAAGACGAGCGCGTACCGGTCGGCGGTGAAGCCGTGCACCGTTGCGGTGCGCTCGTCGCCGGTCTCGTCGTGGCGATAGACAGCTTCGAGTGGTTCCGCGGCCGGGATGGCCACGTGGCCGTCGAACTTCGGCAGGTTGTCAACATCGACTTGGGCGCGATCGCTGACCACTACCTCGTCGGTCAAGGGCGCTCCTCGTGTTCGGGCTGCAGGCCACGACCTCCAACGGAGAGAGCGCAGCCCGAGTTCCCCGCGAAGAGCCGCCGACGACGACTCCAGATCACGTGGACTCCTCGCTGCCCCTCGACCGGGTCGCTGGGGCGGTCGTCTGGTCGTGTGTCCAGCGGCCGGTCGCCGACCGCAGCGCTGCGCGGAGGTCGTCGCGGTCCGCGTGCCGGCGGCGACGTCGCGCTGGGCCGTGAACAGGTCCGTGGTGTCGATCAGGACGTCGCCTTCGGCGACGAGGTTTTCCAGGTCCCCGTCGCTGGGGATCGGCGTCGGGCGCGTGGCCGGGTCGTTGTGGCGGAAGCGGGTTTCCTTGACATAGTGCGATTTCCGGCGCAGGAGTTTGGCCAGGTCGTTGACCTTCGCTCCGGCGGTGTAGCCCTTGACCTCGACGAGTGCTTCCCACCCGGGCTGGGGTGTGGGGGTCGCGTACGCGCAGGTTCTTCGAGTCGCTGGCCGGGTGGGTTGACCTGGTCCCTGTCCTCACGGTGAAGCCCAGGTCTCGAGTGCGGTCTGGACCGCGTGTGCGAGGTCGTCGCCGTCGGCGGTGAGCAGACGGGCCGGACCTGCCGCCGCGGCGGCGTCCTCTTCGGCGACGCGTTCACGAGCGGCGGTCAGATCGCGGTCGAGCTCCTGCCACGCGAAGCTCGGGGTCGGCTGCATTGACCTCGTCGGGTTCGGAGTCGCCGACACCGCGGTGCAGCTCGACCTCCACCACGCGCACCGGACGCGCTCGGCGCCGCCTCGCTCACTTCGAGTGCTTGGTCCGCTTCCGGTACGTGGCGACGTTGACGCGGTTCCCGCAGATCTCGTAGGAGTGCCAACGCTGGGTGCGGCTGCGTGTGCTGTCGTAGAAAGCGTGGGAGCAGTCCGTGTTGGCGCACAGCCGGATGCGGGAGAACGTGCCGGCCGCGACGAGGTCCGCGATGGCACGAACGACCGCGCCGACGGCCGGTGACCCGGACACCTGCCGCAGCTCGACCCGCCCGTCGCCGAACATGGGGTGGAACGCGACGGAGGCGGCCGGCTGGTTCACCGCGACCCACGCGTCCTCCGCGCCAAACCGGCCGACCACCTCGACCAAACCGTCTCGCAGTGCCCGCACCTGCGGGAGATCGTCCTCGGCCAACGGCTGCGCGAGGAGCGGCTGCAGCAGCAGGTTGGCGGCCTCCGGGTCCGTGAGCGTTTCGTCGGAACGCGGAGTGGCGTGCGGGCGCGTGTTCAGCAGATTCACGATCGTCTTCGCGAGTACCGGCTCCTGCCGTGGCACCGCACCCGTCGCGTTTTCGCCCGCCATGTCCCCAGCGTACGGCGACATGGTCTTTTTGGCAAAGACCTTTACGGCAGCTCCGCGGCCCTGCTAGAAAGAACATGGTCATCTTTTCAAAGACAATTACATCTCAGCTAAAGGAACAACTTCCATGAGCCAGCTCATCCTCACCGCCATCGGTGGCGACCTCGCCGACACCGTCGAAGCGGCCGAGCACCAAGACCTGACCGTCGGCCGGCAGGACGTCCTGGTCGAGGTCGACGCCGCGCCGGTCAACAACGCGGATCTGCTGTTCACCATGGGATGGTTCTCCGTCACGCCCCAGCTGCCGCAGCCGCTGGGGGCCGAAGGCGTCGGCCGGGTCGTGCGCACGGGCGAGGACGTCGACCGGACGTTGGTCGGCCGGCGCGTGCTGATCCTGCCCACGTTCGTCCACGGCACGTGGACCGACCGGGTCGTGGTTCCGGCGAGCACTGTCATCCCACTGTCCACGTCGGACACCACTGAGGTGCTGCAACTCGCGATGCTCCCGGTCAACCCCGCCACGGCCTACGCACTGATCCACGACTACGCCACGCTTGACCGCGGCGACTGGATCGGCTTGAACCTCGCGAATTCCGCGGTCGGGCACCACGTCATCGCCCTGGCGAAGCGGGCCGGGATCAGGACTCTCGCCGTCGTCCGGCGGGAGGGGGCCGCCGAGCAGGTCCGGGCGCTCGGCGCCGATGCCGTCGTCGTCGACGGTCCGGACCTGGGCGACCGCATCGCCGCCGCATTGTCCGGTGAACAGCTGCGGCTGGCTCTGGAGGGCACGGCCGACCCCGAGCAGGCCGCCGCACTGGTGCAGTCGCTGGAGGACGGCGGCACCGTCGTCACCTTCGCTGCGGCAACCGGGCAGGCACCGGCCATCCCCGTGGGCGACTTGATCTACCGCGGCATCGTGCTGCGCGCGTTCTTCATCCTCAACTGGATCCGCGACACGCCACGCCACGAACTCGAGCGCGTGTACGGCGAACTCGCCTCCTTGGTCGAACAGGGCGTGCTCATGGCGCCGGTCGAGGCGACCTATTCCTTGAGCGACCACCGCACCGCACTGGCCCACGCGGCACGCCCCGAACGCTCCGGCAAGGTCCTCTTCGTGCCGAACGACCGGAGCTGACCTCTTCGGCGCCGTCCGCCAGCGTGGCCGGACGGCGCAACACCTCGCGCTCGTCCACTGGGGCTGAGCGCGGAGCCGGGCAACCCGGGGCCGCGGTGCGTCTCGTCGCCGCCCCGCGTGCTCAGTTACTGGCCCACAAGAAACACATCGACCGGGGCAGGTCTGTCAGATCTGCCCCGGTCGATCCAGCGGCTACTCGCCCGAGTCATCAACAACCAGCGCGACTCGACCGTCCTGGTCGCGGGGCGCATGCGGAACGACTTCGCTCACAGGGCGAAAGAGCTGCGGCGCGCCTGGTCGATCTCGGCCGGGCCGAGGCGTAGCACCGCACCTTGCACCGCGAGATGATCCTGAGCGAGCTGACACTGGTCAGGGTGACGTGGCCGTCCCTGGCGTCGTGTCGAGGGCTTGCCCAAGTGCCGGCAGATGGTGGGTCGGGTGATGCCGAACTCGGCGGCGATCTGGGCGACGGTGTAGCGGCGTTTGCCGTCGTCGTCACGCTCGTCGTACATCTGCCGGGCCAGCTGCACCCGGCGGGACCCGGGCTTCGGTTTCTGCCCGCTGGGGCGACTGCGTGCCCGGGCTGCGGCCAGGCCGCCCATCGTCCGCTCGGACATCAGGGCGTGCTCGAACTCGGCGATCGAGCCGAGGAGCTGGAAGACATCCGCCCGACCGCGGTGGAGGTGTCGATGCCCTGGTCGAGGACCACCAGGTCCACACCTTTCGCCTACAGCGTCGAGGATGAGGTGCGGATGACGAGCGAGGGTTGGGGTGCGTCGGTTCAGAGTTCCGTTGCGGCTTCCCGCAGATACGCCTCGAGCTGTCTGCTCGGGGCGGTCACGCCTCTGGTACCGAGCCGGCAGGTGCAGAGACGACGGACGATGGTGGGCTGCCGCATCGGGAGAACCACCACGCTCGGCGGAGCGTCCAGCACCAACAACCGCGGCAGCAGGGCGACGCCGAGGCCTGCTGAGACGACCACCTCGTCCAGCGAAGCAATCTCCGCGGCCACCGTCGAGCCGTAGAACGACACCGCCGTATCGGGCGTGCCCGCCGCGGCAGCGGCGAAGGCGAGAGATCCGCCCAGGCAGAAGCCCAGCACGCCGGCGCCGGAGGTCATCGCGCGCAGGTGCGCGAGGGTCGCCAGGACGTCCGACAGTGCCAGCGCGGGGTCCAGCTGACCGGAGACCTCCATCGACCGGGCGACGCCGGCCTCGTCGTGGGCCGACGACCAGCCCGGCGCGAAGCGGTGGAACAGCTCGGGCACGGCGACCACGTAACCCAGGTCCGCGAGATCGGACGCGACGCCGGAGAGATAAGCGTCCAGGCCGAAGATCTCCTGGACCAGCACCAGGCCGGGGCCGCGGCCGCCGGCGGGGAGCCACACGGGCAGGTCGACGGGGCCGTCGGCCAGCTGCAGGCGATCGACGCGAGTGGGCAAGTTTCCTCCCAAGTAGATCCACTGTGGACAATCAGGCTGGCCCACCGGGCCCCCGGCGATCTATCTTGAGTTTTCCAGATCTCAGGAGGCGTGATGGCGGAGCGCACCAAGTACATCCTGGACGAAGCCGATCTCCCGACGCAGTGGTACAACGTGGTGCCCGACCTGCCGGAGCCACCGCCCCCGCCGCTGCACCCGGGCACGCGCGAGCCCGTGGGACCCGAGGACCTGGCGCCGCTGTTCCCGCAGGCGCTGATCGCTCAGGAGGTGAGCACGGAGCGTTACGTGGACATTCCCGAGGAGGTCCGCGACGTCTACCGCCTGTGGCGCCCCTCGCCGCTCTACCGCGCGCACCGGCTGGAGAAGGCGCTGGGCACGCCGGCGCGGATCTACTACAAGTACGAGGGCGTCAGCCCGGTCGGCTCGCACAAGCCGAACACCGCGGTGCCGCAGGCGTTCTACAACGCCGCGGAGGGCGTCACGCGCCTGACGACCGAGACGGGCGCCGGCCAGTGGGGCAGCGCGCTCGCGTTCGCGTGTGCGCAGTACGGGCTCGAGTGCGAGGTGTGGCAGGTCCGCGCCTCCTACGACCAGAAGCCCTACCGCAAGCTCATGATGGAGACGTTCGGCGCGACCGTGCACCCGAGCCCGTCGGCGCTCACCGAGTCCGGACGGAAGATCCTCGCCGACGACCCCGAGTCCACCGGCAGCCTCGGCATCGCGATCAGCGAGGCCGTGGAGCAGGCCGCGGCCGATCCGAACGCTCGGTACGCGCTCGGCAGCGTGCTCAACCACGTGCTGATGCACCAGACGGTGATCGGCGAGGAGACGCTCAAGCAGTTCGAGCTCGCCGGCGACACCCCGGACATCCTCGTCGGCTGCACCGGCGGCGGCTCCAACTTCGGCGGGCTCGCGTTCCCGTTCCTGCGCGAGAAGCTGGCGGGCCGGATGAACCCGGTGATCCGCGCCGTCGAGCCGGCGGCGTGCCCGACGCTCACGCGCGGCACGTACGCGTACGACTTCGGCGACACGGCGGGGCTCACCCCGCTGCTGAAGATGCACACGCTCGGCCACGGCTTCATCCCCGACCCGATCCACGCGGGCGGCCTGCGCTACCACGGGATGTCGCCGCTCATCTCGCACATCTACGAGCTGGGCCTGATCGAGGCGATCGCCGTCGGGCAGCGCGAGTGTTTCGCCGCGGGCGTGCGTTTCGCCCGTGCGGAGGGCATCGTCCCGGCGCCCGAGCCGACGCACGCGCTGGCCGCGTGCATCCAGGAAGCGTTGCGCTGCAGGGAAACCGGGGAGGAGAAGGTGATCCTCACCGCGCTGTGCGGCCACGCGCACCTCGACCTGCCCGCGTACGGCGCCTATCTCTCGGGCGAGATGGTGGACAACGAGCTGTCCGACGACGTGCTCGCCACTTCGTTGGCCGAGTTGCCGTGAACACCGCGGGCCGCGGGTCACGTCGACCCTTCGGCCCCCGGTTCACTGCTCCTTCGACACCGTCGCCAGCAGCTCGGGGCCGCGCGTCGCCAGGCGTTGGCGCGCGAGCCCGCCCCACCACCACGCCAGCACGGCGCCGACCACGATCCCGACCGGCACGCCGAGCCACTGCAGCACCGGCGAGCCGAGCACCGCGCCGGTGATGCACAGCGCGAGCACCGGCAGCGCCCCCGCGGCGACCAGCAGCATCGTCGCGAACATCTGCAGCACCCGGGCGCAGCCCGGGCGGCCGCCGGAGGACCAGGGGCTCGAGCTCCTGCGCTGGTCGGGCAGCGGGTACGCGAGGTACACCGACTGCAGCATCAGCACGCCCGCACCGGCGCCAAGCAGCGACGGCACCAGGCCGAACACCCACGGGTACGCGCCGGTCTCGCCGACCGCGCCGGGCAGGACCGCGGCCAGCACCAGCGCCACCGGCGCGACGATCAGCGCCCACGCGAGCTGCCGGCCGCGGACGTCGGCGCGTTCGGCGCCGGGCACGGTGAGCGTGTGCCACAGGGCGCTGCCGTCGAAGCCGTAGAGGTTGCCCGACTGCATGCACGCGAAGAACACCACCGCGACGCCGAGGTAGGGCACGATCGCGGGCCGCCCGCCGCCGGACAGCGCCGGGAGCACGGTGACCACGACCCCGACGATCAGCGTCGACAGCAGCGCGACGCGCCGGCGGGCGTCACGCCACCACGTGAACAGCTCCTTGCGCGCCACGGCACCCACGGGCGTCTCGGGCAGCAGGCTGCGGCGCACGCGCGCGCCCTCGGCCCGCACCTTCGTGCGCGACGCGCCGCGGAACGACGGGCTCGTCACCTGCCGCGCGAGCAGCGCGCCCCACGCCGCGATCAGCACGGCGATCAGCGCGAGCATCGCGACCAGCAGCCCGAGCGCGGTGCCCCACTCGCCGGTGCCCGCCGCGTGCACGGCGACCGTGCCCCAGCCGGACGGCAGCACGTGCATCACGTTCACGAAACCCGGCACGCGGCCGTTGATGATCGCGGGGCCGAGGCTGTTGATCGCCAGGTTCACGCCGACGCCGGACAGACCGGTGAGCGCGACCAGGATGATGCCGAGTTCTTTGCCCTTGCGGGACGTCAGCAGCGCGCCCAGCGCGGCCATCACCACGCGGTAGAGCAGCACCACGAACGCCAGCTGCAGCACCGTGAACACGAGCCCGACCAGCGCCGCGCCCGCGCCGAGGCGCAGGCCGTAGAAGAACAGGCCGAGGAACGCGACCAGGCTGACCAGCGTCGTCACGCCGACGAAGCTCGCGGCCAGCAGCCCGACGGCAAGCTTGCGCCGCCCGATCGGCAGCAGCGCGAAGTGCTCCGGCCGCAGCGTGTCGTCTCCGCCGCCGGTGGCGATGGGCGCGAGCACCCAGCCGGCCGCCCAGCCCGCGTAGATCGTGCTCAGCAGATCGACGGTGATCCCGCTGCCGCCGCGGATCGGCACGAGGGCCAGCACGATCGTCAGCACGGCGGCCGTCAGCCCGATCACCCCGCCGACGACCATGCCCGCGACGCGGCTGCCGCGCAGGGAATTGCGCAGCACGCGCAGCTTCAGTCGGACGAGGACGCCAACCACGACAGCCCTTCCGCTCCGCCGGTGCGCCCGCCCACGATGTGCACGAACGCGTCTTCCAGGCTCCCGCCGCCCCGCACGTCGTCCACGGCGCCCGCCGCGACCACCCGGCCGCGCGTGATCACCGCGACGTGGCTGCACAGCTGCTCGACCAGCGCCATCACGTGGCTAGAGAGCACCACCGCGCCACCCGAGCCGACGAACCGCTGCAGGATCGTCCGGATCGTCGACGCCGACACCGGGTCCACCGCCTCGAACGGCTCGTCCAGCACCAGCAGCCGCGGCCCGTGCAGCAGCGCCATCGCGAGCCCGATCTTCTTGCGCATGCCCGCGGAGTAGTCGATCACGAGCGTGCGCTCGGCCTCCAGCAGCTCCAGCACGCCGAGCAGCTCCTGCGCCCGCTCCGCGACCGTGTTCGGCGGAAGTCCCCGGAGAAGTCCCATGTAGGTCAACAGCTCGCGGCCCGTGAGGCGCTCCGGAATGGACAGTCCGTCCGGCAGCACGCCGATCAGGCTTTTCGCCCGCTCCGGCTCGCGCCACACGTCGACGCCGAACACGTTCGCCTGCCCCTGATCCGGCCGCAACAACCCCACCGCCATCGACAGCGACGTGGTCTTGCCCGCGCCGTTCGGCCCCACGAGCCCGAAGAACGAGCCCCGCGGAACCTCCAAGGTGACGCTGTCGACTGCGAGCGTGGTGCCGAACCGTTTGGTGAGCCCGTACAGGCCCATTGCGGCGTCCGCGCCGGTTTCGGCCACGAGTGCCCCCTTCCGTGGTCTGGATGGGGAGATTACGCGGGTTGGGGGAGCTGTGCGCGGTGTTTGCGGTGTGTTGGTGGGGTGCGGTTGGGGTGGGTTGCGGGTTGATGCTGGGTGGTTACGTTCGGTGACGGTTCCGGCTGGTCGACGTTCATTCCGCGCCGGGCTATACCTTGAACCCGTCATGAGGCAGCACGACTCGGAGGTTCGCTTGCCGGACAAGCGCCCCGTCGGCGATGCGCTCGCCATCGCTCGAGGTCTGGTTGTCGGGGACGGCCCAGTCGGCCCGCCCGTGCCGGCTCTTGTCGAGCTGGCCCGCAGGTTCTTCGCGACGGAGTTCGACGTGCCAGCCGGCCAGGATGCGGACGGACTTCTCTTTGAGTACGGGCCAGTCGGCTGGCTGCCATCGCCTACGTTGGTCGTCGGCATGGTCCGGCAATTGGAGGTTTGCGATCCGGCCGGTGCACACGAGGCTTTTTCGCAGGTGCAGTTCGAGTACAGATATGATCTGGACCGCGATCTGGAAGCTGCCGGGAGATTTTCGGATTGGTGGTTTCCTGACGGTGGGACGCCCCTCGAATTCTGGCTGGACACCGTCTCGAGGGTGCCTATTGGTGATCTTCTCGCGAGCAGGGAACCAAGAGAATTCTTGGTCTGGCACGATCGGGTGTGATCGTCGATATCAGGGGTGATCTTCAGGTCGAAACGCGCCACCGCGTCAGTCGACCTGCGCCGAGGCGACGAACCAGGAGCCCGACTCGACGTCGATGGGCTCGCCGACCCACGGCTGCACGATGGCGGCGATCGCCGCCGTCATCGGCCACTCGTTCATGATCCAGCCCTCGGGCGTCATGTCGACCTGCCCGCGCAAGGGCTCGACGACCTCCGCCGGCAGGGTCCACTCCCGTTCGAGGAACTCGTCCGCACCGAACTTCTCGACCAGGTTGACCACACACATCAGGCCTCGCAGGTGATCTTCGGCTGCGGGTTGTACCGCACCGTCCGCGTGTGGCGTGAGACTTCCTGCCCCGTGGCGGCGTCCTTCAGCACCCGGGTGTCCGTCGTCGTGAACCCGGGCGCGCCGTTCGACGGGTGGCAGTTCTCCGCCGGCCCCGGCTTCGTGGGTGGTGGAGTCGGATTGGTTCGCTCCCCGGGGATCGACTCCACCGAGTACCGCTTCGTGCCCCACAACTTCACCGTCAGCGACGAAGGCGACCAGATGGTCTGAATGGCGATCCCCGTCGCGGAGTCGTTCGTGAACTTCAGGTCGATCACACTCGACCCGTTCGGGTTCTGGAAGACCGTCGCCTCGCGAGCCGCCGGATAGCGGCTGATGTAGTAACTGTGCTCCTTGTGCCCCGCGTCCTTCATGCCCGCGAAGTACGCCGCGTTGTACAGCGTCGTCGCGAACTGGGAGATGCCGCCGCCGACTTCGCGGGCCGGGGCGCCGTTTTCGATGACGCCGGCCTCGACGTAGCCCTGGGGTTTGCCGCGGGGACCGGTGAAGCCGTTGAGGCTGAAGGTCTCGCCGGGCTTCACGATGGCGCCGTTGACCTTCTGGGCGACGACGCGGATGTTGACGCCCGAGTCGGGAGCGAAGCCGCCGGTGGTGAACTCGCCGACGACCTCCTTCACGCCCAGCGCGTTGGCCTGCTCGGTCGTCACCTTGGCCGGGCTGTTCTTGTACACGGCCTTCAGCGAACGACCGTCAGCGCGCTTCAGCACGTCGGGCAGCGGCTTGAGGCTCGGCTCCCAGTCGACGGTCTTGCCGTCCACCGAAGGCTCGACGGTCGGCTTCCCCCCGCTGAACCCGATGGTCGCCTCCTTGCCCTCCTTCTCGGTGGACTTCAGCTGCGGGCCGGCGACCGCGACGACCTTCTTCTGGTCCACGACCGGCACGAGCCCGCCGCCGTCGGCAGGCGCAAAAGTCAAAGCCGCGGCGATGTCACGGGGCTCCAGCACGGCCGAGGCGCCCTCGCCGTCGACCTTCACCGGCGCCGCCACCGCGGGCCGGGCGAACTGCTCCAGAGCCGCCTGCACCCCGGCGGCAGTGGTCCGCACCGGCGCCGCCGCCACGGGCAGAGCCAGCTCGGACCCCGAAGCCCACTGGCTCAGCACGGCGGCCTTCGCCGCGGCGACGTCGAGCTTCTGCCCCGGCTGCGGCGCCACGGCGACCGGCGTGGTGCCGTCGAACCGCACGGTGCCCTCCACCGCGGCACGATCCACCCGCCCGCGCAGATCCTCCAGCGCCGGATCCAGCCGATCGCCCTCGGCGTGCGAGACGACGCCGATCTCGTGCGTCGAGAAGAACGACGCCAGCCGCGTGAACGGGTTCAGCGGCTGGTCACCGGCCTGGTCCAGAGTCGCCGACCAGTCGAGGCGCAAGCCGGCCAGCGTCGGCGACAAGGTGGTCCGAGCCGCGCCCGCGGTCACCGTCAGCGGCTGCGTCAGCCGCGGCTCGATGAGCCCCCGCAGCTCCCGCTCGGCCACCGGCCGGTCGAGGCCACCGACGTCGACGCCCGCCACCGTGGTCCCGCGCGGCACGCTGCCCTGGCTGGTGAGCAGGTCGATGAGGTACACGACCAGCAGCGCGGCGAGCACACCACCGGAGACCCACAGGGCTTTGCCCAGGCGAGAGCGCGATTCGGGCTCGGCGGGGACCGCCGGCAGCACGACCGTCTGCTCGTCCTCGGACTCCGGCCAGCGCGGTTCGTACGGCACCTGTTCGACCCTTCGTTTGCTGCGTCCCGCGCCACAGCGTACGGCCTGAGCCGGACATGACGGACTAGTGCCCCTTGGGGAACAAACCGGTCAGCGCGCGTCGGGCTCCGGGTTGGCGCCGGTGCGCGCGAGGAAGTCGAAGTCGCAGCCCTCGTCGGCCTGGGTGATGTGCTCGGCGTACAGGGCACCGTAACCGCGTTCGAACCGCGGCGCAGGCTCGAGCCAGTCCGCCCGCCGGCGCGCCAGCTCGTCGTCGGGCACCTCCAGCCGCAACGCGCGAGCCGGCACGTCGAGCGTGATCAGGTCGCCGTCGCGGACCAGGGCGAGCGGGCCGCCGACGTGCGATTCCGGGGCGACGTGCAGCACGCAGGCGCCGTACGAGGTACCGCTCATGCGCGCGTCGGAGATGCGCACCATGTCGCGCACGCCCTGCGCGAGCAGGTGGTCAGGGATCGGCAGCATGCCGTACTCGGGCATGCCCGGGCCGCCGAGCGGGCCGGAGCCGCGCAGCACCAGCACGGAGTCGGCCGTGATGCCGAGCGACGGGTCGTTGATGCGCTTCTTGAGGTCGGCGTAGTCGTCGAACACGACAGCGGGTCCCGTGTGCGTGAGCAGCTCCGGCGTCGCGGCGATGTGCTTGATGACCGCGCCCGACGGAGCCAGGTTGCCGTGCAGCACGGCGACGCCGCCTTCGGCCGCCAGCGGGTTGTCGCGCGGGCGGATCACGTCGTCGTTGTGCACGCGCGCGGTCGCCAGCGTCTCGGCCAGCGTGCGGCCGGAGACGGTGAGGCGGTCGGTGTGCAGCAGGTCCGTCAGCCGCGACAGCAGCCCGGGCAGGCCGCCCGCGTAGTAGAAGTCCTCCATCAGCCACGCGCCGCCCGGGCGGATGTTCGCGAGCACGGGCACGCGGCGCGCGATCTCGTCGAAGTCGGCCAGGCTGAGGGCCAGGCCGCTGCGCCCGGCCATCGCGATCAGGTGGATCACCGCGTTGGTCGAGCCGCCGAGCGCGAGCACGGTGGTGATGGCGTCGGCGTACGCGCGCTCGTCGAGGACCTTCGTGATCGTGAGGTCCTCCCACACCATGTCCACGATCCGCGCGCCGCTGGCCGCCGCCATCCGGTGGTGCGCCGAGTCCACGGCCGGGATCGACGCCGCGCCCGGCAGCGTCACGCCGAGGACCTCCGCGGCCGAGGTCATGGTCGACGCCGTGCCCATCGTCATGCAGTGGCCGGGGGAGCGGGCGAGGCCGCGTTCCAGTTCGGACAGCTCCTCGTCGCCGATGGTGCCGGCGCGGCGTTCGTCCCAGTACTTCCACATGTCCGTGCCGCTGCCCAGCACCTCGTCGCGCCAGTGGCCGCGCAGCATCGGCCCGGCCGGGACGAAGATCGCGGGCAGGCCGGCGCTCGCCGCGCCCATCAGCAACGCGGGGGTGGTCTTGTCGCAGCCGCCCATCAGCACCGCGCCGTCGGCCGGGTAGGAGCGCAGGATCTCCTCGGTCTCCATCGCCAGCAGGTTGCGGTACAGCATGGGCGTGGGTTTCTGGTACGTCTCCGACAGCGTCGCGACCGGGAACTCCAGCGGGAAACCACCCGCCTGCCACACGCCGCGTTTCACCTGCTCGGCGCGCTCGCGCAGGTGCATGTGGCACGGGTTGATGTCGCTCCACGTGTTGAGCACGGCGATCACCGGCTTGCCCAGGTGTTCTTCGGGCTCGTAGCCGAGCTGGCGGGCCCGGGCGCGGTGGCTGAAGTTCCGCAGCTCGTCGCCGCCGAACCAACGGTGGCTGCGCAGGTCCTCCGGTGTTCTCATGGCCGGGCCGCCTTTCGTCGCTACGGGCAGTATGGCATCTGATATATGATCACACCCGCCGTGCGGGCCACGGGCACCGCCCGCGCCCGCCTGGTTGAATGTCGGTCTGTTCACCGCGGCAGACCGCGCGAGCCTGGAGTGTCCGATGCCACCGACGTTCAGCCTGCCCGCCTCCCGGACCGAAGTGGTCCTGGAGGAGATCCGGCGCGGCATCCTGACCCGCGAGCTGCTCCCGGGCCAGCCGCTGGTGGAGGCCGAGCTGGCGCAGCGCCTCGGCGTGTCGAAGACGCCGGTGCGCGAGGCGCTGAAGGTGCTGTCGAACTCGGGTCTGGTCACGTTCAGCCCGTACCGCGGCGCGTCGGTCTGCGTGGTCGACGCGGAGCTCGCGCGTTCGGTGTACGACGTGCGGATGGTGCTGGAGCCCGAAGCGCTGCGCCGTTCGGTGGCGGCGGGCGCGTCGTTCGACGACGCGGCCGAAGCGCTGAAGGAGGCGCAGGCGGCGCTCGCGGACAAGGACCACACCGCGCTCAGCCTGCTCAACCGCCGCTTCCACGGCGCGCTCTACGCCGGCTGCGGCAACCCGCTGATGGTCTCGATGCTCGACGACCTCAAGGACCGCGCCGCGCTCATCACCGTGGTCGGCTGGGACGCGAACCCCAGCTGGCGCAAGGAGTGGACCGAGCACAAAGCCGTGCTCGCCGCCGCGAAGAAGGGGGACGCCGAGGGCGCGGCCGAGCTGCTGCGCAAGCACATCGGCGCGTTCCTCGAGCGGGTGCTGGCCGCGATCCCGGACGAGGGGGCGTAACGACCGTGCGGCTGCTGCTCGTCGCGGACACCCACCTGCCCAAGCGCGCCAAAGAGCTGCCCGACGCGGTCTGGGCCGAGGTGGAGCGGGCCGATGTCGTCGTGCACGCCGGGGACTGGGTGGATCTCGACGCGTTCGACGAGCTCGCGGTGGCCAGCAAACGGCTCGTCGCGGTGTACGGCAACAACGACGGTCCCGAGCTGCGCGAGTGGCTGCCGGAGGTCGCCCGCGTGACGCTCGGTGGGGTGCGCCTGGCCGTGATCCACGAAACGGGCGATGCGAAGGGGCGCGAGGCACGTTGTGAAGCGCAGTTCCCCGACACCGACGTGCTCGTGTTCGGCCACAGCCACATCCCCTGGGACACCGTGACGCCCGGCGGCCTCCGCCTGCTCAACCCGGGTTCGCCCACCGACCGGCGGCGGCAGGAGTTCTGCACCTACCAGACCGCCGAAATCCGCGCCGGGAAACTCACCGACGTCGAGCTGCACGAGCTGCCCCGGCGCGCCTGAACGGGTAGAACAGGACGCATGGACCCGGCACGCGCACTGCGCGACATCGCGTTCCAGCTCGAACGCGCGGCTGAGCCGACCTACCGCGTCCGCGCCTTCCGGCAGGCGGCGGCGGTGGTCGACAACCTGTCGCAGGAGGAGCTGGAAAGCCGCGTGCGCTCGGGCACGCTGCAGGCGCTCAAGGGCATCGGCAAGGCGACGGCCGGGGTCATCGAGGACGCGTGGCTCGGCCGCGTGCCCGCGTACGCGGCGAAGGTCGCCGAAGCCGACCTGCCCGACGGTGGCGAACTGCGCGCCGCGCTGCGCGGCGACTGCCACACGCACTCCGACTGGTCCGACGGCGGCAGCCCGATCCAGGAGATGGCCGAGGCCGCGCGCGACCTCGGCCACGAGTGGATCGTGCTCACCGACCACTCGCCGCGCCTGACCGTGGCCAACGGTCTTTCACCTGAGCGCCTGCGCAAGCAGATGGACGAGGTCGCGCGCGTCAACTCCGAGCTCGCCCCGTTCCGGCTGCTGCACGGCATCGAGGTCGACATCCTCGACGACGGTGCGCTCGACCAGCGGTCGGACTTGCTGGAGCGGCTGGATTTCGTGGTCGCGAGCGTGCACTCGAAGCTGCGCATGCCCTCGCGTGAGCTGACGCCACGGCTGCTGGCGGCCGTCGCGAACCCGCACGTGCGCGTGCTGGGGCATTGCACCGGCCGGCTGGTGCGAGGTCCTCGGGCGCGGCCGCCGTCGACGTTCGACGCCGAGAAGGTGTTCACGGCCTGCCGGGACCACGGCGTGGCGGTGGAGATCAACTCGCGCCCGGAGCGGCTCGACCCGCCGATGCCGCTGCTGCGGATGGCCGTGGAGCTGGGCTGCGAGTTCGCCATCGACAGCGACGCGCACGCACCCGGGCAGCTGGACTGGCAGGTCTACGGGTGCGCACGCGCGGAAAAGGCCGGTCTCACCGCGGACCGCGTGATCAACACCCGGCCCGCGGACGAGCTCTTTCAGTCTACTGTGGACTGATGCCGATGTTGATCACGGGATGCCCGGCCGGGTCGAGCCAGCGCATCACGGCGTCGAGGTCCGCGCCCGGGATGGCCACGCAGCCCGCCGTCGGTTTGCCCGACGAGACGTGCAGGAAGAACGCCGAACCCTTGCCCGGCACGGCGGGCGAGCGGTTGTAGTCGATCACGGTGGCGTGGTCGTAGACGGGCCCGGCCTTGCCGAGGTCCTCGCCGGCCGACTCGTCGAACGGGCAGGTGCCGGGCGCGCACGAGTAGTGCGTGTTGTAGAAGGGCGACTCGACGTCGGAGACCCACCAGTCGTTCTCGGTCACCTGGCGGTAGGGCAGCCGGGTCCCGTTGGTCGGCTGGATGCCGAATGCTTCGGTGAGCGACCAGACACCCGCGGGAGTGTGCGACGTCGTTTCGCTCGCGACGCCGATGCCCTGCGTGCCGACGAACGCCGGGAACGGACCGAGCGCGCGGACCCAGTGGGAACCCTTGCGCTGCCAGGCGATGAGCGTCGCGGTGGTCGACGACGGGTCCGGCGCGGTGACCGTGACCATCTGGCCCGCGGAACCGTGGTAGCCCAGCGGGGGCTCCTGCGCGGGATTCCGGGCGGGTGACGCCGGTGCGGCGGTGGCGAGCGTACCCAGCGCGACGCAGACCAGCGTCCCCAGAACGGTTCTCATGGAGCGCGAGCTTACGGTAGGAACCCGGGCCGCCGCAGGGAAATCGGCGGCCCGGGTCGTGGATCAGCCGATCTGGTAAGAGTCGCCGTAGACCTTCCACTTCAGGGGCGTGTGGAGGTCGAGGTTGCCCGCGTTGAGGAACACGAGCTGTTCGGTGTCCACGCGCGAGGTGTCGGCGTGGGCTTCTTCCTGCTTCATGATCACCTTGCGGGCGTCGAGGAACGCCTTGAGGTAGGTGGTCTCGTTGCCGCCCTGTGACGGCGGCTTCGCCTTCTTGATGGCGGAGTTGCGGATGCCGCCGAAGCTGTCGGAGCTGTTGCCCGGGCCGTGCATCACGATGGCGTCGTAGTAGATGAACTGGCCCAGTGCGCCGAGGCCGTCGGACTTGGCCTGGTTCACCGACGGGTTGAAGTACACGCGGTCGCGCTCGCTGTTCTGCGCGGCCTGGAACTGCGACGTCTTCGCCGCGGCCTTCCACGCGTCCACGAACGCTTGGCCGAGGCCGGAGTGCGAGTCGGTGCCGTTGACGTTCCGCAACGCCGGCAGGTACTTCGCCAGCGGGTTGTTCGGCGCGGAGTCGGTGTAGGCCTCCACGAGTTCGAGCATGTCGCCGGTGCCCGAGCAGAAGCCGATGATGCCGGCGGTGTAGCCGCGGCCGTCGCCGATGTCCTCGATGTAGCTGTACTGGGCCTTCCAGTCGAGGCTCGAGTTCTCCGCACTGGAGACGAGCTGCATCGCGATGTCCTTCTTCTCCGGCGAGGCGAGATCGCCGCCGGAGGCGAGGACGGCGGCCGCGCTGGTGAGGGACGCGGGGGTGGGCGCGGCACTCGAGAGGGCGGGGGTGGCCAGGACGACGGTGAGGGCCGACGCCACGGTGAGGCCGGCGACAAGGGCAGGCCGCATCGTCTTGCGCATGGGGGGAATTCCCTTTCCGCAGAATTGTCAGGGCGGGGCCATGACAGGTGGGCAAGGCGGACGAAGCCGGGAATTCCCTGGCGTACCGGGGTAAACACGGCTCCGGTGCTGCTGCGGCGTAGCGCAACGATAACCGCGCGTGATCCCGGCGGCAAGGGGTTGATCGGGTTTTCCCGGACGGTGATGGGCGTGGCGGGAGGTGGTGCCCGGGGGGCGGTCCAGGGTTCCGGTGACCGGTACCGGCTCTCGCGGTCC
The DNA here is from genome assembly GCF_040678995.1 of Amycolatopsis sp. NPDC049253. NCBI lineage: Bacteria > Bacillati > Actinomycetota > Actinomycetes > Pseudonocardiales > Pseudonocardiaceae > Amycolatopsis > Amycolatopsis sp. NPDC049253. Next base: position 78,487 of record NZ_JBFAQX010000014.1, on the reverse strand, counting down.
GCGCCTGATGAGTCCTTTGTGGACCATTTCTGGTCCACAAAGGATGTTGGATCACAAGGTCCTGAACGACATTCCCGCCCGCATCAGCCGCTCGATCAGCGCGTCACCCATCGCCGTCGCCGTGGTGACCTGGCCGGCCGTGGCGGGCAGATCGTCGAAAGCCAGGCACAGAGCTGATTCCGCCAGCATCTTCGCCGTTTCGTCGTAGCCGGGGTCGCCGCCGGAGACCTCGGTGGTCACGTGCTGCCCGCCGCCTGAGCCGGCGAAGCGGACGGAGAACCACGACTTCGCCCGGCGCGCCAGGCTCGGTCCCTGGCCCGGCGCGAGCAGCTTCGACAGTGCGTCCCGCGCGGGGGCCAGCTGGGCGGCGGCGAACAGCGCGCCCGCGCCGGCTGTCGCGGCCGCCACCGACGGCAATCCCGAGAAGGCTGCGAAGTGGCGGTAGCGGAAGTCCGGGCCGTAGCGGGCGGACGCCCGCGCCGAGTGGCCCACGACCTGCGGGTCGATCGTCGGCAGTGGCACGGCCCACTGTCCGGTGCCGGGCACGCGGTGCGGCCCGCCGAGCGGGGTGCTCACGCGGCGGCCGGCCGGCGGGGGTTCGGCCGCGGCGCGTTCCTTGGCCACGCGGTTGGCGGCGGCCTGGCGGGAGAACGCCGTCATCGCCGTGAGGAAGGTGCCGCCCGAGGGCAGGGCGCCGACGCGGACGTAGCCGTCGACCTGCAGCGGGACGTTCTCGGGCAGCTGCCGCACGGTGTACCAGGCGCCGAGGTCGTGGGGGATCGAGTCGAAGCCGCAGCTGTGCACGAGCCGCGCGCCCGTCTCGGCGGCTTTCGCGTGGTGGGCGAGGTACATGCGGTCGACGAACTCGGACTCGCCGGTGAGGTCGACGTAGTCGGTGCCCTCGGCGGCGCACGCGGCGACCAGCGGCTCGCCGTAGTGCAGGTACGGGCCGACGGTGGTGGCCACGACCTTCGCCGACGCGGCGAGCGCGCGCAGCGAGTCGGGGTCGGCGATGTCGGCGCTGAGCAGCGGCAACGTGCCCAGGCGCTCGTCGATCGCCGCCAGCCGGGCGCGCAGGTCCTCGAGCTTGGCGCGGTTGCGGCCCGCGAGCGCCCAGCGGCAGCCGGGCGGGGCGGAGCGCGCGAGGTACTCCGCCGTCAGCGTGCCGGTGAAGCCGGTGGCGCCGAACAGCACCAGGTCGTAGTCGGCCATGCGCGTGCCTCCCGAAGGTCCTGCCCCGAGGTTACCGCCGGGTCACTTCGGGGCCGGAATCTCCGCTCTTCCGGCGTGGTTGAGCCGGGTGTGACGGATTTCGGGCGGGACATCTCGACGGGCTATTTCCTGGTGCCGAACGCGGCCGACCCCCTGGTCGAGCACGCGCGCGAGCTGGAGCGGATCGGGTTCGAGCACCTGGCCGTGCAGGACCACCCGTACCAGCGCCGGTACGTGGAGACCTTCTCCCTTATGGGCGTGCTCCTCGGCGCGACCACGACCATCCGGGTGTTCCCCGACGTCGCCACCCTGCCGCTGCGCAACCCCGCCGTGCTCGCGAAGGCCGCCGCCAGCCTCGACCTGCTGTCGGGTGGCCGCTTCGACCTCGCCGTGGGCGCCGGCGCGTTCTGGGACGCGATCGTCGCGTACGGCGGCCCGCGCCGGACCCCGGGCGACGCGCTCGCCGCCGAGGAGGAGGCGATCACCATCATCCGCAAGATCTGGAGCGGCGACCACAACCTCCGCTTCGACGGCCGCTTCCACTCCCTGGCCGGCGCCCACTCCGGCCCCGTGCCGGCGCGTCCGATCGGCCTGTGGCTCGGCTCGTACGGCCCCCGCGCCCTGCGCCTCACCGGCCGCCTCGCCGACGGCTGGGTCGTCAGCCTCCGCGACGACCCAGCCGAAGCTCTCCGCATGGCCTCCGCCGTGGACGCCGCCGCGCTCGACGCCGGCCGCGACCCGGCGTCGATCCGCCGCGTGCTCAACGTCGGCGCCACCCCGACCGCCTCGGAACTCGCCGACTTCGCCCTCGCCGGCGGCTTCGACACCTTCGTGCTCTCCGGCGCGGACGACCGGGCGTCGCACGTGTTCATCGCCGAGACGATCCCGGACGTGCGCGAACAGGTGGCGGCGGAACGCTCGGCGTGACGGCCGCTGAGAGGTCGGCGTCCAGGCGTCCTGCGCCGGGAAGCGGCCCTCGCGATCGGGTCAGAGCACCTGCAGAAACGGGACGGCGGGCGCGTGGCGCGGTAGAAGCCTTGTGCCCTCCCGAAGAACACGTTCGTAAACGTCCAGCGCGCGCTGATCTCGTCTTCGGGCTGGATCGCGAGCGGCCCCGGTCCAGCCCGGGTGCCGCTGAAAAGTCCCTGTCCCGAACGTCCACTGTGGATCGCCAGAGTCACGTTAAAGAGATGGTAAACTCTCGCCCACGATGACTGCTGCCGCCGCCGCCACCGCGCCACGGCACCGGTCCATGCTCAGCGTCCTGCTCGCCGCGTTGCTGCTCCTCGGCGTCGCCGCGCCCGGGCCGGTGCACCCGGGCCGGTCGCACGAGGACGCGAAGCCGGTGCTGGTTGCCCAGCAGTCGCCGCACTTCGTTGCCGCGCAACCGATCCCAGAGGCCACGCCGCCGGAGCGGGAGAAGCCGCGGCCGGCCATGGCTTGCACCACGACCGTCGACAAGAACACCACCGCGGAGCAGCGGTCCGACCCGGAAGCACCTGCCCGCGCGCCTCCCGCCGGCTGAGTACGCCATCCCCTCACCCGTACTCAGCTGTTGGAGGTTTCCCATGACCAACGGTCATGCCTTGCTGGCCGTCGGCGGTGCGTTCCTGGCGGCCGGGGTCGTCGCGCGTCTGGGCAGTAAAATCGGGCTGCCGACGATCCCCTTGTTCATGCTGGCCGGCTTCGTGTTCGGCCCGCACACGCCCGGGTTGTCGCTTGTGGACGACCCCGCCGAGCTCGGCGTGCTGGCCGGGCTCGGCCTCGTCTTCCTGCTGTTCTACCTCGGCCTCGAGTTCTCGGTCGACGACCTCGCGCGCGGCGGCAGACGCCTGGCCGCGGCCGGGCTGGGTTACCTGGCGCTCAACGTCGGCGGCGGGCTCGCGTTCGGGTTCACGCTGGGGTGGGGCACGCGGGAAGCACTGGTGATCGCGGGCGCGATCGGCATCTCGTCGTCGGCCATCGTGACCAAGCTGCTGCTCGAAACCCGCCGCACCGCCAACCCTGAATCACGCTTGATCATGGGCGTGATCGTGCTCGAAGACCTGTTCCTCGCGCTCTACCTGGCCCTGCTGCAGCCCGTGCTGAGCGGCGCCGACGGCTTCGGCGCGGCGCTCGCCGACTTCGGCAAGGCGCTCGGCTTCCTGCTGGTGCTCGCGGCGCTGGCGCGCTGGGGCGGCCGGCTCGTGTCGCGACTGTTCGCCTCGGCCGACGACGAGCTGCTCACCGTGTGTTTCGTCGGCGTCGCGGTGCTGGGCGCGGCCGTCGCCGAGGAGGTGGGCGTGTCCGACGCGATCGGCGCGTTCATGGTCGGCATGATGCTCGGCGGCTCGAAGGTCGCGCCGCGCGTGCACAAGCTGGTGCTGCCGCTGCGCGACGCGTTCGGGGCGCTGTTCTTCTTCATCTTCGGGCTCTCGATCGACCCGGGCGCCGTGGGGACGGTCGTGGTTCCCGTGCTCGCGGCCGTCGCGCTGACGCTCGTGCTCAACCTCGCGGCCGGCGCGTTCGCCGCCCGGCTGCACGGCTTCGACCGCCAGGCCGGGGTGAACATCGGGCTGACCGTGCTCACGCGGGGCGAGTTCTCGCTGGTCCTCGCCACGCTCGCGGCGGCGGCCGGGCTCGACGCGCGCGTGGCTCCGTTCGTCGCCGGGTACGTGCTGCTTCTGGCCGTGATCGGGCCGCTCGCGGTGGTGCGTTCGGAGCGGCTGACCTGGCTGTTGCCGGCTCGGCTGACCCGGCAGCGGGTGTGACGGGAGACCCCGGGCATATTCAGGAGCCAGGCCTGTCACGCACCGCTATCCTCGAAACAAGTATGTCCACTCAATCCCCCCTCGAGGCGTTGCGCGCGCGGCTGCCCGAGCTGATGTCGCGCGACGAGCACCGCCTGCGCCGTCGGCTCGACGGCGCGCGCCGGTCGCGCGACAAGCAAGCCGTGGCCGAGCGCATCGCCGCCGACGTGACCGCCGCCGAGCTGCGGGTGCAGCGCCGGCGCGAGAGCGTGCCCAAGATCGAGTACCCCGAAGAGCTGCCGGTCAGCAGGCTCAAGGACGAGATCGGCAAAGCGATCGCCGAGAACCAGGTGGTGATCGTCGCGGGCGAGACCGGCTCGGGCAAGACGACCCAGCTGCCGAAGGTCTGTCTCGAGCTCGGCCGCGGCATCCGCGGGCAGATCGGGCACACGCAGCCGCGGCGGCTGGCCGCGCGCACGGTCGCCGACCGCATCGCGAGCGAGCTGAAGACCGAGCTGGGCGACGCCGTCGGGTACAAGGTCCGCTTCACCGACCAGTCCGGCCAGGACACGCTCGTGAAGCTGATGACCGACGGCATCCTGCTCGCCGAGATCCAGACCGACCGGATGCTGCGCCAGTACGACACCCTCATCATCGACGAGGCCCACGAGCGCAGCCTCAACATCGACTTCATCCTCGGCTACGTCAAGCAGCTGCTGCCGCGCCGTCCCGACCTCAAGGTGATCATCACCTCGGCCACGATCGACCCGGAGCGCTTCTCGAAGCACTTCGACAACGCGCCGATCGTCGAGGTCTCCGGCCGCACCTACCCCGTCGAGGTCCGCTACCGGCCGATCATCGACCCCGACGACCCCGAGGCCGACCCCGACCGGGACCAGACGCAGGGCATCCTCGACGCCGTCGCCGAGCTGAGCGCCGAGGGCCCCGGCGACGTGCTGGTGTTCCTCTCGGGCGAGCGCGAGATCCGCGACACGGCCGACGCGCTCAACCGCCTCGACCTGCGCAACACCGAGGTGCTGCCGCTGTACGCGCGGCTGTCGTCGGCCGACCAGCACCGCGTGTTCCAGCGCCACACCGGCCGCCGGATCGTGCTCGCGACCAACGTCGCCGAGACGTCGCTGACCGTGCCGGGCATCAAGTACGTGGTGGACCCGGGCAACGCGCGCATCTCGCGCTACAGCCACCGCACGAAGGTGCAGCGGCTGCCCATCGAGGCGATCTCGCAGGCGTCGGCCAACCAGCGCAAGGGCCGCAGCGGCCGCACGTCCGACGGCATCTGCATCCGGCTGTACTCCGAAGAGGACTTCGAGTCGCGGCCGGAGTTCACCGACCCGGAGATCCTGCGCACGAACCTCGCGTCGGTGATCCTGCAGATGACCTCGCTCGGGCTGGGCGACATGGCGGCGTTCCCGTTCGTGGAGCCGCCGGACCGCCGCCAGGTCACCGACGGCGTGCAGCTGCTGCAGGAGCTCGGCGCGTTCGAGGCGGACGATACGTCGAAGCTGACGGACATCGGCCGCAAGCTCGCGCAGCTGCCGGTGGACCCGCGGATGGGCCGCATGGTGCTGGAGGCCGCGCGCAACGGGTGCGTGCGCGAGGTGATGATCATCGCCGCGGCGTTGTCCATCCAGGACCCGCGGGAGCGTCCGGCGGAGAAGCAGCAGGCGGCCGACCAGCAGCACGCGCGCTTCGCCGACCCGACGTCGGATTTCCTCGCGTACCTCAACCTGTGGGAGTACGTGAGCGAGCAGCAGAAGGCGTTGACGGGCAACCAGTTCCGGCGGCTGTGCCGCAACGAGTACCTCAACTACCTGCGCATCCGCGAGTGGCAGGACATCTTCAGCCAGCTGCGCCAGCTGGCCAAGCCCCTCGACATCTCGCTGAGCACCACGCCGGCCGACCCGCAGCACGTGCACACGTCGCTGATCGCCGGGCTGCTCTCGCACATCGGCCTCAAGGACCCGGCCAAGGGCGACTACCTCGGCGCGCGCGGGGCGCGGTTCTCGGTGTTCCCGGGGTCGGCGCTGTTCAAGAAGCAGCCGCGCTGGGTGATGTCGGCGGAGCTGGTGGAGACTTCGCGGCTGTGGGGGCGCGTGAACGCGCGCATCGAGCCGGAGTGGGTCGAGCCGCTGGCCGCGCACGTCGTGAAGCGGTCGTATTCGGAGCCGCACTGGGAGCGCAAGCAGGGCGCCGTGATGGCGGTGGAGAAGGTGACGCTCTACGGCGTGCCGCTCGTCGCCGACCGACGCGTGAACTACGGGCGCATCGACCCGGAGCTGTCGCGCGAGCTGTTCATCCGCCACGCGCTGGTGGAGGGCGACTGGCACACGAACCACCGGTTCTTCTCCGAGAACCGCGCGCTGCTCGACGAGGTCGAGGACCTGGAGAACCGCGCTCGCCGCCGCGACATCCTCGTGGACGACGAGACGCTGTTCGAGTTCTACGACCAGCGCGTGCCGGCCGACGTGGTGTCGGTGCGCCACTTCGACAGCTGGTGGAAGAAGGCCCGCCGCGGCGACCCGGACCTGCTGTCGTTCGAGAAGTCCATGCTCATCAACGAGACCGCGGGCGGCGTGCGCGAGTCGGACTACCCCGACTCGTGGACGCAGGGGTCGCAGGTCTTCGGGCTCACCTACCAGTTCGAGCCCGGCGCGGACGCCGACGGCGTCACCGTGCACATCCCGCTGCCCGTGCTGAACCAGGTGACGCCGGACGGTTTCGACTGGCAGGTGCCGGGCCTGCGCGCCGAGCTGGTGACGGCGCTGATCAAGTCGCTGCCGAAAGCCTTGCGGCGCAACTTCGTCCCGGCTCCCGACACGGCCGCGTATGTCCTTTCACGAGTGTCGCCTTCGGACGGTCCGCTGATCGAGGTCCTGTCCGACGAGCTGTTCGCGCTGCGCCGCGTCGACGTGCCGCTGTCGGCGTACGACCTGTCTTCCGTGCCGGACCACCTGCGGGTGACGTTCCGCGTGGTCGACGACCGCGGCCGCAAGGTGGCCGAGGGCAAGGACCTGGAGGCGTTGAAGCTCAGCCTCGCCCCGAAGGTGCGCGAGACGATTTCGAAGGCCGCCGACAGCATCGAGAAGGCGGGGCTCACGCAGCCGGCCTTCGGGTCCCTGCCCAAGGTTTTCGCCTCGACCCAGCGCGGCCACGACGTCAAGGCGTACCCGGCCCTGGTGGACGAGGGCTCGTCGGTCGCCGTCCGCCTGCTCGACACCCCGGCCCAGCAGACGCACGCGATGTGGGCCGGCACCCGGCGCATGCTGCGGCTGAACCTGAACTCGCCGATGAAGTTCATCACGCGGTCGCTGTCCAACTCGTCCAAGCTCGTGCTGAACCGCAACCCGCACGGCAGCGTCGCCGCCCTGCTGGAGGACTGCGTCGACTGCGCGGTCGACTCCCTGATGACCGCGGCCGGCGGCCCGGTCTGGGACGAGGCCGGTTTCGCCGTCCTGCTCGATCGCGTTCGCGCGGGCCTGAACCCCGCGGTGCTCGCGGTGCTCACGGACGTCGAGCGCATCCTGCGCGCGGCCATCGAGGTGGAGACGGTCCTGCCCGACGCGCGTGGCCCCGCGGAATCCCTCGCCGACATCCGCGCGCAGCTCGCCGGCCTGGTCCACGCGGGCTTCGTGACGGAGACCGGCGCGTCGCGGCTGCGCGATGTCGAGCGCTACCTGCGCGGGATCTCGCGCCGGCTGGACAAACTCGTCTCCGAGCCCACCCGGGACCTGCAACGGACGGCCGACATCGCGTGGATCACGGAGGAATACCGCTCGGCTCTGGCTTCGCTGCCCGCCGGGACGTCGTCGCCCGCGCTGTCGGAGGTGCGGTGGATGATCGAGGAACTGCGGGTCTCGTTCTTCGCCCAGACGCTGGGGACGGCGTATCCGGTGTCGCTGAAACGCATCACCAAGGCTTTGGACGACGCCTTGGCAGCTATTTGACGGCCAGCGTCACGGTCGCGGCGCCTGCCGACACCATCCCGGCGAACGCCGAAAAGGTAGCGGCCTGACCGCCGACACTCTTGAAGACGGCCGCGGCGGCTTTGCGCCATGCTCGCTGTCGCACGGCGAGCTTGAGCTTCTCGAACTTGTGCTGCCGCAGGTGACAGCCGAGCAGGATGCCGTTGGCATTGTTGCGGCAGAACTGGCTCGCCCCAGTCGGAGCGCAGCACCACATCGGAGCCTGGAAGAGGCAGTACAGCACCACGAAGACCGACGGAACCGCGGTGACGCCCGGCCCGACGGACGGCACCAGCCAGGATAGCTGCCCACGAGGGAATCCGCCGCTGTTGGCAAAGCGTGAACTGCGCGCTGTGCGATCTTTGTTGCGCCGAACGGATTTCTTCGCGTTGGGCCGTGTGGTGCCTGGGGCGGGAAAATTCAGTTAGCTGATTCCCGCCCGCAGCCGGGTCGAGTCCTGGCCCGGGGGGACGCCGAACTGGCGGCGGTATTCGCGGCTGAACTGCGATGCGCTGTCGTAGCCCACGGCGTAGCCGATGGAGGCGACGTCGTCGTCGGTGCGGGAGAGGAGGAGCAGGCGGGCTTCCTGGAGGCGGATGTGTTTCTGGTACTGGATGGGCGTCATGGCCGTCACGGCGCGGAAGTGGCGGTGGAAGGACGACTCGCTCATCGCGGCGAGGCGGGCGAGGTCGGCGACGCGCAGGGACTCCGCGTGGTGGTCGCGGATCCAGCGGATGGCGCGCCCGACGTGGGACAGGCTGCTGTCGGCGAGGCCGATCTGGCGGATGGTCGAGCCCTGGTCGCCGGTGACGAGGCGCCAGAGGATCTCCTTCTCGATGAGCGGCGCGAGCACGCGGCGGTCGGCCGGGTGGTCGGTGAGCCGCAGTAGGCGGACGAACGCGTCGAGCAGCTCGGCGGGCGCGTCGCTCACGGTGATGGCTGACGGGGTGGCCGGGGCCGAGTTCGCGGTGCCCGTTTCGAGCAGGAGGGCGGCGACGGCTTCCGGCTTGAGGACCAGGCCGGCGCCCAGGAACGGCTCCGTGGGGCTGGCCTCCACGAAGTGCCCGGTCACGGGCATGTCGACGGTGACCACGAGGTACTGGCCGGCGCCGTACTCGTAGGTGCGCTCGCCCGTGCCGATGCGCTTGCGGCCCTGCGCGACCACGGCGAGCACCGGGCCCGTCAGCGAGGCCGCCGGGTCGGTGGGCGCGCGCTCGCACGACAGCATCAGGCCGCCCGGCAGGTCGGTGCGGCCGGCGTGGCGGATGATCAGCGTGCGCAGCTCGGAAAGGGACACGCGTCGATTCGACCACGGTCGATGGTGTGACGGCAACTGGCGATCGTGACAGGATCAGGCAAGAGGCTACGACTTTCGGGCTCACGGTGGCAGGCGTGCTGCTGGTGTCATTGAACGGCAACGAAGTCCCGTGAAGAGCCAGGAGAATTCCCGTGAGCCTTGATTCCTACGTCCATCTCGGCCGCTCCGGCCTCGTCGTGAGCCCGTTCTGCCTCGGCGCCATGAACTTCGGCGAGGACACCGGCACCGGCTGCAGCGTCGAAGAGTCCGAGAGGATCCTGCAGACCTACCTCGACCGCGGCGGCAACTTCATCGACACCGCCAACTTCTACACCAACACCCACTCGGAGAAGATCGTCGGCGATTTCCTCGCCGCGACGCCGGGGCTGCGCGACCGCGTGGTGCTGGCGACGAAGTTCTTCGTCAACCTGCACCCCGGCGACCCCAACGGCGGCGGCGCCGGCCGGAAGGCGATCCTGCACCAGGTGGACGACTCCCTGCGGCGGCTGGGGACCGACTACATCGACCTCTACTACCTCCACAACTACGACCGCCACACGCCCGTCGAGGAGACGCTGCGGACGCTCGATGGCCTGGTCGCCGCCGGCAAGATCCGCTACGTCGGGTTCTCCGACACTCCGGCGTGGTTCACGGCCAAGGCCCAGACGATCGCGGAGTTCCGCGGCTGGGCGCCAGTCGCCGGGTTGCAGATGGAGTACTCGCTGCTGGAGCGCACGATCGAGGGTGAGCTGCTGCCGCTCGCGGAGGACGCGGGCATGGCGATGCTGCCTTGGAGCCCGTTGAAGAGCGGCTTCCTGTCCGGCAAGTACGCCCGCGACGGCGCGGCGGCGGACACCCGGCGCGGCGCGGCGTTCGGGGTGGGGCCGACGGAGGAGCAGTTCCGCGTGATCGACGTGGTGGTGGGGATCGCGAAGGAACTGGGCGTGAGTCCGGCCGCGGTGGCGCTGGCCTGGGTGCAGGGGCGGCCGGGGATCACCTCGACGTTGATCGGGCCGCGCCGCGTGGAGCACCTGACGGAAAACCTGGCGGCGTTGGAGTTGAAGCTCAGCGCGGAGCAGGTCGCCGCGCTGGACGAGGTTTCCGCGCCGCAGCTGAACTTCCCGGCCGAGCTGAACCGCGGCATGGCCCCGCTGCTGCGCTACGCCGGCGCGACCGTGAACGGCCAGGAGCACGGGGTGTACCCGCCGCTGCTGCAGAACTCCGTGCGGTACTGACCGTCAGACGGCGAGGTAGCAGTACAGACGGCCGCCCGTGGGCTTCGCCTGCTTGGCGAGCGCGGCCAGTTCGTCGACGACCGGCAGCAGGTCTTCGGCACTGGCCTCGCCGCCGAGGTCTTCGGCGTGGGACCAGAAGTCCGCCAGTTCGCGACGGCGCGGTTCGTCGGTGGCGGCGATGGCGTCGCGGAATTCGTCAGTCAGGGTAAGGACCGTTACCGCGCCTTCGTCCGCTTCGACGACGAGCTTCATGGCCCGGGGATTGTCGGCGGCGGCCTCTTCGGTGGTGCCCGTCAGGAAGGCTTCGGCTCGGGGCACCTGCATGTTCGGGTCGATGCCGTTGAAAGCGGCCGTCGGGAAGAGGGCGGCCGGGCCTTCGGGTGCTTCGAGGGCGGTCGCGGCTTCGTCGTCCGAAGTGGCCGTGAAGTAGGTGTAGAGCATGAGGGAACTCAACCACAGGGCGACCTGACGGAAAAGCGGATCGCCCTGTGGGCTGAGGAGCCGCGGAATTCAGTCGCCGGAGAAGCCCCAGAAGAAGACCTCGGTGGGGGTGCCGTGGTGATACAGCACCAGGCTTCGGCCGGTCCAGCGCTCGCCCATCAGGTCGGCGAGGGGGCCGGAAGGGCCGGGCCGGAAGACGCGGTCGAAGTCGGCCGCCGACGGTTGGTGGGTGCCGAATACCTCGGTGAGTTCGGTGGGGCTCAACGGGCGGATGGTGCCCACGCTGTCGGCTTCGGAGACCTCGTGGGTGTCGAGGATGGTGTGGGTGCCGGCGTCCCAGAAGTTTTCGGAGTCCTTGGCGGCTTCGAGGTCGGGCAGGGAGCTGGGCCGCGGCACGGGCGCGACGTACTCGGGATCGAAGCTCTCCCACGGCCAGAGGTAGTCACCGCTGGACAGGAGTTGTGCCTGGACGAACCGGTGTGTTGCTTTGACACTGCCGACATAAGGCGCGCGGTAGTGCCAGCCTGACGCTCCCACTGAACCTCCTGATCTCGGCCGGCCTGAGGCCGGGTGAATTTCGCTTCGGCGGCTGACGCTTCGGGAGTTACAGGCAGGTCCGGCAGTACAGACGATCTCCCGCCGCTTTCGCCTGGCGCGCGAGATCGGCGAGTTCGTCGACCACCGGGAGGAGATCGGCCGGGTCGATGTCGCCGTCGAATTCTTCGGAACGCGCCCAGAGTTCGGCGACCGCCCGGCGGTGCGTTTCGCCGGCGGAGGCCAGGGCGTCGGGCAGTTCGTCGGTGAGAGTGGTGACCCAGATGGATTCGTCGAGTTCGGCGATGAGGTGTTCCGATCTCGGGTTGGCCGAAACGGTGTCGTAGTCCGTCGCCGTGAGGAGGGCTTCGGCGCGGTTCAGGTGGATGGTCGGGTCGATGCGTTTCAGTGCGACCACGGGGAAGTTCGTCACGGTGGGGGATTGCAACGCCGTGGCGGCCTGTTCGTCGGAGCTCGCGGCGAAGTAGTCATACAGATTGCCCATGAGGTGTCCTTTGACTGGGAGTGGTTGAGTTATTTCGCGTCGGCGTAGGTGTCGACGGCGAGGGCTTGCATCGGGAAGTGGACCGGGCACGCCTCGCCGAACAGCAGCTGTGCCGACTCCGTCACGGTGGACTCGATGAGGGCCGACACGGTGGGCGCGAGCTCGGCCGGGGTGTGGACGATCACCTCGTCGTGCTGGAAGAAGACGAGGTGGGCGGGGGCGGGGAGGCGGCCGCGGAGGGTGGCGAGGAGGACGGCTGTCAGGTCGGCCGCACTGGCTTGCACGACGAAGTTGCGGGTGAAGCGGCCCCAGCCGCGGGAGGCGCGGCGGGCGCGGGTTTCCGTGGCTTCGTCGTCGGCGAGGCCGCCGGTGAGGGCGCGCCACGCGGCGGACGGGGCGGGGGAGGTACGGCCCAGCCGGGACCGCACGCGTTCGCCGCGCTCGCCGGCGGCCGCGGCCTGTTCCACATAGGACACGGCGTCGGGGAAGCGCTGGCGCAGCAACGCCAGCAGCGGGCCGGCCTCGCCGGAGGTGCCGCCGTACATGGCGGACAGCATGGCGATTTTCGCGCGGGAGCGGTCGTCCGAGGAACCGGACGGCGGGGGAACGTAGCGGGCGCCCGAAAAAAGAGCCTCGCCCAGCCGGGCGTACAGGTCCGTGGCCGCCGAGACCTCGGCCAGCCGGCGGTCGCCCGACAGCGCCGTGAGCACTCGTGGTTCCAGTTGCGCGGCGTCGGCGACGACGAGTTTCCAGCCGGGATCCGCGCGGACGCACGTGCGCAGCACCTTGGGGATCTGCAGTGCCCCGCCGCCGCGGGTGGCCCAGCGGCCGGAGACCACGCCGCCGACGACGTAGTGGGGACGGAAGCGGCCGTCGGTGACCCATTCGTCGAGCCAGGCCCAGCCGTTGGCCGAGTGCAGGCGCGAGAGTTCCTTGTACTCCAGCAACGGCGCGACGGCCGGATGGTCGAGGTCGCGCAGCAGGTACTTCCGCGCGGCCGGCACCTCGATGCCCTCCCGGGCCAGCGCGCGGATGACACTCGGCGACGAGTCGGGGTTCACCGGCCGCCCGCCGAACGCGTCGGTGATCTGCGCGGCCAGTGCGACCAGCGCTTTCGGCCGCTGCCCGGACGGCACCCGCGGGCCGAGCCGGGACTCCAGGAGCGTTCGGTGCAGGTCCGCCCGCCACGGCAGCCCGGCCGCCGACATCTCCGCCGCGGTCAGCGCGCTCGCGGACTCCGCCGCCAGCAGCAGCCGCATCCGGCCCGGCGAAGCGACGGCAGCCACGCGTTTCTCCTGCTCGGCGAGCACGCGCCGCGCCGCGTCGGCGACCGTGACGCCTTCGGGCAACCCCGGTCCGCGCGGCGAGAACAGCGTGGGCTGCGAAGCTTCGCCGAACGCGGGCCCGTCGTCCGGCGGTTCCTCGCCCTGCGCCCGCGCCCACGCCGCGCGCAGGCTGCGCGACTCGCTCTCCCGCCCCTCGTACGCGAGCAGCAAGCCCTCCGCCAGACCCAGGTCGTGACAGCGCCCCAGCCGCACGCCCGCGTCGATGAGCTTCGGGTACAGCGCGTCGACCGAGGGCAGCACCCAGCGCGGCGCCTCGGCCTCCTCGAGCCGCCGCACCTCGGCCACCCAGTCGGCCTTCGACAGCCCGCGGGAGGTCCCCGCCGGCGTCGAGATCGTGTAGCCGGAGTCCTCCTCCTGGCCGGTGATCACCTGCACGCCGTCATTGTGCTCGGGGGCACCGACAATTCCGGTCACCGAACCCGTCCGCCGCGGTCTGGTGCACACGCGCCCGGCTTGGTCTACTGTCGAGTAGCCACCCATACCGGCGGTACGGGCGGCTTTCCCGAAGCAGCGACGGAGGTGCCCGGATGAGGAACCCGGCCGGGGTGTTCGGCCTCGCCAGCCAGGTCACGGACAAGGTGGCCGAGACCGTGCGCAGCATCGACGTGATGCGCCGCGCGGGGCTCGTCCCGTTCCCGCGGCTCGACGAGGGCGTGCGCTCGGTCGTCGCCATCCGGAAGTACGGCCCGTTCGCCGGCGCCAACCACATCGCCGCGCGCCGCGACCCCGCGGCCGTCGGGATCGTCGACGAGCTCGGCCCGCTCACGTTCAAGCAGCTCGACGACCGCTCCAACGCGCTGGCCAGGGCCTGGTCCGAGCGCGGGCTCGGCGAGGGCACCGTGATCGCCGCGCTGTGCCGCGACCACCGCGGCCTCGTGCTCACGATGGCCGCCGCCGGCAAGCTCGGCGCGCGCCTGCTGCTGATGAACACCGGCTTCGCCAAGCCGCAACTGGCCGACGTCGCGCAGCGCGAACGCGTCACCGCGCTCGTGTACGACCAGGAGTTCACCGGCCTGCTCGACGCGATCTCCGGCGATGTCGACCGCTACCTGGCGTGGGTCGACGAGCCGGGCGATCACTCCGTGCCGGTGCTCGACGAGATCATCGCCAGCACCGACGACCGCCCGCTGCCCGCGCCCGCCAAGCCCGGCGGGTTCGTGCTGCTCACGAGCGGCACCACCGGCACGCCGAAGGGTGCGCCGCGGCCGCACACGTCGCCGCTGGCGTCCGCGCAGTTCCTCGACCGCATCCCGCTGCGCGCGGGCGAAGCCACGTACATGGGCGCGCCGCTGTTCCACGGCACCGGGCTTTCGCAGTTCATCCTGAGCTTCGCGCTGGGCTGCAAGGTGGTGATGCGGCGCAAGTTCGACCCGGAGCAGACGCTCAAGGGCGTCGCCGAGCACCGCTGCACCACGCTCGTGCTGGTGCCGACGATGCTGCAGCGCATCGTCGACCTGCCCGCTTCGGTGCGGAACAAGTACGACACGTCGTGCCTGCGGATCATCTTCGTCGCGGGCTCCGCGCTGTCGCCGGACCTGGGCAACCGGGCCAACGAGCAGTTCGGCGACGTCGTGCACAACCTTTACGGCTCAACGGAAGTCGCCGTCGCGACCGTCGCCACGCCGGAAGACTGGCGCAAGGCGCCGGGCACCGTCGGGCGTGCGCCCGTGGGGTGCCGCGTCGCGCTGTACGACGAGCACGGCAAGCAGATCTCCGAGCCGAACGTGACGGGCCGCGTCTTCGTCGGCAGCGGCCTCAGCTTCGGCGGCTACACCGACGGCCGGCACAAGGAGATCATCGACGGCCTGCTCTCCAGCGGCGATGTCGGCCACTTCGACGAAGACGGCCTGCTCTTCATCGACGGCCGCGACGACGAGATGATCGTCTCCGGCGGCGAGAACGTGTTCCCGGTCGAGGTGGAGAACCTCCTGGTGGAACGGGACGACGTGATCGAGGCCGCCGTGATCGGCGTCGAGGACGCGCAGTTCGGCCAGCGGCTCAAGGCGTTCGTGGTGCGCAGCGAGAAGTCCACGCTGGACGCCGACGGGCTGCGCGACTACGTGAAGTCGAACCTCGCCCGTTACAAGGTGCCGCGGGACGTGGAATTCCTGGACGAGCTGCCGCGCAACGCGACCGGGAAGGTGTTGCGCAACAAGCTGAGCTGAGCCGGCTCACTCCCACCCGATGCCGAAGATCCCCGGCCCGAAGTCCAGCGCCACGGCGTGCACGCCGCCCGCCGAGTCCAGGCGCAGGCGGCGGCGCGTCGGGGCCGAGTCGCCGCGGGTGTACTGCCAGCAGCGGACGGGCTCGGCTTCCGGGGCGAAGCGGATTTCCAGCAGGTATTCGCGCACGGGGCGGCGGAACTCGCGGTAGTGCGTGGCGCGGCACTGCGGGTAGGGCGGGCCCGCGTTGGTCAGCGAGTACTCGATCAGGTGCGTCTCGCCGCGGTCCAGCGGACGGTCGAAGAGCAGCTCCGCCACCAGGATCCCGTGCGCGGAATCCGCCTCGACGCGGCCGACGCGGCAGTTGCGCACGGCGTGGACCTGCGGCACGGACGCGGCGTCGTCCTGGGCGTAGACGAGCACCCAGCGGTCGAGACCGTCCGCGCCGGCCTGGAAGACCGCGCGGGACGTGACGGCCCGCTGGCCGCCGTCCGCGGCGATCTCGCAGCGGTCGTGCAGGCCGACGAGCTTGAGCTGCTGCTGCTGGTCGAGCATGTTCGGCGCGCCGACCCGATCCAGCAACGGCTGCAGCGTTTCGCGGGTGAACGTGAGCGGTTCCTCGCCGACTCGGTCGCGGCGGGTCGCGCCGCGCGGACGGGGCGGTGGCAGCAGGCCGAGCAACGAACCGGCCGGGACGTCGAGGATCTCCTCCAGCACGCGCACCGCCGACAGCGACCCCGCGCGTTCGGGCTGGCGTTTGCCCGACTGCCAATAGCTCAGCGCCGTGACGCTGACGGCCGCGCCGCGGGCACGCAGCCGCGCCTGGATCCGGTCGAGCGACAGGCCGCTGGCGGTGATCGCCGCGCGCAGCGCGCTCGCGAACGCGGTCCGGGCGCCGTCGGCCCCGGACTCGTCCGCAGTTCCACCAGCCATGCCCCCGCCCGTGGTCTCGCATCGCACCGGTTCGTGGTGAAAACCCGTGTCCGAAAACCCGTGGTCGGCCGACCGGGGGTCCCACGGAGTGTCCGAAAACCCACGGTGTCCGAACCGACACGTCAGACCGTATCAGCAGCCGAACAGGCACTCCGCGTCACCACTGGGGCGAACGGGCTAGTACTGGCAACTGTGAACCATTGCCCTGACCTGCGGGGTCGCGTTTGTATGGCCATCGAGCCCCGCACCGGCGATCCCGGTCGCGGCGCAGCTGCTTCGGCCCCGGCCCGCGGTCCGCGCCCCGTGCACGGCCGGCGGCCGTACCCGGTACCGGTGGCCCGGCGATGCCCCCAGCGCCGGGCCACCGGTCAAGGGCCGCGGCACGGTGGTTACCAACCGGTAGGATCCGGCTCATGGTCCTGCGGAAGAACATCCTGATCACCGGCGCCAGCTCGGGGCTCGGCGAGGGCATGGCGCGCCAGTTCGCGGCGCGCGGCCGCAACCTCGCCCTCTGCGCGCGGCGTACCGACCGCCTCGACGAGCTCGCGGCTGAGCTCAAGGCCGCCTTTCCCGGGATCACGGTCGTCACCCGCCCGCTCGACGTGAACGACCACGACCGGGTGTTCACCGTCTTCGAGGAGTTCCGCGGCGAGCTCGGCTCGCTGGACCGCGTGATCGTCAATGCCGGGCTCGGCAAGGGCCAGCCCGTGGGCAAGGGCCGCTTCGACGCCAACCGGCAGACGCTGGAGACCAACTTCGTCGCCGCGGCCGCGCAGATCGAGGCCGCCGTGGGCATCTTCCGCGAGCAGCGCGAAGGCCACCTCGCCGTGATCTCCTCGTTCAGCGCGATCCGGGGCCTGCCGAAGAACCTCACCGCGTACGCCGCTTCGAAGGCCGGGATCTCCGCGTTCGTGGCGGGCACGCGGGTCGAGCTGCGCCGCACCGGCATCAGTGTCACCGAGATCCGTCCCGGCTACATCGCGTCCGAGATGTCCGCGCGCAGCGGCAGCACGCCGCTGCTGACCGGCGCCGAGGCGGGTGCCCGCGCACTGGCCAAGGCGGTCGAGGCGGAGCCGAAAATGGCGTACGTTCCTTCGTGGCCGTGGGTGCCGCTGAGCGCGGTCATGCGCGTGCTGCCCGCCGGGCTGCTGGCCAAGTTCTCCTGACGAACAAAGGAGCGAGTGCGTTGGGTGCGATCTACCTCGTCCGCCACGGTCAGGCCTCGTTCGGCGCGGCCGACTACGACGCGCTGTCCGAGCGCGGTTTCGAACAGTCCACTGTGGTCGGTCGAGAGCTCGCGCGCCGCGGCGTCGAGTTCGCGCAGGTGCGTTGCGGCTCGCTCGCCCGCCAGCGCGACACAGCGGCGACGGCGCTGAAGACGCTCGGTTCGGACGTGGCCGTGGTCGAGGACCCGAGGTGGAACGAATACGACCACGTGGACATTTCGCGTCACCACGCCGGCGGTGCCCCGCAGGAGGATTCGCGCGAGTACCAGGGCGTGCTCGACGCCGCTCTCGGTGCGTGGGTCGCGGCGGGTGCCGACGGGCCGTGCGCCGAGACGTGGCCGGCGTTCCTCGGCCGCTGCACCGCGGGCCTGACCGACCTCGTCGAGTCCCTCGGCAAGGGGGAGCACGCGCTCGTGTTCACCTCCGGCGGCGTGATCGGCACGATCGCGGGCGCGGTGCTGGGCGTGCCCGAGGTCGGCCTGCTGAAGTTCAACCGCGTCACCGTGAACACCGGCATCACCAAGCTCACCTCGGGCCGCGGCGGCGTGAACCTGTTGACGTTCAACGAACACCCGCACTTCGAAGCGGAGGCGGCGCAGCTGCTCACCTACCGGTAGGAGGTTCGTCATGGACTTCGGTGACGTCACGGTGGTCCCGGTCAACGGGCACGCACCCGAAGACGTGGTGGTCGACGCCGAGGGCCGGGTCTACACCGGCGTCGACGACGGCCGGGTCCTGCGCGTGGCCCCCGACGGCCGCCGCATCGACGTCCTCGGCGACACCGGCGGCCGCCCGCTGGGCCTGGAGCTCTACGGCGACGACCTGCTCATCTGCGACGCCCGCGCCGGCCTGCTCGCGATGCCGCTGGCCGGGGGAGCGGTGCGCACCCTCGCGACCTCCGCCGCCGGCCTCGACCTCGTGTTCTGCAACAACGCCGCCGTCGCCACCGACGGCACGATCTACTTCACCGACTCCTCGCGCCGCTTCGGCATCGACCGCTGGCGCGACGACCTCATCGAGCAGACCGCCGGCGGGCGCCTCCTGCGCCGCACCCCGGACGGCGCCATCGACCTGATCGCCGACGGCCTCCAGTTCGCCAACGGTGTCGCCCTGCCCCCGGACGAGTCCTTCGTGGCCGTCGCCGAAACCGGCGAGTTCCGCGTCACGCGCTTCTGGCTCCACGGCACCCGTCAGGGCCAGCGCGACACCCTCGTCACGGACCTGCCCGGTTTCCCCGACAACATCGCCACCGGCAGCGACGGCTTGATCTGGGTCACGCAGGCCTCCGTCCGCGTCCCCGCCCTGGACGTCGTCCGCAAGCTGCCCGAGCCCCTGCGCGCCGCGGTGCGTGCGCTGCCGGATGCCCTGCAGTTCGCCCCGAAACGCCAGGTGGGAGTGCTCGGCATCGCCGCCGACGGCGCGGTGGAGCACCAACTGTGGGGCGAGATCCCGGGCTTCCACATGCTCGTCGGCGTCCGCGAACACGCCGGCCGCCTCTGGTTCGGTTCGCTGGAGGGCCACGCCATCGCCCACACCGAGGTGTGATCAGATGTCCGGGCCCCATTCCGGACCCTCGAGGAGCACACGGTGGCGGACGACGACCTGGCCCGGCGCTTGACCAAGGCGACCCACGGCGGCCCCGCCGTCGCCCCCGAACCCGTGGCCGATCTCGCGGCCGCCTACCGCGTCTCCCGAGCGACCCGCGACCTGGCGCTGGCCGCCGGCGACCGCCTCGCGGGCTACAAAGTCGGCCTCACGTCCGAGCCGGCCCGCGCCACCTACGGCGCCGCCGAACCCGCCTTCGGCTACGTCCTGGCTTCCACGGTGCTGAACGCGGGCCAGGCCTTGCCGACGGCCGGCATGTTCGCCCCTCGCGCCGAGGTCGAAATCGCCTTCGTCCTCGGCCGGCCGCTCTCCGGCCCCGGCACCACCCCCGAGGACGTCCTCGCCGCGACCGCCGCGATCGCCCCCGCCTTCGAAATCGTCGACTCCCGCTGGTCCGGCGGGCCGACGACGTTGGCCATGCTCGCCGCCGACAACACCAACGCCGCCTACGCCTTCCTCGGCCCCCAGGTCCCGTTGCCGGGAGACCTCTCCGGCGTCAAGTGCACGCTGAAGATCGGGGACAAGGTCATCCCCGGCTCCGCCGCGGCAGTGCTGAACGGCAACCCGGCCGCCGCGGTGGCGTGGCTCGTGAACCACCTGGCGGAGTCGGGCGAGTCGCTTCCGGCGGGGGTCGTGGTCCTGACGGGCACGCTGTGCGCGCCGACGCCGTTCACGGGCGGGGACACGCTGTTCGCCGAGGTGTCGGGTCTGGGCAGCCTGACCCTGGCGACGGAGTAGCCGGCACCGAGACGAACCGATGCCCCGGCACACGGCGTGCCGGGGCATCGGTTCGTCGGGGTTCTACCGCCCGGTCCACTGTGGACTGCGCCCCGCCGACCACGCGGCGTAGAACTCCTTGTGGTCGTGCGCCGTCATCAGCAACGCCTGCGTCATCGCCTCGAGTTCGATCGACGACCCCAGATCCATGTCCAGCTCCCGGGTCAGCAGGACCTTCGTGGTCGAATACGCCAACGCCGGACCGTCGGCGAGCCGGCGCGCCAGCGCGGCAGCCGTCGACGTCAGGTCGGCGTCCTCCACGACCGAAGTCGCCAGCCCGATCGCCTCGGCCCGGGCCGACTCCAGCTTGTCGCCCAGCATCAGCAGTTCGGTGGCCCGGCCGAGGCCCACCAGCCTCGGCAGCAGGTAAGCCGAGCCCATGTCCGCGCCGGCCAGCCCGACCTTCGTGAAGAGGAACGCGAACTTCGCCGACTTCGCCAGCACACGGAAGTCCGAGGCCAGCGCGATGACCGACCCGGCCCCGGCCGCCACGCCGTTGACGGCGGCGATGACCGGAATGGGCGTCTCCCGCAACGCCTTCACGACCGCGCCGGTCATGCGGGTGAACTCGAGCAGCTCGGCGGTCTCCATCTTCTGGAGCTCGCCGATGATCTCCTCGACGTCGCCGCCCGAGCAGAAGCCGCGCCCCCGGCCGGTGATCACGAGCACCTTCACGTCCCCGCGATGCGGCAGTTCCGTGACCAGATCCCGCAAGTCCGCATACACGTCGAACGTCAGCGCGTTGAGCTTCTCCGGCCGGTTGAACGTCAGCGTGGCCACGCCGTCGTCCACGGTGAACTCGAAGTGGTCCCACGACTTCGTGATCGGGGCGGTCGCACGGAACGGGCTCATTTCTGAATTCCTCCACCATCGAGTACGAGGGTCTGTCCATTGATCGCGGCCGCTTCCTCGGCGGCGAGGAACGCCACCGCGAACGCGACCTCGGCGGGCTCGAGCAGCCGCCCCAACGGCGACGCGGCCGCCAACGCCGCCTCGGCGTCGGCTTCGTCGCGGCCGGTGCGTTCGCGGATGCGGGCCACCGAGTCGGCCGTCATGTCCGTGCGCACGAACGCCGGGCACACCGCGTTGGCCGTCACCCCGGTCCCGGTGATCTCCGCGGCGACCGCGCGCATCAGGCCGACGGCGGCGTGCTTCGAGGCCGTGTAGCCCGTGGTGTAGCGGTAACCGACGTGCCCGGCCGTCGAAGCCACCGTGACGATGCGGCCGCGGTCGCGCGAGCGCATGCCCGGCAGCACCTCGCGGGTGCACAGGAACGCGCCGGTCGCGTTCACCTCGAACTGGCTGCGCCAGTCCGCCAGCGACGTCTTCGCGGTGGGGGCGCTCGACGAGATGCCGGCGTTGTTCACGAGCACGTCGACCGGGCCCAGCTCGGCGAAGTACGAGCGCACGGCCTGCTCGTCGGTCACGTCGCACTCGCGTCTCCCCGGTGCGTGCACCGTGTCGCCCGCCGCGACGAACTGTTCGGCGATCGCCGCGCCGATGCCGCGAGTGCCGCCGGTGACGACCACCAGCCGTTTCATCCAGCCTCCTGACAATCTTCTCGTTCGAAAGCTACACCGCAGCGGACTGAGGTGTATAGAGTCAGGGCGTGCCCGAACCATCGCCCACCGGACCGCAGGAGCTGGTGATCACCCTCCTCGGCAGCTACGTGCGCCCGCGCGAGAGCCGGCGTGTGTGGTCGGGCGGCCTCGTGTCGCTGCTCACCGAGCTGGGGTTCTCCGACGGCGCCGCCCGGATCGCGCTCACCCGGCTGGTCAACCGCGACCTGCTGGCGCGCCACCGCGAAGGCCGGCTGGTGCACTACTCGCTCACGAGCCGCACCGTCGCGGTCCTGGCCGACGGCGACCGGCGCATCTTCAGCCTCGGCCGCCGCGACCGGCCCGCCGGTCCGTGGACGGTGCTGTGGCAGAACATCCCCGAGACCCGCCGCCAGGCGCGCGAGACGCTCGTGCGGCGCCTGCGGTTCCTCGGCTTCGGCCCGGTGCAGGACGGCACGTGGATCGCACCGCACGACCGCGAGGCCGAGGTGCTCGGCCTGCTCGCCGAGCTCGGCGTGACCGAGCACGCAGGCCTGATGCTGGGCACGCCGTCAGCGGCGCTGGACGTCCGCCGGTTCGCCGGGCGGGCCTGGGACCTCGACGAGCTGTCCGCCCGGTACGACGCCTTCGTGACCGAGTTCGGCAGCATCCCGCGCGGCCCGGACCAGCTGCCCGACGCCCAAGCGTTTACGGTGCGCACGAGACTGGTCCACGAGTTCCGCGTGTTCCCGTCGCTCGACCCCGAGCTGCCGGGCGAGCTGATCCCCGCGCCCGGCCGGCGCGCGGCGGCCGTCGAGCTCTTCC
Source organism: Amycolatopsis sp. NPDC049253 (assembly GCF_040678995.1). Classification (NCBI taxonomy): domain Bacteria; kingdom Bacillati; phylum Actinomycetota; class Actinomycetes; order Pseudonocardiales; family Pseudonocardiaceae; genus Amycolatopsis; species Amycolatopsis sp. NPDC049253. The sequence continues at coordinate 56,139 of NZ_JBFAQX010000014.1, read as the reverse complement.
ACGACCTGTACGCCGCGCTCGCGCCCGCGGCACAACGGCACTTCGACCGTGCCGTGCGGACCAGTGATTTCGACGAGGTGAGGAACCCATGACCCAGACCGACGACACGCAGGCCGCGCTGAGCTACACGTCGTACCTCGCGCTCGACGAGGTGCTCCAGGCCCAGCGCCCGCGTTCCGACGAGCACGACGAGCTGCTGTTCATCGTGATCCACCAGGTGTACGAGCTGTGGTTCAAGCAGATCCTGCACGAGGCGGAGTTCCTGCAGGCCAACCTCGAAGCCGGCAACACCGCGCACGCGATCCGCACGCTGCGGCGCATCCTCACCGTGCTGAAGGTGATCGTCGCGCAGCTCGACGTGCTGGAGACCATGACGCCCAGCCAGTTCACGAGCTTCCGCGCGCGCCTCGACGCCTCCAGCGGCTTCCAGTCGGCGCAGTTCCGCGAGTTGGAGGCGGTGCTCGGCCGCCGCGACGAGCGCGTGTTCGCGCACTACCCGGAAGGCGGCGAGCAGCGCGCCCGGATCGCCGCCGCGATGGCGCGGCCGTCGGTCTTCGACTCGTTCCTCAAGTACCTCGCGAACAGCGGTTATCCGGTGGACCGTGATCGGGACGTCACCCGGCCGGTGGCACCGTCGGCGGAACTGCAGGCAGTACTGCTGAAGGTCTATCAGGACGACGGCGGCCCCTCGGTGGTCGCGGAGTGTCTCGTCGACCTCGACGAAGGGATGCAGGAGTGGCGCTACCGGCACGTGAAGATGGTCGAGCGGACCATCGGCGACAAAACCGGGACGGGCGGGTCGTCGGGTGCGACGTACCTGCGGACCACCCTGTTCCAGCCGATGTTCCCGGACCTGTGGGCCGTGCGGAGCAAGCTGTGACGACGCTGGATTCCCTGCGCGCGGACGACAACGCGCTCGCGCCGCACTACTCGCGCTTCCGCGTGGCCGACCGGCTGCTGCTGTCGGCGCACTCGCACCAGGCCTGGCCCGACGTCGCCGAGGAAGGTCTGCTGGAGGCGTTCGCCGACGCGGCTCGCGACGTCGACGAGAAGTGGACCGCCGCGTTCGCCAAGGCCGACGAGCTGCGCGCCGGCTTCCGCTCGCTGCTGTCCGACCCGCACGGCGAGTACGCGCTGGGTGCCAATACCCACGAGCTCGTGATCCGGTTCCTCTCGGCGATCGAGCTGCGTTCGCGGCCGCGCCTGGTCACCACCGGCGGCGAGTTCCACACCCTGCGCAGGCAGCTCGCGCGGCTGGAGGAAGAGGGCGTCGAGGTCGTGCGGGTGCCCGTGGACCCCGTGCCGACGCTGGCCGAACGCGTGGCCGCGGAGGTCGACGGCACCACCGCGGCTGTGCTCGTGTCCGCCGTGCTGTTCGAGACCTCGCGGCTCGTGCCCGGGCTCGCGCACCTGGCCGACGTCTGCCGTGCCGGCAACGTCGAGCTGGTCGTGGATGCCTACCACGCGCTGGGCGTGGTGCCGTTCTCCCTGCACGACCTGGGGCTCACGAACGCGTGGGTGGTCGGCGGCGGCTACAAGTACCTCCAGCTCGGCGAGGGCAACTGTTTCCTGCGCCTGCCCGCCCACGCGCAGGAGCTGCGGCCGGTCGTCACCGGCTGGTACGCGGAGTTCGGCGCGCTCGCCGATCGGCAGCGCCCGGACCGCGTCGCCTACGCCACCGGCGGAGACCGCTTCGCCGGCGCGACCTACGACCCGTCGAGCCACTATCGCGGTGTGCGCGTGCAGCGGTTCTTCGCCGAGCACGGCCTGACGCCGGAGTTCCTGCGCGCGGTGTCGCAGCACCAGGTCGGCCTGCTGGCGCAGTGCTTCGACGATCTCGGCCTGTCCGCCGACGTGGTGTCGAGGGACCGCGAGACGCCGCTCGACCGGGTCGGCGGGTTTTTGTCGCTGCGCAGCCCGTCGGCCGGCGAGCTGCGCAGCGCGTTGGCCGAGCGCGGCGTCCACACCGACAGCCGGGGCACCTACCTGCGGTTCGGTCCCGCTCCCTACCTGTCGGACGCGCAGCTGGAAGCGGCGATGGCGACGCTCGGGAAGGTCGTCGCCGGCTGATCGACGACCTGCGGTGGTCGGTTCGCGCCGATGGCTCTAGGTTGGCGGTGTGCGGGGTGGACGACCTCCACCAGGCACACCACCTTCCGGAGCACGCGGCCACGAGCCGCGAGCGGTCAGACAAGGGAGTCACCACCGTGACCGAAGGAGTGTTCGGCCGGCACAGCGGCCATGAACAAGTCGTGTACTGCCACGACGAGGCCAGCGGCCTCAAAGCCATCATCGGCATCTACTCCACCGCTCTGGGCCCCGCGCTCGGCGGCACCCGCTTCTACCCCTACGCCACCGAAGACGACGCGCTCGACGACGTGCTCGCGCTCTCCAAGGGGATGGCGTACAAGAACGCGCTGGCCGGGCTCGACCTCGGCGGCGGCAAGGCCGTGATCCTCGGCGACCCGGCCACGATCAAGTCCGAAGCGCTGCTGCGGGCCTACGGCCGCTTCGTGCAGTCCCTCGGCGGCCGCTACATCACGGCCTGCGACGTGGGCACGTACGTGCAGGACATGGACGTGGTGGCCCGCGAGACGAAGTTCGTCACCGGCCGCTCGCCCGAAGACGGCGGTGCGGGTGACTCCTCGGTGCTCACCGCGTACGGCGTCTACCAGGGCATGCGCGCTTCGGCCGACCACGTGTGGGGCGTGCCCGAGCTGGCCGGCCGCCGCGTCGGCGTCGCCGGCGTCGGCAAGGTCGGCCACATCCTCGTGGGCCACCTCGTGGAAGCAGGAGCGCAGGTCGTGATCACCGACGTGTCGGCCCTCGCCGTCGAGCGCACGCGCGCCGCGTACCCGGGTGTCGAGGTGGTGTCCGATGTGGACACCCTGATCGGCACGGACCTCGACGTGTTCGCCCCGTGCGCGCTGGGCGGCGTGCTCACCGACGAGACCGTGGCCGCGCTGCAGGCCCGCATCGTCTGCGGTGCCGCGAACAACCAGCTCGCCCACCCCGGCGTCGACAAGCTCCTCGACGACCGCGGCATCCTCTTCGCCCCGGACTACCTGGTCAACGCCGGGGGCGTCATCCAGGTCGACGACGAACGCCACGGCTTCGACTTCGCCCGCGCCCAGCGCAAGACCACGGCCATCTTCGAAACCACGAAGGCCGTGTACGCCCTGGCCAAGGCCGACGGTGTCCCGCCCGCCGCGGCGGCCGACCGCCTCGCCGAACGCCGCATGGCCGACGTCGGCCGGCTGCGGTCGATCCTCACGGTCTGACTTCTTGCACGACGGCGGGCGCACGGGGGTTACCGTGCGCCCGCTTTTCTTCGTTCAGGAAGGGTTTCAGACGAAGGCCGGCGTGGCCGGCTCCGATGTGGACACTCGCTGCGCGCGATCCGCCAGGATGATCATCACGGCCGGGATGAGCAGGTCGGTGATCACCACGCCACCCGTGTTGCCCGGTGCGTGGTCGCCGTTGGCGAACCACTGGTAGAGGTGACCGACGGCCGCGCCCCAGAGGAACATCCCGGCGCCGATGCCGATCGTGATGCGTTCCCGGGCCGAGGCCGACGCGGCGCGGAAGCCCATGACCGCCAGCCCGAGGTTGGCGAAGGCGATTTCGAACTCGAACGGGGTCCGGGTGAAGCCGATCGCCGTGGACATCACGTCCGGTGCGCCGAGGAACGCCAGCGTCATCCAGAGGCTGCTGCAGCCGAGGGCGCCGATGGCCCACCACCGTTGCCAGGTCTCCAGTGCGGCTCGGCGTGAGGAGCTGTGCCGCGTGCGGACGAAGGCGCCGATGGTCGGCACCACGACGAAGAGCAGGGGAACGGCGGACTGGGCGAAGTACGCGATGTCGGTCATGCCGTGAGTGTTGCATGGTTAATATTAACTTCGCAAGACTCGAGGTAGACTGGTGGGCGTGGACGACGATCTCGCTGACTTGCTGCATCGCGTGGTGTTCCTGATGGGGGAGGCCGCGCGCCGGCGTGCCGACGGTGCCGGTGGCCTGAGCTACAGCCAGATGCGGCTGCTGGGCACCCTGGAGGACATCCAGCCGGTGACCCAGCACCAGCTGGCGCAGGCGCTGTCGGTGTCCGATCCGGCGATCAGCCGCGCGTTGCGCCCGCTGGAGACCGCCGGGCTCGTGCAGGTCCGCCAGGATCCCGAACACGCCCGGCGCCGGCTCGTGACGATCACCGCGGCCGGCGCGAAAGCCTTCCACGACAACGGAAAGCCGCTCTACGACGAGCTGCGCGCCGCCCTGCTCGAAGCCGGCTTCCCCTACGAGCAGTACCTGCGCGACACGGCGAGGCTCGCCCGGCTCCTGGAACCCCGAGACCCGTGACGCGAGCTGTGAAAGGCAGGAAAAAGGCCCCCTCACCGCGGTGAGAGGGCCTTCGTCGGCGAGCGGCGCTCAGCCGCTCTTGCGGCGGAATGTGCGCTTGTTCGCGGCGGGCCCGTGGGCGTGCTGGTTCTTGCCGCCGCCGGTTTCGTGGGCGGAGCCGGAGCGGGCGTGGGCCTGCTTGCGCTCCAGCGCCTCGCGGAACTTGCGCTTGACGTCGTCCTCCTCGCCGCTGGGCGACGGTTGCGGATCACTCATGCTTACCTCCGAAGGTGACGACGTGTGACCGTCCCAGCCTGGCACCGCCGGGAGCCCGACGCGAGTCGATTTCGACACACCGGGACACGCCCACACCCGCACAGCCAACCACGCTCGACCAGCCGTGGACGCGCCGGTACCCCGTCCGGAACGGCCAACGACGACGGGTTGGCCGCTCCGGACGGGGTACCGGCCGGACCGATCAAGCGGAGGCTGCGTGATCGGCCCGCCGCTGTCCGGCGGTTCGCGGCGAGGGGACGGACGCCACGAACCGGTGCGGCCGCGGGTGACGGCGGCGGGCGCGGACCGCCGCCGTCACCACGAGCCGAGACAGCAAGCCTGCGACGAGCACCACGCCGAGCACCAGGGCGGCGCGGCCGCTCGCGGCGTCGAAGACGAGATGGCCTTCGCGGCCGAGGATGAAGCCGGAGTCGACGGCCCAGGCCACGACGGCGATCCCCGCCGCCGCGACCGGGGCCGTGGTCGCAGCGGCGGCGACCACGACGAGCGCCAGCGGCACCAGCGCGTAGAGCGGGTGCGCGGTCGCCCCCGCGACGTCCGCTCCGATCGCGGCGGTCACCACGGCCGCGCAGCCGAGCGGGAAACCGAAACCACCGGTGATGCCCATGGGTCCAGCTCAGCGCGCCCGCCCGCACCGCACGAGAGGCGCGGACGTTTTCCCTACAGCCCGCGCGGTGTTCTTGACGTCTCCTTAACCGCGGCTCGTGGCCCGCACGATCGCGCCCACGATCTCCGGCCACAGCGGTTCGGGCAGGTCGTGGCCCATGCCGGGGATGACCACGAGCTCCGCGTCGGGGATCGCGGCCGCGGTGGCCTTGCCGCCGCTCACGTCGATCATCGGGTCGGAGTCACCGTGCACGACCACCGTCGGCAGCCGCAGCGAGCGCAGGGCCTCCGTGCGGTCGCCCGAAGCGACGACCGCCGCGGCTTGGCGCAGGGTGCCCATCGGGTGCTGCGCGCGGTCGTAGCCCCGGGCCGCCTTGAACCGCAGGTACTCGTCGGTCGCGGGGTAACCCGGCGAGCCGGTGGTGCGGTAGGCGGCGATGCTCTGCTCGATGGCCTCCTCGCGCGTCGCCGCGGGCGGGCGCGTCAGCGTGGCCAGCGCGGCGGGGGAGGTCTGGCCGACGGTCGGGTCGCCGGTCGTGGACATGATCGACGTGAGGCTCAGCAGCCGGTCCGGGTGGTCGATGGCGAGCTGCTGCACGACCATCCCGCCCATCGACGCGCCCACCACGTGGGCCTTCGCGAAGCCGAGCGCGTCGAACAGGCCGACGGTGTCGTCGGCGAGGTCCGAGAGCAGGTACGGCGCCGAGGCCTGCCCTGAGGCGATCCCCGCGAGGTCGGGCGCGCCGAGGTCGTCGAGGTAGGCCGACAGGCCGATGTCGCGGTTGTCGAAGCGGACGACGAAGAATCCGTTGCTCGCGATCAGCTCGCAGAACCCGGTCTCCCAGGTCACCATCTGGGCGCCGAGGCCCATCACGAGCACCAGTGGCGGGTTCGCGGCGTCGCCGAAGGTGTCGTATTCGAGTTCGAGGCCGTTGGCCAGGGCACGGGGCATGCCCCGATCCTGCCCTAGATCCCCGAATCCTGGCACGGGCCGTCGTTATCCGGATACGGTACATCGCATGCCGTCTTCGTCCTCGCGGGCCGGGAACCGCCCTCGCTCGCGCGCGGCGGCGGGACTGCCGGCCGTCACCGCCGAGAAGGTGGTCGACGCGGCGGTCGCGCTGACCGCCGAACGCGGCCTCGACAACTGGACGTTGCGCCAGCTCGCGGCTGCCGTGGACGCCTACCCCGCGGTGATCTACCACCACGTCGGCGACCGGGACGCGGTCGTGGCCGCGGTGCTCGACCGCGTCGTCGGCCTGCTGAGCCTGCCCGACGACGACCTGCCGTGGCAGGACTGGTTCGCCGAGCTGCTGGCCGAGCTCCGCGCGGTGCTGCGGGCCCACCCGGGTACCGCGCGGCGGCTGGTGCTGTTCGGGCCGTCGGTGTCGGCGGCCATCCGCACCATCGACCGCGGGATCAGCGTGCTGCTCGACGCCGGCTTCCGCGAGGAGAGCGTGCTGGCCTACAACGTGCTCGTCGCCACCGCCTGCCAGTTCGTCGCGATGGAGGACGACCGCGACAGCACGCTCGCGTTGCGCCTGGACAACACCGAGGAGTACGCGGCCTATCGCGATCGCACCGACCTGCCCGGCATGGCCGCGCAGGGGCGCGCGATGCAGGAGCTGATGGCCGATCCCGAGCTGGCAGCCGGCTGGTACGGGCGCCTCTACGACTACGCGGTGCGCCGCTGCGTGGACGGGCTGGCGCACCGCCTGGCCGAACTCGAGGCCGAGCCGCGGGCCTGATCGGGTGGCAGGAGCCTTCCGGCGTGGGCCGAACGTGTGACCACCCCGGCGCAATCCGGGGGAAACTGACACCGAACCCACGTCGACCAGGGGTAACGTGGAAAGGAGCCGGGGGTCGTGAGGCCTCCGGCCGGGGCCCCCGGCACTTTCCTCCCCCCTCGTGGTGCCGGGGGTTCCGTCATTCCCCGGGAACTTCGCCCTGGATCAGCGGGAACACCTCACCGATGAGCGTGACGAGCGATTTGCTCAGCAGCGTGTGCACCTGATCCCGGCTCAGCGATCCCCGCACGAGCCACTCGCGTCCCGCCGCCTTCACCATGCCGGCGAACGCGCGCACGGCCGCGTTCAGCTCTTCGCCGTGCTCACTGTCGCGCGAAAGCCCGACGGCCTCCAGCACGCGGTCGGCCGACTCGCGGTCGGCCTCTTCGAGGATGCGGTCGACCTCCGCGTCGCGCCCAATGCCTTCCGGCGCGATCGCGGCGAGCCACGTCTTCTCCTGCGCGCGCACCATGTCGAGGAACCAGTCGATGGCCACGTCGGCACGCAGCTCCAGCGGGCCCTCGGGCAGGATCTCGATCGCGAGCCGCGGCACGGTCAGCGCGCGCCGCACGATTTCCAGGTACAGCTCGCGTTTCGTGCCGAAGTAGTGGTTGATCAACCCCCGCGCGACCCCGGCGGCCGCGGCGATGTCCGAAGTGGACACCGCGGAGTAGGGCCGGTCGCCGAACAGGCGCGCCGCGCAGGCGTAGATCTGCTCCCGGCGCTCGTCCGGTTCCAGTCTCCGCCACTTCGGCGCCGGCTCTGTATTCATGCGTAATATTTTCGCATGATCGGTTCAGTGCAGCCGACCGATCTCCGGCGGTGTCGCGCCCGGGGGACACCATCGGTTGGCTACCGCCGGGTACGGGTTGACGGGCCGCGGGGTCAGTCGGGCAGCTCGATCGGCGCCAGGTCGTCGAACAGGTCACCGGGTCCGGGGTTCGCCGGCGCCGACTCGCCGCCGAAGTGCCGCTGCACGCCCCACACCGCGTTGAGCGCCGTCTGCACGGCGCCTTCGGCCCAGCCCGCGGTCCAGGAAACGTCGTCGCCGGCGAGGAACAGCCCGCGGTAGCGCTCGGGCAGGTTGTCCTGCTTGAAATGCGTGAACAGGCGGTGCTGGTAGCGGTAGTGGCCCGGCAGGTTCGCCTTGAACGCGCCCATGAAGTGCGGTTCCGCCTCCCAGGACACGGTCACCGGATCGCCCACGAGGTGCTTGCGCACGTCGACTCCGGGGTAGATCTCGCGCAGGGACTGCAGCATCACCTCCACGCGCTCGGAGACGCTCAGCGGCAGCCACTTCAGTGAATCGTCGGCCCACGTGTAGGAAAGGCAGATCACGGCGGGTTTGCCCGGATCGTCGCCGAGCAGGTAGGTGCCGCGCGGCATCCGGTCGGTCAGCGTCATGCTCATCGTGTCGCGCCCGGTCACGGGGTCGCGGTCGAGCCAGAACGGCCGGTCCACCGGCACGAAGACCTTCGACGACTCCATGTAGTGCGTGCGCTCGATCGCCGTCCAGTGGTCGATCGGGAACAGCGCCTCGTCGCATTCGATCTTGGACAGCAGCATCCAGCTCTGCGCGGTGAACACCGCGGCGCGGAAGGTGCGGATGTGCCCGGACGCGTCGGTGACGGTCACGTTGTTCGGCGCCGTGCGGTGCAGCCGCGTGACGCCGGGGCGCGGCCGGCCGCCTTCGTGCAGCGCCGCGAGGCTGGTGCCGGCGGGCCAGTGCGCGAGCGTTTCCGGTGCGTGGTCCCACAGCCGCACCGGCAGCTGCCTGCTGCCGCCGGTGATGCTGCGGTGCTCGTCGTCGGCGCCGGTGTAGACGACGCGCAGGATCTCCAGGATCGAGTTGGGGAAATCGGTGTCCCAGCCACCCGTGCCGAAGCCGACCTGGCCGAAGATCTCGCGGTGGCGGAACGACGCGAACGCGGGCGAATCGCACAGGAACCCGTAGAAGGTCTGGTTGTCCAGGCGCGGTACGAGCTCGTTCCAGATCCGCTTCACGGTTTTCGCGTCGCGGTCGCGGATCGCGGTCTGCATCTCGGCGAACGACGCGTGCCCGTCGAGCGTGCGCTGCCACGCCTCGGCGACTTCGGTGAACACCGGCGGCAGATCGTCCTGCGTGCGCGCGTAGTGGCTCTGCCCCTTGAGGTCCACGACGGTGCTCGGCGTCGCGGGCGCGAGCGGGTTGGGGAACGGCGAGGTTTCCAGCCCCACCTTGTCGATGTAGCGGAACAACGCGGTGGACGCCGGCGGGAAGCGCATGGCGCCCATTTCGGCGACCACGTCGTCGGGCAGGCCGGGGAAGCGGTGCGTGCGCAGGCGTCCGCCCAGCTCGGCGATCTCGTACACGACCGGCCGCAGCCCGAGCTTCATGAGCTCGTAGGCCGTGACGACGCCCGACAGCCCGCCGCCGATCACGGCGACCTCGGCGCCGTGGTGCTCCGCCGGCACGGTGCCGAGGCCGGCGAGGTGGGCGAGGTAGTCGTCGTAGGCGAACGGGAAGTCGGGGCCGAACATGGTGATCGGACGCCCGGCCGGCTCGTCCGTGGGGATCGCGGTCGGGACGGCGGAGGTCATGCCCGGGGTCCTTCTTCGGTCAGGGATCGGTACAGCGCGGGTCGTCGGTCGGCCAGGTAGGTGTTCTCCGGACGCGTGAGCACGGCCGGGTCGACGTCGGCGAAGATCAGCTCGGGTCCTTCGCCGGCTTTCGCCACGGTTTCGTCGGGGGAGGCGACGGTGGAGTGGCCGCAGTAGGTCAGCTCGCCCTCGGTGTCACAGCGGTTCGCGTACACGACATACAGCTGGCTTTCGTGCGCCCGGATGGGGACGAGCGCGTCCGCGACTCGCTCGTACGGCCGCATCAAGGCGGTCGGCACGAGCAGCAACTGGGTGCCCGCGAGGGCGTGCGCACGCACCGGCTCGGGAAACTCCACGTCGTAGCAGATGAGCAGTCCGACGCGCAGCCCGCCGAGGTCCGCCTGCACCACCAGATCCGCGCCGGGGGAGAACTGACGGTGGTCGATCTCGCCGTAGAGGTGCGTCTTGCGGTAGTTCGCGAGCCGTTCCCCTTGTGCGGACAGCAGCTGCGCCGAGTTGTACACGGCGTCGCCGTCGCGTTCGGGGTAGCCGTAGGCCAGTGCCACGCCGTGCTGCCGTGCGAGCGCGCCCAGCTCCCGCGCGAGGGGTCCGTCGGCCGGCTCGGCGCGTTCGGCGACCGCGGCGGCGCCGATGGCGTACCCCGTGGTGATCATCTCCGCGGTGACGACGAGCGCGGCCCCGCCTTCGGCCGCGGCAGCGAGCGCGGCGGGCAGGTCCTCGTAGGGCCCCTGGTGGACAGCGACGATCATTTCGCCTCCGCCAGCCGCGACCGCCGGATGCCGTAACCGAAGTACAGCAGCAGCCCGAGCAGCATCCAGCCGCCGAACACGACCCACGTGGCCCCGTCGAGGCTGAACATCATGTACGCGCAGCAGAGCACGCCGAGGATCGGTGTGACGGGGGAGAACGGCACGCGGAACGTGCGCGCGTCGTCCGGGCGACGCCGGCGCAGCACGAGCACGGCGATGTTGACCAGGCCGAACGCGAACAGCGTGCCGATGCTGGTCGCGTCGGCGAGCTTGCCCAGCGGCACGAACGCGGCGAGCACGGCGACGAACGCCGACACCACCAGGGTGTTCGTGCGCGGTATCCCGGTCCTCGGGTGCACTGTGGACAGTGCATTGGGGACGAGCCCGTCGCGCGACATGGCGAACAGGATCCGCGTCTGTCCGTAGAGGACGGTCAGCACCACGCTGGAGATCGCCACGATGGCACCGACGGCGAGCACCCCGGCCCAGAACGGGCTGTCCAGCACCGAGGTCAGCACGTGCGACAGGGCCGCCTGCTGGTCGTCGAACTGCTGCCACGGCAGGGCGCCGACGGCCGCGACGGCCACCAGGCAGTAGAGCACCGTGACGATGCCGAGCGAGAGCAGGATCGCGCGCGGGAGGTCGCGTTGCGGGTTGCGGGCCTCCTCGCCGGCGGTCGACGCGGCGTCGAACCCGATGTAGGAGAAGAACAACTTCGCACCGCCGGCGCTCATCCCCGCGAGGCCCAGTGGCAGGAACGGCGTGAAGTTCCCGGCCTGTACGGCGGTGAACGCGATGGCGCAGAACAGGACCAGCGTCGCGATCTTCACCCCGACCATGATCGCGTTCGCCCGCGCGCTCTCCTTGGCTCCCGAAAGCAGCAGCACCATCGCCAGCAGCACCACGACGATCGCGGGCACGTTCACCAGCCCGCCGTCGCCGGGTGGGCCGCTGATCGACTCGGGCAGCGCGAACCCGAACGCCAGCCGCAGCAGCTCGTTCACGTACTGGCCCCAGCCGACGGCCACCGACGCCACGGACACGCCGTACTCGAGGATGAGGCACCAGCCGCAGGCCCACGCCACGAGCTCGCCGAGCGTGGCATAGGCGTAGGAGTACGACGAGCCCGACAGCGGGATCATGCCCGCGAGCTCGGCGTAGGACAGCGCGGAGAACAACGCCGTGACCCCGGCGAGCCCGAACGAGACCACCACGGCGGGCCCGGCCACCGGCACGGCCTCGCCGAGTACCACGAAGATGCCGCTGCCCAGCGTCGCGCCGATGGACAGCATCGTGAGCTGGCCCAGGCCGAGCGAGCGTTTCAACGGGCCGTGGCCGGCCTCGGCCACCAGGTCCGCGACCGGTTTGCGGCGCCACAGCGCGGTGCCGAGCCGCACGCGGGTCGGGGTGGACGTCACCTGGCTACTCCTCGTCGTCGAGGCTGCGATGAAGATCGGGCGCGAGCCACGGTATCGAGCGAAGTGTGCCCCGAAAACTGGAAAACGTTGCGCGTTCGGATGAGATCTGGGTGTTTCATTGCACTTTCACGGTCGGAAACGGTGATCTGTTCACTCCGCGACGGCGGGCGACGGATCGGCCGGCCGGAGCGCTTCGGCCGGCCGCACGGGCGCGGCGGGCTCAGCCGGGTCGTCGCTCGCGGGCAGCAGCAGGGTGAACGTCGGCGGGTGCGGGCTCGACAGGCGCAGCCGCCCGCCTTCCGCCTCGGCCAGGCTGCGGGCCAGCCGCAACCCGATGCCGTGCCCCGGCGGCGCGGTGCGGGCCAGGGCGAACGGGTCGGTGTCGCCGAGGTCCGGGCCGTCGTCGGCGACGTCGATCGCGAGCGCGCCACCCGCGTCGCGCGCGACGACGGTGACCGGGCCGCGGCCGTGCGTCGTCGCGTTCTCGAGCAGCACCGCGAGCACCTGGCGTACGGCCGCCGCCGAAGCCCGGACGGTGGGCGGGTCCTGGACTTCGACGCGAAGCCCGCAGCCGTCGAGCAGCGGAGCGCCGGCCTCGCGCAGCTCGGCCAGCACCGCGTCGAGGTCGAGCTCCGCGCGCGGCGTCCGGCGTTCGCGGGACAACGCGAGCAGGTCGTCGATGGTGCGCTCGAGCCGGTCGGCGGAGTCGATGCCGGCGCGGATCGCCGCGTACGGGTCGAGCCCGGGCGTCTCCAGCGCGGCCTCCAGCTGAAGCCGCAAGCCGGCGAGCGGGGTGCGCAGCTGGTGCGACGCCTCGGCCGAGAACGCGCGCTCGCGATCGAGCGTCTCGCCGATCCGCTCTGCCGTCACGTCCAGCGCCGCCCCGACCCGGTCGATCTCGGCGATGCCCGCGCGAGGGCTGCGAGCCGTGAAGTCACCGTCGCCGAGCCTGGTCGCGGCGGACGACAGCTCCTCCAGCGGGCTCGACAGCCGGGCCGCGATCCGCCGCGCGATGAGCCAGCTCGCGGCGACGGCGGCGACGCCGAACCCGGTCATCCCGAGCCAGGTCAGCCCGACGCGGCGCAGGAGCACGGTGTGCGGCATCGCCGCGCGGACCACGCCCGCGAGCCGCGCGCCGTCCATCACCGGCACCGCCAGCACGTCCTCGCCGTCGACCGGTCCGGACGCCACGTCGACGTCCGCACCGGACACCTGGCTCACCACCGCGTCGGCGGTGTCCGGGCCCGTGCCGGAGACCAGGCTTCCCTGCGGGTCGTAGATCCCGACGGTCGCGCTGCCCTGAACCGGCTGGCGGGGCACGCGCCCGGCGGCGAGCGCGTCGGACACCTCCAGTGCCGTGCCGTCGGCGGCGCGTTCGAGCTCGGAGCCGGTGTTCTCCCGGAAGTACCACAGCGCCGCGACGGCCAGCGGCAGCCCGAACAGCACGGTCGCCACCACGGCGGCGAGCACCGTGAGCGTGACGATCCTGCGGCGCACGCTCAGGCCTCTTCCAGGCGGTAGCCGTGCCCGCGCAGGGTGGCGATCCGGGGCACGTCGGCCGGCTCGGGCGCGGCGTCGGCGAGCTTGCGCCGCAAGGCCGCGATGTGGACGTCGAGCGTCTTGGTGGAGCCGAGCGCGTTCGCGTCCCAGACGTCGGCCATGAGCCGCTCCCGGCTCACCGCCACGCCCGGCTGCTCGGCGAGGCGGGCGAGCAGGTCGAACTCCCGCGCCCGCAGGTCCACCTCGCGCCCGCCGACGACCGCGCGCCGGCTCGCCGCGTCGACCACGAGCGAGCCGACGGTGACCACCGGCACCGTGGAGCTCGCGGGCGCGCCGCGACGCAGGTGGGCGCGCACGCGGGCGAGCAGCTCGCCGAGCCGGATCGGTTTGGTGAGGTAGTCGTCGGCGCCCGCGTCGAGGCCCACGACCACGTCCATCTCGTCGGCCCGCGCGGTGAGGATCACGACGACGGCACCCGGCATGCTCGTGCGCAGGCGGCGGCACACGTCCACGCCGTCGAGGTCGGGCAGGCCCAGGTCGAGCAGCACGAGCTCGGCCCCGGCCTCGTTCAGGGCGCTGCGGCCGTCGCGGCACCAGCGCACCTCGTGACCGTGGCGCGCGAGCGACGACTCCAGGACGCCGCCGATCGTCACGTCGTCCTCCACCACCAGCACCTTGGCCACGGGGGGCAGCCTAACCAACACCCCGGCCGGACTGTGCCGGGAAATCCGCGGAGGCCCGTGGCGTCTACAGAGGACGGTGCTCAGCGCCTCGGGCGCGCGGTGCTTTCGCGCAGCACGACCTCGGCGTTGAGCCGGACCGTGCGCGCCCGCGCGCCGGAACCCTTGAGCGCGAGGTCCATCGCGCGTTCGCCCAGCTGTTCCAGGGGAAGCGCGACCGTGGTGAGCGCCGGTGTGAGGTCGCGCACCACCGGGATGTCGTCGAAGCCCGCCACGGAGATCTCGCCCGGGACGGCGACGCCGGCCTCGCGCAACGCGGCCAGCGCGCCGATCGCCATCAGGTCTGTGACGGCGAACACGCACGTCGGGCGTTTCCGTTTCGGTCGCTCCAGAAGCCGTTTCGCCGCCTCGTAGCCACCGTCGCGGGTGAAGGCGGTCTCGAGGACGTCTTCGTCGGACAGCGGCATTCCGTGGGCGGCGAGTTCCTCGGCGAAGCCGCCGAGCCGGTCGCACACCGTGGTGAGCCGCTTCGGTCCGGCCAGCACGGCGAACCGCTTGTGGCCCAGCCCGACGAGCGCCTTCGCCAGAGCGGCCGCGCCGCCGCGGTTGTCCGGCTGCACGGTGTCCACCTTGAGCCCGCGGTGCCGGCTGACGGCGGCGACCTGCCCGCCGCCGCGGCGGTACGGATCGAGCTCCGCGGCCATCGCGCGTTCCCACGAGCGGTCGTCGAACGCCGACCCGATCAGCAAGATCGCCGACGCCCGCTGGGCTCGCAGCGCCGAGACGTACGCCACTTCGCGGTCGGGGTCGCGGAAGGTGTCGGCGAGCATCACGAGCAGGCCGGTGCCGTTGGCCACCTTCATGACGCCGCCGGCGACCGCGGAGAAGTACGGATCGGACACATCGTGACAGATCACCCCGACTGTCCGATGTGTCCCTCCGGCGAGTGCCTGCGCGTGTGCGTTCGGTGCGTACGCGAGCTCAGCCGCGGCCGACATCACGCGGTCGCGCAGATCCGTGCGGACGGACGCGGTGCCGTTGAGCACCCGCGAAGCCGTGGCGAGTGACACGTCGGCGCTTTGTGCCACGTCCGCCAGGGTCACGTGCGGCCCGGACTTCATCGCTCCTCCATGGTGGTTCCTCGGGCATAGTGGCCCCATGCTCGGTCTGTACCCGGAAATCGAACCCTACGACCACGGGATGCTGCCGGTGGGCGATGGCAACGTAATCTACTGGGAGGAGTGCGGGAACCCCGCGGGCAAGCCGGTGGCGTTCCTGCACGGTGGTCCCGGCGGCGGCGCGTCGGCGCGGCACCGGCGGCTGTTCGACCCCGAGCGATACCGCATCCTGCTGTTCGACCAGCGCGGTTGCGGTCGCAGCACCCCCCACGGCAGCACGGCCGAGGCGGACCTGTCGGTGAACACCACCTGGCACCTCGTGGCCGACATGGAGCTCCTGCGCGAAGACCGCGGCATCGACCGGTGGCAGCTGTTCGGGGGCTCTTGGGGCAGCGTGCTTGCCCTCGCGTACGCCGAGCAGTACCCGCACCGCGTCAGCGAGCTGGTGTTGCGCGGAGTCGCGACACTGCGGGTGAAAGAGATCCAGTGGCTCTTCGGCGGCGGCGCCGCGTGCTTGTTCCCCGAGGCGTGGTCGCGGTTCCTCGCGCCCGTGCCGTACGCGCGCCGCAGCGACAACCTGCTCGAGGTCTACCACGAGCTGCTGCACCACCCGGACCCCGAAGTCCACGGACCGGCGGCGATCGCGTGGAGCCGGTGGGAGGGCGAGACGGTGAAGTTCACGCCGCAGGAGGAAGTGGTGTCGGCGTTCACCGAGCCGGAGTTCGCGCTCGCCATCGCGCGCATCGAGAACCACTACTTCCGCCATGGCGGCTGGCTGGCCGAGGACCAGCTGATCCGCGAGGCCGGGAAGCTCGCGGGCATCCCGTGCGTTCTCGTGCAGGGAAGGTACGACGTGGTCACTCCCGCGACCACCGCGTGGGAGCTGGCGCAGGTGCTGCCCGGCGCGGAGCTGAAGATGATCTCCGACGCCGGTCACGCCTTCGACGAGCCGCGGACCCTGCACGAGCTGATCAGCACGACCGACCGGTTCGCGGCAGGCTGGGAAGAACACGAAATCGACGAGCCGAGAGGAAACACACGGATGCTTTATGGTGACGAGCACGTCCGCCGCTACGAGGAGACCGACGGCGAGGTCGGCCACGAGTGGCAGCCCGGCGTGCCGACACTGGTCCTGACGACCAAGGGCCGCAAGTCCGGTGAGGACCGCAAGTTCGCGCTCATCTACCAGGAGGTGGACGGCAACCCCGTCATCGTCGCCTCCAAGCGCGGCGCGCCGAACCACCCCGGCTGGTACCTCAACCTGGAGGCCAACCCGGAGGCTCGCGTCCAGGTGCTGGCCGACAAGTTCACCGCCCGGGCCCGCACGGTCTCCGGCGAGGAGCGCGCCCGGCTGTGGGAGAAGCTCGCCGCCGTGTGGCCGGACTACAACGAGTACGCGAAGAAGACCGACCGCGAGATCCCCGTGGTGGTCCTCGAGCGGGTGTGATCCGCGCCGCGTCCGGGACCCGGGGTCACCGAGCCGGGTGGTCTTCGGCTACGAATGACGCTCATGGCCCTGCGAAACCGGTCGCGCGACCGCTGGATCCCGCTCGAGCACGAGGGGGAGCTGCTCAACTTCCGTCAGATGGAGGCCTACGGCCGGCGCTTCGCCCGCGCCGGCCGTGGGGCCTGGTACAGCTTCGCGATCGAGGTGGTCTGGCAGTTCCTCGTGCTGTTCAGCCGCTTCCGCGTGCGGGGCGCGCGCCACATTCCGGCCTCGGGCGGGGTGCTGGTGGCGTCGAACCACCTGTCGTTCGCCGACCCGACCACGCTCACCGCGTTCTGCCTCGCCGCCGGCCGCGTGCCGCGGTACCTGGCCAAGTCGAGCCTGTGGGACATGCCGGTGGTCGGCTCGGTGATGCGGTCCGGGCAGCACATCCCGGTGTACCGCGGGGCGCCGACGGCCGCGGGCGCGTACCGCGACGCGGTGAAGGCGGTGGAAGCCGGCGAGTGCGTGACGATCTTCCCGGAGGCCACGTTCTCGGCCGACCCGGACGGCTGGCCGATGAAGGGCAAGACGGGCGTCGCGCGGATCGCGCTGGAGACCGGCGTGCCGGTGGTGCCCGTCGCGAACTGGGGCACGCACCACCTGCTGCCCGCCGGGGCCTGGTTCCCGCACGGGATCCCGCGCAAGACCGTCGAACTCGTGGCGGGCGCGCCGGTGGACCTTTCGGACCTGCGCAACGGCGAACCGACCCGTGAAGTGCTCGAAGAGGCGACCGCCCGGATCATGCGCGCGGTGACGGATCTGCTGGCCGGGATCCGCGGCGAAGAGCCGCCCGGCGACCGTGCGTGAGGCGAGCACCGTCACCCCGCCCCGCCAGCCGGTTCGGGGTAATTTGGACGGTATGAGTGCACACTATGACGTCGTGGTCCTGGGGGCCGGGGTCGGCGGCTACGTGGCCGCCATTCGCGCCACGCAGCTCGGGCTGAGCGCGGCGGTCGTCGAGGAGAAGTACTGGGGCGGGGTGTGCCTCAACGTCGGCTGCATCCCGTCGAAGGCGCTGCTGCGCAACGCCGAGCTGGCGCACACGGTGAAGGAAGAAGCCGCCACCTACGGCATCTCCTCCGACGGTGAGATCCGCTTCGACTACTCGGCCGCCTACGAGCGCAGCCGCAAGGTCGCGGACGGCCGCGTCAAGGGCGTGCACTTCCTGATGAAGAAGAACAAGATCACGGAGTACGACGGCCGCGGCACGTTCATCGACGACCACACCCTCGAGGTCAACGGCGAGCGGATCACCTTCGACCACTGCATCATCGCGACCGGCGCCACGGCGCGGCTGCTGCCCGGTACTTCCCGCAGTGACCGCGTGGTCACCTACGAACAGCAGATCCTCGAGAGCGAGGTGCCCGGGAGCATCGTCATCGCGGGTGCCGGCGCGATCGGCGTGGAGTTCGCGTACGTGCTGCGCAACTACGGCGTGGACGTGACCATCGTCGAGTTCCTCGATCGGATGGTGCCGCTGGAGGACGCCGAGGTGTCGGCGGAGCTGGCCAAGCGCTACCGCAAGCTCGGCATCAAGGTGCTGACCGGCACCAAGGTCGAGGC
The DNA here is from genome assembly GCF_040678995.1 of Amycolatopsis sp. NPDC049253. Taxonomy (NCBI): domain Bacteria; kingdom Bacillati; phylum Actinomycetota; class Actinomycetes; order Pseudonocardiales; family Pseudonocardiaceae; genus Amycolatopsis; species Amycolatopsis sp. NPDC049253. The sequence continues at coordinate 37,999 of NZ_JBFAQX010000014.1, read as the reverse complement.
CATCGACGACTCGGGCGCGAAAGTCCGGGTCACGGTGTCGAAGGACGGCAAGCAGGACGTGCTGGAGGCCGACAAGGTCCTGCAGGCCATCGGCTTCGCGCCCAACGTGAAGGGCTACGGCCTGGAGAACACGGGCGTCGAGCTCACCGAGCGTGGCGCCATCGCGGTGGACGGCCGGGGCCGCACCAACGTGCCGCACCTGTTCGCCATCGGCGACGTGACGGCGAAGCTGATGCTGGCGCACGCGTCGGAGTCCATGGGCGTCGTCGCGGCCGAGACGATCGCCGGCGCGGAGACCATGGAGCTCGACTTCGTGATGATCCCGCGCGCGACCTACTGCCAGCCGCAGATCGCCAGCTTCGGCTGGACCGAGGCCCAGGCCCGCGACAAGGGGTACGACGTGCAGGTCGCCAAGTTCCCCTTCACGGCCAACGGCAAGGCCCACGGCCTCGGCGACCCCGGCGGCTTCGTCAAGATCCTCAGCGACGCCAAGTACGGCGAGCTGCTCGGCGCGCACCTCATCGGCCCGGACGTGACCGAGCTGCTGCCCGAGCTCACACTGGCCCAGCAGTGGGACCTGACCGTGCACGAGGTCGCCCGCAACGTCCACGCCCACCCGACCCTGGGCGAGGCGGTGAAGGAAGCGATCCACGGCCTGGCCGGGCACATGATCAACTTCTGAGTTTCCCCACCACGGCGCCGGATCGTCCACTGCGGACGGTCCGGCGCCGTTGTTCGCGGTCCATCACCCGTCTGCCCGGAGCGGGGCCACGGGCGGGGGACGGGTGGTTACGCTGACCGCCGGGTCCACGGAGTGGACACACGGGACGATTCAAACTTTTGTCGGTGTACCGCGCGGTGGTGACTCTCTAGATTCTTCTGACTACCGCCGGTGGAGCGGGCGAGGCAGGGAGAGAGTCGATGCGGGGATTCAGCCGGGCCGCCACTCGGTCGGTGCCGTTGGCGGTGGGGGTCGTGTTGCTGGGCGCCGGCGTGGCGAGCGCGCAGCCGTCCGCGGCCGACGTCGTCGCGCAGCGGACCGAGGCCGGCATCAGCGCGTTGCAGGGCATCAAGAAGTCGCTGACGCCCGTGGAGCGCAAGCAGGACAGCCGGCTGGTGATCGAGAAGCGCCTGCGTGCCGATCACGCGCTCGCGGCGCTGCTGCCCGACTACCGCACCGGGCTGCCGGTCGCGAAGACCGGCGCGGTCTCGGTCGACATCACGAGCATCACGGGCGTCGCCGGCGCAGCCGGGACCGCCGTGACCCAGGCCGTGCGGGCCGCCGGTGGCACCGTCCGCTACGCCTCGCCGGACGGCGCGGTGCGCGCGGACCTGCCGCTCGCCGCCGTGGACGAGATCGCGGCGCGCGGTGACGTCTCCGCCGTCGCGCCGGCCGCGCAGGCGATGACGTGGCGTGAGCAGGACCCGCGCCGTGAGCTGGTGGCCCAGGCCGTGACGCAGGTGTCCGAAGGCGACAAGGCGCACGGCGCCGACACCGCCCGCGCGCAGTACGGCGTGACCGGCTCCGGCATCAAGGTCTGTGTGCTGTCCGACGGCGTGAACTCCCTGTCGAAGTCGCAGGCCGCGGGTGAGCTGCCGGCCGTCGATGTGCTGGCCGGCCAGGCCGGCAGCGGCGACGAGGGCACGGCGATGCTCGAGATCGTCCACGACCTCGCGCCCGGCGCCACGCTCGGTTTCGCCACGGCGTTCACCAGCGAAGCGAGTTTCGCCGCGAACATCCGGGCCCTGCGCACCACCGGCCACTGCACGGTGATCGTGGACGACGTCGCGTACTTCGACGAGTCGCCGTTCCAGGACACGCAGGTCGCGCAGGCCGTCAACGACGTGACCGCCGCGGGCGCGCTGTACTTCTCCTCCGCCGGCAACTCCGGGAACCTCACCGACGGCACCAGCGGCTACTACGAGGGCGACTTCCGCGCCTCGGCCACCACGCTGCCGGGCATCAGCGGCACGCCGCACGACTTCGACCCCGGCTCCGCGGTGCAGACCTCCGACCCGCTGTCGGCGGGTTCGCTCGGCAAGCCCGTCACGCTGTTCTGGTCGGACCCGTGGGGCAAGTCGGGCAACGACTACGACCTGTTCATCCTCAACGCGTCCGGCAGCGTCGTGTCCTCCAGCGACAACCCGCAGACCGGCTCGCAGAACCCGTACGAGATCGCCTCGGTGCCGACCACGGGCTCGGGCTACCGCGTGGCCGTGGTCAAGTACAGCGGCGCCGACCGGTTCCTCGCCCTCAACGTGATCCGCGGCCGGTTCGTGGACTCCGGCTCGCTCAAGGCGTTCAGCACGGCGGGCGTCACCTCGGGCCACTCGGCCGCGGCCGCCGCGTTCAGCGTGGCGGCGGCTCCGGCGGCGACGGCGTTCGGCCGTCCGCTCGAGACGGGCGACCCGGCGAACCCGGCCGGCCCGTACCCGGGCCAGTTCACCGCGGCGAGCAAGTGGGAACGCTTCACCTCCGACGGTGAGCGGCACCTGTTCTTCAACCCCGACGGCACCGAGCTCACCCCGGGCAACGTCTCGTCGACGGGGGGTGCCACGCGCGCCAAGCCGGACATCACCGCGGCCGACGGCGTCGCCACGTCCGTGGCCGGCTTCCAGCCGTTCTACGGCACCTCCGCGGCCGCTCCGCACGCGGCGGCGATCGCGGCGCTGCTGCTGTCGGGTAAGCCCACCGCGACGCCCGCGGAGATCCGCTCGGCCCTGGTGTCGAGCGCGATCGACCTGGGTGCGCCCGGGTACGACCCCGTGACGGGCGCCGGCGTGATCATGGCGGGCCCGGCGCTGGCGGCGCTGGGCGTGCCGCAGAGCTAGGCGGGGTTCCGGCGGCCCCGGCTGACCGGGGCCGCCGGCTCACCTGCTCGTGACCAGCAGGTGGAAGGCGCGGGTGCCCTCGCCGACGCGTTCGTGGCGGTCCAGGCTCAGGCCGGCCTCGCCCAGCGCCGTCTCGACGTCGGCGACCGGGCGCAGCCGGAAGCCGTGCTCGGTGAACGGCATGGCTTTCATGGCTTCCGGGTCGCCGATGCCGAGCACGAACCGGCCACCCGGCGTGAGCACGCGAGCGACCTCCGCGAACGCCAGGTCGAGATCGTCGATGAAGTACACCGTGTTCAACGTGATCGCGCCGGCCATCGACGCGTCTTCCAGCGGCAGCGCGGTCATCGTGCCGCGGTGCAGGCGCAGCCGGCCGGCGGCGATGTTGGCGGGGAACGCGGCACGGGCCTTGGCGATCATCGTGTCGGAGATGTCGACGCCGTGCACCGTGCCGCCCGCCGCGGCGCGCAGCAGCAGGTCGAGGCCCAGGCCACCGCCGAAGCCGATGTCGAGCGCCGTCTCTCCGGGTTTCAGGTCGAGTGCTTCGACGGCTGCCTTCACGTTGCCGCGGTTGGCGCGGTTCAGCAGCCGCCCGACGGCGCGGCCGGGCAGCCCGCTGGGGTGGCCGAGCTGCCTCGCCAGCCCGGCGAGCAGAGTGTCTCGTGGTCCCATTTCCGCAAGTCTGCCCTCGTGGCGGCCGCGCGTCCACGGCGTGGATTGTGGTGGCCCGGATGGTGTGGGAGCGTGCGGTACGGCCGCGACGAGGAGGGCGTACGGGATGAGCAGCAAGACCGCGGTGGTCACCGGAGCGGGTTCGGGCATCGGCCGGCGGGTCGCGCGCGCGTTGCTGGGCGCCGGCTACCAGGTCGCGCTGGCCGGGCGCCGGGCCGAAGCGCTTTCGGAGACGGCAGACGGTGCCGAGGGTGCGCTGGTGGTGCCCACGGACGTCGCCTCGCCCGAGGCCGTGGCGGCGTTGTTCGCGGCGGTGCGGGAGCGGTGGGGCCGGCTCGACCTGCTGGTGAACAACGCCGGGATGTCGGTGGGCGGGACCGTCGCGGACCTGTCGGTGGAGCGCTGGCGCCACGTCGTCGACACGAACCTGACGGGGATGTTCCTGTGCGCGCAGCAGGCCGTGCTCCTGATGAAGGACCAGGATCCGATGGGCGGGCGGATCATCAACAACGGCTCGATCTCCGCGCACGCGCCGCGGCCCGCGAGCGTCGCCTACACCGCCACGAAGCACGCCGTCACGGGCCTGACCAAGTCGATCTCCCTCGACGGCCGCGCCTGGAACGTCGCGTGTGGACAGATCGACATCGGCAACGCCGCCACGGAGATGACCGAGCGCATGTCCGCCGGCATCGGGCAGGCCGACGGCCGCGTGCTCGCCGAGCCCACCTTCGACGCGGGCCACGTGGCCGACGCGGTGCTGTACATGGCGGGGCTGCCGCTCGACGCGAACGTCCAGTTCCTGACCATCACGGCCACGACCATGCCCTTCATCGGGAGGGGCTGACCCTTCCGTACCGCCGGATCTACCCGTTCGGGCAATGATCTTCGAGTGGTCTGATCCACACTGCGGTGCTCCCGTCCCGAGGCCACGCTGGGCGTGCGATCACGAGAAGGGACCCGCTCGATGAAGCACCGCACGTTGCCCAGGCCGGCCGTCGTATCGCTGGCGATGGCCACCGTCGTTTTCGGCTCAGTGGCTTTCGGCTCGACGGCTTGGGCCGACCCGCCCTCGGCCCTGCCGGCCGGCGCGCCCGCCGCCGACGCCAAGTGGCAGCCCGCGCTCGACTTCGACAAGGACGGCTGCTACAACACCCCGGCCATCGGCCCCGACGGCACGCTCAACCCGGGCCTCGACCTCGGCGGTGCGGTGAACGGCAACTGCCACGACAAGTCCGATCTGGCCAACACCAACGTCTACTCCCGGTCCAAGTGCAACAACGGCTGGTGCGCCTACCTGTACGGGTACTACTTCGAGAAGGACCAGGTCTCCGACGGTCCCGTGTCGGCCGGTCACAAACACGACTGGGAGCACATCGTCGTGTGGGTGCAGGACGACCAGGCGAAGTACATTTCCGTTTCCCAGCACCAGGGTTACGAGACCAAGCCCGCTTCGGAGGTCCCGTTCCAGGACAGTCACCCGAAGGCCGTGTACCACAAGGACGGCGTCTCGACCCACGACTTCCGCTTCCCCAAGGCGGACAACGGCGACGAGCCGCCCGAGAACGACGAGGGCGTGTGGCAGGTCAAGGGCCTCGTCGGCTGGGACAACTACCCCTCGGGTATCCGCGACAAGCTCACCGCGGCCGACTTCGGGGACGCGACGTTCAAGCTGACGGACGACCGCTTCAACGGCACGCTGGCGACGGCGAAGCCGGGCGAGGTCGGACTGGACCCGAACGCCTGAGCGTCAGGGGATGACCTTGTCGCGGCGGAACTCGTCGAACAGCCGGCAGAACCTCCGCTCGGTGTCCACATAGGAGTGGAAGCCCGCGCGGCGGGATTTCGACGTGTCCGCGAACATGTCGTAGTCCCAGGAGAACACGAAGTCGCCGAAGGCCCGGGCGGACACGTCGCGGCAGGCCGGCTCGAGTCCGTGGTCGGCGGACATCCGCCGACCACGGCGGTTCCTTGTCCGCCATCACGGTCGCGAGCGACATCGGCAACGGCGGCGCCGTGTCCAGGCCGAAGCACACGGCGAGCTTCGGCCACAGTTCGCTCCAGCGGAAGAGGTCGCCGTTCGCGATGTTGAGGGCCTCGTTGCGGGCGGAGGTCGCGGCCCAGACCTCGGCCTCCGCCAAGAGGCCGGCGTCGGTCATTTCCAGGAGGCTGTCGTAGGCGCCGGGTTTGCCGGGAAAGCGCAGTCGCTGGGGGGCGAGGTGTGCGGCGTCGTCCTCCCCGCCGACGGCGCCACCGAGGGCGACCGCGGCACCGTCGACCTGGCCACGCTCGCCGACTGCGCCTGGGTGCACCACGCCCCCGGCCACGGCCTCGCCGAAATCCTCGACACCGCCTGCGCCGACGCCGGTTTCCGCCCGCGCCCCGCCGTCCGCACCGAGCAGACGGCCACCGCCCCCATCCTCGCGGCCGCCGGCCTGGGCCGGATCCGTTGACCAGTGGTTTCGTCGAGGTTCTCGCGCAGTGCGCGACGGTGTGATCAGACCGAAAGCCCAGCCAAGTCGATGCCCGAGAACGCCGTCGCCCGCACGTCGTGGAGGCGGGGCGACCACACGGCGTGCCCGTGGCCCGTCCACAGGGGGGCGACCGGGAGGTCGCGCAGCAGCTGGTTCTCGGCGACCCGGTACAGCTGCCCGGCTTCCGCGGCGGTGGGCGCGGACTCCGCTGCCGAGAGGTCCTGCGAGAAGCCGGCGTCCGAGTAGCCCGAGGCGGACGCCAGGGCCGACAGGAGGTCCGCCGGGCTCGCGGAGGCGAGGTTCAAGTCCACAGTAGACAGAACGGCCGCCTGCTCGGTCGGCCGTTGGGCGGCGGTCACCGGAACCCCCAGCGCCGTGGTCAAGCCGGCGGCGAGCGGGCGCGTCCACTGGCCCGCGCCGGGGTCGAAGTACACCGTGGTGGGGCCGGTGAACCCCGACTGGCCGAGCAGTGACTTGGCGGCGGCCGCGTCGAAGGAGCAGGGGCGGCAGGTGCCGGTGCGTTCGCCGGGGGCGTCGGCGGGCGGCAGGAGGGCGTGGGCCGGGTCGACCTGGTGGGCGAGGGGGCCGGCTTCCAGCGCCGCGCGGTCGACGGCGAGGGCGAAGGCGTGGCGCACGGCCGCGTCGGCGAAGCGGGGGTCGTCGGTGGGGAAGACGAGGTAGCCGGCCTCGGGCAGGGGCCAGGTGGTGTGGCGGTCGGCGAAGTCGGTGTGCATGGCTTCGTGGCGTTCGCCGGGGACGGAGGTGACGAGGTCGAGCGAACCGTCGCGCACGGCGTCGTACTGCTCTGCCGGGTCGCCCACGCGCAGGTCGACCTCGGTGGCCCGCCCGCCGGCGGGGGCGACGCGCAGGAGGGTGCCGCCGGTGCCGGGGGCCCAGCCGTCGGCGAGGCGGAAGGGGCCGTCGCCGACGGGGTCGCGGGCGAAGCCGTTCCAGTCGCGCGAAGCGAGGACCGACGCGGGCATCGGCACGAGCCCCGGCGCCGAGAGCCAGGCCGGCACCTGGCTGCTCGGACGGCCGAGCACAAGCCGGATCGTCGTCGCGTCGGGGGCCGTGATCTGCTTGGCCCGCAACGACTTCGTCAAGACCGGCGTGACCTCCCAGTTCTCGCCGGCGATGGCCCGCCATGTGTCCACATAGGACTGTGCGGTGACGGGGGTGCCGTCGTGGAACCGCAGGCCCGGGCGCAGTTTCACGGTCCACGTCACGCGGTCGGTGCTCGTGATCGACGCGGCGGCGCGCGGGGTGAGCTTGCCCGTGGCCGGGTCGTAGTCGGCGAGCGGCGTCCAGAGCGCGCCCGTGACGAACCGCCCTGCCTGGTCGTCGACGTCGGCGGGCAGCAGCGTGCCCGGCTCCTGCAGGCCGACCGTGACGACACCCGGGCGTGCGGGCTCGGCGGACGAACAGCCGGCGAGCGCGGACAACGCCATCACCGCGGCGGCGAGCAGGGCAGGCAGGCGCATGGTGTCTTAATACCAGTTGGAAAGAGACGAAAGGCGGTTGTGTCCGGTTGGTCACCGTCTTAGAGTGCAACGGTCACGCTGGGCGTTCTGGGAGGTTCGTGTGCGCCGCTGGTGGGTTCGATCTTGCTTGGCCTTGACCACCGTCGCCGCGACACTCATCGCGACCGAGCTGCCCGCGGCCGCGTGCGGCGAGGACGACAAGCCGGCGGTGCAGGCCAAACACACCGCCGGTGACCCGGGCGCGGTCAAGGGCGTGCGCGCCGTCGGCAACGTGCCCGACGCGGCGGGCGCGATCTCCGCCAACTTCCTGCAGTACGGCCACCGCGACGTGATGGTGGTGTCCGGCGAGTTCGGCCTCAAGGTCTACGACCTCACCCGCAACCCCGCCGCGCCGAAGGCGATCGGGCAGCTCAGCCTGCCCGGCCTGTGGGAGACCGAGGACACCGAGGTCGACGCACAGCGCAAGCTGGTGTTCCTCTCGCGCGACCCGCGCGCGTTCGAGGGCAACACGCACACCGGTGAGTCCGGCATCTACGTCGTGGACGTCTCGCGTCCGGAGAAGCCCGCGATCCTCAGCTACGTGCGCGTGCCGGCCGGCCACACCACCAGCTGCGTCGACGGCTGCCGCTACCTGTGGACCGGCGGCCCCGCGAAGGCCGACGACCAGCCGGCCGACTGGGGCGGGCGCCCGATCTGGGTCACCGACGTGCGCGACCCGCGCCACCCCGTCGTGCACCCCGACCCCATCGAGCTCGCCCGCAACGACGGCCAGACCGACTACGTCCACGACGTCCAGGTCGACTCCGCGGGCGTCGCGTGGGTGTCGGGCCGCGGCGGCGTCCGCGGTTACTGGACCAGCGGCCTGCACCGAGACCCCGTCCGCGGCGGCGTGCACCGCGCCACTGCGCTGCAGCCCGTCCCGTACGCCGGCGGCGGCGTCGACGAGACCGCCGCGCCGTCGAAGTTCCTGCACAACAGCTTCCACCCGGTCGGCCCCCGCGCCGCCGGCTCCTGGCGCGGCCACGACCTCGTCTACGCCACCGAGGAGAACTTCCTCGACGGCTGCGCGGGCGACGGCGTGCTCACCATCTCCTCGCTCGCCGGCTCGTACAACGGAGAAGGCTGGCGCTCGACGCCGGAGGACCCCTTCCGCCTGCAGAGCATCGGCACCTGGAGCGTCGCGGGCCAGGAAGGCAGCGACCCCGCCTCCGACGACTGCTCCGCCCACTACTTCGACCTGCGCGACCACGTGCTCGTCCAGTCCTTCTACTCCCAGGGCACGCGCTTCCTCGACGTCAGCGACCCCACCAACCCGCGCCAGATCGCCTACTTCCGCCCGGCGGACGCGAGCTCGTGGGCGCCGTACTGGCATGACGGGTACGTGTATGTGGCGGACAACGTGCGTGGGGTGGATGTTCTGAAGCTGACGGCCTGAGATCCGGTCGCCGGGCCGCCCGAACGTCTTCGAGCGGCCCCGCACCCGCGCGGTCCGAGGTTCAGAGCACCTGGTCCGCCGGCACCGTGAACTGCACCCGGCCGTCGTCGTCCCCGACTCCGTAGCTCAGTTCGACGACCGCTGTGGCGTGGCCCTGGGGGTCCCGTTCGCGCCGCAGCACTTCGCAGTCGAGGTCGAACGGCATCGGCAGCGGAGTACTCGCGTCCCAGTTCTCCGCGGTCAGGACGGGCACCTTCTCCGTGATCAGCACGACGGTGCCGTCCGCGTCGGCGAACCGCAGTTCCACGAAGCCGGGGAACTCTTCGTCCACCCAGCGGGTCACCGTCGCCTCGAGCTTTGCCATGAGACGGAGTCTGCCAGCCGCGCGGAAGCCACCGGATCAATGCCGCGTGGGCCGGTAGATCAGTTCCTGCGTGTGCCCGTCCAGCGTGCGGCTTTCGAGGAGCTCCAGGTCGAAGTCCTCGGCGCCTTCGAAGATGCGGGCGGCGCCCGTCCGGCCGGTGAGGACGGGGAAGACGGTCAGCTGCACGCGGTCGACCAGGCCGGCGGCCATCAGGGCGCGGTTCATGGCCAGGCTGCCGTGCGAGCGCAGCGGCGCGCCGGACTCCTTTTTCAGCCGTGCGACGACGTCGCGGGCGTCGCCGCTGATGACGGTCGCGTCCGGCCAGTCGAGGGGGCCGCGCAGGGTGGTGGACACGACGGTGGCCGGCAGGTTCCGCATCCGGGCGACCCAGGGGTCGAGGTTCTCCACACCGAACGCGGCGAACATCTCCACGTTGTCCCGGAACGTGGTCCCCCCGAACACCATCCGCTGCCCCTCGCCGTACAGCTCGAGCCGGCGCGCCAGCAGTTCGGGGCCCTGCTTGCCCCAGTAGCCGCCCCAGTCGCCGGTGTGGGAGCCGTAGCCGTCGAGGCTGGAGAAGACGTCGAAGGTGTAGGTGGCGGTCATGGTGCGCTCCTTGGGTCAGGTTCGGGCCGGGCAGCCCCTCACCCTGCCTACGAACCCGCTCGACGCCAATCGACACCGGCCCGGAAAAATCTCGGGCAGGCCGAAACCACGACGACAAACGGCCCGGAGTTCTCCTGCTGTCAGCGGCCGTGACGCCTCCGCCCCGCCTCCGTCCTGGCCGCGTTCGGGGTTGTCGACCAGCCGCGTGCCAGCGCGCTTATCGGGCTGGATCCGGCCGGCCATCGCCGACCTGCCCGGCCGGCTTTCCTGGATCGGCGCGACGATCCGTGGTCCACGGGCGACCGCGCCGCCCGGGAGGAGCTGCCCGTGCGGAGCGACTCCGCGGGTCTGCTGCGTCCGCTCGTGGCCGCTCGCCGTCGGGTTGACCTCGGCTCGCAGGTCGTGCACGGAGATCTGCTCGGCAACGTCCTGTTCGCCGACGGCCAGGCCCCGGCGGTGATCGACTGGGCGGTGGACTGGCGGCCGCCCTCGTGGGCGTCGGCGGTCGCGGTCGTCGACACCCTGTGCCGGCACGGCGCCCGGCCGGACCTCGCGAAGCGGTGGTCGCACCTGCCGGCCTGGGGTCAGTTGCTCGTGCGCGCCTTGATCTACCGCATCGTGACCGACGAGGTGCTCCTCGGGCCGAACGACTGGCCGCGGGCGCGGGTCAACGCGTACCGGCCGGTGGTCGAGCTCGCGATCAGGTGGAGCGTCTGCCAGTTGAGCCGCAGGTCGCCGACGGTTTCGTGGTAGAAGCGCTTCACGCCGTGCTGGTGTTCGGCCACGCGGTGGTCCGCCCACATCGTCGCGAACTCCGCCGACCGCAGGCTCAGGTCGCCCACGAGGCGGGACAGCGGCTCGCCGGCGGGGGAGGCGCGCAGGACGGCCACGACGTCGGCGGCGATGTCGGCCCAGTCGCGGTACACGACGCGGGCGCGGGGGTTCAGGAACCTCCACCGCGCGGTGTTGCGGTCGGCCACGGGCATCGCGTCGAAGTCGTCGAGCAGGGTCTTGCCCGCGTGGTTGATGCCGAGCATCTCCAGGTGAGGGCCGTGGATCACCGCGGGTACCGAGAGAGCGCGGATCATCGACTGCCGCGCCGGCCGCGCCCGCGCCGCCCGCGAGGAACCCGGCTGCAGCAGCGAACGCAGGTAGCGGCTCTCCACCTCGTCGAGCCGCAGCGCCCGCACGACGGCGTCCACGACCTGGCCCGAGACGTTGCCCGCGCGGCCCTGTTCGAGCTTCACGTAGTAGTGGACGCTCACGCCGGCCAGGATCGCGACCTCCTCGCGGCGCAGCCCCTTCACCCGCCGCGCGGTGGTCGGGCCGGGCAGGCCGACGTCCGAGGGGGACAGGGCTGCCCGACGCGAGGTGAGGAAGTCACGCAGCTCGTTGCCCATACCGGCGATCATGGCCGCCGAGACCACCGGCGGACCCGGTCCGGGTGGTACTGCCGGAGCCACCACGAGCGGTACCAGGCATCCCCTTCGCCCGAGCGCCGAACCCCGCTCTGATGGAAAGCGTCAACGACACCTCACCCCGGAGCTCCGCCATGCCTTTGCCTTCCGCCCCGCCGCAGAACCCGCGTCGCCGTTCGCGTCCATGCGCGGGCACCACACGGGGATCCGCTACCCCGACTTCGAGCAGGCCCTCGCGTTCTGGGTCGACACCATGGGCTGGCGCGTCCTGCAGGTCTGGCCCTACGGCGACCTCACCCTCTCCTACGTCCTGCCGCCCGCCCAGGACGACTTCCGCCTCGAGATCCTCGGCGGTCCCGGCGCCGCCGCCCAGCCGCGGTTCGGTGACGTCGACGCCACACTCGCCGAGATCGTCAACCCGCCGTTCGAGATCGACGACATCAGCGCCCGCCTCGCGTTCTTCCGCGACCCGTGGGGCACCATGTTCGAGCTCTCCGAGCGCCTCGGCGACGACCACGCCCCCTGACCGACGCCGGTGGAGGGCGCCCCCGGGCCGCCCTCCACCGCCGGTCAGGACCGCAGCCACACAGCGGTGTCCGTCGGGATCTCCGTCGTGACGGGACCGCTCGCCAGCAGGATCTCCCCGGCCGGCAACGGAACCGGGGCGGCGGAGAAGTTCAGCACGAACGTGAACCCCGGCTCCCGCGTGAACGCCAGCACCCCGTCGCCGAGCGCCAGCCACTCCAGCCCGCCCGCGCCGAGCGCCGGGTGCTCCGTCCGGATCCGCAGGCCGTCGCGGTACAGCGACAGCATCGACGCCGGGTCCGCCGCCTCCGCCGAAGCCGTGTAGCCGCCCCACGAAGCCGGTTGAGGCAGCCACGGTATCCCTGTCCCGAACCCGAACGGTGCGGCAGGACCCGACCACGGCAGCGGCACCCGGCACCCGTCCCGGCCCGGGTCCGCGCCGTCGGTCCGCGCCCAGACAGGGTCCTGCCGCAGCTCCGAAGGAAGGTCCTCGACCTCCCACAACCCCAGCTCTTCGCCCTGGTACACGTACACCCCGCCCGGCAGCGCCAGCGTCAGCAACGCCGCCGCCCGCGCCCGGCGGGTGCCCAACGCGAGGTCCACGGGCGAGCCGTGCAGCCGGTCCGCGAAGGAGAATCCCGTGTCCCCGGAGCGGCCGTACCGCGTGACGTGCCGCGTCACGTCGTGGTTGGACAGCACCCACGCCGCGGGCGCGCCGACCTCGTCGTGGGCCCGCAGCGTGCGCGAGATGACGTCGCGGAAGCGCGAGACGTCCCACGGGCACACCAGGAAGTCGAAGTTGAACGCCGAGTGCAGCTCGTCGCGGCGCAGGTACCGCGCGGCCCGCGACATGTCGGGCAGCCACATCTCGCCGACGAGCACGCGTTCACCCGCGTACGAGTCGGCGATCTTGCGCCACGACCGGTAGATCTCGTGCAGCCCCTCCTGGTCGGAGAACGGCGTCTCGTCCCCGCCCTCGACGTCGGGCAGCGCGGGATCCTTCACGAGCCCGTCGGCGACGTCGATGCGGAAGCCGTCGACGCCGCGGTCGAACCAGAACCGCAGCACGTCCTCGAACTCCGCGCGGATGTCGGCGTTGTCCCAGTTGAAGTCGGGCTGGCGCGAGCTGTACAGGTGCAGGTACCACTCCCCGTCCTCGACGCGGGTCCACGCGGGCCCGCCGAAGCGCGACTTCCAGTTGTTCGGCGGCTCCGAACCGTCGGCGCCGCGGCCGGGGCGGAACCAGAACCGTTGCCGCTCGGGGGATCCCGGCTCGGCCGCGAGCGCGGCGCGGAACCACCGGTGCTCGTCGGAGCAGTGGTTGGGCACGATGTCGATGATCACGCGGATGCCGCGCTCGTGGGCCTCGGCGATGAGCTCCTCGGCCTCGTCGAGCGTGCCGAAAAGCGGTTCGATGTCGCGGAAGTCGGCGACGTCGTAGCCGCCGTCGTCCATCGGCGACGGGTACCACGGCGTGAACCAGATGGCGTCGACCCCCAGCTCCGCCAGGTGGTCCAGTTTGGACCGCACCCCGGCGAGGTCGCCGATGCCGTCGTCGTTTCCGTCGGCGAAGCTGCGGATGTACACCTGGTAGATCGCCGCACTGCGCCACCAGGCCGAAGACAGTTCGGTCACTGCGTAGTCCTCCCAGAGTCGTTTGTGTACCCAGTCGGTGTGTCAGCCCTTGATCGAACCGGCGGTGAGCCCGGCGAGGATCTGGCGCTGGAACACGAGGAACAGCACGATCATCGGCACGCTCGCCAGCACCATGCCCGCCACGAGCAGGTTGAGCGGCATGTCGATCGCCACCCGCTGCAGCATCACGCTCAGCGTCTGCTTGCCGGTGTCCGGGAACACCAGCAGCGGCCAGATGAAGTCCTTCCACGCGGCCACGATCGTGAGGATCGAGACCACGGCGAGGATCGGGCGTGAGATCGGCAGGATGATCTTCCACAACGTGCGCACCGGTCCGGCGCCGTCGATGCGCGCGGCTTCGACGAGCTCGTCGGGGATTTGGTCGAAGAACCGTTTGAGCAGGTAGATGTTGAACGCGTTGGCCGCGGCCGGCAGCCAGATCGCGGCGGGGGAGTTGATCAGGTTCAGGTGCAGCAGCGGCAGGTCGGTCACCGTCACGTACGTCGGCACCAGCAGCGCCGCGGCCGGCAGCATGAGCGTCACGAGCATGAGCCCGAGCACCACGTTGCCGAACTTCGGCCGCAGTTTCGACAGCGCGAACGCCGCCGGCACGTCCACCGCGAGCTGCACCAGCCACGCGCCGCCGGCCACGACGACCGTGTTGAGGAAGTACTTCCCGAGGTCCATCTGGTCCCACGCCTCGGTGAACGACTCCGGATGCCACTCGCGCGGCACGATCGTCGCCGGGGTCGCCGCCAGCTCCGCCGGCGACTTCATCGCGCCCGTCACGGCCCAGTACAGCGGGAACAGGAACGCCAGCGTGAACAGCACGAACGTGCACACGAACACGATCACGTACACGGTCTTCCCGCCGCCGGTGCGCAGCTGCGACGGTGAGATCAGTGTTCGTCCTGAAGGGACAGCCGCACGTTTCCCCTTGCGCGGCAGGGCGGTTGTCATGGGCACCTCCTAGTCGTCCGCGCGCCGGGTCAGCCGCACGTACATCGCCGAGAACACACCCAGTGCCACGAACAGCAGCAGGCTCATCGCGCTGGCCGAGCCGAAGTCGTTGTAGACGAAGGCGTAGCGGTACAGGAGAAGCAGCACGGTCACCGTCGAGTCGTCCGGTCCGCCGCCGGTCATCACGTACGGTTCGGTGAACACCTGCATCGTCGCCACGATCTGCAGCAGCAGGAGCGCCAGCAGCACGAACCGGGTCTGCGGGAACGTCACGTGCCGCAGCCGCCGCCACATCCCGGCGCCGTCGAGCTCCGCGGCCTCGTACAGCTCGCCCGGGATGGTCTGCAGCGCCGCCAGGTAGATCAGCGTGGTGCTGCCCATGTTGGCCCAGGTGGACACGAACACCAGCGACAGCACCGCGGTCGTCGAGGAGTCGAGCCACTGCAGGCCCGGCAGGCCGACCGCGTTCAGCGCCGAGTTGAACAGGCCGGGACCCGGGTCGTAGAACCACTTCCACATCAACGCGGTGACCACGGGCGGCAGCATCACCGGCAGGTACACCGCGAGCCGGAAGTACGCCCGCGCGTGGCGCAGCTCGTTGAGCAGCACCGCCGCCAGGAAGGGCACGAGGAACCCGAAGACGAGCGCGAACCCGGTGAACAGCAACGTGTTGCGCCACGCCACCCCGAACAGCGGGTCGGCGAACAGGCGCACGAAGTTGTCGAACCCGACCCACGTCGGCGGGTTCACGAAGTCGACCTGCTGGAAGCTCAGCAGCACCCCGCGCACGATGGGGTACCAGGAGAACATCGCGAACACCACCAGCGCGGCGCACAAGAGCGTGTACGCGGTGAGGTTCTCGCGCAGGCGCCGCTTGAGCCGGGCCCGCCGGCGTTCGGCGGCCGAGACGGCCGGCCGGCCGGCCCGCGGGGTGACCGCGGGCCAGTCGAGGACGTTACCTGACCTGGGCGAGGACACTGTTGACCTTCGACTGTGCCGAGCCGAGCAGCTGGTCGATGTTCGCGTTGCGGTCGGTGAGCACGGCCTGCATCACGCTGTCGAGCGCGGCGTAGATCTGCTGCGCGTTCGGCGGTTCGATGCTGCCCTTGATCTTGTCCGCGGTGTCCACGTAGGACTGGTAGTTCTCCGCGGGCACGTTGGCGTACTTCTTCTTCACGGCCAGCTGCTGGTCGCGCACCGCGCCCTGCCAGATGTCCGGCGTCGGCTCGGTCGGCAGACCCACGGGCTGCTTGCCGTCGGCGTACTGCTTCACGTGCTTGTCGAAGCGGTCGGGGTTGAGGTACTTCCACTGGATCCACTCGAGCCCGGCCTTGATCTTCGCGGCCGACGCCTTCGGGTTGATCATGTAGCCCTCGCCGCCGAGCAGGGTGCCCTGCGTGCCGGGCATGCCGGCGATGCCGTAGTCCTCGTACTTGCCGTTGAACTGCTTCACCAGCACGGGCACGTTGTCCGGCGCGGCCATGTACATGCCGAGCTGGCCGGCGCCCATCATGCGCTGCACGTCGACGTCCTGCAGCAGCTGCTTGCTGCCCATGGAGTTGTCGTCCCAGCGCATGGCGTGCAGGTAGTTCAGCGCGGCGCGGCCCTTGTCGTTGTCGAAGTCGGCGACCCACTTGTCGCCGTCCTTGCGGGCGATGTCGCCGCCCATCGAGTACAGCCAGCCGGTCATGTGCCAGCCGCCCTGGTTGTTCTTGCTGTAGTCGGCGTACCCCACGATCCCGTTGCCCAGCGCGGAGATCTTCTTCGCGTCGGCGCGCACCTCGTCCCAGGTGGCGGGCGGCTTGTCCGGGTCGAGCCCGGCCTGCTGGAAGAGCTTGCGGTTGTAGACGAGCCCCATGGTGTAGTTGGCCGTCGGAAGGCCGTAGAGCTTGCCGCTCGCGTCCCGGAAGTTGTCCAGGAGTTGCGGCTGGATGTCGTTGACGTGCGGCACGCTCTTCGCCGCTTCCGTGACGTCGGCGGCCTGGTGGCGGGCGATGATCTGCGCCGGGTCGGTGAAGTACACGTAGTACACGTCTTCGAGCTGGCCGCCGGCGAGCTTCGCCGAGAACGTCTTGGGGTCCATGAAGCCCTCGTGGGGCACGATGTCGACGTCCGGGTGGGAAGCCTCGAACTCGGCGACGTCGGCGTCGAACACCTTGCGCTCGAACGGCTGCGTGGTCGGCGGCTGCCCGGTGACGGTGATCTGGACCTTTCCGCCGGCGTCACCGCCCTCGGAGCCGGAGCCGCAGGCGGCGAGGCTCACGGCCAGGCCACCCGCGGTGAGCAGGGCGATCACGGTTCTGGGGGTGCGGCTGGACCTCGCTGCTCGGGACCAGGGACTGCTCATCTCAAGCCTCTTCTCGCGGTCGCGACGGCTGTGTCGTGATGGCCGTCACTCTAAAGTGTGAGACCAGAACGCCGCAATAACCCGACGAGGATTTGCAAGTTACGAACAGGACGTGATCACGCCCGGTGTCGCGCGGTCGACCCCCTCACCACGAGCTCGGGGGCGAACAGCAGCTCCTCGGCCGCGACCTCGCCGCCGTTGATCCGCTTCACGAGCAGCTCCACCACGGCGCGGCCCATCGCCTCGATCGGCTGGCGCGTGGTCGTCAGCGGCGGATCGGTGCAGTTCATGAGGGCGGAGTCGTCGTAGCCGACCACGGAGATGTCGTCCGGCACCGCCAGGCCTTGCCGCCGTGCGGCCCGGATCGCGCCGAGGGCCAGCAGGTCGCTCGCGCACAGCACGGCGGTGGCCCCGCGCGGGTACAAGCGGGCGGCCGCGGCGTGCCCGCCTTCGATGGAGAACATGCCGTGCTCCACCAGCTCGTCGAGCACGGGCAGGCCGAGTTTCGCCGCGTACGACCGGAAAGCCGCGAGCTTGCGCTGCGACGGCACGTGGTCGGCCGGGCCCAGGACCAGGCCGATCTTCTCGTGGCCGAGCGAGCTCAGGTGCCCCACGACCTGCTCGACGGCCACCGCGTCGTCGCACGAGACCTGCGGCAGCCCGAGGTGGTCGACGGCGGCGTTGATCAGCACCGTGGGCAGCTTGCGTTCCACGAGGTGGTGGTAGTGCGTGTGCACGGCGTCGGCCTGGGCGAACAGCCCGCCGGCGAACACCACCCCGGACACCTGCTGCTGCAGGAGCAGCTCCACATACTCGGCTTCGGACACCCCGCCGGCGGTGCGCGTGCACAGCACGGGCGTGAACCCCTGCTGGGCCAGCGCGTTGCCCATGATCTCGGCGAGCGCGGGGAAGATCGGGTTCTGCAGCTCGGGCAGCACGAGCCCCACCAGGCGGGCCCGTTCCCCGCGCAGCTGGGTGGGGCGTTCGTAGCCCATCACGTCCAGTGCGGTGAGAACGGCGGCCCGGGTGCTCGCGGAAACCCCGGGCCGGCCGTTGAGCACCCGGCTGACCGTGGCTTCGCTGACCCCCACCTGTCGGGCCACTTCGGCAAGTCGACGCGTCATGGCTGAAACTTTACTGCAACGACTCGCAAAATCTCGACTTCACGGTGCGAGGGTGCTGACACGCTGTGCCACCGGCTACAGCGTGCGCCCCAGCTGCTCCGCCTGGTCGCGCAGGACCGGCAGGAACTCGTCGCGCAGCCGGTCCATCGAGATGCGGCCCGCGGTGGCGCTCACCGACATCGCGGCGACGGTGCGGCCGCGCGAATCGAGCACGGGCACGGCGAGCGAGCGCAGGCCGTACTCCAGCTCCTCGTCGGTGAACGCCGCGCCTTCTTCGCGAGCGAGCTCCACGCGCCGGCGGATCTCGGCGGGGACCACCGGCGTTTTCGGGGTCCTGGGGCGGGGATCGCACCGTTCGAGGTAGGCCGTGAGGTCCTCGGTGGACAGTGCGGACAGGAGCACGTGCCCGGTCGCGGACGCGTAGGCCGGCAGGCTCGCCCCGATACGCACGCCGGTGTTGACGATCCGCTTCACCTCGCTGCGCGCGATGAACAATGCCTCGTCGTTCTGCAGCACCGCCAGTGACGCCGACTCCTGCACGTGCTCGCGCACCGCCGCCAGGTGGGGCTGGGCGAGCTGCGGCAGCGCCGTCGACTCGACGTAGGCGTCGCCCAGGCGCAGGAGCCGCGGTGTGGGCAGGAAGTGCTTGCCGTCGTGGGTGAGGTACCCGAGGTCGACGAGCGTGAGCAGGCAGCGGCGGGCCACGGCGCGGTTGAGGCCGGTGAGGCGCGCCGCGTCGCTGATCGCGAGCTTCGGCGTGGCCTCGCCGAAGAGCTCGAGGATCGCCAGTCCCTTGGCCAAACCGGCCATTCCTTCGGCTGCGGGCACGGCTCTCCCCGGAGATGGGTCTTGACGGCAGGCTCCCACCTGCCTTCAATGTGTTCGATAAGTGAATCTACGTTCGTTATTCGAACACTATCAGGGGCGTCGCGAGCTGTCGAGCGGCACCCTGGGCGAGGAGGAACCGACGATGGATCGCCTCACGGGGACTCAGGTCAGCAACCGCGCACCCGACCGCAGCTGGCCGCGGTCGCTGACCCGGGTGCCGTACTGGGTTTTCCAGGACGAGTCGGTGTACCGCGCCGAGCAGGACCGGATCTTCCACGGCCCGCACTGGAGTTACCTGTGCCTCGAGGCCGAATTGGCCGAGCCGGGCGACTTCTGCGCGACCTTCATCGGCGAGCAGCCGGTGCTGGTGACGCGCGACGTCGACGGCGAGGTGTACGCGTTCGAGAACCGCTGCGCTCACCGCGGCGCGCTGATCGCGATGGCCGACCACGGCAAGGCCCGCGACTTCACCTGCGTCTACCACGCCTGGACCTACAACCTGCAGGGCGACCTCACGGCTGTCGCGTTCGCGGAGGGCGTCGGCGGCAAGGGCGGGATGCCGCCGAACTTCTGCCTGTCCGACCACGGGCCGCGCAAGCTGCGCATCGCCGTGGTCCACGGGCTGGTGTTCGGCACGCTGTCCAACGACCTGCCCGACATCGAGGAGTACCTCGGCGAGGAGATCCTCGACCGCATCGACCGCGTGCTCGGCGGCCGCAAACCCGTGGTGCTGGGCCGGTTCGCGCAGCGGTTGCCGAACAACTGGAAGCTGTACGCGGAGAATGTCCGCGACTCCTACCACGCCAGCATCCTGCACCTGTTCTTCACGACGTTCGGCATCAACCGGCTTTCGCAGCGCGGCGCGATCATCGTCGACGAGTCCGGTGGCCACCACGTGAGCTACTCGGCCATCGACCGCAGCGCCACGGAGTCCACCGAGTACCGGGACCAGAACATCCGGTCCGACAGCGAGTACCGCCTCGCCGACCCGTCGCTGCTCGAGGGGTTCAGCGAGGTCGGCGACGACGTGACGCTGCAGATCCTCTCGGTCTACCCGGGGTTCGTGCTGCAGCAGATCCAGAACTCCGTGGCCGTGCGCCAGATTCTCCCGCGCGGCACGGACGACACGCTGCTCAACTGGACCTACCTCGGCTTCGAGTCCGACACCGAGGAACAGCGGCTGGTCCGGATGAAACAGTCCAACCTGGTCGGTCCCGCCGGCTACGTGTCCATGGAGGACGGTGGCATCGGCGGCTTCGTGCAGCGCGGCATCGCCGGGGCGTCCGACGAGTACGCGACCCTGCAGATGGGCGGCGACACCGCGGAGTCGAGCGAAAGCCGCGTCACCGAAGCGTCGGTCCGCGGGTTCTGGCTGGCGTATCGCGAGTCGATGGGCTTCGTGCCCGACGACGACGCGCCGCTGCCCGAGATCGGCGAGCACGAGCGCACCCGGGTGGTGCGTGCCTGATGGACAACCAGGTCGCCATCGCCCGCGCCCAGGCGCGCTACGCCCGCTGCATCGACGACGGGCCGCTCGAAGACTGGCCCTCGTTCTTCACCGAAGACTGCCACTACCGCGTGACCACGGCCGACAACTACGCCCGCGGCCTGCCCGCCGGCCTGATCTGGGCCGACACCCGCGGCATGCTGACCGACCGTGTGTCGGCGCTGAAGGAAGCCAACATCTACGAGCCGCACGTGTACCGCCACATGCTCGGCCAGCCCGCGATCCTCTCGGAGTCCGGAGGCGACGTCGAGAGCGAGACGCCGTTCTTCGTGCTTCGTGTGACCGGCGGCGGACCGACCGACCTGTTCGCCAGCGGTCGTTATGTCGACCACTACCGCGTCGAAGGTGATCAGGCGCTGCTGCGCGAACGCGTGGTCGTCTGCGACAGCAAGGAGATCGACACCCTTCTGGCGCTGCCGCTGTGAGCCGCGTACTGCTGGCCATCGGTGATCCCAACGGCATCGGGCCCGAGATCGCCGTCGCCGCCGCCACCCGGGCCGAGGACCCGCCGGTACTGGTCGGCGACCACTCCGTGCTCGCGGACCTGGCCGCGGCGCGAGGTTTCCGGCTTCGCGAGCACACGCCCGGCGCGCTGCCCGAGGACGGCGTGCTCGACCTCGTGGACGTCGGGCACCTGCCACCGGACGGGTTCCGGCCGGGCGTGCTCAGCGCGGAGGCGGGCGCGGCGACGATCCGGTACGTCAGCACTGCCGTCACGCTCGCCCTCGGCGGCGGGTATCGCGGGGTGGTCGCCTGCCCGCATTCGGAGACCGCCGTGCACGCCGCGGGCATCCCGTTCCGCGGCTACCCGCCGCTGATCGCGCAGCTCACCGGCGTGCCCGAGGACCGTGTGTTCCTGCTGCTCTCGGGTGGTGGCCTGAACATCGTGCACGCGACCCTGCACGAACGCGTGGCCGACGCCCTCGCCCGGCTCACCCCGGAAATGGTCACCGCCGCCGGGAAAGCGTTGTGGGAGGCCCTGCGGACGTTCGGCGTCGCCGCCCCGCGCATCGGCGTCTTCGGCATCAACCCGCACGCGGGCGAAGGCGGCCTGTTCGGCAGCGACGACGAGCACGTCACCGCGCCGGCCGTGGCTTCCCTGGTCGCGCAAGGCGTCGACGCGGTCGGCCCGACGGGCGCTGACGTGGCGCTCACCACCCCGGGCCACGACGGGTTCGTCGCGCTGTACCACGACCAGGGCCACATCCCGGTCAAGCTGCTGGCCGGCCGCACTTCGACCGCGCTGACCGTCGGCGCCGGTGTGCCGTTCTGCAGTGTCGGCCACGGCACGGCGTTCGACATCGCCGGGCGCGGCGTCGCCGACCCCACGGCCGTCGTCCGCGCGCTCGGCCTGTTCGGACGAACGAAGGAGACCACCGCATGATCACCGTGGCGGACACGGACGTCGAGATCCCGTGCGACGACGGGCAAACCGTGCTCGAAGCGGCCGAGAGCGCGGGCTGGGCGATTCCGTACTCGTGCCGCAAGGGCGTCTGCACGTCGTGCACCGGCTCGCTCGTCGCGGGTTCGGTGCTCGTGCGCGGCCGTGGTGAGCTGACGGGCCCGGCCGACGGTGTGCTGCTCTGCCGCGCCGAGCCCCAGGGCCCGGTCGTGGTCCGGCCGCGCCGCATCGAACGCAGCCAGCCGCCGCGGCGCAAGAAGCTCACCACGGTGGTGCACCGCATCCGCCGGCCCGCGCCCCGCGTCACCGTGCTCGACCTGCGGTTCCCGATCGGGCGGCGCGCGCCGTTCCGTGCCGGGCAGTTCCTGGAGGTGCAGCTGCCGGACGACGAACCGCGCCCGTACTCGCTGGCGAACCCGCCGCACCACAACGACTCGGTGCAGCTGCACGTCCGCACCGAACCGGGCGGGCGGTTCTCCGAGCACACGGTGGGGGCGCTGCAACCGGGTGACACGCTCGATGTCGAGACGCCGTTCGGCGAGTTCGTGCTGGACGACGGCGACGGCCCCATCCTGCTGCTCGCCACCGGCACGGGGTTCGCGCCGATCCAGTCGATCGTGCTCGACCTCATCGCCCGCCGCCGCACCCGGCCCGTCCACCTCTATTGGGGCGCGCGGGCGGAGGAGGACCTCTACCTGGCCGAGCTCCCGGAACGCTGGGCGGCCCGGCACGGCTGGTTCGACTACACGCCCGTGCTTTCGCGCCCGGGCAAGGGCTGGTCCGGGGCCACCGGCCATGTCCAGCACACCGCGCTGGCCGACCACCCGGAGCTGACCGGCCATCGCACGTACGCCTGCGGCAGCGAAGCGATGACCACCGACGCCCACGACCTGCTCACCGCCCGCGGCGGCCTGCCGACCGAGAGCTTCCTGGCCGATTCGTTCGTGCCCGCCGCCGGGCCCGGCGTTCCCGCCTGACCGCTCTGTCGACCGCATCTGCCGTTCGATCCCACCACGATTCAAAGGAGAATCCCATGGACTTCGTGCTCGTCCACGGCGCCTGGTACGCCGGCTGGAGCTGGCGGGAAGTGGCCGCAGCGCTGCGCGAACAGGGCCACGAGGCGCACGTCGTGGAGCAGCTGCCCAGCGGGGGCGGGGACCCGGCCGCGTTCGGCGACGTGTCCGCGGACGTCGCCCACGTGCGTGACCTCGTCGACGGCCTCGACCGTGACGTGGTGCTGGTCGGGCATTCCTACGGCGGCATCGTCGTCGGCGAGCTCTCCGACCACCCGCGCGTGCGCCACAGCGTGTTCCTGTCGGCGTTCCGGCCGCGCCGCGGCGAAAACCTGCTCGACATCCGCTCGCCGCACCCGGAGGAGTGGATCGTCCCCCGCGAGGACGGCACGCTGCACGTCACCGACGACCACGCGCTGGCCCGCAAGGTACTCGCCCCCGACCTGGACGAAGCCGCGTTCGCCGGCGTCCACGGGCAGCGTGCGGCGCACGCGGCCGTCACGTTCACCCAGCCCGCCACCGAACCGGAGCGCACGCACCCGGTCACCTACGTCGTCTGCGAGCGCGACGAGGCGATCTTCCCCGTGGACCAGGAGAAGATGGCCGCCGGCGCCGACCACGTCCTGCGCCTCGACGCCCCGCACCTGGCCCCGCTGACGCACCCGCGTGAAGTGGCCGATCTGCTGGCCGGCACCCGATGACGGCGGGGGTGCGCCTGACGGGGTTCGTCGACGGCAAGCGCGTCAGCCCGTTCCAGTACGGCACGGTGGTGCTGTGCGGGCTCGTGATGTTCTTCGACGGCTTCGACACGCAGGCCATCAACTACCTCGCCCCGCACATCGCGAAGGACTGGGGCCTGAAGGTCGCGGTGCTCGGCCCGATCTTCTCCTCGGCGCTGGTGGGCCTGATGATCGGCTACCTGGTGCTCTCGCCGCTGTCCGACCGCTTCGGCCACCGGCGGCTCGTGATCGCGGGCACGGCGTTGTTCGCGCTCGCGAGCCTCGTGTCCGTGTGGGTCGGCGGTGTGGCCGAGCTCGTGGTGCTGCGGCTGATCACGGGCATCGGCCTCGGTGCGGCGGCGCCCAGCGCGGTCGCGCTCACCGCCGAGTACACGCCGAAACGCCTGCGGGCGAGCTTCGTGCTGGCGATCTACTGTGGATTCTCGCTCGGGTTCGTGGTGGCGGGAGTGGTGTCGGGCTGGCTCGTGCCCACGGCCGGCTGGCGGTCGGTGTTCCTCGTGGGTGCGCTGGCGCCGCTGGTGATCATCCCGCTGATGTTGAAGTTCCTGCCGGAGTCACTCGTGTTCCTGGTGGGCCGCGGCGCGAACTCCGAGCGCGCGTACCGGCTGTGCCGCCGCATCGAGCCGGCGCTGCCCTCGGCGACGCAGCCGGTGACGGTCGACGCGGCCGAAGCCGGTGGCCGCGTCAAGCTGAAGGCGCTCCTGGCCAACGGCGGGGTGCTGAGCACGGTGCTGCTGTGGGTCGTCTTCGCCGTCAACCTCGGCGAGTTCTACGCGTTGCAGAGCTGGCTGCCGACGATGCTCACGGATCTCGGGTTCGCGAACGGCACCGTGGTCACGGCCACGAGCCTCACGACCGTCGGCGGCATCGTCGTCGCGCTCGTGGTCGGCCCGGCGATGGACCGCCTGGGCGCGTTCGGCTCGCTGGGCGCGTTGTTCGTGGTGGGCGCGGTGTTCCTCGCGGTGACCGGGCCGGCGTTCCACGCGCCGGTGTGGCTCCTGCTGGCGGCGATGTTCCTCGTCGGCTGCGGGGTCAGCGGCGGACAGAAGGCGCTCATCGCGCTGGCCGCCGTGGTCTACCCGGTCAACATCCGCTCCACGGGCGTCGGCTGGGCGCTGGGCATCGGCCGCCTCGGCGGGATCCTCGGCCCGCTGATCGTCGGCGCGGCGGTGGCCGCCTCCTGGTCCCCGGCAGCGATCTTCCTGGCGCTGTCCGGACCGATGCTGGTGTGCGCGGTGCTGATCCTCTACCTGGGACGGCGGGCTCGGCAGACGGCCGAGGTCGCCGAGCGCGACCCGGCGCCCGCGGTGTGACGGAGGGGCTCCCCGGTAGCGGCCGGGGAGCCCCTCTCGCCCGACCTACGCCGCGGCCACCTCCAGTTCCGAGACCTGCCCGGCCGGCCAGCCGGTGTTGCCGGTGATGGTCACGCGCACGAAGCGCTGCGTCGTCGTGCCGAAGCTCGCCGACGCGGTGTTGCCGGACGACGGGCTGAACGTCCAGCCCCGCGAGGCGACCAGCGTCGTCCACGAGCCGCCGTCGGTGCTGCCCTGCACGGTGAGCGTCTGGGTACGGGCGCCCCAGTCGTTCGACGGCGGCAGCTTCAGCGTCACCTTGTCGATCGCCGCCGCGTCACCGAGGTCGACGGTCAGCGTCTGCGGGAACGCGTTGTTCGTGCTCTCCCAATACGTGCTCGCGTTGCCGTCCACGGCGTTGCCCGGCGGGAAGCCGCCCTGCGAGCCGCTGGCCGTGATCGCCTTGCCGCGCGCGATGTTCGCGCCCGACTGCGGCGGCTGCGGCGGACCGGAGTTCGGTGCGGGCCAGCTGGAGCAGTCGTTCCACGCGCCGGTCCAGCCGCTGTTGCCCGAGCCGTTGAAGGTCATCTTCGGGATCGAGCTCGGGTAGGGGCAGTTGTACGTGCCGACGACGCCGACCCCGGACGCGGTGAGGTTGCTGATCGAGACCGTGCCCTGCGTCTGCGACTGCGCGACGAAGGTGCCCGCGCCGCGCACGGTGACTCCGTCGATCGTGATGCCGCTGACCTGCTTGCCCGCGCCGTTGCCGTCGATGAACTGGATGGCCTCATACGGGCTGTCGATGGCCGTGAACCCGTTGACGCGGATGGTCACGCCGGAAATGGCCTGGTCACGGGCGTCGAACCAGAGCGCGCCGACGCCGAACTGCCAGTTGGGGTCGAGCGCCCCGGCCCGCAGCGCAGTGTTGTTCGTCAGCGTGACCGTGCCCGAGAGCGGCACCGAGTTGAACCGGTTGGCCACCAGGTAGCCGCCGCCGAGGGCGTTGGTGTCCTGGATGAGGTTGCCGCTCACGGTGTTGTTCGAGCCGCCGTAGAGCGCGATGCCGTTCGCCAGGTTCGGCTGCACGACCGTGTTGTTGGCGATGGTGATGCCGGAGTCGGCCTGGCCGTTGGACCACAGCGCGAGCGCGTCGTCACCGTTGTTGCGCAGGTAGTTGTTGCGGATCGCCGAGTTGGTGACGGCGCCGTCGAAGTTCACGCCGTCGGCCTGCGTGTCGAGGATGCGGTTGTTCTCGATCGTGAGGTTCGAGGACGCGCCGTTCATCAACCACAGGCCGCACTTGGTGTCCTGGATCCACAGCCCCGAGACGACCGAGCCGTTGCCGAGCACGCCGTGGAACGCGTTGTCCGGGCTGGAGTCGTTGCGCTCGGAGACCGAGCCGAACACGGCGAAGTCGTAGAGCTTGATGTTCCCCGACGCGCTGCCGTTGTTGAAGATGTTGTTGCCGTGCAGCACGGTGTACCACTGCCCGGCGCCGCGCACGGTGGTCTGGTCGATCTGCAGCGCCGACCCGATCTCGAAGCGGCCGCTCGGCACCCAGACTTCCTTGCCCTGCTGCCGGGCGGCTTGCAACGCGTTGCGGAAAGCTTGCGTGTCGTCGCCGGAGTCGTTGGCGGTGGCGCCGTAGTCGGTGACCGACAGCGAGCCGGCCGGCTGCGCGCCGGCGCCACCGACCTGCTCGAAGTCGGCGAGGTCGATCGTGGCCTGCCCGACGTCGCCGGAGTCCAGCTGCACCTTGACCTTCGCGCCCGCGGCGGCGTTCTGGCCGAACAGCAGCCGGGCGTCGTCGAAGAAGTGGTGGGTCTTCGCGCCCGGGATGCCCGGGGTGTCGGTGTAGGTGTACTGCGACGTCACGGAAAGCCCGCTGCCGAGCTTGGTCCCGTTGACGTACACCGACATCCGGCCGGAGCTGCCGTCGGGCAGGTTGTAGTGGACGTTGACCGAGTTGGCCGCGGCCGGCAGCGTGAACTCCACGTACTGGCCCTGCCCGAGCCGCACGGCCTGGCGGCCGGACGCCTCGGAGGCCACCGTGGCCTGCGTGTAGTCGGGGCCGACGGCGGATCCGTTGGTGGCGCTGCATTCGGCCTCGACCGTCCGGAACGGAACGCTCGCACCGCCGGACGCCGTGGCCGGGCAGGTCGCCGCCGCGGCGGGGGTGCCCGAGCCGACCGCGAACACGGTCAGCCCGGAGGACACCAGCGCCGCGGCCAGCAAGGCCGCCCTGGGTCGTGCTGAGGTGGGGGACATCTTTGTCCTTTCTGGGGATTTTCCGGGAAGGATCAGGACGCGTAGGCCTCGAGCTCGGACAGCTGCCCGGCCGGCCAGCCGGTGTTGCCGGCGAAGCTCAGGCGCAGGTAGCGGGTGCTCGTGGGGCTGAAGGAGACGGAGGCGGTGTTGCCGCTCGCCGGGTCGAAGCGGTAGCCGGCTTCGGATTTCAGCGTGGTGAACGACGAACCGTCGGCGGAGCCCTGCACCGTGAGCGTCTGGGTGCGCGCGCCCCAGTCGTTCGACGGCGGCAGCTTGAACACGAGCCGCCCGACGGTCAAGGCACTGCCGAGGTCGACGGTCAGCGTCTGCGGGAACGCGTTGTTGCTGCTTTCCCAGTAGCTGCCGGCATTGCCGTCCACGGCGTTGCCCGGCGGGAAGCCGCCCTGGGAGCCGCTGGCCGTGGTCGTCTTGTGCAGCGCCAGGTTGCCGGTCGGCGGCTGCGTGGGAGTGGTGGGAGTCGTCGGCGTGGTCGGTGTCGTCGGGGGAGTGGTGCCGCCGTTGTTGCCGTTGTAGACCGGCGCCGGCCACGAACCGCAGAACGTGGTGGTCCAGCCCGAGTTGCCGCCCTGGTCGGACAGGCCCGTGAGCGCGTCCGGGCCCATGCAGTTGTAGACGCCCGCGCGGCCGATGTTCGTCGCGACGACGTTCTTGACCGTACCGCTCGGTTTGGACTGCAGCTGCCACGCGAACGTGCCCGCGCCGGTAATCCGCAGGCCGTCGAAGTGCACGTCGGTGGTGGCGCCGTCGATGAACTGCACGCCCTCGTAGTTGTTGTCCAGCAGGTCGTTGTCCACCACGTCGATGCGGCCGGTGATGGCCGAGTCACGCCCGTCGAACCACAGCGCGCCGACACCGAACTGCCAGTTGGAGTCGAGCACGCCGGTGCGGATCGCGGTGTTGCGCGTGACGGTGGTGGTGCCCGAGAGCGGCACGGCGCTGAACCGGTTGGCCACGTGGATGCCGCCGCCCTGGTCCTGGTTGTCGGCCACCACGTTGTCGGACACGGTGTTGTCGTGGCCGCCGTAGATCGCGATGTTGTTCGCGAGGATCGGCAGCAGCACGGTGTTGAACGAGAACGTGTTGTGGTGGTCGGCGTCGTGTTCGGCCCACATGGCGAGGCCGTCGTCGCCGGTGTTGCGCAGGAAGTTGTTCGTCACCAGCGTGTTGCTGATGCCCTGGTGCAGGTTGAGGCCGTCGGCCGTCTGGTCGAGGATCCGGTTGCCGCGCACGGTGAGCCCGTCGAACGGCCCGTCGAGCCACAGCCCGACCTTGGTGTGCTGCAGCCACAGGTTCTGCACGACCGAACCGCCGCCGAGCGCACCGCCGATGGCGTTGGCCTGGTCGCAGTCGACGCGGGCCTGGACGTCGCCGATGATCGCGAAGTCGTAGAGCCCGACGTTCGTGCTGCTGCCGGGTACCGCCGCGTTGCCGGGGTACGTCGGGGTGGAGCAGCTGGCCGGCTCGCCCTTGCCGAAGATGCCCGCGCGGGCGCCGTGCAGCTCGGAGTACCACGGCCCGGCGCCGCGGATGGTCACCTGGTCGACGGTGATGTGGTGGTTGAGCGTGAAGGAGCCCGCCGGAATCCAGACCTGCTTGCCCTGGCTCTTCGCGGCGGCCACGGCCGCGTCGAACGCACCGGCGTCGTCGCCGGAGTCGCCGGCGGTGGCGCCGTAGTCGATGACGCTCACGGCGTTGGCCGGTTGGGTGGCGGGCGCGGCGACCTGCTCGAAGTCGGCGAGGTCGACGGTCGCGGGGGTCACGTCGCCGGCGTCGATCTGCAGCTTGATCTTGGTGCCGGCGGGGTAGCTGGTGCCGAAGAGGGTGCGCACCTCGTCGTAGAAGTGGTGCGCCTTGCCCTGGCCGGGGTCGTTGCTGAAGGGGTAGCCGCCGTAGTACCAGCCGTAGCGGGAGGTCAGGTTCAGGTCGCGGTTGTGGGTGCCGTCGACGTAGACCGAGATCGTGCCGTTGATCCCGGTGCCCTGGGCGCTGTCGGGCAGGCTGTAGCGGAAGTCGAGCGAGTTCGACGGCGCGCTGAGGGTGAATTCGACGTACTTGCCCTGGCCGGTCAAGGTGACGGCCTTGCGGCCGGATGCCTCGCCGGCGAGTGTGCCGGCGCTGCGGTCCGGGCCGATCACGGTGCCGTTGGTGGCGGCGTTCTCGGCTTCCTGCTCGACGAACGGGACGGTCGCGCCGCGTCCGGCGACGGCGGCGTTCGGGGTGGCGGTCGCCGGGTTGCCGGGCGCGGCGATGACGGTCAGGGCAGCGAGGCCGGCGGCCGCGAGCACCGCGCTGCCGAGCGCGGCGAGCCGGCGTTTTCCGGTGGACGGTCGTTTTTCGGGCGCGCTGAAGACACCTAGGGGAGACACGGGGCAGCACTCGCCTTTCGTCGGGGTCGGGTGCACTGGTGGGGACAGTGTGTGAGCTGGATCATACGAATTCCCGACAGGAAATCGCAATAGTCGGACGGACTTACGCAAATTTTCGACATCCGCCGTCATGGACTGTCCGGCTCGCCGATTTCCCGCCACCTGGCGGAAGTGGCGCGGGGCCCGGCCGGGCCAGGATGATCAGGCGAGAGCCACGACGTCCTGGGAGGTACCGAGATGACCGCGACCCGTCCGCAGGTGGGGCCGCCGCTGCCGTTCGACCCCGAGCTCGAGGTGGTGCTGGAGCAGATGCGGGCCGAGCGGCCGGCGCTCGACTCGGCCGCCGCGATCCCGGCCCTGCGCGAGGAGCGCGCCACGCGTGAGCTCTCCCTGGCCGACGTCGCGGCCGACGGCACCGTCGAGCTGTCCGAAGTGGACGCCGACGGCGTGCCACTCGTCATCGGCCGACCGACCCGGGTGACCGCCGACGCCCCGGTGCTCTACTGGATGCACGGCGGCGGCATGATCCTCGGCGGTCATCGTGGCCGTGACCTGCTGGTGCTCAAGGAGTACGCGGTTTCGCTCGGCCTCGCGTTCGCCTCGGTCGACTACCGCGTCGCCCCGGAACACCCGCATCCCGCGCCGGTCGAGGACTGCTACGCGGGTCTGAAGTGGACAGTCGAGAACGCGGCTGCCCTGGGCATCGACCGTTCGCGCGTGATCGTCGGCGGCGCCAGCGCGGGCGGCGGCTTGGCGGCCGCCGTGGCCCTGCTGTCGCGCGACCGCGGCGGCCCGGCGCTGCTCGGCCAGCTCCTGCTCTACCCGATGCTCGACGACCGCAACGACACTCCGTCGTCGTTCCAGATGGAGGGCCTCGGCGTCTGGGACCGCACCGCCAACGACATCGGCTGGACCGCCCTGCTCGGCGACGCGCGCGGTGGCCCGGACGTCTCGCCCTACGCCGCCCCGGCCCGCGCCGCGGATCTGTCGGGCCTCCCGCCGGCCTTCCTGGACGTCGGCACCGCCGAGACCTTCCGCGACGAGGTCGTCACCTACGCCACGCGCCTGTGGCAAGCCGGCGTCCAGGCCGAGCTCCACGTCTGGCCGGGTGCCTACCACGGCTTCGACGGCTCGGCCCCGGACGCGGCCCTGTCGGTGCAGGCCCGCGCGGCGCGGGCTCCGTGGCTGCGCCGGATCCTCGGCTGAGGCCTACTTCGGGAGGTCCTTCATCCAGGCGGTCACGGTGATCTCCCCGGTCGTCCCGAGGTCGGTCTTGAGCGGCACCGTCTGCTCCGGTTCCCCGGGCGCCGCCACCACGGCCACCGCGGCGCCGGTCGTCACTTCACCCGAGGTCACCGTGGCCGACCAGGACACCACGCTCATCAGCTTTTCGTGCGGGGCCAGGGTGAACGACTTCGGCCCGGGATCCGGCGAGAAGTACGAGACGTCGTGGTGCACCTGGACGTCCAGCGGCTTGCCGCTGCCGTCGAGGACGCGCACCGTGGGGTAGCCGTTCAGCGTGTGCGCTTCGGTGTCGTTGTTGGTCAGCGTCAGCACCGACCCCCGATGCCCGAGGCCGGCTTCGACGATCCCCGCGGCCACCACCAACACCGGTGACGGCGCCGCCTCCGACGACGAGGCCGGCGCCGGAACCGGCGGCCCGGGCACGACCGAACCGCACGCGGCGGCCGACAGCGCGATGCACAAGACGGGCAGAGCCCGGAGAGTCCCCATGGAGGAGAAACCTAGCGTCGCCGGCAACCGGCGAGCGCCCCGGACCGACCACATCGGCCCCGGGGCGCTCGGTGTCAGAGTTCAACCACCCGAAAGATCTGTGGATCAAGATCTTTCACGCGGGTGACCACGGCTTGATTCATTCGATCTCGACGACGAGGCCGCGGGCGGCGGCGCGCACTCGAAGGTCTTTCAGCATGGCTGCGCGTTCGCTGCCGGTCACCTCCGCGCCGTCGTTCCACCGCATGATTTGCGCTGTGATCACGAGAAAGTCAAGCGGACCGCGGTGAAACCCTTCTCCCTGGAGTCTGATCGTCCGGCCGTCGACGTCGAGGTCGATGTGCCCGCGAGTGATGTTGGTGATCATCGTGAACCCGACCTTCAGGGTGATGTCTGCGCGCGACGACAACTTCGGGGCCATCGCGCCGGTCGTCCCCACCTCATCAAGCGAAGTACCCGACCGCCGGCCCACCGCGAGAACCCGCACCACAGACGAGAAACCCCCAGCACTCCCAGCGAAATCGCCAAGAGCACCGGGGATTCCCCGAGAACCACCTCAACCTCGGAACCTAACCGCCCATCACGAAGTCAGCAGCGGCAACAACGGCTTCCGCACCGCAGTAGCCACCCCATCCGAAGCCTCCGCCGCCGCGACCCGCTCCGCCGAAGGAACCCCGTACCCGGTCGTCCGCTGGCGCAGCGGCCGGCCCAGTGGCTCGACCATCGCGCGCATGTCGCTGATCGTCTTGTACGAGCCGTTCGACGCGCCGGCCATGCGGGAGATCGTCTCCTCCATCAGCGTGCCGCCGATGTCGTTGACGCCACCCTGCAGCACGGCGCGGCTGCCTTCCTCGCCGAGCTTCACCCAGGAGCTCTGGATGTTGTCGATCGTGCCGTGCAGCAGCAGCCGCGCCAGGGCGTGGACCGCGCGGTTCTCGCGCAGGGAGGTGCCCGGGCGGGCCAGGCCGGCGAGGTAGATCGGCGCGCTCTGGTGGATGAAGGGCAGCAGCACGAACTCGGTGAACCCGCGCCGGCCGTTGCGTTCCATGCCCTCGCGCTGCAGGCGAGCCAGCAGCTTCAGATGCGCTACCCAGTGGCTGGGGTTGTCGACGTGGCCGTACATCATCGTCGACGTCGTCGGGAGGCCCACGGAGTGCGCGGTGGTCACGACCTCGATCCACGCCGACGTCGGCAGCTTGCCCTTGGTGAGCACCCACCGCACGTCGTCGTCGAGGATCTCGGCGGCCGTGCCCGGCAGGGAGTCCACCCCGGACTCCTTGGCCCGGATC
The DNA here is from genome assembly GCF_040678995.1 of Amycolatopsis sp. NPDC049253. Taxonomy (NCBI): domain Bacteria; kingdom Bacillati; phylum Actinomycetota; class Actinomycetes; order Pseudonocardiales; family Pseudonocardiaceae; genus Amycolatopsis; species Amycolatopsis sp. NPDC049253. The sequence continues at coordinate 5,669 of NZ_JBFAQX010000014.1, read as the reverse complement.
AGCCAGTCGCGCAAGGACAGGTTGGTGCGCGACGCCCCGTTGACGACCTCCATCGGGCTGTAGGAGTGCAGGTGGATGTCGGGCCGGCGGCGCTTGACCTCGGCGGCGAGGTCGAAGTACGCGGTGCCGGGCAGGTCCGGGTGGATGCCGCCCTGCATGCAGATCTCGGTCGCGCCCGCGGCCCAGGCCTCGTCCACGCGGTCGCCCACCTGCTCCAGCGAGAGCGTGTACGCGTCGGCGTCCGTGCGCCGCTGGGCGAACGCGCAGAAGCGGCAGCCGGTGTAGCAGACGTTGGTGAAGTTGATGTTGCGCGTGACCACGAACGTGATGTCGTCGCCCACCGTCTCGCGCCGCAGGTCGTCGGCGATCCGCGCCAGGGCGTCGAGCTCGGGTCCGTCGGCGTGCAGCAGCGCCAGCGCGGCGTCGTCCGACAGCCCCGCCGGGTCCTTTTCCGCGCTGCGCAAGGCTTCCAGGATGTCCGTGTCGAACTTCTGCGGCCCCGTCTTGATCTTGCGGCCGATTTCCTTCCAGTCGCCGTAGACGGAGTCGAAGTCGCCGCGGCGGTCGTCGGTGCGGCCGGTGGTGTCGATCTCGGTGTGCAGCTCGGTGCGGCCCGACTGCTGCCAGCCGCCGTCCGGCTCCTGCCACGGGATCCCCACGGGCATCGCGTCCTCGCGCGCCAGCCCCGTCGCCGGGTCGACGAGCGCGGCCACGTGCCGGGTCACGCGCGGGTCGAGCCACGGCTCGCCGAGGTTCACGTACTCGGGGTAGATGGTCAGCCGCTCGCGCAGCGTGAAGCCGGCCTTCTCCGTCTGCCGGGCCAGCTGGTCGATCTGCGGCCACGCCCGCTCGGGGTTCACGTGGTCCGGGGTCAGCGGCGAGACGCCACCCCAGTCGTCGATGCCGGCGCGGATCATCAGGTCGTACTGGTTGCCGATGAGGTTCGGCGGCGCCTGGATGCGCATCTTCGGCCCGAGCACGAGCCGCGCCACGGCGATGTTCGCCGCCAGCTCCTCGAGGTCGGCGTCGGGCGTCGCGCGCATCTTCGTGTCCGGCTTCGCGCGGAAGTTCTGGATGATGACTTCCTGGATGCCGCCGTACTCGCGCGCGGTCTTGCGGATGGCGAACATCGCGTCCGCGCGCTCCTCGTGCGTCTCGCCGATGCCGATCAGCACCCCGGTCGTGAACGGCACGGAGCTGCGCCCGGCGTCCTCCAGCACGCGCAGCCGGACGGCCGGATCCTTGTCCGGCGAGCCGTAGTGCGGGCCGCCCTTCTCGCTCCACAGCCGCGTCGCCGTGGTCTCGAGCATCATGCCCATCGACGGCGCCACCGGCTTGAGCCGCTGGAAGTCCTGCCAGCTCATCACACCGGGGTTCAAGTGCGGCAGCAGGCCGGTCTCCTCCAGCACGCGGATGGCCATCGCACGGACGTAGGAGAGCGTGTCGTCGTAGCCGTGGGCGTCGAGCCAGTCGCGCGCGGCCTTCCAGCGGTCCTCGGGCCGGTCGCCGAGCGTGAACAGGGCTTCCTTGCAGCCCATCTCGGCGCCCTTGCGGGCGATCTCGAGGACCTCGTCGGGCGAGAGGAACGGCGACTCGAGCCGGCCGGGCACGGTCACGAAGGTGCAGTAGCCGCAACGGTCGCGGCACAGCCGCGTCAGCGGGATGAAAACCTTGCGGCTGTAGGTGATGACGCCCGCGCGCCCGGCGGCTTCGAGGCCGGCGTCGCGGATGCGGGAGGCGTGCTCGGACAGCGTCTTGAGGTCGTCACCGCGGGCGTGGAGCAGCACGGTGGCCTCGGCGAGGTCGAGCGTCTTCCCGTCCCTGGCCCGCGCGAGCGCGCGGCGCATCGCCGACGGGGTGGGGGCGGTCAACTCGGGTTCGGGTGCCATTCCCGTCACGCTAGGACCAGCTCGCGGAAGCAGGCCAGTGCGTTGTCCGCCACGTGCTCACCCGTTCGGAAGAGACGATCATCCGCGCAGGTCAGAGGCCTGGAAAGGTTGTCGATCACCGGGAAGGAGTGTATTACCTAAAGTGTGGCATCGGTGATCGGGAAGCGCATCGGCGGCCGGACGTACTACTACCTGGCCGAATCCGCGCGCGTCGACGGCGCGCCGCGGGTGGTGACGCAGCGGTACCTCGGCACGGCCGAGGACATCGCCGGCGCGCTGCCCGGCGGCGCGGAACCGGGCGGCGCGCGGCACCGCACCTTCGGAGACGTCGCCGCCGTGTGGGGCACGATCCAGCGCCTCGATCTCGTGCGGCGGGTCGATGCCGTGGCGGGCCCGCAGCGGGCGAAGACCACGCTCGGGTTCCACGTCGCGCTCGCCGTGCTGCACCGCTCGACCGGCGCCGGCACGAGCTTCGAACAGTGGTGGGCCGGCTGCGCGGCGCAGGACCTCGTGCGCCCGCGTCCGCCGAAGGTCGCCGTCACCACGGCGGCCCACTGGCGGGCGTTGCAGCGCCTGACGCCGGAGCGCATCACCGGCGTCGAAACGGCGGTCGCCGAAGCCGTGCTCGACCTGCTCGGCGACGACGGAACGTCCGCACTCGCCGTGGACGTCCCCCAGTTCGCGGCCTTCACCGCCGCCGACTGCACGGTGCCCTCGGCCTGCCAGGACGCGCTCGCCGGCCTCGGCCTCGTAGTCACCCGTGACGGCGCGATCCCGCTCGCGTCGCGCGTGTACCGCAGGGAAAGCGGAGCGGCGCCGACGTTCGGCGCGCTGGCCGGGGAGCTGGGCGAGCGGTACCCGGCCACGGACGTCACGCTCGTCTTCCACGCCGGGCAGGCCGCGCAGCTCGACCTCGGCGCGCGGCGCGGGTTCGTCGGCTCGCTCCCGCCGGCCGACCACCCGGAGCTGCTCACGCAGCCGGCCTCGGCCCGCCGGCGCGTGGACCCGGAACGCTTCGCCGGGCTGACCGCGATCGACACCCGCGCGACCGTCGACGGCGTGCGGCGCCGGGTCATCCTCACGCACTCGGCCACGCTGTACGCCGCTCAGTACCGCGCGTTCACCGACGAGCTGAGTACCGCGATCCGCGAGCTCGACGGCCTGGCCGCGGCACTGGAAGCCGGCACCCACCGCGGTGACCGCACGCAGGTCCACGCCGAGATCTCACGGGTCACGCGCGGCCGGCGCGTCGGCCGGGTCCTGGAGACGACGCTCACCGGTACCCGGCCGGGCGAGATCCGGCTGACGCGCCGGGTCGACGAGGCGGCCGTCGCGCGGCTGGTGGACGAGTACTTCGGCAAGCAGATCCTCGTGACCGACCGCGACTGGCCGGTGGCCGAGATCGTCACCGCCTACCGCGCGCGGACCTATCTCGAGTCCACGTTCCGCTGGCTCACCGGCCCGGCCGCGGTCGGCCCGACGCCGCGGTGGGAGTGGACCCCGCACCGCGTCGCCGTGCACGCGCTGGTCTCGGTGCTCGCCGCCACCGTCACCCACCTCATGCGGCGCGAGGCCGACCGCGCGGGGATGAATCTGTCGGTGGGTGAGCTGCTCGACCAGCTGTGCGGCATCGGCGAGACGGTGCTGCGCTACCCGTCCACCGGCGGGCGGCCGCGCAGCCGCCGCATCCTCACCGACCGCGACCGGGAGCAGCAGGCACTGTTCGACCTGTTCGGGCTGGCGCGGTTCGCGCCCTAGCCCTCGCGGTGGATGTTCAGGGCCGAGAAGCTCTGCACGACCGGCATGATCTCGATGACGTTCACGTTCACGTGCGGCGGCTGCGCGGCGGCCCAGAACACCGACTCGGCGATGTCGTCGGCCGTGAGCGGCGTGGTGCCGGCGTACACGTTGGCCGCCTTCTCGTCGTCGCCGAAGCGGACGTTGGAGAATTCGGTGCCGCCGACCATGCCGGGCTCGATGTTGGTCACGCGCACGCCGGTGCCCCGCAGGTCGCTGCGCAGGTTCAGGCTGAACTGGTGCACGAACGCCTTGGTCGCGCCGTAGACGTTGCCGCCGGGGTAGGGGTAGGTGCCGGCGATGGAGCCGATGTTGATCACGTGGCCGCTGCCGCGCTCGACCATGCCGGGCAGCACCGCGCGGGTGAGGTGCACGAGACCGGTCACGTTGGTCTCGATCATCTGGTCCCAGTCCTCGAGCTTGGCTTCCTGCGCCGGCTCGAGGCCCTTGGCCAGGCCCGCGTTGTTCACGAGCACGTCGATCCGGCCCCAGTCGCCGGGCAGCGCGCCGACGGCCGCGACGATCGCGTCGCTGTCGCGCACGTCGAGCACGACGGGCAGCACGGACTCGCCGAGCTCCGAGGTCAGGGAGGCGAGCCGGTCGGCGCTGCGGGCCGCGGCGACGACCCGCGCGCCCTCGGCCACGAACCGGCGCGTGATCGCGGCACCGAACCCGGCACTCGCGCCGGTCACGAATACGGTCTTCATGGGGTGGGTCACCGTTCTTCCGCCTGGTGGTCCGGCCGGGGCCGGAGTGCGTTCAGGAACCGGCCGAACACTTCGTTGAACCCGGCCGCGGACTCCAGGTTAGGCAGGTGGCCCGCGCCTTCCAGCACCGCCAGTGCGGAACCGGCCACGAGCCCGTGCATGAGCTGCGCGTCGGACACCGGGGTGAACTCGTCTTCGCTGCCGACGGTCACCAGAGTGGGGACCTCGACCTGTTCGAGGGTCACCCGGTAGTCGGGGCGCAGCGCACGGGCCCGGAGCGCCGCGGCGGCGCCGGCGGGCGGGGTGGTGCGCATCATCGTGAGGACGTGCTCGGTGACTTCGGCGTTCGTCGCGCGGGTTCGCGGGGAGACCATCTTCGGGAGCAGCTCGGTCGCGTAGTCGCTCATGCCCTCCTGCTCGATCCGGTCGGCGGCGGCTCGTCTGTTCCGGCGGCCTTCGGGGGTCTCGGCGGTGGGGAAGGTGTCGGCCAGGAGAAGCGCCTGGACGCGCTCGGGGTGGTCGGCGACGGTCTGCATGGCGATCTGGCCGCCCATGGAGAGGCCGCCGAGGACGAACGTGGCGAGGCCGAGGTGGTCGGCCAGCGCGATGAGGTCGTGGGTGAAGTCGCGCAGGCCGGTCACGGCGGGACCGGTGCTCTCGCCGTAGCCGCGGAGGTCGGGGACGACGACGCGGAAGCCCCGCTCGGCGAAGTGCTCGGTCTGGGGGTGCCACAGGGAGCGGTCGAAGGGGTGGCCGTGGACGAGGAGCAGCGCTGGGCCGCCGGCGCCTCGGTCGTCGTAGGTGAGGACGCTGCCGTGGCCGGTGTGGAGGGTGGGCATGGAGCCGACGGTAGGCAGAGCTTTGGGTCGGTGCAATACGCCGCAATGTAGTCGGAGCAATGTTTTTCTCCGGCCGACGGGGACGCTGGACGGGGTGTGCGGGCCGCGGCGGGACCGTTTCCGGGGATTGCACGGGGTTTGACCTGGGAAGATCGCGTTAAGGGACCCCCCTGTTTTGGGGCGTTTCCGGCCATGTAAAGTTCTCCAAGTCGCCAGGGAAACCGGGCGGCCACCGGGACACGAACCAAGCTCTCGCCTCAGGCGATTGAGTGGGTGGCCCAAACAACAAAGGCTTGAAACAATGCCGATGGTCGGTGCGCACTGAGTGCGGATTGATCTGAAGTGTGTTGCTTGAGAACTCAACAGTGTGCTAGTGAACTAAGCCAGTAGAGCTTATATGAAACCCCCTCGTCGGGGTTTCCTTTGAGAAAACTAGA
>NZ_JBFAQX010000013.1:0-212094 GCF_040678995.1 Amycolatopsis sp. NPDC049253 | reverse complement strand
CGTCCGAAGCGACTGCCCCGGTCACTCAGCGGAGGACAGCGCCGCGAACTGTGCCCGCAAATACCCCAGCCGATCCGGATCCGCGACCGTGAGCACCCCGGCCGCGGTAGCGTGGCCGTGCGGCCGGGGTCGTAGCCGGCGGCACGCAGGCTCGCGCCGGCGCCGGGAGCCGGCTCGTGACTACCCGTGACCGACCGGCTGGTTGAGCTTCTCGGCGTGCCGGCGCGCGAGGTCGTGGGATTCGGCGAGGGACGCCTCGTGCAGGTGCAGCAGGGGGCGCAGCTGGTCGACAGTGGGGGCGAAGGTCAGCTCCGGCGTGATGAAGTGCACGTCGAGTCCGAAGAGGACGGTGTCGCTGAGGATGGTCCGCAAGGCCGGGACGAGGTGGTCCTTGCCGTGCTGGGGTGCGCCCGGGCCGTAGCCGCCGCCGCGGGCGGAGACGACGATCGCGGTGCGCCCGGCGGTGGGTGCGGCGCCCGGGCCGAGCCCGATCGTGCGGCCGGGGACCATGACCTGGTCGAGCCAGGCCTTGAACACCGACGGGATCGAGTAGTTGTACATCGGCACCGCGAACAGGTACGCGCTCGCGCCGAGGAACTCTTCGACGAGCTCGTCCTGCAGCGCCGCCGCGGTGGCCTGTGCCGCCGTGCGGTCGGCAGGGGCGGTGGCGCGCGCCGTGATGCCGGCTGCGTCGAGGTGGGCGACGGGGCTGTGGGCGAGGTCGCGGGTGACGACCTCGCCGGCCCAGGTCTCGGTGAAGGTGTCGGCCACGCGCCGGGAAAACGACGTGTCCGGGGTCGCGGAAGCGTTGACGCGCAAAAGGTACGACATGGTCTCTCCAGAGGGGGCGGTCAGGCGGACGGAGCGGCGCAACCGTCGGGGGTGCACCCGTCGCCCACGCCCAGTGGCGCCGGCCGGCGGGCTTCCCAGGCCGTGCGCAGGGCCGACACGAGGTCGTCGGTGGCGACGGCGCCGGCGAGCGCGTGGGTGCCGCCGAGGACCAGGAAGGGGGTGCCGCGCGCGCCGAGCCGCTGGGCCCTCTCCTGGTCGGCCAGCACACGGGCGCGGTAGCGGCGGCTGTCCAGCGCGTCTGCCGCGGCGTCGACGTCCAGGCCGGCGTCGGCCGCGAAGTCCAGCACTTCCGCGCGGGTCCACAGCTTGCGGGCCTGGCCGAAGTGGGCTCGGAACACGGCGGTCCAGATCTCGGCACCGCGGCCTTGCTCGGCGGCGAAGGCGAGCAGCTCGTGCGCCAGGTCCGTCGGCCCGAGCGTGCGGTCGAGGACGCGGTACGGCGTGAGGCCCTCGGCCTGCGCGAGGAGTTCCAGCGGCCGCAGGACATCGTACTCGACCTGCGGAAGACCGTGCTCGACGAGCAGCTGCCGCTGGCTGACGCCTTCGCGCGGCAGGTCCGGGTGCAGCTGGAACGAACGGTGCACCAGGCGCACCTCGGCGCCGTGCTCGAACCGCTCGAGTGCGGTGTGCAGCCGGTGGTCCATCAGCCCGCAGTACGGGCAGACGACGTCCGACCAGAATTCGACGTCCACTGTGGTCCCTTCGAGATCTGCTTTCCACCGATGGTGCAACAGAAACGAGGGGCTCACAAAAGGCACATCGATGTGCGTGGCAAGGCGGAGCCGGGAGCTACTCTGGAGGGGTGAGAACTGTGGGAACCGACGTGCGGCTGAGGGTCGCGCGAGTGCCCGAGCCCTGTGTGCACTGGGCGAACCGCGACGCGGACTTCGTGCGTGAAGTGCTCGACCTCGTCGGTGACAAGTGGAGCGTGCTGCTGCTCGGCACGCTCTCGAGCGGCCCGCTGCGCTACTCGGACCTGATCGCGGCCGTGCCGGCCATTTCACAGCGAATGCTGACCTTGACGCTGAAACAGCTGCAGCGCTGCGGGTTCGTCGAGCGCACGTCGCACCCGGAGGTGCCGCCGCGCGTGGAGTACACCCTCACGGACCTGGGTTCGTCGCTGCTGGCGGCGGTGCTGGCGTTGGGCACGTGGTCGACCGAGCACCAGGCGCAGATCCGCGGGAACCAGGCCGCGTTCGACGCGGAGTCCCAGGAGACCGAGCAGCCCGGTTGACCCCGCACGGTCGCGGGGTCAACCGGACGTCTCAGCGCTCGACCACGGCCGGGACCGGCGCTGCCGTGGCCGGTCGGCGGGTGTGGACGAACCGGGCCGACACGATCGACGCGACCAGGCCCAGTGCGAGGAAGATCAAGCCGAACGGGCCGAGGTTGTAGGTGCCGAACGCCGCGATCCCGGCCGCGCCCGTCAGCCCCGAAGCGGCCGTCGCGAGGTAGGTGGCGGAGGCGTTGAGGCCGATGCTCACCGGCGCGTGCTCGGGCGAGACCTCGATGAGCCGGTGCTGCAGCGGCACCAGCGTCGCCCAGCCGCAGACACCCCAGACGAACAGTGCGACGGCCGCCGTGGCGAAGGTGCGGCTGCTGAAGGGAAGCAGCGCGAAGTCGATGCCGACGACCACGACCGCCACGGCGATGATGCGCTGGCCGGAGATGCGGTCGGTGAGGTGCCCGGCCGTCACGCTGCCGACGGTGGCGCCCGCGCCCCAGAGGAACAGCAGGGCGGCCAGCGCGAGGCCGTTGCCGCCGGTCGCGCGGTCGAACGACTCGCCGACGAACGTGTAGTTCGTGAACAGTCCGGTGAACACCAGCAACGTCGTGAGCAGCGTGAATCCGATGCGCGCGTCCTTCATGGTCGCCAGCCGTTCGCGCAGGCCGGCGACCTGGGCGGCGGAGACCGCGGGCAGGAGCACGGCGACGCCCACGGCACCCAGCACGGCGAGCGCGGCGACGAACCACAACGTCGTCTGCCAGTTGGTCTGCGCACCGATCACGGTGCCGATCGGTGCGCCCAGCGCGGTCGCGGAGCTCAGGCCGGCCATGACGACGGCCAGGGCACGCCCGCGCTGGTGGGGCTCCACGAGCGACGCCGCCGTCGCGCTGGCGGTCGGGGTGAACATCCCGGCACCGAGGCCGGCGATCACGCGGCTGGCGAGCACCAGCCCGTAGAGCGGCAGGGTGGCGGTGAGGACGTTGCCGACCGCGAGGATCAGCAGGCCGGCGATCAGCAGCCGGTTGCGCGGCCAGTGCGCGGTGGTGGCGGCGATGATGGGCGACGACACCGCGTAGGTGAAGGCGAACATCGTCACCAGGAGGCCGGTGGCGGCCGCGTTCGTGTGCAACGAGCGCGAGATCTCGGGCAGGATGCCCGCGATCACGAAGCCGTCCGTTCCCACGGCGAACGTCCCCAGAGCGAGAACGAGCAGGCGTCGGTACACGGGAGAATCCCTTCGAGGAAGGTTTGATGTACGTCAAACCATAAGAAGTCGAAAAGGATTCCGTCAAGGACGGTTTGATGAATCTGGTACCGTTGTGACCGAGGTCGCCGAGGAGGTGCTGTGGCTCGCTACCTGGAGGAACCGGATGTCGCCGACATCCGGTTCGACGACGTGCTCAACGCGGTCGCGGACGACGCGCGGATGCGCGTGCTGGTCACCCTTGCCGACGGTGAGTTCCACCCGTGCGGGCCGGAAGGTCTGCTGGCCGCGCTGCACAAGTCGACGTTGTCGCACCACAAGAAGGTGCTGCGCGAGGCCGGGCTGACGCGGACGAAGCTGGAGGGCCGCAACTACTTCGTGTGCCTGCGCCGCGAGGATCTCGACGCGCGGTTCCCGGGGTTCCTCGACGCCGTGCTCGCCGGGCTGGCCGAGGTGTACTGATCCGTCCGAAGTGGACGGACTGCGTCACCTGAGTGCACGCGTGTCGCCGGCGTGGACCGGTGTGCCGTCGGGCGTGACGTAGGTGAGCCGCGGGATCGGCTCCTCCGTCTCGCGGTCCACGAGCAGCACGTGGTCTTCGCCCGGTTCGTACGCGTGGTCGCGGCCCCACTGCCGCAGGCTCACCACGAGGTCGAACAGGTCGTCGCCGCGTTTCGTCAGCACGTACTCGCGGTAGGCGCTGCCGTCCGAGGCGGGTTCGACCGACAGCACGCCGACGTCGACGAGGTTGCGCAGCCGGTCGGCGAGGATGTTCTTGGCCACCCCGAGGTTGCGCTGGAACTGCCCGAACCGGCGGATCCCGTCGAACGCGTCGCGGATGATGAGCAGTGACCACTTGTCGCCGACGAGGTCCACCGTCCGCGCGACGGGGCACCGCGGGCTCGTCCACGTGCGCTCGCTCACCGTGGCACCTCCGGTTGCTGTTCGGAACCACCCTGGCCAGTCTGGTTGCAGTTTACTGCCGGTTGGCGAGGTGGCGTCTTTCCGCCACGGCCTCGGTCGCCGACCACGAACACCGACGGAACATCGAGGGCACGCAACGAACTTTCGGCCTCCTGGCCGACGGCGGCCGCCACGAAGGAACTCGGTTTCGGCGGGCCGCGGGGCGAGCACATCGTGTCCGGCGCGGTGCCCGGCGGCGAGGCCGACTCGCGCGCCGAGGCCCTCGCCCTGCGCCCGGCCGGCCACGACCACCTACACCCGGGCGCCGATCACGGCCACGCCCGCCCGTGCCCCGGCGACCGCGGCCGGCAGGATCACGACCGGCCAGTGCCGGTAAGTCGCGCACGCGAGCGTTGCCAGGACACCGGCTGCCCGTGGACGACGCCGGCCGGGCTTTCCCGGCCGGCGTTCTCCCGGATCAATTGCCCAGGTCAATCGACGATCGTCACGACACCCGTGGGCGCGTCGAGCGCTTCGACCGTGAGTTCGGCCGCGCGGTCGATGTGCACGCGGGGCTCGGCGGGCAAGGCGCCCTCGTTGTAGGTGCCGGGGCCGTAGAACTGGCCGTAGCTCAGCACCACGCCGCCTTCGGCCAGCACCGACTGTTCGAGGTCCTTCACCGCGACGGCGTCGGGGCCGTCCGGCAGCTGCCACGCCACGCTCTGCGCGAGGATCTTCGGCGCGCCGGCCGCCTGCGCGGCCGCGATCAGGTTGTGGTTGCCCTCGGTGCGGATGCGGGCGTTGCGCTCGGCGTGCTCGCCGATCTTGGTGACGTCGTCGGGCAGGTCCGTGAGCTCGTTGAGCACGACGTCCGGCTTGAAGTCGCGCACGGACTGCACGAGCGCGTCGCGGTCGAAGACGTCGCACAGGATCGCGACGGCGCCGAGGTCGATCAACGATTCCATCTTGGCGGCCGAGCGCGTCATGGCGCCGACCTCGTGCCCGGCCTCGACCAGCCGCGGGATCAGCCGCTGCCCGAGCACGCCGGAGGCACCGGCGAGGAATACCTTCATCATTTCTCCTTGGTTGTTGTGTAAGTCCACAGAGGACACTCAGGCCGCGGCCGGAGCGAAGCGGGCCGAGCGGGTCGAGGACAGCCGGTCCGCGCCCCACACCAGCAGGGCCACCAGGCTGAACCCGGCGCCGAGGACGCAGACGGCGGTCCAGCCCCACGCGCTGTACACCGTGGTCGCCGCGACGGCGCCGCCGCCGAAGCCCACGGAGTAGTACGCCATGTTGCTGCCGATGAGACGGCTGCTCGCGTTCGGGTCGAGGCCCACGATGAGGTGCTGGTTGGTCACGTGGATGGCCTGGCCGGCGAAGTCGATCACGATGATGCCGATGATCAGCGGGATCAGCGACTTCGGCAGCCACGCGATCGGCAGCCAGGACACCGCGAACAGCACGAGCGTGATGCCGGTGACCCATTGCGCGCGGCCGCGGTCGGCCAGTGAGCCGGCGCGGGCGGCGCCGAACGCGCCCGCCGCGCCGACGAGGCCGAACAGCCCGACCGCCGAGGTCGACAGGTTCCACGGCTCGGCGGAAAGCGGCAGCGCCATCGAGCCCCACAGCGCGCCGAAGCCGGCGAACATGAACAGCGTGATCAGGCTCCGCACGCGGAACACGCGTTCGCGCACGGTCAGCGTGACGATCGACGTGATCAGCTTGCGGTAGGAGACCGACGGCCGGTCCGGCAGCTCCGGCGGCAGTCGCAGGCCGAGCACGACCGCGACGGCGAGCATGAGCACCGCGGAGACGACGAACACCGAGCGCCAGCCGAACGCGTCGGCGAGCAGGCCGGCCACGGTCCGCGCGAGCAGGATGCCGATCACGACGCCGCTGGTCACGATGCCGAGCACGCGGCCGCGGGATTCGGGGCTGGCGAGCACGGCGGAGTAGGCGATGATCACCTGCTGCACCACCGTCGCGAGGCCGACCACGCCGCTGGCGATGAAGAACAGCACCGGTCCGGGTGACACGGCCACGCCGAGCAGTGCCAGCGCGGCGATCACCGAGCCGACGGGGATCAGCACGCGGCGGTTGAGCAGGTCGCCCAGCGGCACCAGCAGGATCAGGCCGGCGAAGTAGCCGACCTGGGTCACGGTCGTCACGAAGCCGAGCCCGGCCGCGCCGACACCGAGGTCGTGGCCGATGTCCTCCAGCAGCGGCTGGGCGTAGTAGATGTTGGCCACCGCGATGCCGCAGACGATCGCGAGCAGGACGGCGAACCCGGTGCTGATGCCGGGGCGTGGTGGTCCGGGGGTTTCCCGGACGTCGAGGGAGGTCATGGCGTTCCTCAGGTGTATCGGGCCGTAGTGGTAGTGAATGGCAACCAGATTGGTGGCCCGCGCGCTGGGCTCAAAACCCACGCTAGGCGGCGATTGGGCCAGGTGTATGGTCCATTTCCATGGCGGGAACACGGGCCACTTCACCCGAGGGCAGGCGCTCCGCCGAGGGCCTCGGCGCTGATCTGCACCTCGATCACCTGGACCTTCGCGGCCGTCACGGGCTGCGGACGTCGCTGATGGACGCGTTGCGCGAAGCCGTGCGCACGGGCCGGTTGCTGCCCGGCGCGCAGCTGCCTTCGTCGCGCACGCTGGCGGCTGACCTGTCGATCGCGCGCAACACCGTGGCCGACGCGTACGCCGAGCTCGTGGCCGAAGGCTGGCTCACCGCGCGGCAGGGTTCGGGCACGCGCGTCGCCCGCCGGGCGGAGCCCCGCCGCACGCCGACGGCCGGCGCCGACCGCGTGGCCCTCCGCCGTCCGACGCCGATCCGCACCCCGGACACGCGGTTCAGCCTGCTGCCCGGCAACCCGGACCTGGCGAGCTTTCCGCGCGCGCAGTGGCTCGCGGCGTCCCGGCGGGCGATCATGGCCGCGCCCCACGAAGCCCTGGGCTACGGCGAACCGCGCGGCCGCGTCGAACTCCGCACGGCGCTCGCCGACTACCTGGCGCGCGCCCGCGGCGTTTACGCGTCGCCCGAGCGCATCGTGATCTGCGCGGGGTTCGTGCACGGGCTGCGGTTGCTCGGCAGTGTGCTGCGGGCGCGGGGAGTCCGGACGGTCGCCGTCGAGACCTACGGCGTGCCGCAGTACTACGACCTGCTCACCGAAACCGGCCTGGAGACCCCGGCTCTGCCGCTGGACGAGGACGGCACGTGCACCGAAGGGCTGCGTTCGCTCGACGCCGGCGCGGTCCTGCTCACGCCCGCGCACCAGTACCCGACCGGCGGCGCGTTGCGTCCGGACCGGCGCGCCGCCGTGGTCGACTGGGCCCGGTCGACGGGCGGGCTGGTGCTCGAAGACGACTACGACGGGGAGTTCCGGTACGACCGCCAGCCCGTCGGTGCGTTGCAGGGCCTCGATCCTGAGCGCGTCTGCTACTTCGGCACGGCGAGCAAGTCGCTGGCGCCGGGGCTGCGGCTCGGGTGGCTGGTGCTGCCGCGTGCGGTGACACACGAGGTGATCGCCGCGAAGGGGCACGTCGACTGGGCGCCGGGTTCGTTCGACCAGCTGACGCTCGCCGAGTTCCTCACGTCCGGCGACTACGACCGGCACGTCCGCGCGATGCGGCTGCGCTACCGGCGGCGTCGGGACCAGTTGGTGGCCGCGGTCGCGGAGCACGCACCGGGGATCCGCGTCTCGGGGATCGCGGCCGGGTTGCACGCGGTGCTCGACCTCCCGCCGGGCACCGAACGGTCGGTGATCGCCGCGGGTGAGCGGGTGGGCCTGGCGCTGGACGGGCTGGGGGATTTCGCGCACCCGTCGGTGCGGGAGGACGGCGGGCGTGACGGGCTCGTCGTCGGGTATGCGACGCCGTCGGACAGCGCGTGGTCGGGGGCGTTGGCGGCGTTGTGCTCGGTGCTGCCGCGGTCATAGCGTCGCGAGCACCTGCGCGAGGCCGTCTTCGAGCACGGTGCCGGTGAGCTCGCCCGCGGCGGCGATCAGCTCGGCGGGGGACTGTCCCATCGCGACACCACGCCCGCGCTCGGCGGCCCAGGTGAGGAGCTCGATGTCGTTGTGGCCGTCGCCGACGGCGAGCACGCGGTGCCGGGGGATCGCGAGCTCGGCGCGGACGCGTTCGGCCGCCGCGGCCTTGTTCACGCCCTCGGCGGCGAGGTCGAGCCACGGGGTGCAGGCGAGGGCGAAGCTCACCTTCCGCAGCTGCATTTTCGTTACCAGGGCGAGGAAATCGTCCATGTCGTGACCCGGCGCGAACGCGACCACCCGGGTGGCGTTCCCGGTCAGCAGCGCCTCGAACGGCACCGCGGCCCGCGCGTCGTCGAGACCGGTCGTGCCGTCAGGGAACGGTTCGGTGCAGCGGTAGCGGCCCAGCTCGTCCTCGACGGTGAAGCGGGCGTTCGGCAGGTACGTGCGGATGGCGCGCAGGACCTCGGCCGGGTCGAACGATTCCACGTGGTGGCGCCGGAAGCCCACGCCGGATCGGCGCAGGGTGACGGCGCCGTTGGAGCAGACCAGGAACCGCGGCGTGATGCCCAGGCGGTCGAGCACGGGGATGGTGCTCACGGCCGAGCGGCCCGTGGTGAGCACGACGTGGTGCCCGGCCGCGTCGAGCCGGCGGACCTCGGTGACCACGGCGTCGCTGAGGGACCCGTCGTCGCGGATCAGGGTGCCGTCGATGTCCAGCGCGGCGAGCCACGGTCCGGTGTCCTTCCAGGACGGTGCGGTCATGACGGGGATCCTCCAGAGGTCGGTTCTTCTCACTGTAGGGACGTTTCCGGGGCTGTCCACTGTGCACTGCGCCATAGGCGATTGGCCCACGATCGGCGGCCGGAATTGGACCACGTGCGCGCGGGACCGGCGCTTAGCGTGGTCTCATGACGACTGAACGCCTGCCTGAGCACACACCGCGCCTGGACTGGATGAAGCTCGCCCCCGACGTGTTCAAGGCGATGCTGCGCCTGGACACCGCGGCGAAGAAACACCTCGACGAGGGCCTGGTGAACCTGGTCAAGATCCGCGCGTCGCAGCTGAACCACTGCGCGTTCTGCCTCGACATGCACAGCAAGGACGCGCTGGCGGCCGGCGAGTCGGCGAAGCGCGTCCTGCAGCTGGGCGCGTGGGCCGAGTCGAAGCACTTCTACACCGCGCGCGAGATCGCCGCGATCGAGCTGACCGAGGCCGTCACCGTGCTCACCGACGGCTTCGTGCCCGACGAGGTCTACGCGAAGGCGGCGCAGCAGTTCGACGAGACCGAGCTCGCCCACCTCATCGCGGCGATCTCGACGATCAACGCGTTCAACCGCTTCGGTGTGTCGACCCGGATGGTGCCGGGCCACTACACGCCGAACGCGTCCTGACGCACCGGCTCGCTTCCGTCTTCCCCGCGGAAGCGAGCGCTCTCACCGTCCACACTGGACCCCGTCCGCGAAGGACCCCATGACTGCCCTCACCACCCCGTTCGGCGCGCGAGCCACGGCCGCCGAAGTCCTCGCCGGAGTGGACCTGTCCGGCCGCCGCGTGATCGTCACCGGCGGCGCTTCAGGTCTCGGCGCCGAGACCGTCCGCGCCCTCGCCACGGCCGGCGCGCACGTCACCATCGCCACCCGGACGCCGGCGCACGCCAAGCAGCTCGTCGAGGAGTTCCCGCGCGTCGACGTCGCCGCGCTCGATCTCGCCGACCTCGGTTCGGTGCGGACGTTCTGCGCGCAGTGGGACGGACCCGTCGACGCACTGGTCGCCAACGCCGGCGTGATGGCGCTGCCCGAGCGCGAGGTCACCGCCGACGGCTGGGAAATGCACCTCGGCATCAACTTCCTGGGCCACTTCGCACTCGTCACCGGTTTGTGGGACGCCCTGCGCTCCGGCGGCGGCGCCCGCGTCGTCGTCCTCAGCTCCGGCGCGCACCTGCTGACCGACTTCTCGTTCACCGACCCGCACTTCGAGCGCCGGCCCTACGACCCGCTCGTCGCCTACGGACAGTCGAAGACGGCCGACGTGCTGCTCGCCGTCGGGATCAGCCGCCGCTGGGCCGGCGAAGGCATCTACGCCAACGCGTGCGCCCCGGGCGTCATCCGGACGAACCTCCTGCGCCACCTCGCTCCCGACGCCCTGCGCCTGCTCGGCGCCCTCGACGCCGACGGCAACGCCACCACCCCGGCCTACTTCAAGACCCCCGGGCAAGGCGCCGCCACGCCCACGTTGCTCGCGGCGTCGCCGCTGCTCACCGGCGTGACCGGCCGCTACTTCGAGGACAACCGGGAATCGCCCACCATCGACGGCGGCGCGCACCTCACCGCCGGCGGTGTGGACGCGATGGCGGGCGTCGCGCGCTGGGCCCTGGACCCCGTCGCGGCGGACCGCCTGTGGGACTACGCCTCGGCGGCCGTGCGCTAGCCGGTCACGCGAGCAACGGCAGCTTCCCGACGATCTTGCCCACCCGGTTGCGCGGCCCGACGATGCTCACCGCGTAGTAGTCGAGCCCCTCGCCGCCGGCTTCCTTCACGCCGGCGAGGTAGTCGGCGTACACCAGCGTGTGCTGCGCCACCACCGGCATGTCCGCCACGAAGCACCCGGGCGACGCCGCGGCCTTGGCGCGGATGGCGCGCAGCGTGGGTCCGTCGGCGGCCAGCACCGAGCACCCCGTCCACGGCAGCCCGGGATGAGTCTGCCCGTCGGCGTCCACGGCGTCGTCGCCGAGCAGCCCGGTGATGTTCGGCGCCGTCGCCGCGGCCGCGCAGATCGCCGCGTTCACCGCGCGACCCGGCGGCAGACTGCCGTCGACCACGACCACCCACTTCAAGCGAGCCGCCCGCGTCGACACGGTCGGATCGAACTCGCCCGGAGCGAACCCGATCGGCGAACTTTCCTCGGTCAAAGCCGGACCTCCCTGACTGTTCGTACTGTGCTCAGGTCTCCAAGCTAGATGAACCGTCAGTAGAATCGCCTATTATCCGTATAAGTATCGGCCAAAGCGGCTCGGAGGCGGACGTGGACGAACTTGATAAGGCGATCCTGCGGGAACTGCAGTCAGACGTCCGGAAGACCAACCGTGACGTCGCCGCCGCCGTCGGCGTCTCACCCACCACGGCCCTCGACCGCACCCGCGCGCTTCGCCGCCGCGGCATCATCCAGGGCGCGACCCTCGACGTGAACCTGCCCGCCATCGGGCGCTCGGTGCAGGCCCTCGTCGCGGTCCGCGTGCGCCCGCCGTCGCGCCGCGTCATCGAAGGCTTCCGCAACTGGGTCACCACGCTGCCGGACATCCTCGGCCTCTACGTCACGACCGGCACCGAGGACTTCATCCTCCACGTCGCGGTCCCCGACAACGCCAGCCTGTACGCCTTCGTGATCGACAAGCTCACCGCGCGCCCCGAAGTGGCCGACGTCCGCACGTCGATCGTCTACGAACACCTCCGCAACACCCGCATCACGCCGGTCGAGCGCTGAAACGGCTCGCTCGTCGGTGATCCGCGGTTACGGAACGTCCTTTGTGGTCCGAGCCCTGAAGCCACGCACTTTGGCGCGGTTCCCGCACGTCGCCATGGAGCACCAGCGGCGACGGTGCGCTTTGGTGCGGTCGTAGAACCACCGAGGGCACTCGGGTCCCTCGCAGTTGCGCACCAGCGCGCGGTCGCCGTGGACGAACAAGTCGGCCGCGGCTTCCGCGACGGGCGCGAGGAGGGAACGGGGGCGGTCCACGTCCACCGGTCCTCCAGGTCGAGGTCGGCGCCCGCCCACGCCCGGACCACCGGACACAGCCGCTCGCGCAGGTCGACCGCTTCGAGTGCCGCGGCGTCGAGTTCGGCGGCGAACCGGCCGAGCACCGCGTTCCGGTCCCGTTCGTCGATCAGCCCGGTCCCCTCGAGCCACTGCGCGAAACCCGATCCGCCGGGGATCAGTTCGGCGCTGGCCGCGGCGTTCCTGGAGGCGTACCAGGACGCCCACCCCGGTACGGTCGTGAAGACGCTGGACCTCTGGGACGGCTCGCTGCCGCAGTTCGGACCGGTCGGTGCGAGCGCCAAGCTCGCCGTGTTCGCAAGGCACCCGAAGGCGAGCAGGCCGAGGTGTGGGCGCAGGCCCAGGCGCTCGCCGATCAGTTCACCTCGGCCGATGCCTACGTCTTCAGCGTTCCCATGTGGAACTCGGGCGTGTCGTACGTCTTCAAGCAGTGGGTCGACATCATCACCCAGCCCGGCATGGTCTTCGGCTTCGACCCGGCGGCCGGTTACTCGGGCCTGGTCCACGGAAAGAAGGCCGCCACGGTCTACACCAGCGGCGTCTACTCCGAGGGTGTCCCGATCGAGTTCGGCGCCGACTTCCACTCCACGTACGTGAAGGACTGGCTGCGCTTCGTCGGCGTCACGGACGTCACCGAGGTCCGCTTCCAGCCGACCATCCTCACGGGCACCCCGGACCAGGACCTCGAGGCGGCCCTGACCGCCGCCCGTGACGCGGGCAAGGCGTTCTGGCTTGTTCCGGTAATCGGAACTCGGCGGTCCGTCGCTCTGTGGGGACGGGCCGCCGACGCGTCCGGCGCATCATGTCAATCCTTGACTTGATGCGATCACAACCTTAACGTTTCCTTTCGCCGCCGGGTTTCCGCAACATTATTTCACATATCTGAATAAATGGCACAGAGGTCCCCACCGTGCGAAAGGAAACTGCGATGCGCATGCGCGCCGCGCTCGTCGTGCTGGCTATTCCCGCTTTTGTGGCTGCTACCGCGTTGTCCGCCGAGGCGGCGCCGGCCACGGGCCAGTCCGTGCTGGGCAGCCCGTCCGTGGCTCCTGGCGGCAACTTCGACCTGTCGACCTGGCAGCTCCAGGAGCCGGTCGGCTCACCGGGCTCGCCGACCACGATCTCGTCGTCCCGGCTGCAGGGGCCGAACGGCTTCCAGGACAGCTATTTCTACACCGACACGCGCGACGGCGCGATGACGTTCTGGGCGCCGGAAAAGGGTGTCACCACGCCCAATTCGAACTACGCCCGATCCGAGCTGCGCGAGATGAACCGCGACGGTTCGGCCGCCAACTGGTCGCTGAGCGGATCGCACAAGCTCAACGCCACGCTGCGCGTGGTGTCGGTGACGTCGAACGTGTGCGTCGGCCAGGTCCACCTCGGCACCGGCGGCTCGTCGACGAAACCGTTGCTGGAGCTGTACTACCGCTCCAGCGGCGACATCGTGCTGGGCACGGAGAACTCGCCCGACGGCGGCCAGACCCTGCACACCGTCGGCCACGTCGCGGTGGGCAAGACCTGGAGCTACACGATCGGGATCTCGGGCGGCAACACCATCGACCTCACCGTGAACGGCAGCACGACGCACTACAGCATCCCGTCGTCGTTCAAGGCGTACAAGCAGTACTTCAAGGCCGGTTCGTACAACCAGTCCTCGTCGAGCAGCACGACGAAGGGCGCTCGCGTCGCCTTCTACGGGCTGACGATCTCGCACAGCTGACCGCTCGGAACATCGGCGCCGCCGGGGTGAACTCGCCCGGGCGGCGCCGCCGGCTCGGCAGCCTTCCCGGCGACGAAGACCCGGCGGAAGCTGTCGAGGTGGCCGGCAAGACCGACCCCCGCGCAGGTCCGGCCGATCCTCGTTGCCGCGAGGGCCCAGCCGCTCGCGCCCGGCCTCGACAAGCCGCGGCGCGACCGGCTGCGGCTGACGCGCGTCAACACCGCGCTCGAAACCCACGGCGGTTGACGGTGGCACAAAAAAAATCGGCGGTTCTCACTCGCGAGTGCGAACCGCCGATTCGTGATGTCGAGAATGTGCCCTTGGCAGGATTCGAACCTGCGACACCTGCCTCCGGAGGGCAGTGCTCTATCCCCTGAGCTACAAGGGCGCATCGCTGCGCGACCACGTCAGCTTAGCGCACCCCGGTTCGCCCGGTGTTGCGCAGGGGGTCACCTTCGGGGTCGACACTGCTAGCGTTGATCTTGCCGACGGAGGGAGCATGAGGTGGCAGCGGAACCGTTCGAGGCCCACGTGACCGAGGCTGACATCGCGGACCTGCGGGAACGGTTGCGCCGCACGCGGTGGCCCGAGGCCGAGACGGTGGACGACTGGTCGCAAGGCCTGCCGCTGGCCTACGCGCAGGAGCTGTGCCGCACCTGGGCCGAGGACTACGACTTCGGCTTCGCCGAGCGGCTGAACGCGTTCCCGCAGTTCCGTGACACCGTCGACGGGCTCGGGATCCACTTCCTGCACGTCCGCTCGCCCGAGCCGGACGCGTTCCCGCTGGTGATCACGCACGGGTGGCCCGGCTCGGTGCTCGAGTTCCTCGACGTGCTGGGCCCGCTCACCGATCCGCGCGCCCACGGGGGAGACCCGGCGGACGCGTTCCACGTGGTCGCGCCGTCGCTGCCCGGGTACGGGTGGAGTGACAAGCCGGCGAAGACCGGGTGGGGTGTGGAGCGCACGGCGCGGGCCTGGGACAGCCTGATGGTCTCGCTCGGCTACGAGCGCTACGGCGCGCAGGGCGGCGACTGGGGCTCGGCCGTCACCGGAGCCTTGGGCGAGGTCGCGCCGGAGCGGGTGGCGGGGGTCCACGTGAACATGGCGGCCGCGCCGCTGGGGCAGTTCGACGACCCGACACCCGAGGAGCAGGCCGCGCTCGCCGCGGCCAAGGAGTTCGGCCGCACCGGCCGCGGCTACTCCGGCCAGCAGTCCACGCGCCCGCAGACGCTCGGCTACGGCCTCACCGACTCGCCCGCCGGCCAGGCCGCCTGGATCGCCGAGAAGTTCTGGGCGTGGACCGACAACAACGGCCACCCGGAAGACGCGCTCACCCGCCGCCAGATCCTCGACGCGATCTCCGTGTACTGGTTCACGGCCTCGGCCACGTCGTCGGCGCGGCTGTACTGGGAGAGCTTCGGCTCGGGGTTCCGGGGCAAGGTCACCGCGCCGTCCGGGATCTCGTTGTACCCCAAGGAGATCACGCGGCCCTCGCGCCGCGAGGCCGAGCTGCGCTTCACCGACCTGCGGTGGTTCGAGGAGCTGCCGCACGGCGGGCACTTCGCCGCGATGGAGGAGCCGGAGTCGCTCGTCGAGCAGGTGCGCGGGTTCTTCCGTCTGGTGCGCTGATCCCACCAGACGGGAGTGCTCATCCGGGGGATGGGTATCCGCCTGTGTGCCCGATTACAGTGAACTTAGGCTTGCCTGTATTGCACGTATGCGCATGCGACTATATATTGCGATGAGGGCCCGGCGACAGGCCCTGTACCGGTGGTGACCTGCGGAAACGACGGGAGGCGAAGCCATGGGCCACGGCCACGGACACGGGCACACTGCCGCCCCGGTCAGCGCCTCCGGCCGCTACCTGCGCGCGTTGCTGGTCGCTCTCGTCATCGGCGCGGGCTTCATGGTGCTGGAGTTCGTGGTGGGGTTCACCACGGGCTCGCTGGCCCTGATCTCCGACGCCGCCCACATGTTCACCGACGTCCTCGGCGTCGGCATGGCGCTCACCGCGATCGTCCTGGCACGCCGCAGCGGGCCGACGCTCAGCCGCACGTTCGGCATGTACCGCGCCGAGGTGCTGGCCGCGCTGGGCAACGCGGTACTGCTCTTCGGCGTCGCCGGGTACGTGCTGGTGGAGGCCATCGGCCGCATCACCGACCCGCCCGAGGTGGCGGGTCTGCCGGTGCTGCTGGCCGCGGGCGCCGGCCTGGTCGCCAACATCGTGGCCTTCTTCGTGCTGCGCTCCGGTGCGCGCGAAAGCCTCAACGTCCGCGGCGCGTACCTCGAGGTGCTCGCCGACCTGATCGGCTCCGTCGGCGTGCTGATCAGCGGCGCGATCACCCTCACCACGGGCTGGCGCTACGCCGACCCGATCATCGGTGTCGCCATCGGCCTGTTCGTGCTGCCCCGCACGTGGACCC
This sequence comes from Amycolatopsis sp. NPDC049253, assembly GCF_040678995.1. Classification (NCBI taxonomy): domain Bacteria; kingdom Bacillati; phylum Actinomycetota; class Actinomycetes; order Pseudonocardiales; family Pseudonocardiaceae; genus Amycolatopsis; species Amycolatopsis sp. NPDC049253. The sequence goes on along the minus strand of NZ_JBFAQX010000013.1, from coordinate 196,002 downwards.
TGGCGCGCCGCGCCTTGCGCATCCTGTTCCAGCACGCGCCGAACACCGTCGACGTCGGCGCGATCAGCACGGAGCTCGCGGCCCTGCCGGGTGTCTCCGACGTGCACGACCTGCACGTCTGGACCCTCACCTCCGGCATGGAGGTCGCCTCGGCGCACCTCACGATGGACGACGAGGTCGAGCAGTCCACCGTGCTCACGAAGGCGCAGGACCTGCTGGCCGCCCGGTACTCCATCAACCACGCGACGCTCCAGGTCGAAGGACCGCAGTGTGCGCGCCGGTGCCAGGAGCTGTCCTGGTAGCCGGGTTTCTCCCGGGATGGGCGAACGCCTGCCGTGGCGCTGAACCGAATTCGACGGGATCTGACCCGGTCACCGGTGGCCGGGTCCCGCGGTTCGGGGCAATCTTCAAGTGGCGCGAAGGACAAGCAGGCGGGCATGAGCGCGCCCGCCGGCAGATCACCGAGGGGAATGCTCGTGAGTGAGCGCATCAGTTCGCAGCGGCAGGAGTTCGGGATCGGCGTGATCGGCGGGCCGACCACCGTCGTGGACATCGCCGGCCTGCGGTTCGTGGTGGACCCGACGTTCGACGAACCGGGCTCGCACGCCTACCTGACCAAGCTCGAAGGTCCCGCCGTCGACGAAGCCGCGCTCGGCGACGTCGACGCCGTGCTCGTGAGCCACGCCGCCCACCCCGACAACCTCGACGTCAGGGGCAAGGAATACGCCCTCGCCGCCAAGACGGTCCTGACCGGCGCCAACTCCGCGAAGCTGCTCGGCGCCAACGCCCGGGGCCTCGTGGCCTGGGAGACGGTCACCATCCCCCGCGGCGACGGCGGCGGCGAACTGACCGTGCAGGCGGTTCCGGCCGAGCACGGCCCCGCCGACGGCGACCGCGACGACAGCGGCTACATCAACTCCCAGGTGATCGGCTTCGTGCTCGCGGGCACCGGCCTGCCGACGGTCTACGTCAGCGGCGACAACGCGTCCGTCCGCGTGGCCGCCGAGATCGCGGCCAAGGTCGGCCCCATCGACGTCGCCGTCCTCTTCGCCGGCGCCGCCCGCGTCGCGGCGAAGTTCGACGGCCGCCCCCTCACGCTGACCTCCGAGCGCGCCGCCGCCGTGGCCGCGGTGCTCGGCGCGAAGACCGTCCTGCCCGCCCACATCCAGGGCTGGGCCCACTTCTCCGAGGGCATCGACACCTTCCGGCCCGCCTTCGAGGACGCCGGCCTGGCTTCCGTGCTGGCGATGGCGGAGCCGGGCGAATGGAACGTCGTGGGGCTCCCGTCCTGACGGCTTCTGGTCTCCGAGCGCCAGCCGGTAGCGGTGGACGAGGGTGCACCACGGCCACCTGGTAGACCAAAGGGCATGCGCAAGGACTTCGACCCCGCCGACGTCGCCCCGTTCGCCTTCTACCGGCTGCTGACCGCCACCGTGGTGCCGCGGCCGATCGCGTGGGTGTCGAGCACGTCGGGCGGCGGGGTGGACAACCTGGCGCCGCACTCGTTCTTCACTGTGGCGTCGGCCGCGCCGCCGGTGCTGCAGTTCACCTCGGTGGGGCGCAAGGACACGCTGCGCAACGTGGAGGCCAGCGGGCAGTTCGTGGTGAACCTCGCGCCGGAGCACCTCTTCGAGAAGATCAATGACACGGGCACCGACTTCCCGCCCGACCACAGTGAGTTCGACGCGACGGGGCTCACGCGCGAGCCCAGCACGAAGGTGAAGCCGCCGCGGGTGGCGGAGTCGCCGGTGGCGTTCGAGTGCGAGCTGCACAGCACGGTCGGCTTCGGCACGTCGACGGTGGTGTTCGGCCGGGTCGTGCACGTCGCGGTGGCCGAGGACGTGCTCGACGGCGACCACCCCGTGATCGGGCGGCTGCGGCCGCTGGCCCGTCTCGGCGGCGACGAGTGGGGCACCGTCGGCGACGTCAAGGAGATCCCGCGCATCCGGTTCGCCGACTGGAAGCAGCAATGAAAAGGGCCGCTCTCGACACGCGAGAGCAGCCCCGGAGCAGGAAACTCAGGACGCCGGAAGCGGAGCCGCTCCGCGCGCCTGCAGCATCAGCTTCATCTGGTTGATCTCCGCGCCCTGCGACACGAGGATGCTGCGGCACAACGCCTTCACCGCGGGCATGCTCGTGTGGTCCTGCGCGTACTCCGCCATCGCCGTGCCGCCCTGGTGGTGGCGCAGCATGAGCTGCAGGAAGTCGATGTCCATCGCGCGGCCGGTCAGCGAGCGCAGCTTGGCGATCTCCGCGTCGGTGGCCATGCCCGGCATCGGGGCGCCGTTGGCCGGCGAGCTGGTGGGCATCTGCATGCCCGCGTGGCCCATCGGCTCGGTCATCCACGTCATGTACGCGCCGGGCGCCTGCTCGGGCTGGTCCCACAGCATGAGCCAGCCCTTCATGCGCCCGACCTGCTCGGTCTGGGACGACTCGATGTCGAACGCGAGCTGCCGCACTTCGGGGTCCGTGCTGTGGTCGCGGGCCCAGCTGGCCATGGTCACGGCCTGCAGGTGGTGCGTCGACATGTCCTGCGCGAAGCCGACCTCGACCGAACCCGCGCCGGGGGTCGCCGGCGCGGCGTCGCTGCCGTCGGTGAGCCGCGAGGCGAACACGCCGATCGCCACGCCGATGAGCAGCACGGCGAGCATCGACCCGCCGATGACGACCCAGCGAGACCACGTGGGGCGCTCGCCGGGCTCGTCGACGTCCGGTTCGAGGTCGGCTTCGGTACTCACCGTGAGATCACTGTCCCGCCGGAGCCGACGGCGCCGTCGCCGGAGCGCTGGGCTGGCCGGGAGCGCCCGGCATGCCGCCCTCGGGCACGGCTCCGGAGCTGCCGCCGTAGTTCATCGGCTTCGCGTCGGGGCCCGGCTTGCTCGGGTCGAACGGCGGCGGGTTGCTCGGGTCGAACTGGCCCGGGCCGAGCGCGTCGCACGAGGCGCCGATCTCGGGGTACACGCCGTTGGGGTTCGTCCGCAGCGCGGCGATGAACTCGTCGATGCGCGGGTCGTCGGCCTTGTCCAGCTTGAGCTGGTGGCCCCACGACTGCAGCGAGATCGGCTTGTCCAGGCCGGGGTAGGGCGACATCGAGATGTAGGTCTTGCCCTTCACGCGAGCGGCCAGCAGATCCACCTGGTCACCCTTGACGAGGTCCGGGTTGTAGGCGATCCAGATGGCGCCGTGCTCGAGCGTGTGGACCATGTTCTCGGTGCGCACCGCGGTCGGGTAGACGACACCGTTGCAGGCTGCCCAGTTGCCGTCGTGCGGGCCGCCGAAGGGCGGGCTGTGGTCGTACGCCACGCGCTCGGTCGGCAGCACGTGCACCGAACCGGTGTAGGTCGCGGTGATCACGCCCGGGATCTTCTTGGACGGGTCCGGGTCACTGGCCGTCGGCGCGAACGACGACGCCGCCTCCTCGCGGGACTTCTGGTCGCGCTGCGGAGCGGATTTCACCATGTAGTAGGTGACGACGCTGGCCAGGAGGGCCACCACCACGACGACACCGACGATGGTGCCCCACGGAGTGCCCTTTTTGCCGACGACGGACTTGCCGCGCGCGGCCTTCACCGCGTTGGCGGACTTGCCCCGCGAGCCGGCGGACGTCCCCTTCTTACTGGTTGTCCCTTTCGTCATGGTTTGCCGCGATCTCCTCGTGAGATGATGGAGGGATCCGGACGGACCCTGCCCGTCGGCCAGTGTAGAGACCGGACGTCTGATCACCGTGAACGCCTCTCACGATCACTCCCGGGTGATGTGCGGCAACCGCAGGTCGGACCGGCGTAAGCGTCCGACCTGGGCACACCTAGAATTCAGCGAGTGACTCCCGCCGCTCTCGCCGACCTGGTCCGCGCCTCCGCCGTGCAGGTGCTCGACGCCCGAGGCGTCGACGCCGCCGTGCTGCCGGAGCAGGTGACCATCGAACGCCCGCGCAACCCCGACCACGGCGACTACGCGACGAACCTCGCGCTCCAGGTGGCCAAGAAGGCGGGGCTCAAGCCGCGGGAGTTCGCCGAGGCGCTGGCCGAGGTCGTGGCGGCCGCCGACGGCGTCGACGCGGCCGAGGTCGCCGGTCCGGGGTTCCTCAACTTCCGCCTCGCCGCCGACGCGCAGGGCGAGGTCGTGCGCCAGGTGCTCGCCGCGGGGGAGGCCTACGGCCGCGGCGACGCGCTCACCGGTCGCAAGATCAACCTCGAATTCGTCTCCGCCAACCCGACGGGCCCGATCCACCTCGGCGGCACGCGCTGGGCCGCGGTCGGCGACGCGCTGGGCCGGGTGCTCTCCGCGCAGGGCGGCGACGTCACGCGCGAGTACTACTTCAACGACGCCGGCGCCCAGATCGACCGGTTCGTCCGCTCCCTGATCGCCGCCGCGAAGGGCGAGCCCGCTCCCGAGGACGGCTACGCCGGCGGCTACATCAACGACATCGCCGCCGAGGTCCTCAAGCAGGAGCCCAGCGCGCTGTCGTTGCCCGAGGCCGAGCGGCACGAGACGTTCCGCAGCGTCGGTATCGAGCTGATGTTCACCGAGATCCGCCAGAGCCTGCACGAGTTCGGCACCGACTTCGACGTGTACTTCCACGAGAACTCGCTGCACGAGTCCGGCGCCGTCGACGCCGCCGTGCAGCAGCTCAAGGACTCCGGCAACCTCTACTTCGCCGACGGCGCCTGGTGGCTCAAGTCCAGCGAGTACGGCGACGACAAGGACCGCGTCGTCATCAAGAAGGACGGCAACCCGGCCTACATCGCCGGCGACCTCGCCTACTTCAAGGACAAGCGCAACCGCGGCTTCGACCTGTGCATCTACATGCTCGGCGCCGACCACCACGGCTACATCGCGCGCCTGAAGGCCGCCGCGGCCGCGTTCGGCGACGACCCGGACACCGTCGAGGTCCTCATCGGCCAGATGGTGAACCTCGTCAGCGACGGCAAGCCCGTGCGCATGTCCAAGCGCGCCGGCACCGTGATCACGATGGAGGACCTCGTGGAGGCCGTGGGCGTCGACCCGGCGCGCTACGAGCTCATCCGCTACTCCGTCGACTCCACTTTGGACGTCGACCTCGACCTGCTGCGCAAGCACAGCAACGACAACCCGGTCTACTACGTGCAGTACGCGCACGCCCGGCTGTCTTCCTTGCAGCGCAACGCCGCCGATCTCGGCCTGAAGTCCGAAAAGGACAGCGCGGACGTCGATTTCGGACTTCTCGTACTCCCCGCCGAGGGCGACCTGATCCGCACCATCGGCGAGTTCCCCGCCACCGTCCGCCGCGCCGCCGAGATGCGGGAACCGCACCGCGTCGCCCGCTACCTCGAGGAGCTGGCCGGCGCCTACCACAAGTTCTACACGGTGGGACGGGTGCTGCCGCAGGGTGACGAAGAGGCCACCCCGCTCACGTTCGCACGGCTCGCGCTGTGCGAGGCCGCGCGCCAGGTGCTGGCGAACGGCCTGTCCTTGCTCGGTGTCTCAGCTCCGGAACGGATGTAAGAAATGGCGCACCCCGCGGGCCCCCGCCACGCCGACGTCTACCCCCATGCCGACGCCTCCGGGTTCCCGCCCGCGAGCGCCGACGAGCTCGACAAGCTGCCCGCGAAAGTGTGGCCGCGCAACACTTATCGCGCCGGCGACGGCATCGTGCGCATCGCCGGCATGGACGTGCGCGACCTCGCCGAGACCTACGGCACGCCGCTGTTCGTGGTCGACGAGGCCGACTTCAAGTCCCGCTGCGCCGACTACGCCGAGGCGTTCGACGACCCGGCGCTGGTGCACTACGCGTCGAAGGCGTTCCTGTCGATCGAGATCGCCCGCTGGGTGGCCGAGCAGGGCCTGAGCCTCGACGTGTGCAGCGGCGGCGAGCTGGCCGTGGCGCAGCGCGCGAACTTCCCGGCCGAGCGGATCACTTTCCACGGCAACAACAAGTCGCTCGCGGAACTCGACGCGGCGGTCGAGGCCGGTGTCGGCACCGTGGTGGTCGACTCGTACTTCGAGATCGCCCGCCTCGCCGAGATCGCGGCGCGCCGCGAGGTCGTGCAGGCGGTGCTCGTGCGCGTGACGGTCGGCGTCGAGGCCCACACGCACGAGTTCATCGCGACCGCTCACGAGGACCAGAAGTTCGGCTTCTCGCTGGCTTCCGGCGACGCGGCCGAGGCCGTGCGCCGCGTGCTCAACGCGCCGTCGCTCAAGCTCGTGGGCCTGCACAGCCACATCGGCTCGCAGATCTTCGACGCCGACGGCTTCGAGGTCGCCGCGCGCCGCGTGGTCGGGCTGCTGGCCGACCTCGCGAAGGAACACGGCCGTGAGCTGCTCGACCAACTCAACCTCGTGGACCTCGGCGGTGGCTTCGGCATCGCCTACACCGAGAAGGACAACCCGCCGCCGCCCGCGCAGATGATCACGCAGATCCGCGAGATCGTGCGCAAGGAGTGCGCGTACGCCGACCTGCCCGTGCCGCGCATCGCGGGGGAACCGGGCCGGGCGATCGCCGGCCCGGGCACCATCACGCTCTACGAGGTCGGCACGATCAAAGACGTCGCACTGGGTGACAACAGCACCCGCCGCTACGTGAGCGTCGACGGCGGCATGAGCGACAACATCCGCACGGCGCTCTACGACGCGGTGTACGACTGCCGGGTGGTTTCGCGCTCCGCGAGCGAAGGTGACGAGCCCGTGCTCGCCACTTTGTCCCGAGTCGTGGGAAAACACTGTGAATCCGGCGACATCGTCGTCCGAGACTGCTGGCTACCCGACACTCTTGCTCCCGGCGACCTGCTCGCCGTCGCGGCGACCGGTGCCTACTGCTACTCGATGGCGAGTGGGTACAACCGGCAGCCGCGCCCGGCGGTGGTGGCCGTGCGCAACGGCAGCGCCCGCGTGCTGCTGCGGCGGGAGACGACGGACGACATGCTGCGCCTGGAGGTTTGAGAAGTGTCCACAGTGTCTCCATGGGACGGACGGGCGGTCAGGGTCGCCCTCCTCGGCTGCGGCACGGTCGGCAGCGAGGTCGTCCGGCTGCTCACCGAGCAGGCGGACGAGCTGGCGGCGCGCGCCGGGGCCGCGGTGGAGCTGGCGGGCATCGCCGTGCGCCGCCCCGACAAGCACCCCGAGCTGCCGCAGGAGCTGGTGACCGACGACGCGGCCGCGCTCGTGGTCCGCGACGACGTCGACGTGGTCGTGGAGCTGGTCGGCGGCATCGAGCCGGTGCGCGGCTGGCTGCTCGCGGCGCTGAGCGCCGGCAAGGCCGTGGTCACGGCCAACAAGGCGCTGCTCGCCGAGCACTCGGCGGACCTGTTCGAGGCCGCCGACGCCGCGGGTGTCGACCTGTACTTCGAAGCCGCCGTCGCCGGCGCCATCCCGCTGCTGCGCCCGCTGCGCGAATCGCTGGCCGGCGACCGCATCACGCGCGTGATGGGCATCGTCAACGGCACCACCAACTACATCCTCTCCGCCATGGACACCACGGGCGCGGGCTACGCCGAGACGCTCGACGAGGCCGGCCGCCTCGGGTACGCCGAGGCCGATCCGACGGCCGACGTCGACGGTTACGACGCCGCATCCAAGGCCGCGATCCTCGCGTCGCTCGCGTTCCACACGCGCGTGACGGCGAAGGACGTGCACCGCGAGGGCATCGCCGACGTCACCGCAGCCGACCTGGTCGCCGCGCGCGTGCTGGGCCGCACGGTGAAGCTGCTGGCCATCTGCGAACGCGTGACGGCCGACGACGGCGCCGAGTCCGTCTCGGCGCGCGTGCACCCGGTGATGATCCCGCGCAGCCACCAGCTCGCGGGCGTCAGCGGCGCGTTCAACGCCGTCTACGTGGAAGCCGACGCGGCGGGCGAGCTGATGTTCTACGGCCAGGGCGCCGGCGGCGCCCCCACGGCGAGCGCGGTGCTGGGCGATCTCGTCGCCGTGGCCCGCAACCGCGTGGTCGGCGGCCGCGGCCCGCGCGAGTCCGCGCACGCCGCGCTGCCCGTGCGCCCGATGGGCCAGACGCCCACGCGCTACCACGTGAGCCTCGACGTCGCCGACCGCGCGGGCGTGCTCGCGCAGGTGGCGCAAGCGTTCGCGGGCCACGGCGTGAGCATCGCCGCCGTGCGCCAGCGCGACGCCAACGACACGGCGAGCCTCGTGGTGGTCACCCACCTGGCGCCCGACGCGGCGCTGCAGTCCACTGTGGACGAAATCGCGAAGCTCGATGTGGTGCACCAAGTCGTGAGCGTGATGCGGGTGGAAGGCGAAGATCAGTGACTGCAGCCGGATTGACTGCGTGGCCGGGGATCATCGAGGCGTACCGCGACCGCGTCCCCGTGCCGGAGGGCGCGCAGGTGGTGACGCTCGGGGAGGGCAACACTCCGCTCCTGCCCGCCGCGCACCTGTCGCAGCTCACGGGCTGCACCGTGTACCTCAAGGTGGAGGGCGCCAACCCCACCGGCTCGTTCAAGGACCGCGGCATGACCGTGGCCATCACCCACGCACTGGCGAGCGGGCTCAAGGCCGTGATCTGCGCGTCGACGGGCAACACGTCCGCGTCGGCGGCCGCCTACGCCGCGCGCGCCGGGCTCACCTGCGCGGTGCTCGTGCCGCAGGGCAAGATCGCGATGGGCAAGCTCGCGCAGGCCGTGGTGCACGGTGCGCGAATCCTGCAGGTCGACGGCAACTTCGACGACTGCCTCGAGCTCGCGCGCAAGACCGCCGCCGACTACCCCGTGACACTGGTGAACTCCGTGAACCCGGTGCGCATCGCGGGTCAGAAGACCGCCGCGTTCGAGGTCTGCGACGCGCTCGGCCAGGCACCCGACATCCACTGCCTGCCGGTGGGCAATGCGGGCAACATCACCGCCTACTGGGCCGGGTATTCGGAGTACGCCGAAGACGGTGTGGTGAAGAACACCCCGCGGATGTTCGGCTTCCAGGCGGCCGGCGCCGCGCCGCTCGTGCTGGGTGAACCGGTTTCGGACCCCGACACCATCGCGACGGCGATCCGCATCGGCAGCCCCGCTTCGTGGGGCGGCGCGGTGAAGGCGAAGGACGAGTCCGACGGCCTGTTCGAGGCGATCACCGACGCGAAGATCCTCGAGGCCTACCGCCTGCTGGCCGGGCGCGAGGGCGTGTTCGTGGAGCCCGCGTCGGCGACCAGCGTCGCCGGCCTGCTCGCCACCGCCGCGGACGGCCGGCTGCCGAAGGGCAGCACGGTCGTGTGCACCGTCACCGGCCACGGCCTCAAGGACCCCGCGACCGCGCTCGAGGGCAACGTCGAGGTCGAGCCGCTCGCCGTCGATCCCACGGCGGTCGCCGCAGCCCTGGACCTGCGGTGACGGGCTCCTCGGGCCTGCCGGTGGGCGCGTCGTTCCGGGCCGTGGTGCCGGGTTCGACGGCCAATCTCGGCCCGGGATTCGACGCGCTGGGCCTGGCCCTGGCGCGCCACGACGTCGTCGAGCTGCAGGTGATCGAGGACGGCCTCAAGATCGAGGTGGTCGACGCCGGCGCCGGCGGGGTCGCCGACGTCCCCACCGACGAAACGCACCTCGTGGTGCGGGCGATCCGCCGCGCGTGCGCGCACTTCGACGTGCGTCCGCCGGGTCTGCACCTGCGCTGCTTCAACAAGATCCCGCACGCGCGCGGGCTCGGCTCCTCGGCCGCCGCCGTGGTGTCCGGCGTCGCGCTGGGTTACGCGCTGGCGGGCGTCGCGCTCGACGACGAGGCTTTGCAGCTCGCGGCCGAGTTCGAGGGCCACGCGGACAACGCGGCTGCGAGCCTGCTCGGCGGGCTCGTGGTGGCGTGGTGTGAAAACGGGCGCTTCCACGCCGAGCGCGTCGAGCCCGGCACCAAGATCCGTCCGGTGGTGGCGATTCCGGCGCTGAAGTCGTCCACGGACGCCACGCGCGGCCTGCTGCCCCAGCACGTTCCGCACGCGGACGCGGCGCACAGCGCGGGCCGCACGGCGCTTTCGGTGCTCGCCATGACGACGAGGCCCGAGCTGCTGCTGGCGGCGACGGAAGACCGGCTGCACCAGGAATACCGGGCCAGTGCGTACCCCGCGAGCGCCGAATTGGTGCGCACGCTCCGTGCGCACGGTGTGGCGGCGACGATCTCCGGCGCCGGTCCCACGGTGCTCGCCCTCACCACGACGGGAATATTGCCGCCGGAATGCGACGTTGAGGGGTTCGACGTTGCCGAGCTGGGCGTGGACCTGACGGGTGTTCAGGTTGCGGCTCAGTAAAGCCCCGGTCACGTGGCGGGCGGAACCTGCGCCACGCGGGGGGTGGTTGTTGCACCCGCCCACAGGGCGGTCTACCCTCGGGGGCGTTCGATCACCGTGCGTTTCCGCACCCGATGCCGGTCCTGTTCGCTCCTCGCGAGCCTCCGGTCCGCATCCTTCGTCGATCCGCCAGATCCGCTCCGCCTGGCAAGCGGGACGCGGAGGGACGCAGGCGGGTTTCCGGTTTCGGCGCGGTGCCGAATTCCGTTTCCTCCGTTTGGGGGAGGCAAACACCCCTGTGCTGGCGACGCTCTCGCTGTGTTCCGCACGGCTAGGCGCGACTCGCCCGCATCGGAAGCAAATGCCGTTTCGCGATCAGACGCGATCGGCGGCAGTCCGCTGATCCACCTGGAGGCGTGGATCGGTCAGGAAGGACATGTGTGAGCAACACCGATCTGTTGAGCGGCGACGTGGAGACCCCCGCCGCGGCCGCTGAGACGAATGGGGCCGCGGCCGCTCCGAAGCGCCGCACCGGGGGCCTGTCGGGGATGGTCATCGCCGAGCTCCGCCAGCTGGCGGGCGAACTGGGTGTGGGCGAGACCACGGGGATGCGCAAGGGTGACCTGATCGCCGCGATCCGCGAGCGGCAGGGCAAGACGAAGAAGCGCACCGCCACGGCGGAGACTCTCCCGCTCGACGGTGTCGGCGACGCTCCGGCTCCCAAGGCCTCGAAGGCCGCGAAGACCGAAGAGCCGGCCCGGGCCGAGAAAAAGCGCGAGGAGACCCCGAGCGCCGAGGCGGCGCCGGCTCCCCAGGCCGAGACCAACGGTTCGGCTCCCGTGGCCGAGGCGCCGGCCGAGAAGCCCGCGCAGAATGACCATGGCAGCCAGCAGAACTCCGACGGGCAGCAGGAGGAAGGCGGCCGCAGCCGTCGCCGCCGTGGCTCGAACCGCGCCGCGGGCGCGCCCGACGGCCAGCGTGAGCCGCGCGAGCAGCGTGACGGTGGCCAGCAGCGTGACGGCGGCCAGCGTGGCGACCGTGAGCAGCGTGGTGACCGTGGCGACCGTGAGCAGCGTGGTGACCGCGCTGACCGCGCCGACCGTCAGGGCGGCCGCGACAACAACCGCGGTGGCTCGGACAACCGCGACAACCGCCAGCGCAACAACCAGCAGGACGGCGGCAACCGCGGCCAGCAGGACAACCGTTCGCAGGGCCCGGAGGACGACGAAGAGGGCGGCCGTCGCGGCCGTCGCTTCCGCGACCGCCGTCGCCGGGGCAGCGGGGGCGGTCGCGCCGAAGGCGGTTCGCCCGACACCGAGATCCGCGAGGACGACGTCCTGCTGCCGGTCGCCGGCATCCTGGACGTGCTCGACAACTACGCGTTCGTCCGGACCTCGGGTTACCTCGCCGGGCCGAACGACGTGTACGTGTCGCTTTCGCTGGTCCGCAAGTACGGCCTGCGCCGCGGTGACGCCATCACCGGTGTCGTCCGTCAGCCGCGGGACGGCGAGCAGCAGCGGCAGAAGTTCAACCCGCTGGTGCGCGTCGACTCGATCAACGGGCTGGAGCCGGACGAGGCCAAGCGCCGTCCCGACTTCACCAAGCTGACGCCGCTCTACCCCAACGAGCGCCTGCGCCTCGAGACCGAGTCGTACAAGCTCACGACCCGCGTGATCGACCTGATCATGCCCGTCGGCAAGGGGCAGCGCGCCCTGATCGTGTCGCCGCCGAAGGCCGGTAAGACCACGATCATGCAGGACATCGCCAACGCGATCACCACGAACAACCCCGAGTGCCACCTCATGGTCGTGCTGGTCGACGAGCGGCCGGAAGAGGTCACGGACATGCAGCGGTCCGTGAAGGGCGAGGTCATCGCCTCGACCTTCGACCGCCCGCCGGCCGACCACACGTCGGTCGCGGAGCTCTCGATCGAGCGCGCCAAGCGCCTGGTCGAGATGGGCCACGACGTGGTGGTGCTGCTCGACTCGATCACCCGCCTCGGCCGTGCCTACAACCTGGCCGCGCCGGCGTCGGGCCGGATCCTGTCCGGTGGTGTCGACTCGACCGCGCTGTACCCGCCGAAGCGTTTCCTGGGTGCCGCGCGCAACATCGAGAACGGCGGCTCGCTCACCATCTTCGCCACGGCGATGGTGGAGACGGGTTCCACGATGGACACGGTGATCTTCGAGGAGTTCAAGGGCACCGGCAACGCGGAGCTCAAGCTCGACCGCAAGATCTCCGAGCGCCGCGTGTTCCCGGCGGTCGACGTCAACCCGTCCGGCACCCGCAAGGAAGAGCTGCTGCTCTCGCCGGACGAGCTCGCCGTCACGCACAAGCTGCACCGCGTGCTCCACGCGCTGGACTCGCAGCAGGCCATCGACCTGCTGATCTCGCGCCTGCGCAAGACGAAGACCAACATCGAGTTCCTCATGCAGGTCTCGAAGACGGCCCTCGGCGCGAACGACGAGGACTGAGCTCCACTGGTTCACCGTCCGTGAAGGGCGCCGTGAGGGAATCCGATCCCCCCGCGGTGCCCTTCACGGCGTGAAGGGGCTGACGGCTCCTGGACCGAGGAATACCAGGCCAGGAGGGTTGGTTGAACTCATCGTCAGCCCGTCTGGCACAATGACCCGCTGAAGTCCGGCACCGGTTCACCCCGATCCTGGGGACCCGGGGCCAACGAGAGAGGACACCATGAAGAGCGGTATTCACCCTGAGTACGTGACGACTCAGGTCACCTGTAACTGCGGGAACAGCTTCACCACCCGCAGCACCAAGGACTCGGGCGCGATCCACGTCGAGATCTGCTCGAACTGCCACCCGTTCTACACCGGCAAGCAGAAGATCATGGACACCGGTGGCCGGGTTGCGCGCTTCGAGAAGCGCTACGGCAAGCGGCAGAAGAACGACGCCAAGTAGCTTCGCCCACGGCGCCCACTCGCACGTGCGAGTGGGCGCCGTTTGCTGTCTGTCGGTGAAATTCTGTCGTTGGTGGTACTAGGCCCGGAAGAAGGCACGGAAGTGGATTCGACTTCGCTCAAGGGGCTGCTCGCCGAGCACGCCCAGCTGGAAGAGCAGCTGGCGGACCCGGCCGTGCACGCCGACCAGGCCAAGGCCCGGAAGCTGGGCCGCCGCTACGCGGAGCTGAGCCCCGTCGTGCGCGCGGTGCGGGAGCTCGACCAGACGCGGGACGACCTCGCCGCGGCCAAGGAGCTGGCGGCCGAGGACTCGGCGTTCGCGGAGGAGGCCGACGAGCTGGCCGCGAAGATCCCCGACCTCGAGTCCCGCCTCACGGAGCTGCTGCTGCCGCGCGACCCGTATGACGGCTCCGACGTGGTCATGGAGATCAAGTCCGGTGAGGGCGGCGAGGAGTCCGCGCTGTTCGCGGGCGATCTGCTGCGCATGTACCTGCGCTACGCCGAGCGCCACGGCTGGAAGGCCGAGGTCCTCGACTCCACCGACTCCGACCTGGGCGGTTTCAAGGACGTCACGCTGTCGATCAAGAGCAAGACCGCCGACGTCGACGGCGTCTGGTCGCGCCTGAAGTTCGAGGGCGGCGTGCACCGCGTGCAGCGCGTGCCGGCGACCGAGTCGCAGGGCCGTATCCACACGTCCGCCGCCGGCGTGCTGATCTACCCCGAGCCCGAAGAGGTCGAGGTCGAGATCGATCCCAACGACCTGCGCATCGACGTCTTCCGCTCCTCCGGCCCCGGCGGCCAGAGCGTGAACACCACCGACTCGGCCGTGCGCATCACGCACCTGCCGACCGGCATCGTCGTCTCGTGCCAGAACGAGAAGTCGCAGATCCAGAACCGCGCCCGCGCGCTGCAGGTGCTGCAGGCGCGCCTGCAGGCCATCGCCGAGGAAGAGGCCGCCGCGAAGGCCTCGGACGCCCGCCGTTCGCAGGTCCGCACCGTCGACCGCTCCGAGCGCGTGCGCACCTACAACTTCCCCGAGAACCGCATCTCGGACCACCGGGTGAACTACAAGGCCTACAACCTCGACCAGGTCCTCGACGGCGACCTCGACGGCGTCCTCGACGCCCTGGCGACGGCCGACCGCGAGGAGCGCCTGGCCGCCCAGTCCGGCTGAGCCGGTCCGGCCGTCTCGGCGGCCTCGAACACCTCAGCCGCCTCAGACATCTCAGCCGCCTCGGACGACGGCCGCGATCTTCTCGGTCAGCGGCTCTTCGTCCTCGGGTTCTCGCTGCGGCTTCTGGGGCCCTTCGGCGCGCGGCAGCAGGCTGAGGATCGCGAAAGCGAGCGCGAGCACGGTCGGGAACAGCGTGAGCAGCTGGTGCTTCACGCCTTCCACGCCTTCGCCCAGCGCGGACAGCCCGAGCTGCCCGACGGCGAAGAACGTCAGCATCAGGACCACGAGGCCGTACTCGCGCCGCCTCCGCCGGAAGGCGCGCACGGCGGCCCAGATCATCAGCAGCCACAGGGGGACCAGCACGAACAGTCCCGCGGGCGCGGTCAGCGCGGCGAGCCCGGAGAACAGCGGCACGCGGTACTCCTTCGACAGCCACGCCTGGCCCGAGAGCTCACCGAAGCTGCCGAGGTTGTCCGGCCGCGCGGTGAGCGTGTTCACGCCGCCCTGCTGCAGGATCTGCGCGACGCGCACGGGGTGCGATTCGTAGTACGCCAGCACGTTACGGCGGCTGATCTTGTCGCGGTACCGCGGGTAGAGCGGGTCGGTCTTGGCCGCGCCCGGGGTCCACCAGCCGGTGCCGATGTACTTCGCGAACGATTGTGGCAGCCCGAGTGCGGCCAGATCGGCGTTCGTGTCGTGCCTGCCGTCCACAATGGAGTCGAAGATCGCGTTGTACACGTTGGCCTCGCGGTACTCCGCGTTGGCCGGGTCGCCGTGCGACTGCACCGCGAACGTTCCGCCGCCCACGAGCACGAGCACCGCGAGCGGCAGCGCCCAGCGGGCCCCGCCGCGCGCGCCCTGGGGTTTCACCAGCAGCACGGCCAGCACGAAAAGGGGGATGAGCAACAGGGTCTGCGATTTCGCGTTGATGCCGATCAGTCCGCCGAGGACGGTGATGACGGCGCCGGCGTAGCGCCGGGCGCGGTCGCGGTGCATCAGCACGAGGCCGCCGGCGATCAGCAGCATGCCGAGGAAGGCCGCGCCCTCGCTGAGCGTGGAGGCGAAGTAGCCGAAGAACGCGGAGTCACCCATCACGAGCAGCAGCAGGACCGTCGCGACGACCTTGCCGCGGCGGCCCAGGTCGAGGCCGGTGACCGCGGCGGTGATGGCCACCGCGACGAGCACGCAGGTACCGACGCCGAGGACCAGCAGGTTCAGGATGGCGCTCGAGCCGAAGAGGTGACCGGCTTTGCTCGCGAGCCAGTCGAGCCAGGTCTGGCTCGAGACGTAGTCACTCGTGCACGGGTCCCCGGCGCCGTAGCTGAACCGGACGAAACCTTCCGCCGGGCGGTCGAGCTGCTTGCCGCCGAGTTTGCAGAGCAGCCGCCAGCCGTCGCCGTTGTCGGCCATGCCGATGGGTCGGGGCACGAGGAAACGGACCAGGAGCAGAGCGAGGGAAGCGCCGAAGATGGCGAGACCGAAGCGGAGGTCTTTGGTTCGCACCCGGCCGAGTGTAGGCAGCGCGGTGCCGGGCCGCAGTGTGTGCGGGAACCCCGGTCACCGCCACCGGACCGGTGCCGGGGCGCCGGGCGCGGTCAGCCCGCCCAGTACCCCGACACGAAGCGCAGGAAGATCAGCGCGCCGATCGTCGTGTTCGCGTACAGCACGCCGTAGACCACGCCGCGCAGCTTGGGACGGCGCTCGGCGAACAGCACCAGCGCGATGTACATCACCAGGCACGGCAGCAGGTAGCGGTGCACCGACACCACGTTGTTGTTGATCGTCAGCATCACGATCGACGCGATGCCGAACAGCGCGAGCGGGATTCCCTTGGCGCGCAAGGCGACGAAGATGTACACGGAGGACACGAGCAGCAGCACCAGCCCGAGGGTGGGCAGCACGTGGCTCATCAGCGTCCACCCGTCCATCGGGATGTCGCCGAGCAGCGCGTGGGCTGTCAGCTTCGCCTCGGTCCAGCCGGTGGCGAAGATGTTCGGGTTGAACTTGTGGTACGACCAGGTCGCCACGCCCTTGAGCGCGTTGAAGCTCGCCATGGCACTGCCGGTCTGGATCTTCATGTACACCATGTGCGCGCCGAGGCCGAGGAACGCGGCGGGGAACCACAGCAGCCGCCAGTTCAGCAGGCCGCGCACCTTCCAGTCCTTCGAGCGCCAGAACTCCAGGAAGCACAGGCCCACGAACACCGCCGCGGTGATCCGCGCGGCCGTGAGCGGGATCAGGCACAGGCCCATCCACAGCCACTGGCGCCGCAACGCGAACAGGTAGGCCCAGAAGCCCAGCGCGCAGAAGACCGCTTCGCTGTAGAACGAGTGCAGGAAGAACGCCGTGGGCGCGGTGAGGAACGCGGCGACCACGAGCCACTGGGCGCGGGCGCCGGTGAAGTAGAAGCGGGCGATCTTGAGCAGCGCCGTGGTGGCGAGCCACGTCGCGACCACGTTCACGAGGAAGCCCGCGACGAGGATCCCGATCAGGTGGAAGCTGATCGTCTGCACGAGCCACACGCAGATCGGGAACACCGGGTAGAACGCGCGCAGGGGCACGTAGCTGCTGGTGTAGGCGTGCTGTGCGATGTCGCCGTAGTTGCCGGCGTCCCAGCGGTAGGTG
The DNA here is from genome assembly GCF_040678995.1 of Amycolatopsis sp. NPDC049253. Classification (NCBI taxonomy): domain Bacteria; kingdom Bacillati; phylum Actinomycetota; class Actinomycetes; order Pseudonocardiales; family Pseudonocardiaceae; genus Amycolatopsis; species Amycolatopsis sp. NPDC049253. Next base: position 179,093 of record NZ_JBFAQX010000013.1, on the reverse strand, counting down.
TGCGAGAGCAGGCTCCAGGTCGAGCCGATGCCCGTCTTCGGCACGCCCTCGCTCACCGGGGACGACGGGCCGAACAGCCACGCCACCGCGATCAGCACCACGTTCCACGCGAGCACCACGGCCAGCACGCGGGCGAAGTCGCCGGTGAGCCAGCGCGGCACGCGCGAAACCGCGACGGGCTGCTGGGGTTCGTCCTCGGAGGTGAGCTCCTCGGCGGTCACCGTGGCGGTCATACCGTGCCTCCCGGCTGTTCGGTGGCGGCAACCGGGACCGGGGTCCGCTGCCGGAAGACGACTTTCTGGTACAGCACGTAGTTCCACACCAGACCCACGGCGATGCCGGCGAACTTCGGCACGAGCACCGTGACGTGGGGCAGCAGCGACCCGACCGCGAAGATCACCGCGGCCTGCACCACCCACAGCCCGAACGCGGTGATGGTGAAGAACAGCACGACCTGCTTGCGGACGTCGCCGTCCTTGGCGCGGAAGGTGAAGTTGCGGTTGAGCACGAAGCTCAGCAGCATGCCCGCGGTGGTCGAGCACAGGTTCGCGATGAACAGCGGCAGCCCGACGCTGGAGTACAGCAACGCGAAGCCGACGGCGTCGACGAGGGTATTGGCGACGCCGACCACACCGAAGCGGATCTGCTGCGCGGTCAGGAGCTTCATCAGGCCCTGCTCTCCGCCTGGACCGCGTCGACGGTGTCCACTGTGTCCACGGTCGCGTCCGCGGTGATGCGAGCGTCGGGGGCGAGACCCGTGCGCACCGAGGCGACGCCGTACAGCGGGCGGTTCTGCACCTGCGAGTACGTGCGGCCGATGTAGCTGCCGAGCACGCCGAGCATGATGATCTGGATGCCGCCGAGGAAGAACATCGCGATCGTGATGAACGCCCAGCCGGGCACGGCGGTCGCCGGCGCGAACAGCTTCACGCCGATCACGTAGAGCACGCCGAGGAAGCTGAGCGCGGAGATCAGGTAGCCGAGGCGGCTGATCATGCGCAGCGGCGTGACGGAGAAGCCGAGGATGCCGTCGGCGGCGAAGCGCAGCATCTTGCGCAGCGGGTAGCCGGTGACGCCCGCGTGGCGCTTGTCGCGGTCGAACAGCACCGCGGTCTGGCGGAACCCGATGTAGGAGACCAGGCCGCGCAGGAAGCGGTCGCGCTCCCGGTACTTGCGCAGCTCGTCCACGACCTTGCGGTCGATCAGCCGGAAGTCGCCCGTGTTCTTGGGGATGTCGACGGCCGCCATCTTGCGCAGGAACCAGTAGAACGCGCCGGCGGTGAACTTCTTGAACGCGCTGTCCTGCCGCGAGCGGCGCTGCGCGTAGACGACGTCGTAGCCCTCTTCCCACCGCTCGATCAGCTCGAGCGCGACGCGCGGCGGGTCCTGCAGGTCGCTGTCCATGATGATCGTCGCGTCGGCGTCGACCAGGTCGAGGCCCGCGGTCACGGCCATCTGGTGGCCGAAGTTGCGCGCGAGCTCGATCACGGTCACCCGCTCGTCGCGCCGGGACAGCTCGGTGAGCTTCTCCAGTGACGTGTCGCGGCTGCCGTCGTCGATGTAGAGGAAGCTGAAGTCGTAGCGGTCCGCCAGGGGAGCGGTGACCTCGGCGACCGTGCGGTGCAGGAGGTCGATGTTCCCCTCTTCGTTGTAGATCGGGAACACGAACGCGATCCGGCGTCGCTGGGGCGGCGTGAGCGGGCTCGTCGGCACTGGGTCTCCGGGTGTTCGGCGAAGCGGGCGAAGGGCCCTTGATCCGCGGCCCGGGGAACATCGGCATCTTAGGAGATCTCCGGGAACCGGTTTCCGGGACCCGCGTTGCCCGCTCCTGGTCACAGGCCCCGGGCCGGCCTTCCCGGCCCGGCGCCACCGTCGCGGGCCGCCGGGTGGATACGCTGGACACCAGGCTCGACGACGTGAAGGACGACTAGTGAATCGGCAGCCGCTGCGCCTGGCCATCATGGAGGCCACCCGGATCCTCACCGAGGCGGGCGTGGAGTCGCCGCGGACGGACGCGGACCTGATCGCCGCGCACGTGCTCGGGGTCGATCGGGGGCGGCTGCCGATGGTGCCGCTGGTCGACCCGCCGGTGATCGAGGCGATCGGGCAGCTCGTCGCGCAGCGCGCGAAGCGGATCCCGCTGCAGTACCTCACGGGGTGGGCCGCGCTGGGCAACATCACGGTCAACGTGGGCCCCGGCGTCTTCGTGCCGCGGCCGGAGACCGAGCTGCTGCTGGACTGGGGCCTGAAGTTCCTCCAGGGGCGCGAGTTCCCCGTGGTGGTCGACCTGTGCACCGGATCCGCCGCACTCGCGCTCGCGGTCGCCCACGAGCGGCCGGACGCCGTGGTCTACGCCGTAGACGTCGACCCGCAGGCCCTCGCTTGGGCCCGCCACAACGCCGACGTGCACTCCGACGCCGGCGACACCCCCGTGCGGTTGTATTCGGGCGACATCGCCGACCCGACGATGTTCGCCGAGCTCGACGGCCTCGTCGACCTGGTGCTCTGCAACCCGCCGTACGTCCCCGAAGGCACGCCCGTGCCCCCGGAGGTCGCCGAGCACGACCCGGCGCGCGCGGTGTTCGCCGAGGAGAGCGGCCTGGCGGTGATCCGCCACGCCATCGCGGCCGGCGCCCGGCTGCTGCGCCCCGGCGGCGGTCTGGCCATCGAGCACGACGACACCCACGGGTCGGCCGTGCCGGCACTCGTGCGGGCCCGCCGCGTGCTCACGGGCGTCGAGGACCACCCCGACTTCACGGGCCGGGCCCGCTTCGTCACGGCCCGCCGCCTGGGCTGAAGCCGGGCGAAAACGGCGCGGTTCGCCGTAGTCTTTCGCGCATGGCCTGCCGGATCACCGAACTCGTCATCGACTGCGCCGACCCCCAGCGCCTGGGGGACTTCTGGTGCGAGGTCCTCGGCTACGTCGAGCTCGGCTGGGACGGCGACGACCTGGAGATCGGCCCGCCCGGCGGCTTCGGCGGGCCGCTGCCGACCCTCGTGCTCAGCCGCAGCGACGAGCCCAAGCGAGGGAAGCTGCCGCTGCACCTCGACGTCAACCCGACCGACCGCGACCAGGACGCGGAGCTCGAGCGCCTTCTCGCCGCCGGGGCCCGCCCGGCCGACGTCGGCCAGACGGGCGAGGAGTCGTGGCACGTGCTGGCCGACCCGGAGGGCAACGAGTTCTGCCTGCTCTGCCGCCGGGTCGACGCGGTGGACAGTCCGAGCACCGCCGGCTGAACCAGCCGCGAGCACGCCCGGCTCGTCCCCGTCTGCCGTTCGAACGACCCGTTCGGCCGGTACGGCACCTCCGTCCGACTTTCGTCGTGAGGCAATGGGGCGGATTTCGTTCGCAACCCTAACGATCCGCGGTCGACTGAATACCGTCGATCTTCGGGCCCGCCCGCCCCGGGGCGGCCCGATCGTGAAGGGGAGTGTGGATGAGACCCTCCTGGATCCCTGTCCGGCGCACGACGAGGCGCGTCTCGAAGGTGGCCGCGGTCGTCGCGGCCGTCGCCTTGCTGCCCGGGCTGACCGCCGGCACGGCGAACGCCGACACGTTCACCCGCGGCTGGCCCGCGCCGCTGGACTCCGCGCACTGGGCCGACCAAGCGGCCATGACGTGGAACGACTACCGCAACGTCCCCGGCACGAACTGGGCCGACCCGTCGCTCAAGCCGACCGAGCGCACGTTCAAGGGCGCCGTTGTGCTGGCGGACTACCCGGACGAGGACTTCGTGGTCACGAAGCCGCCGCACTCGACCGTGTTCGGCAACCCCGGTCCGTCGGCCAGCAATCTCGCGCGCGAGAACGTGGCGCAGTACTACCAGGACTTCCTCAACAAGCCCGAGACCCTCAACCACGGCCACACCATCAACGAGTACTGGATGGAGGACTCCGGCGGCCGCTTCGGCGTGGACCTGACGGCGTTCGGGCCCTACCGCATGCCGGGCAAGTCCTTCGAGTACGGCATGGAGTTCCAGGACAACGCGTGCCCGCAGGGCTCGACGTGCGACCGCGACCTGCGCACCGACGCGCGCGCCGCGTGGAAGGCCGACGTCGGCGCACTGGCCGACCAGTTCGACTTCGTCTTCTTCCTGTCCGCGGGCCAGGACGAGAGCTCGACGTGGCAGGAGTTCGGCGAGATGAAGTTCGGCAGCCAGGACGCGGTGCCGGACGAGTTCGGCCCGCCCGGCGACGAGAGCCTGCCCAACTGGGCCGACACGCGCTACGTCCCGTGGACGTCGTGGGCCTCGGCGTCGAGCATCTGGCCGAACGCGCAGAACGGCTCCTCCACGCAGGCCGAATCGTCCGGACAGGGCACCTACGCCCACGAGTTCAGCCACATCCTGGGTATCGGCGACAACTACAACAACCCGTTCGGCGTCCCGCCGCAGCGCGCGTACACCGGCCCGTGGGAGATGCTCTCGCGCGGCAGCTTCAACGGTCCCGGCGGCCCGCACACGCGCTGGCAGATCCCGGCCACCGAGGGTGGCTCGATGGGCGCGCACCACATGCTGCGCAACAAGCTCAAGCTCGGCATCGTCGACCCCGCCGACGTGCTGCAGCTCGACCGCGACCAGCTCGCGAAAACGGGCCCCGTGACGGCGCGGATCACCGCGCGCGAGGCGGCGCCGCAACCGGGCGCGTACACGGGCTTGAACATCGCGCTGCCGGGCGGCGACAAGTCCGCGAAGTGCGACCGCAACACCGACCCGCTGTGCGACGGCGGCGGTTACGACAACTACACGCTCGAGGTCGTCGACCGGATGGGCTCGGACTCCTTCGCGCCCGACTCCGGTGTGCTGCTGGCCAAGACCAAGAACAAGGACGCGGCGCCGTTCGAGTGGATCGTCGACGCGAACCCGCAGGACATCGGCCTCACCGACTACGTGCAGCCGGACGGCACGCCGGTGAAGATCACCGTCGGCGACTACCGGCAGCTCAACGATGCGGCGTTCAAGGCCGGCACGGGCTCCTCGGGCGCGTACGAGTACACCGACGAGGCCAACCGGCTGCACTTCCTCGTCACCGACCTCGCGCGTGACCGCCGCGGGGTGCTGTCGTACACGGTCACCGTCGCCTCGCTCGACGGTTCGGGCCCGCAGGCGCGCGGTGCGCACCTGTGGCCGGCGCTGCCCGCGTTCACCAAGGGCGGGCTCGCCACGTGCGACTTCCGGCTGCTCAACACCGGTTCCGCGCGCGGGGCGAAGGCGCCGTACGACAGCGACACCTACCGCCTGAGCGCGAGCACCGACGCGAAGGGCTGGGAGGTCCGGCTGCCCAACGAGCTGGCAACGGCGAAGTTCGGGCAGACCGCCCAGATCGCCGCCTACGCGAAACGGACACCGGGCGCGTCGTACACGGCGCGGGTCAAGCTCACCGCCACGTCGGTGAGCGACCCGGCGAAGACGAGCACCACCACCTGCACGGCCATCGGGTTCTGACTCGGCGTCCCCGGCACCTGACCACCGCATTCGGGTGCCGGGGACGAGGGCTAGGCTTCGCAGCATGAGTGCGGTGTACGACTGCAGCAAGCGCGAGTCCCGGGCCGAAGGGCTGGCCGCCGCGGCGTCAGCGGTGAGGTCGAGCCGGCTGGTGGTACTGCCCACCGACACCGTCTACGGCATCGGTGCCGACGCCTTCGACGCGGGCGCCGTGCAGGCGTTGCTGCGTGCGAAGAACCGCGGCCCCGACATGCCCGTGGGCGTGCTCGTCGGTTCGTGGTCCACAGTGGACGGTCTCGTGCTCGGCCTGACGCCGCAGGCGCGGGCGCTCGTGGAGGCGTTCTGGCCGGGCGACCTGTCGATCGTGCTCCCGCACGCGCCGAGCCTGCAGTGGGACCTCGGACAGTCGCGCGGCACCGTGATGCTGCGGATGCCGCTGCACCCGGTGGCGCTGGAGCTGCTGCGCGACGTCGGCCCCATGGCCGTGTCGAGCGCCAACGTCTCCGGCCGCCCGCCGGCGTCCACCGCGGCCGAGGCGCAGGACCAGCTGGGCGACTCGGTGTCGGTGTACCTCGACGGCGGTTCGAGCGGCGAGGCCGTGGCGTCGTCGATCGTGGACCTCACGGGCGAGAATCCAGTGGTGCTGCGCGAAGGCGCGGTCACCCGCGCGGCGATCGCCGAGGTCATGGGCGTGCCCGTCGAGTCGCTCGCCTGAGCGGTCCACAGTGGCCCCGCGGACGGGAGGCTCCGTTGAACGGCGTGACACCCGGTCGCGGTAGCGTGACGCGGTGACTCGGACCCCCCGGCAGGCGTGACGCGGTCATGCCCCCTGTGCAAGGACTTCTCCCCATCCGGGAGTACCTCCTCGTCGCGCTGACCGCGACGGCGGTGACCTACCTGCTCACCGGCGTCGTCCGCCGCGTCGCGATCCGCATCGGCGCGATCGCCAACCCGCGTGCCCGCGATGTCCACGTGACGCCGATCCCGCGCATGGGCGGCGTCGGCATCTACCTGGGCGTGGCCGCGGCGATGGGCCTGGCGCACCAGCTGCCCGCGCTGAGCCACGGTTTCGACGCCTCGCTCGACTCCGTCGGCGTGCTGCTGGCGGCCGGCGTCATCTCGCTCATCGGCGCGCTGGACGACCGGTTCGAGCTCGACGCGTGGACGAAGCTCGCCGGCCAGGTGATGTGCGCGGGGATCCTCGTGCTGTTCGGGGTGCAGTGGGTGTCGTTCTGGGTGCCCTGGGGCGGCACCGGCGACTCGTTCGGCTCGGTGCTCGTGCTGGACAAGAACCAGGGCGCGCTGCTGACCGTCGTGATGGTCGTGGTGATGGTCAACGCGATGAACTTCGTCGACGGCCTCGACGGCCTCGCCGGCGGCCTCGGCTTCATCGCCGCGACGGCCACGTGCGCCTTCTCGCTGGGCCTGCTCGACAGCACCGGCGGCGACTTCGGCACCTACCCGCCGGCCCTCATCGCGGCGACCCTGGCCGGCGCGTGTCTGGGCTTCCTGCCGTACAACTTCCAACCCGCCAAGATATTCATGGGCGACTCCGGCTCCATGATGATCGGCCTCATGCTCGCCGGCGCGACCACGTCCGCGAGCGGCCGCGTCAGCTACACCCGCTTCTCGGCCTCCGACGCGCTGGCGCTGCTGTCGCCGTTGGTGGTGGTCGTGGCGGTGCTCTTCGTGCCCGTGCTCGACCTGGTGATGGCCGTCATCCGCCGCACCCGCCGCGGCGAAAGCCCCTTCGCGGCCGACAAGATGCACCTCCACCACCGGCTCCTCGAGATCGGCCACTCCCAGCGCCGCGCCGTCCTGCTCATCTACTTGTGGGCCGGCATCCTGGCCTTCGGCGCGGTGTCGGTGACGCTGTTCGACGACACGGCCGTGTTCTGGGTCATCGGGGCGGGTCTCGTGGTGGCCGTGCTGGTGTCCTTGGTGCCGAGGTTGCGGGCGCGGCACCGCTCTGCGGGCTGAGGGTTCGCGAATTCGGTTCGCTTTTCAGGAATGGCTCCCCGATCGGGGAATGCCGGCGAAGTGTCGACCATGATCACTTCGGGCGGCTAATCTCCGATGCGAGGGGTTTTGAGGGGACTGGGGAGTCCGAGGGTGCCTTTTCGGCGCGTCTTCGGCGTGTTTTAGTTCTGTTCTTTTCGCCTCATTTCGGTTGTCGAATGGGGAGGGAAATCGAAGTGAAGAACGTGTCCAAGGCTGCGCTGGGTCTGCTCGCTGCCGGCGCGATGATGATGGCTGTTCCTGCTGTCGGATCGGCTGCCACGTCGGCGGAGGCCAACCCGGCGTCGAACCTGAGGAACGGGATCGTTTCCTACGTGTCCTCCGATGGTCGCGGCTGTGGGGCGACCGTGGCGGGCTGGGACCGCTACTACCACCACTGCACGAACGACGGACGGTCGATCCAAGTCCTGGCGCGTTTCGTGTTCGTCGGCAACACCATTGCGTGTGTCGGCCCGGGTCAGACGGTGACGGTCAAGGTCACCAGCACCTACAGCATGGACTGGACCGGTCAGACGTGCACCAACCCGGGTCAAACGTGGGCGGCTTGATTTAGGTTGCACGAATTTTCGTGAATCGGTGATCCAAGGAGACCTTCGAGGAAATATCTCGCCGGAAATCGGTCGAATTCGATGAGGCTGCCCCGGGTTCGTGTTTTCGCGAATCCGGGGCAAGCCCCGTCCGCCGGAAGCTGCAGGTTGGGGGCTTGGCTCGCCGCTCACCAGGGTCTCTACACTCGATGCCGAACCGAGTAGGGAGCCAGCTGTGAGCGAAACCGAAACCTCGACCGACGCGACGGAGAACCCGCACGCCAAGGTGGTGCTGCAGGCTGCTCGCGCGATGACGAAGGCTTCGCTGCTGGTCACGCCGCCGGCGGTGATCGTGTGCATCATCGTCTTCAGTATCGTTTTCGGGCTGCACGGCTTCCTCGGGTCGCTGGTCGGCGCGGTGCTCGCGATGCTGGCGGCCCTGTCGACGCTCGGGCTCATGCGCTTCAGTGCGGGTCAGGACCCGATGTTCGTCATGGTGATCGCGCTCGGTGGGTACGTGGTCAAGGTGGTGGTGCTGTTCGCCGCGCTCACGCTGCTCAAGGGTGTGACCGCGCTGCACCCGCTGTCGCTCGGCATCACCATGATCGTGGCGATCCTGGTGTCGGCCGCCGCCGAGTTCGCGGCCTTCCGCAAGACGAAGATCCCGACGATCATCCCGTCCTGAGCCCGTCGGCTACTGGCGGTGAAACCGCACTGCGGCATGTGGGTGTGACCTGAAACACGCGTGCGTGCTTTCGGGTAAGCGTCAACCGGTGCCGAAGCCCCGACCTGTGGTGTTGTGGAACCGGTCGCGCAGGTCCCGGACTTGGGTCCCGGACCGGCCCGGGACCTAAGTCCTGAGCTGATCGGCTGGTGTGGAGTACGCCTGTACGGCACCGAATAACCTGCTGGTATGGTCCGCCTCAAGGGTGGCGGCCTCGGCCGCGCGCTCCCTCAGACGAACCGCGATCAGCAGTGTGGCGACCGTTTGGTTCCGCCGCCGACTGCAGGTCCGAAGTAGACCGCAGGGCAGTGTTCACGCGAGAAAACTCCCGTGCGCAGAACGTGAAGTCGGGTTCAGCGCACGGTGGGTAAGCCGCCTCAGACGTCCCGGTACGTATCGGGTACGTTAAGTCCAGATCGTGACGATTCCCCCGGCGGAGTGAACGCCGGCCGGGAGAACCGGAAGGAGCGCAGTGAGCGCGCTGGTACTGGCTGACGGCGCGGTGTTCGCACCGCCCGGCGCCGAGAGTTTCGAACTGCCGCCGTTGTTCGGCTTCGTCACCAAGCCGATGCTGCTCGTCGTGCTGTCGGTGATCCTCATCGCCGGGTACTTCCTGCTGGCCACGCGCAAGCTCAAGGTCGTGCCGGGCAAGGGGCAGTTCGTCGCGGAGTCGATCTACGACTTCAGCCGCAACAACATCGCGCGCCAGCAGATCGGCTCGAAAGACTTCAAGCCGTTCATCCCGCTGGTTTTCGCGATGTTCACCTTTGTGTTGCTGAACAACCTTTACGGGATCATCCCGGTCCTCCAGTTCCCCACCATGGCGCGTTTCGGCTTTCCGCTCGCGCTGTCGGTCCTCGTCGTGTACCCGGTCTACCACTACGTCGGTTTCAAGCGGCACGGTTTCACGGGCTACTTCAAGAAGGAACTCGCACCGCCGTCGGTGCCGAAGGCGGTCCTGCCGCTGTTCGCGCTGATCGAGTTCGCGGAGAAGTTCGTCCTGAACCCGCTCACGCTCGCCATCCGTGTTTTCGCCGCCATGTTCGCGGGTCACTTGATCCTGGCGGTGTTCACTCTCGGTGGGACGTTCCTCCTGACCGAGACCTCGAGCTGGGCGCTGAAGCCGGTCTCCCTCGTGGCGTGGATCTTCGCCATCGGGCTGACCTTCCTCGAGGCCTTCATCCAGGTCCTGCAGGCCTACATCTTCGCCCTGCTGGCAGCTGGGTACATCGGCGCCGCGCTGGCGTCGGAGCACTGAGAAAACCACAAGCCCCGATCCGCGTGAGTGCGCGGACCGAAGTGAAGGGAAATGCACGTGAGCAGCATCGTTCTTGCCCAGGCCGCCGCGCCCGCCAACATCAACGCCGGCCTCGCCGCCATCGGCTACGGCCTGGGCGCGATCGGCCCCGGCATCGGTGTGGGTCTGATCTTCGCCGCCGTCATCAACGGCACCGCTCGTCAGCCGGAGGCCCAGGGCAAGCTCCAGGGCATCGGCTTCTCCACCTTCGTGCTCACCGAGGTTCTGGCGCTGATCGGCATCGTCATCTACTTCATCGCTTCTGCGGCCTGAGTCATCCCACTCTCGCCATCTAAGGAGACGTTGTGCTGAAGACAGCATTGGTGTTGGCGGCCGAAACGGAGCACGTCAACCCGATCATTCCGGATATTTCGGAACTGATCATCGGCATCATCGCCTTCCTGATCCTGCTGTTCATCCTCTGGAAGTACGTCGTCCCGCGTTTCGAGACTGCGTACGAGGAGCGGGCGCAGAAGATCGAAGGCGGCATCGAGAAGGCCGAGAAGGCCCAGGCCGAAGCCGAAGAAGCGCTGGCCGAGTACAAGGCGCAGCTGACCGAGGCCCGGTCCGAGGCCGCGAAGATCCGCGACGACGCCCGGCTCGAAGCCGAGCAGATCAAGGCGGAGCTGCGGGCCGAGGCCGAGTCCGAGTCCCAGCGGATCGTCGCGCAGGGGCAGGCCCAGCTGCAGGCCCAGAAGGCGCAGATCATCGCCGAGCTGCGGGCCGACATGGGCCGCAACGCGGTGGAGCTGGCGAGCCGCATCGTCGGCGAGTCGCTCGAGGACGAGGTGCGCCGCCGCGGCACCGTCGACCGGTTCCTCTCGGAGCTGGAGACCGCCACCAACGGAGCGGGGAAGTAGACCAGAGATGACGCTGCATGCTGCGAGCCGTGAAGCGCTCGACCTCGCCGAGACCCGTCTCGGCGAGGTTCTGGCCGACGCGGGTGCCGACCCCGCGACGGTCGGGGACGAGCTGCTCTCGGTCGTCGACCTCCTGGACCGCGAAATCGGCCTGCGCCGTGCGGTCAGCGACGCTTCGGCCAGCCCGGAGAGCCGCCAGGGCCTCGTCCGCCGCCTGTTCGACGGCAAGCTGAGCGAGCCGGCCCTGAAGGTTCTCGACACCGTGGCGGGCAGCCGCTGGTCAAGCCCTCGCGAGCTGGTGGACGGGATCGAGTCCCTCGGCCGCTCGGCGCTGCTCACCTCCGCCGAGAAGACCGGGAACGTCGAGACCGTCGAGTCACAGCTGTTCCAGGTCGCGCGGATCGTCTCGGGCTCCTCGGAGCTCGAGGCCGCGCTGTCCGACCTGGCCGCTCCCGCCGACGCCAAGCGGACCCTGGTCCGCGGGCTGTTCGCGGACAAGGTCGACGTGGTCACCGAGACCCTCGTCGAGCAGGTCGTGCGCCGCGCCAAGGGGCGCGGGGTCGGCAACGGGCTCGACAAGCTGGTTGCGCTGGCCGCGGAACGGCGTGAGCGTTCGGTCGCGTACGTGACCAGCGCCAACGCCCTCACCGACGAGCAGCAGGCCCAGCTCGGGTCGAAGCTCAACGGGATCTACGGGCGGACCCTCGCGCTGCACGTCGAGGTGGACCCCCGGCTGGGCGGCGGGCTCGTCGTCCGCGTCGGCGACGAGGTCATCGACGGCAGCACGGCCGGCCAGCTGGCGGCGGTGCGCCGCAGGCTGAGCCGCGCCTGACGGGTGCGCCCGGCACCACAGACTTTGCACACTGGACAGAACAGAAGCGAGAGCGGGAACGAAATGGCGGAGCTGACGATCTCCTCGGACGAGATCCGCAGTGCGATCGAGAACTACGTCTCGAGTTACGCCCCGGATGTGAACCGGGAAGAGGTCGGCGTGGTCGCCGACGCCGGTGACGGTATCGCCCACGTCGAGGGCCTCCCCTCGGCCATGGCCAACGAGCTGCTCGAGTTCCCGGGCGGCGTCCTCGGTGTGGCGCTGAACCTGGACGCCCGTTCGATCGGTGCGGCCATCCTCGGCGACTTCGAGACGATCGAAGAGGGCCAGCAGGTCAAGCGGACCGGCCAGGTCCTGTCCGTGCCGGTCGGCGACGGCTACCTCGGCCGGGTCGTCGACCCGCTGGGCGCGCCCATCGACGGCCTCGGCGAGATCGAGACCACGACCCGGCGTCCGCTGGAGCTCAAGGCCGCCTCGGTGGTCGAGCGCCAGCCGGTGTCCGAGCCGCTGCAGACCGGCATCACCGCCATCGACGCGATGACGCCGATCGGCCGTGGCCAGCGCCAGCTGATCATCGGTGACCGCAAGACGGGCAAGACCGCCGTCGCCGTGGACACGATCATCAACCAGAAGGCCAACTGGGAGACCGGCGACCCGAAGCAGCAGGTCCGCTGCATCTACGTCGCGATCGGCCAGAAGGGCTCCACGATCGCGTCGGTCAAGAAGTCGCTCGAGGACGCGGGCGCGATGGAGTACACGACCATCGTCGCCGCCCCGGCCTCCGACTCGGCCGGCTTCAAGTGGATCGCCCCCTACACCGGCTCGGCCATCGGCCAGCACTGGATGTACGAGGGCAAGCACGTCCTGATCGTGTTCGACGACCTGACCAAGCAGGCCGACGCCTACCGCGCGATCTCGCTGCTGCTGCGCCGCCCGCCGGGCCGCGAAGCGTTCCCCGGCGACGTCTTCTACTTGCACTCCCGTCTCCTCGAGCGGTGCGCCAAGCTGTCGGACGAGCTGGGTGCCGGCTCGCTGACCGGCCTGCCGATCATCGAGACGAAGGCCAACGACGTGTCGGCCTACATCCCGACGAACGTCATCTCGATCACCGACGGCCAGTGCTTCTTCCAGTCGGACCTGTTCAACGCCGGTCAGCGCCCGGCCATCGACGTGGGCATCTCGGTGTCCCGCGTGGGTGGTGCCGCGCAGGTCAAGGCGATGAAGTCGGTCTCCGGCTCGCTCCGCATCGACTTGTCGCAGTACCGCGAGCTGGAGGCGTTCGCCGCCTTCGCCTCGGACCTCGACGACGCGTCGAAGGCGCAGCTCGAGCGTGGTGCGCGCCTGTACGAGGTACTCAAGCAGCCGCAGTACTCGCCGATCCCGGTCGAGGAGCAGGTCTGCACGGTGTGGCTGGGCACCAACGGCCACTACGACTCGGTCCCGACCGAGGACGTGCGCCGCTTCAACCAGGAGTTCCTGGACTCGGCCCGGCGCAAGCACGCCGAGGTCCTCGGTGCGATCCGCGACAGCGGCAAGTTCGAGGACGACACCCGTGACGCGCTCGTGGCCGCGGTGAACGAGTTCAAGAAGGAGTTCACCACCTCCGAGGGCAAGCCCCTGGAGTCGAACGCCGACGCGATGGACGCCGACAAGGTCGGGCAGGAGACCGTCAAGGTCAACAAGCCCGCCCCGAAGAAGTGAGCTGATAGCTCATGGCCGCACAACTCCGGGAACTTCGGTCGCGCATCAAGGCGACCAAGTCGATCGGCAAGATCACGAAGGCGATGGAGCTCATCGCCACCGCGCGCATCACGAAGGCGCGCGCGAAGGTCGCCGCTTCCCGGCCGTACGCGGACGAGATCACCAAGGTGCTCTCGGCGCTGGCCGGTGCGGCGGCGAACCTCGACCACCCGCTCCTGGTCGAGCGCCCCAACCCGAAGCGAGCCGCGGTCCTCGTCGTCACCAGCGACAAGGGCCAGTGCGGTGGGTACAACACCAACGTGCTGAAGGCGACCGAGGAACTCCTCGCCCTGCTCCGTGAGGAGGGCAAGGAGCCCGAGGTCTACGTCACCGGCAACAAGGGCCTGAACTACTACCGGTTCCGGGGCCGCGAGGTCGTCGACAGCTGGACGGGCTTCTCCGACCAGCCGTCGTACACCGACGCGGTCGCGGCGGCGGAGACGCTGGTGGAGTCGTTCCTGTCCGGCACCGACGCGGGCGCGCCCGGCGCGCTCGCCGGGGTCGACGAGATCCACGTCGTCTACACCGAGTTCGTCTCGATGCTGACGCAGCGCCCGATCGCCAAGCGGGTCGCCCCGCTCGAGGTCGAGTACACCGAGGGTGAGGAGCAGAAGCCCGCGGGCGAGCTGCTCCCCAGCTACGAGTTCGAGCCGAGCGCCGAAAAGCTGCTGGGCGCGCTGCTGCCGAAGTACATCAACACGCGCCTGTACTCGGCGCTGCTGGAGTCGGCGGCGTCGGAACTGGCAGCCCGCCGCACGGCGATGAAGGCCGCGTCGGACAATGCGAACGACCTGGTGAACACGCTGACGCGGGAGGCGAACCAGGCCCGCCAGGCGCAGATCACCCAGGAGATCTCCGAAATCGTCGGTGGCGCGAACGCGCTCACCGCAGCAGGAAGTGATGACTGATGACCAGTACTGAAGCCCCGCGCGCCAAGGGGCGCATCGTCTCGGTGACCGGGCCGGTCGTCGACGTCGAGTTCCCGCGCGGTTCCGTTCCCGACCAGTACAACGCGCTCAAGGTCGACATCGAGTTCGAGCAGCTGCGCAAGACCGTGACCCTCGAGGTCGCCAGCCACCTCGGTGACAACCTCGTCCGCACGATTTCGCTGCAGCCGCAGGACGGCCTCGTCCGCGGTGCCGAGGTCACGAACACCGGCGGCCCCATCACGGTGCCGGTGGGCGACAAGGTCAAGGGCCACGTCTACAACGCCCTCGGCGAGTGCCTCGACGAGCCCGGCTACGGCGAGGACCTCGAGCGCTGGGGCATCCACCGCAACCCGCCGGCCTTCGACCAGCTCGAGGGCAAGACGGAGATGCTGGAGACCGGCCTCAAGGTCGTCGACCTGCTGACCCCGTACGTGCAGGGTGGCAAGATCGGCCTGTTCGGCGGTGCCGGTGTGGGTAAGACGGTGCTCATCAAGGAGATGATCACCCGCGTCGCCCGGAACTTCGGTGGTACCTCGGTGTTCGCCGGTGTCGGCGAGCGCACCCGTGAGGGCAACGACCTCTTCCTGGAGATGTCCGAGGACGGCGTCATCAACGACACCGCCCTCGTGTTCGGTCAGATGGACGAGCCGCCGGGCACGCGTATGCGCGTCGCCCTGTCCGCGCTGACGATGGCGGAGTACTTCCGCGACGTGCAGAACCAGGACGTGCTGCTCTTCATCGACAACATCTTCCGGTTCACCCAGGCCGGTTCCGAGGTCTCGACCCTGCTGGGCCGCATGCCTTCGGCCGTGGGTTACCAGCCGACGCTGGCCGACGAGATGGGTCAGCTGCAGGAGCGGATCACCTCGACGCGTGGTCGTTCGATCACCTCGATGCAGGCGATCTACGTGCCGGCGGACGACTACACCGACCCGGCCCCGGCGACGACGTTCGCCCACCTGGACGCCACCACCGAGCTTTCGCGGTCGGTGTTCCAGAAGGGCATCTTCCCGGCGGTGGACCCGCTGGCGTCGACGTCGACGATCCTCGACCCGGCCATCGTCGGTGAGGACCACTACCGCGTGGCCTCCGAGGTCATCCGGATCCTGCAGAAGTACAAGGAACTGCAGGACATCATCGCGATCCTCGGGATGGACGAGCTCTCGGAAGAGGACAAGCTCACCGTTCAGCGCGCGCGCCGCATCGAGCGGTTCCTGTCGCAGAACATGCTGGTCGCCGAGGCGTTCACGCAGATCCCGGGCTCGACCGTGCCGCTGGCGGAGACGATTGAGTCGTTCGACCGCATCTCGAAGGGCGACTTCGACCACTACCCGGAGCAGGCGTTCCTGGGTATCGGTGGCCTCGAGGACCTCGAGAAGAAGTACAAGGAAATCACCAAGAAGTGATTCGTTAGAAGACGCAGTCCGAGCGCGGCGGGGGCAGTGTCCATTATGGACACCCGCCCCCGCCGTTCTCGTAACCGAAGCCGGACCTATTACACTCGGTGGTGACACCCCGAGCGAAGGAGTGCTACGTGGCTGAGATGTCCGTGGAGCTGGTGGCCGTTGAGCGCCGGCTCTGGTCGGGTACCGCCACCTTCGTGGTGGCGCAGACCACCGAGGGCGAGATCGGCATCATGCCCGGCCACGAGCCGGTGCTGGGCCAGCTCGTCGAGGGTGGCGTGGTGAAGGTGACCACGGTCGACGGCGAGATCCTCACGGCCGCCGTGCACGGTGGTTTCCTGTCGGTGACCGCCACCGGGGTGAGCGTGCTCGCCGAGAGCGCCGAGCTTTCCGACGAGATCGACATCGACGCGGCCAAGGCGGCCCTGACCGCGGACGACGAGGCGGAGCGCACCAGGGCAACGGCTCAGCTCCGCGCGGCCGGTCAGTCAGTCTGATCGAGCGACGAGCAGGAGCCGGGCCGTGAAGATCGCCATCGTGGTGCTGGGGCTCCTGATCGTGCTCGCCGTGCTGGCGGCCTGGTACGGCCAGCGGTGGATCCGGATGCGCCGCGGCGGTGGCGTGAGCGTCGCGCTGCGGTGGCGTCCGGACAACCCGCGCGCCAGCTGGCACCTCGGGCTCGGGCGCTACGAAGGCGACGAGTTCGTCTGGTACCGCGTCTGGAGCCTCCGCAGCGGCCCGGACCGCGTGTTCCAGCGCGAGAGCATGCAGATCGCCGACCGGCGGGACCCGTCCGGCACGGAGGCGTACGCGGTGCCGGAAGGATCCACTGTCCTGCGGTGTGAGTCGCCCACGCAGGAAGCGATCGAGATCGCGATGGGGCCCGGTGCGCTCACCGGGTTCCTGTCCTGGCTGGAGTCGGCTCCGCCGGGACGAATGCTGCCGCACGCGTCCTGAGCAGCGGTTATTCTGGGCCGATGGAGCCCGAGGAACAGGCCGACCGCAAGCGTCGCTGGGCGAAGCTGCCCGAGCACGTGCGGCTCGAGGACATGACCACGGCCCAGGACGTCGAGCCCGGGGCCGATTCGACGTGGGACGTCGACTACGAGCGGTACTGGACCGCCCGGGAGATGCGCTGACGCAGCTCAGCCGCCCGGCTTCCACAGCACGTCGCCGTCCGGGTTGGCCAGCCGGCCGAGGATGAACAGCAGGTCGGACAGCCGGTTGAGGTACTTCACGGCGATCGGGTTGGTCGTGTCCGGCTCCGCCTCCACGAGCGCCCACGCCGACCGCTCCGCGCGCCGCGTGACGGTGCGCGCCTGGTGCAGGTAGGCCGCGCCAGGCGTGCCGCCCGGCAGGATGAACGACGTGAGCTTCGGCAGCCGCTCGTTGAACTCGTCGCACCAGCCCTCCACGCGCTCGAGGTAGGCCTCGGTGATGCGCAGTGGCTCGTACGGGGGGTTTTCCTGGATCGGCAGGCACAGGTCAGCGCCGACGTCGAACAGGTCGTTCTGCACGCGCCTCAGCACGGTGGCGATCTCGTCGCTCAGGGAACCCATCGCAATGGCCAGCCCGATGACGGAGTTGGCCTCGTCGGTGTCGGCGTAAGCGCCCAGGCGGGGTGAGGTTTTGGGGATCCGCGAGCCGTCGCCGAGCGCCGTGGTGCCGCTGTCGCCGACCTTCGTGTAGACGCGGTTGATGCGAACGACCATGCGCCCGACTCTACCGGCCCCGCGTGTGCCGAAACTGGGCGAGAGGGCATGATTGGCGGCCATGAGCGAGCACTTCGACGTGCACGGCGGGGCACGGCTGGTCGGCGAGGTCGACGTGGTCGGAGCCAAGAACAGCGTGCTGAAGCTGATGGCCGCGGCCCTGCTGGCCGAGGGCACCACCACCATCACGAACTGCCCGCAGATCCTCGACGTGCCCCTGATGGGCGACGTCCTGCGCAGCGTCGGCTGCGAGGTCGAGATCGACGGCGACACGGCGCGCATCACGACGCCCGCCGAGCTGTCGCACCGCGCGGACTCGGCGGCGATGGGCAAGCTGCGCGCGTCCGTCTGCGTGCTCGGGCCGCTGGTCGGGCGGCTCAAGAAGGCCGTGGTCGCGCTGCCCGGCGGTGACGCGATCGGCTCGCGGCCGCTGGACATGCACCAGAACGGCCTGCGCAAGCTCGGCGCCACGAGCACGATCGAACACGGCTGCGTGGTGGCCAACGCCGAATCCCTCGTCGGCGCCCAGATCTGGCTCGACTTCCCGAGCGTCGGTGCCACCGAGAACATCCTGATGGCCGCGGTGCTGGCCGAGGGCACGACCGTGATCGACAACGCGGCGCGCGAGCCCGAGATCGCCGACATCTGCACGATGCTCGTCGAGATGGGCGCGAAGATCGAGGGGGCCGGCACGTCGACGCTGACCGTGCACGGCGTCGAGCAGCTGCGCCCGACCGAGCACCGCGTGATCGGCGACCGGATCGTCGGTGCCACCTGGGCCTTCGCCGCGGCGATGACGCGGGGCGACCTGACCGTGCGCGGTGTCAACCCGCACCACCTCGACCTGGTGCTGGACAAGCTGCGGCTCGCAGGCGCGGACGTGACCACGTTCGACGAGAAGGGCTTCCGCGTCGTGCAGCCGGAGCGGCCGAAGGCGGTCGACTGGGTGACGCTGCCCTACCCCGGCTTCGCCACGGACCTGCAGCCGTTCGCCGTCGCGCTTTCGGCCGTGTCCGAGGGCACGTCGATGATCACGGAGAACGTCTACGAGGCGCGGTTCCGCTTCATCGAAGAGATGATCCGGCTTTCCGGAGACGCCCGCACCGACGGCCACCACGCCGTGGTCCGCGGGGTCGAGCAGCTCTCCAGCGCGCCGGTCTGGGCCTCCGACATCCGCGCCGGCGCGGGCCTCGTGCTCGCCGGCCTGTGCGCGGAGGGCGTCACCGAGGTCTGGGACGTGTTCCACATCGATCGCGGTTACCCGCATTTCGTCGAGAACCTCAACCGCCTCGGCGCGCGCATCGAGCGCGTGGCAGGCGAGCCCGAGCGCGCATAGTCAGTCCACGGGGCGGGCGTCGAGCGCGCGGAGCACGTGCTCGACGACCCGGTCCAGAAAATCAGGGCCCGGGGGCTCCCGGCGCACCACCAGGCGCCAGTAGATCGGCGCCGCCAGCAGGTCGAGCCCCAGCTCCACGTCCGTGTCGGCCGGTAGCTCGCCGCGCTCGACGGCGCGCTCGAACAGCGGGCGGGCGAGGTCGCGGCGGGGGCCGCCGATGCTGCTGCGCAGGTCCTCAGCCGGCTCCGGGTCGCGGGCGCCCTGCGCGATGAGGTCCGGCAGGATCCGGGCGAACCGCTGGTGCGTGAGCCAGTCGTACACCGCCTGCACCGATTCGCGCAGGTCACCGCGCAGCGTGCCCGTGTCGGGTTCCGGCGCGCGGCTCACGCTGAACTCCGAAACCACCGCCGAGATCATCTCGTGCTTCGAGCGCCAGCGGCGGTACAGCGCGCTCTTGCCGACGCCCGCGCGCTTGGCCACGGCCTCCATCGACAGCCGGCCGTAACCGACTTCGGCGAGCTCGTCGAGCACCGCTTCGGTGATGGCCTGCGTGACGTCGGGCTGCAGCACAGCCGCCCCGGTGGGCGTGCGGCGAGGTGTCATGATCGCATCCTAGCGGGTGGACGAGACGGTACCGTTCCGTGTAACTTCGCGACGGGACGGTACCGTATCGTCCTATGTCAAGGAGGGCCCGATGAAGCAGCTGCTGTTCGAGGACGACCCCCAGTTCTGGTTCGAGACGCTCCGCGTGTTCGGCCACGCGAGTTACGGCGGATCGGACTTCGGCGAGGTCGTCGCCACCGCTTCGCGCATCAAGCCCGGCGACTACGACAGCTGGCACGACGAATGGCTCGCCGCGGCCGAGCGCCTGGCGGCCGAGGCGGACCGGGTTGCCGCCGCGCATCCGATCAGCGCCCGCGACGCCTACCTGCGTGCGTCCACCTACTACCGCTCGGCCGAGTTCTTCCTGCACGGGCTCCCCGCCGACCCGCGCATCGCCTACGCCTACGACCGCAGTGTCGACTGCTTCCACCGCGCGATCGAGGGGTTCGCGGGTGTCGAGCGCGTCGAGATCCCGTATGAGGGGCACGTGCTGCGCGGCTACTTCTACCGCGCGCCCGGCACCGGACCTCGCCCGATTCTGGTGGCGCACAACGGTTTTGACGGCAGTGCGGAGGAGGTGCACTTCTTCGGCGCCGCCGGGGGACAGGAGCGCGGCTACCACGTGCTGGCGTTCGACGGCCCCGGCCAGCCGAGCGCGATCCACCGCGACGGGCTCGCCTTCCGGCCCGACTGGGAGCACGTGGTGGGCCCGGTGCTCGACTTCGTGCTCGCCGACCCGGGCGTCGACCCGGACAAGGTCGCGCTGCTCGGCCTCAGCCTCGGCGGCATGCTCGCGCCGCGCGCCGCGGCGTTCGACGAGCGCGTCAAGGCGGTCGTCGCCGTGGACGGCGTGTTCGACGCCGGCTCGGCGGTCACGGCGTTCCTGCCCTGGGACCGTGCGGAGATCGAGCGCCGCGCCAACGCGCCGCAGGACGAGGAGCTCGACAAGCTGCTGGCCGCCGGGCGCGCCGCGAGCCCCACGCTGCGCTGGGCCACCGACCACGGCCGGTACGTGATGGGCGCGGCGACCGACCGCGAGTTCCTCGCGAAGTACCTGACCTACACGCTCGACGGCGGCGTCGCCGAGCGCATCAAGTGCCCGACGCTCGTCTGCGAGGCCGCCGACGACCTGTTCTTCAACGGCGACGGTGAAACCCAGCCCGAACCCCGCCGGCTCTACGAACGGCTCACCGGGCCGAAGACGCTGCTCTCGTTCACCGCCGAGGAGGGAGCGGACGCCCACTGCCACGTCGGCGCGCAGCGGCTCGCCACGGCCCGCGTCTTCGACTGGCTCGACGAGACGCTCTAGGCCTCGACAGCCAGGCCCACGCCGAAGCCGATCAGGACCGTGCCGGTCACGCCGTCGAGGGTGCGGCGCACGCGGCGGCGCTCGAGCCAGCCGCGCACGCGGTGCACCAGCAGGAGCAGCAGGATCTGCCAGACCGCACCGACCGCGGCGACGGTGTAGGCGAGCAGCAGGGCGTCGCCGGTGGTGGTGACCCCGGGCGTCAGGAACTGCGGCAGCACCGAGAGGTAGAGGACCAGCACCTTCGGATTGGTCACGTTGGACAGGAACCCCTCGCGCCAGCGGCGGAACGCGCTCTGCCGGGCGCGTTTCGCCTCGGCGAGCGACTGGTAGTCACCGCGCCAGGCGCCGCGCAGCGCCTGGAAACCGAGGTAGCAGAGGTAGGCGACACCGAGCCACTTCACGGTTTCGAAGATCGGGCGCGAGTTCGTGATCACGGCCCCGAGGCCGAGCGCGGCGAGAGTGCCCTGCAGGAAGTTGGCCACGGCGATCCCGGCGCACGCCCACGCGCCACCGCGGGCGCCGCCCGACAGTGCGTTCTTCAGCACGACCATGCTGTCGGGCCCGGGCGCCACGGCGAGCACCACCATCATGGCGAGGAACCCGCCGTACACACCCCACGTCATGCGGCGAACGTTAACCCGGGTCAGGACTCCAAGGCCAGGGCCGCCCCGAAGCCGACCAGGGCGGTGCCGGTCACACCGTCGAGCGCGCGGCGCACCTTGCGCTGCTTGAGCCACGCGCGCACGTGGTGCACGAAGAACAGCAGCACCAGCAGCCACACCGTGCCCAGCACCGCGACGGTGTAGGCGAGCACGAGCGCGTCCCACGTCGTGGTGCGCACGGGGTCGAGGAACTGCGGCAGCACCGACAGGTAGAGGACCAGGACCTTCGGGTTGGTCACGTTGGACAGGAACCCCTCGCGCCAGCGGCGGAAGCCGCTCGCCCGCTTGCGCTGCGTCTCTTCCACGGTGGCGTAGTTGCCGCGCCACGCGCCGCGCAGAGCCTGGAACCCGAGGAACACGAGGTACGCCGCGCCGAGCCACTTGAGCGTGATGAACACCGGCTGGGACCGCGCGATGACCACCCCGAGCCCGAGTGCCGCCGCCGTGCCCTGCAACGCGTTGCCGGCGAAGATGCCGGCCGTCGCGAGCAGCCCTCCGCGGGCGCCGCCGGACAGCGCGTTCTTCAGCATCACCATCGTGTCCGGTCCCGGCGCCAGGACGATGAGGACCACGATGACGAGATAACTGCCGTACCCACTCCAAGTCACGTTGTTCCACGGTAATCGCCGCTCACGGCGGAGTCTTGCGGATTTCGGTCACAGCACTTCGCCGCGCGGGGCAACCCCGGCGAACCGGACGACGTGCTCATCTCCGGGAGAGGGAGGGCACGATGAATCCGATCGACGACGGTCAGACGGTGTTGTGGCGCGGCGGGCCGCAGCGCCGCCACCGGCGCTTCCGCGACTGCCTGCCGTGGGCGCCGGCCGTGGTTCTGGTCGTGGGTTTGGGCCTGCTGGTCGCGTTCTACCCGGACCACGAACTGTGGATCAGCTGGTACTTCTCGAGCGTCCTGGCGATCGGCTTCGCGGCAAACGCCGGCTCGGCGCGGTCCAAGCGGTTCGCCGCGCTCTCGTACACCGTGACCGACCGGCGGCTGATCCTCGTGCTGCGCTGGTCGCACGGCGACGATTTCCGCTGGGTCCCGATCGGCCTGCTCGGGTCGCCGCGGGTGCACGAGCTGGGCGACGGGGTCGGCACCGTCGCCTTCGACCGGTCGGTGACGCGGTGGACGCGCCGGCGGGACCCGTGGCGGTCCCCGGGTCTGGCCCCGATCCATCCGGAACTGGTGGCCATCCGCGACGCACAGCAGGTCGCCGAACTCATCTCGCGCAACGCGGAGCAAGCCTCGGCCGTCGGGTGAAGGGAGAAAGTTCGCCGCGCGGGGCAACCCCGGCGAACCGGACGGCGTACTCACCACCGGGGGGAGGCGCGATGTATCCGATCGAGCCGGACGAGACGGTGCTGTGGACAGGCCGCCCGGAGCGGTACTGCTGGCGCTACCGCGACTACCACTGGTTCGTGGTGGTCCTTGTGGTCATCGTCGTCGGGGTCGTCCTGACGAGCATCTTGGCGGCGCCGGAGTACGGCGTCCCGGTCATGGCCGTGGTGGTATCGGGCAGCGTCGGCTCCGCGATCGCGCGGCACCGGGAGCGAGCGAGCCGGGTGGGGGCGACCACCTATGTCGTGACCGATCGGCGCCTGGTGTTCGCCACGTACTGGCCACAGGGCGCGGAGTTCCGCTGGATCCCCTTGGCGTACCTGCGCCGGCCGCGGGTGCGTGACATCGGCGGCGGGCTCGGCATCGTCGACTTCCGGCCGACCGTGGCGCAGTGGCTGAAGGACCAGGGGTACCGGCCGCGGCCCGTGTGGTACCCGAAGCTGCCCGAGCTGATGGGGATCCGCGACGCGCAGGAGGTCGCCGAGCTCATCTCGCGCAACGCGGGGCACTCCTCGGTCCTCGGGTGAGTTCGCCGCGCTGGGCAACCCGGGCGAACCGGGCAGCGTGCTCATTCCGGAAAGGCAGGGCGCGATGTATCCGATCGAAGAGGGCGAGACCGTGTTGTGGTCCGGCCGTCCGCAGCGCTACCACCGGCGGTTTCGCGACTACTACTGGTGGGTCGTGCTCGCGGTCCTCGTGGTGGGCGGGAGCTTCGTGATCGCCGTGCTCGACGTGCTGGACGTGGCCCTGTATCCGTGGGTCATCGTGATCGCGCTCGTGGCCGGGTTCGCCGTCGAACGCCCGAAGGAACGCCGCGCGCTGCTCGCCGTCACGACCTACTTCGTCACCGACCGCCGGCTGGTGTTCGTCGCCCACGGCGGGTCGGGCTCGGAGTTCCGCTCGGCGGCGCTCGCCGGCCTCCGTCCGCCGCGGGTCCACGCCCTCGGCGATGGGCTCGGCACGATCGACTTCCGCCCGACCTGGTGGGAGTGGGTCAAGGACCAGGAGTACCGGCCGCGGCCCGCGTGGCACCCGTTCCTGCCCGAGCTGGTCGCGGTGCGCGACGCTCAGCAGCTCGCGGACCTGATCGAGCGGAACGCGGCCCGCCGGTCGTTCGTTGGGTGAGACGTGCAGATCATCATGTCGATCGCCTTGCCGGCCGCGACGCTGCTGCTGGTGATCGTGGGCGCCTGGGAGGTGCGGCCGGGCCGCAAGCCGTCGCGGCTGAAGCGGCGGCTGTCCTCGACGTACCTCGACGAGGTGACTTCGTTCCTCTACGGAACCAAGCGCAACGAGCTCGAGCACCGCGACTCCGTGGAGATGACCCTCGACCAGGACGCCCAGGGCGCGCCGCCGCTGGGGATGATCGACCTGGACCGCGGCGTGGCGATCGTGCGGCCCGCGAACCAGGACAAACGGGCCACGGACTGAAAGCTTTCGAACACGCATTGTTCCGGCCGGTCAATTTACGGTAACGGCTGACGCTTATCGGCTGCACTTGACGTGCCTCCTTCCCGGTCGGCACCTACGTTCGACGCACGGAAATGTGATCGAAACGAGGTGCTGGGATGAAGCACGACGAATGGTCGCGAAGGCAGTTTTTCCGGGGATCCGTACTGGTGGGAGCAGCCGTCCTGGGTGGCCCGGTGTTGCTTTCCGCATGTACGTCGACGTCGTCCGGTGACACGTTGCAGGCGGCTCAGTCCGCCAAGAAGATCAAAATCGGAATCGCGAACGAATCCCCCTACGGATTCACCGATCAAAGCGGAAAAGTCACGGGCGAGGCCCCTGAAGTTGCGCGAGTCGTATTCCGGAACATGGGGATCGACACCGTCGAGGCGAGCGCGGTCTCCTTCGACCAGCTGATCCCGGCACTCAACGCGAAGCAGTACGACGTCGTGGCGGCGGGCATGAACATCACCGCGAAACGCTGCGGCCAAGCCGCGTTCTCGATCCCTGACTACTCGGCGCTGACCGCGTTGCTGGTGCCGGCGGGCAACCCGCAGCAGGTGCTGAAGTTCGAGGACATCGCAGCCAAGAAGGTGAAGGTCGCGGTGCTCTCCGCCGCGGTGGAGAAGGGCTACGCCACCAGCGCCGGCGTGCCCGAGAGCCAGATCGAGACCCTGGACTCCCAGGACAACATGCTGCGCGCCGTCGTCGACGGCCGCGTCTACGCCGCGGCGCTCACCGACATCTCGCTGAAGGACGTGCTGAAGAAGAACCCCGGCGCGGCCGCCGAGGTGACCCCGGGGTTCGACCCGGTCGAGAACGGCCAACCGGTGATCTCGGCGGGTGGGTTCGTCTTCCGCACCGGCGACAGGACGCTGGTCGACGCGTTCAACACAGAACTGAAGAAGCTGCACGACAGCGGGGAGTGGACGAGGATCGTCGCACCCTTCGGCTTCACGCAGGCGAACCTGCCGAAGCCGGACGTGACCACCGAGAAGCTCTGCGCCGCGTGACGGGTGGTGCGCCGTGTCGAACGTGCCGCACATCGTCTCGGCGATCCTCGCCGGCCTGACCACGACGATCGAGGCCGCGGTCGGCGGGATCCTCCTCACGATCGTCCTCTCGCTGATCGCGGGGCTCGCGCTGCTTTCGCCGAGGCGGTCCGTCCGCGGGGTCGCGCGGGTGTACGTGGAGGTCTTCCGCGGGACGTCCGAGGCCGTGCAGCTGTTCTGGCTGTTCTTCGTGCTGCCGGTGCTGGTCGGCTTCCAGCTGGTGCCGTTGTTCGCCGGCATCCTGGTCCTGGGGCTGAACCACGGGGCGTACGGCGCCGAGGTCGTGCGTGGCGCCGTGCGGTCGGTGCCGCGGGCGCAGTTCGAAGGGGCGGTCGCGCTCAACCTTTCGCCCACGCAGCGGATGGTGCGGGTGCTCCTGCCGCAGGCGTTCGCCGAGATGCTGCCACCGTTCAACAACCTGTTCATCCAGCTGCTGAAGAGCACCGCGCTGCTGTCGTTCATCTCGGCGGGCGAGATCACCGAACGCGGTGAGCTGCTCCGGCCGGTGTTCGGCGCGGACATCGGCTGGATCTACGGCACCGAGCTGGTGCTCTACCTCCTGCTCGCCATCGTGATCACGACCGGCATGCGGGCGCTGGAGCGCTGGGCCGCGCGCCGGCTCGGCCGGACGCCGGTGCGGCGCACGGAGCTGGACCTCACCGTGGGCGGGGGAGGTGCCGGGTGAACTGGGACTGGCAGGCCGCCGCCGACGCGATCCCTCTGCTGCTGGAGGGATTGCTGGTCACGGTGGAGCTCACGCTGCTCGGGTCCGCCCTCGCGTACACGCTAGGCCTGGTACTGGCGTTGCTGCGCCGGGCGCGGATCCCGGTGCTGTCGCGGGTGGCGTGGCTGTTCATCGAGTTCGTCCGCAGCACGCCGTTGCTGATCCAGGTCTTCGTGCTGTACTGGCTGGTGCCGCCGTTGACCGGGTTCACGATGTCGGCGTTCCTCACGGGTGTCGTGGCCCTCGGGGTGCACTACGCGACCTACACCGCCGAGGTGTACCGGGCCGGGATCGAAGCCGTCCCGAAAGGACAGTGGGAGGCGGCGACCGCGCTGAACCTGCCGCGGTCAAGGGTGTGGACGGCCGTCGTGCTGCCCCAGGCGATCCCGCGCGTGCTGCCCGCGCTGGGCAACTACACGATCTCGATGTTCAAGGAAACGCCGCTGCTGCTGGCGATCGGCGTGCTGGACGTGCTCAACCGCGCCAAGGAGGTCGGCGCGGAGACGTTCCGCGTCGTCGAGCCCTACACCCTGGCCGGGGTGCTGTTCCTGCTGGTGAGCCTGCCTGCCTCCGTGCTGGTCCGACGATGGGAACGCCGTGCCGAACGAGTCTGACGCGATGATCCGGTTCTCGGGTGTGGTCAAGAAGTTCGGGGATCACGTGGTGCTCGACGAACTCGATTTCACCGTGGCACCGGGGGAGTTCGTCTCGCTGATCGGCCCGAGCGGGTCCGGCAAGACGACGATCCTGCGGCTGCTGATGACCCTGGAGCGGGTGAACGCCGGCACCATCGACGTCGGCGGCGAGTGCCTGAGCCACGTGCGCCGCGGCGAACGGCTGGTGCCGGCCGACGAGAAGCACCTGCGGGTGATGCGGCGCCGGATCGGGATGGTGTTCCAGCAGTTCAACCTGTTCCCCAACATGAACGTGCTGCGCAACATCACCGAGGCCCCCGTCCGGTCGCTCGGCGTGGCACCGGCCGAAGCCGAGCGGCGGGCCCGTGACCTGCTCGGCCTCGTCGGACTCGAGGACAAGGCGGACGCGCACCCGACGCGGCTGTCCGGCGGGCAGCAGCAGCGGGTCGCGATCGCCCGGGCGCTCGCGATGCGCCCCGACGTGCTGCTGCTCGACGAGGTCACGTCGGCGCTCGACCCGGAGCTCGTCGCCGACGTCCTGCGGGTGCTGCGGAACATCGCGTCGACCACGGACATCACCATCCTGTGCGTGACGCACGAAATGCAGTTCGCGCAGGACGTCTCGGATCGGGTGATGATGTTCGACCACGGCCGGGTGCTGGAGGAGGCGCCACCGGAGAAGCTGTTCACCGCTCCCGAACACGAACGCACGAAGGAGTTCCTCCGTGCCGTGATCGATCGTCGTTAGCCCAGGATCTCCTTCGTGGTCTTCACAGTGGCGAACTGGTTGTGCAGGTTCGCCGCGGTGACGCGGGCGAGCTCGTCGGCCGGCACGGTGGTGCCGTCGACGGCGGGCAGGTCGAACGTGAAGGTCGCGTCGAGCGCGAAGGTCACGTCGTAGCCGAGGTTGCCGCCCATGCGGGCCGTGGTCTCGCAGCAGAAGTTGGTCTGGATCCCGGCGAGGACGAAGCTCGTGATGCCGTGGGTCTTGAGCCACGCGTCGAGGTCGACGTCGCCGAGGAAAGCCGAGTTCACCTTCTTGCCGAAGACCAGGTCGGGGCGGGCGCCGTCGAGCTCGGGCAGGAAGTCGTTGCCCGGCTGGCCGGGCCGCAGCGGCGAATCGGCGTGCACGGAGTCGTGGTGCACGAGGACGACGGGCAGGCGGCGCTGCTGCCACGCGTCGAGCAGGGCCTTGATGTTGGCCTCCGCGCCGGGGTTGTTGCGCGGGCCCCAGTACTGCTCGTCGGAGAACCCGCGCTGGACGTCGATGAGGATGAGTGCGGTCATGCCGTCGAGTCTTGCCGGGCCGCCGGCGTCGAGGGAGTGGCAGAAGGCGCGCGATCCGGTACTTTTCTGCCATGCGGACGATCGGGGTGCTGCTCCTGCCGGGTACGCGCGCGTTCGACCTCGGGGTGATCGCCGAGGTCTGGGCGCAGGACCGCAGCGAGAGCGGGATCGGCCCGTTCACCGTGCGGCTGTGCGGGGCGGGCCGGCGGCGCACCTCGTTGTCCCCCTTCGGGGAGGTCACGCCGACGCACGGGTTGACCGGGCTCGACGGCTGCGACCTCGTGCTCGCGCCCGGCCGCGACGATCCGCACGCACCGGTGCCGCCCGCCGCGTCGGCCGCGTTGCGCCGGGCCCACCGTCGCGGCGCGACGGTGGCGGGCCTGTGCTCCGGCGCGTTCACCCTCGCGGCCGCGGGTTTGCTCGACGGCCGCCCCGCGACCACGCACTGGTGGGACCTCGACGCACTCGCCGTCGCCGCGCCTCTCGCTCAGCTGCACCGCGATGTGCTGTACACCGAATCCGGCGGCGTGCTCACCTCGGCGGGTGTGGTCGGCGGGCTCGACCTCTGCCTGCACCTCGTGCGCCGCGACCACGGCGCCGACGTCGCCGCGAAACTCGCGCGGCGCCTCGTGATGCCGCTCGCACGCGAGGGCGGCCAGCGCCAGTACGTCGAGAACCCCTTGCCCGCGGCGCCTTCCCGGCCGGGTCTGTCGTCCACTATGGACTGGGCGCTGGCCCGGCTGGCCGAGGAGATCGGCGTGGCGGACCTGTGCGGCCACGCCGGGATGAGCGAGCGGACGTTCCACCGCGAGTTCGCCGCGGCCACGGGCGTCACGCCGGGGCGGTGGCTGCGCGGGCAACGGGTGCGGCTGGCGCAACGCCTGCTGGAGACCACCGAGCTGCCGGTGGAGCGCGTCGCGCAGCGGTCGGGGCTGGGTACGGCCGCGAACCTGCGCCGGCGGCTGCGCGTGGAGGTCGGCGTCGGGCCTGATTCGTACCGGCGCACGTTCCGTTCCGCGCCCGGCGGCGTTACGGTCGGGGTATGGCCGAGTACGAGCACCTCCTCGTGAAGCGCGACGGCGACACGATCACCATCACGATGAACCGCGCCGCGCGGCGCAACTCGCTGTCCGCCGACCACCTGACCGAGCTGCTCGCGGCGTTCCGCGAAGCGGGCACCACCGACGCGACGGGCATCGTCCTCGCCGGCGCCGGTCCGGTCTTCTCCGCGGGCCACGACTTCGGCGACGTCGCCGCACGCGACCTGATGGGCGTGCGCGAGCTGCTGACGTTGTGTACCGAGCTGATGCGCACCATGCAGGCCCTGCCGCAGGTCGTGGTCGCGCGCGTGCACGGCCTGGCGACCGCGGCGGGCTGCCAGCTCGTGGCCTCGTGCGACCTCGCCGTCGCCGCGGCGTCCGCGGGTTTCGCCCTGCCCGGCGGCAAAGGCGGCTGGTTCTGCCACACCCCGGCCGTCCCGGTGGCGCGCTCGATCGGCCGCAAACGCCTGATGGAGCTGGCGTTGACCGGCGATGTCGTCGACGCCGCCACCGCGCTCGACTGGGGTCTGGTCAACTCCGTCGTCCCGGACGAGGAGCTCGACGACGCTGTCGCCACCCTGCTCGCGCGGGCCACGCGCGGCAGCCGGGCGAGCAAGGCCATGGGCAAGCAGACGCTGTACGCCCAGCTCGACCGCCCGGAAGCCGACGCCTACGCCATCGCGCTGGAGGTCATGGCCTCGGCGTCGCAGCTGCCGGGCGCGCGGGAGGGCATGGCGGCGTTCCTGGAGAAGCGCAAGGCCGAGTGGCCGGACTGAGCGGGCTCGGCGTCGCGGCTTTCAACGGCGCTGCTTTCAACGACGCTCGTGCAGCAGCAGAAGCGTGTACGCGGCGATCGACTGCGCGTCGGTGATGCCACCCGCCGAGATCATCTTCTCGACCTCGGTGCGGGTGAACCACGCGGTGGTCATGTCCTGTTCTTCGAGCTCGCGTTCCGGTTCGCCCTCGGTGAGGTCGGTGGCGAGGTAGACGTGGCCGCGCTGGCTCGACATGCCGGGCGCGACTTCCAGTAGCCCGATCTCCGTCACGGTCTCGGCGCGCAGGCCCGTCTCCTCGCGCAGCTCGCGGCGGGCGAGCTCGGCGGGCGGCGTCTCGGCGAGGTCGGGGGCCGTGCCCTGGCAGAACTCCCACCGGCGCTCGCCGACGGGGTAGCGGAACTGGTCGACCAGCAGCACGCGGTCGCCGTCCATCGGGATGATCAGGGCGTAGGTCGGTTTGTCGACCACGCCGTAGATGCCTTCGCTGCCGTCGGCGCGGCGGATGGCGTCCTCGCGCACCGTCATCCAGTTGTTCCGGTACACCTTGCGGGTCGCGACACGCTGAATGGGGTCCACTCGCCCAGTATCGCCGAGCCTGTCCTACCCTCGGCGGGTGCGTCTCGTGATCGCTCGCTGCCAGGTCGACTACGCCGGCCGCCTCACCGCCCACCTGCCGATGGCCACGCGCCTGCTCCTCGTCAAGTCGGACGGTTCGGTGTCCGTGCACTCGGACGACCGCGCGTACAAGCCCCTGAACTGGATGAGCCCGCCCTGCTGGCTCATCGAGGACGGCAAGCTGTGGATCGTCGAGAACAAGCAGGGCGAGAAGCTCGTGATCTCGATCGACGAGATCTACCACGACCACGAGCAGGAACTGGGCGCCGAACCGGGCCTGCAGAAGGACGGCGTGGAAGCGCACCTGCAGGAACTGCTCGCCGAGCACATCAAGACCCTCGGCGACGGCTACACCCTCGTGCGCCGCGAATTTCCCACCGCCATCGGCCCGGTCGACATCATGGCCCGCGACGCGGACGGCAAGTCGGTCGCCGTGGAGATCAAGCGCCGCGGCGAGATCGACGGCGTCGAGCAGCTCACGCGCTACCTCGAGCTCCTCAACCGCGACCCGCTCCTGGCCCCCGTGCAGGGCGTCTTCGCCGCGCAGATCATCAAGCCCCAGGCCCGCACCCTCGCGGAAGACCGCGGCATCCGCTGCCTGACCCTGGACTACGACGCCCTGCGTGGCATCGAATCGGACGAGTTCCGCCTGTTCTGAGCCGCCGGGGCCGCGCGCGGCGACCGTCCTCAATGGACCCCATTGCCGGCCCGTGAGCAGGCCTGCGCGTTTGTGAGGTTCCGGTCATCGGGGCGCGAGCCGTCGAGATCACACTCGCCGGCCGGCGGCGTTTCCCCAGCTCACCGTCGTGAGTCGAAGGGTTTTTCCTGGATTCCCCGTGTCGGGGTGCCGCCTCGGAATCCATGCAGTACTGTCCGGATCTAACAGGACGCTGGTGTTTCCTGTGGGAAATTGTTTGATTCGGAGGTGGCTCGCGTGGAGGTCCTTGCCGACGCGAACCTGCGGCTCGACGCGAGTGCGATCGACTACATCGAGCTGGCGTTCTATTTCGTGCTGGTGCTGGGCATCGGCTATCTCGCCCGCAGGCAGGTGTCGAGCAGTCTCGACTTCTTCCTCTCCGGGCGCTCGCTCCCGGCGTGGGTGACCGGCCTGGCGTTCATCTCGGCCAACCTCGGCGCGATCGAGGTCATGGGCATGTCCGCCAACGGCGCCGAGTACGGGCTGCCGACGGCGCACTACTTCTGGATCGGCGCGATCCCCGCGATGCTGTTCCTCGGCGTCGTGATGATGCCGTTCTACTACGGCTCCAAGGTGCGCAGCGTTCCCGAGTTCATGCTCCGCCGCTTCGGCCCGACCGCCCACTGGGTCAACGGCGCCAGCTTCGCGCTCGCGCAGATCCTCATCGCCGGCGCGAACCTGTACCTGCTGGCCAGCGTCGTGAACCTGCTGCTGGGCTGGCCGATCTGGGTCTCGATCATCATCGCGGCCGTCATCGTGCTCACCTACACCGCACTCGGTGGCCTGTCGGCGGCCATCTACAACGAGGTGCTGCAGTTCTTCGTCATCCTCGCGGCGCTGATCCCGCTCACGATCGTCGGCCTGTACAAGGTCGGCGGCTGGAACGGCCTCATCGAGAAGGTGACCAACAGCCCGGGCGGCATCGCGCAGACGCACTCGTGGCCCGGCAACCAGCTGACCGGGTTCAGCAGCAACTTCCTGTCGGTGCTGGGCCTCGTGTTCGGTCTCGGGTTCGTGCTCTCGTTCGGTTACTGGACCACGAACTTCGTCGAGGTCCAGCGCGCGATGGCGTCGAAGAGCATGTCGGCCGCGCGGCGCACGCCGATCATCGGCTCGTTCCCGAAGATGTTCATCCCGTTCGTGGTGATCATCCCCGGCATGGTCGCCGCGATCACCGTGTCCGAGCTGCAGGGCGCGAACAAGCAGGCCCTGCTCGACGGCAAGCCCGCGCCGAGCGGCGCGACGTTCAACGACGCGCTCCTGCTGCTGATGCGCGACGTGCTGCCCAACGGCATCCTCGGCGTCGCGATCGCGGGTCTGCTCGCGTCGTTCATGGCCGGCATGGCGGCGAACCTGAGCTCGTTCAACACCGTGTTCACCTACGACATCTTCCAGACCTACATCGTGAAGAACCGGCCGGACAAGTTCTACCTGAACACCGGCCGCGTGGTGACCATGGTCGCGACGGTCCTGGCGATCGGCACGGCGTTCATCGCGTCGACGTACTCGAACCTGATGGACTACCTGCAGACGCTGTTCTCGTTCTTCAACGCGCCGCTGTTCGCCACGTTCATCCTCGGCATGTTCTGGAAGCGGATGAGCAAGGCGGCCGGCTGGTCGGGCCTGGTGTTCGGCACCATCGCGGCCATCGCGATCTTCGTGATGAGCAAGCTCGAGGTGTTCACGCTGCCGGGACAGGGCGTGAGTTTCGTGGCCGCGATCGCCGCGTTCGTCGTCGACATCGTGGTGAGCGTGGGCGTCACGTACCTGACGCCGCCCAAGCCGGAGTCGGAGCTGGTGGGCCTGGTCTACTCGCTCACGCCGCGCGATTCGCTCAAGCACGAGACCACCGGTGAGGACGCGGGCTGGTACCGCAAGCCGGTGCTGCTGGCCGGCATCGCCGCGGTGATCACCATCATCCTGAACTTCGCCTTCTAGGGAGGATGACCGTCATGGCAACGGAATCCACGCCGCGCTCGCGCAAGGCCGGTGCGTTCGACATCCGCCTGATCATCGCCCTGCTGACCGGCGTGTACGGCATCATCCTCACGGTGATGGGCGCGGCGTTCGACACCGAGGCCGACCGTGTGAAGTCGGCCGGGGTGAACATCAACCTGTGGGCCGGCATCGCCCTGCTGATCTTCACGGCGCTGTTCGTCCTGTGGGCGCGGCTGCGCCCGATCGTCGTGCCGACGCAGACCGAGCAGCCCGACGAGGACGAGACCACCGAACCGCCGTCCGCCGGATAGGCGGGTTGTCCGGACAGCCGGGGCCGGCTGCCGCTACCGTGCTCCGCGTGGCGCACGATCTCAAACTCGGCCGGTTGTTTGCCCTGGTGGTGGCCGGTGTCCTCGTCCTGACGGCCTGTGGCGGCCCGCAGCTGGGCAAGGAGAACCTCCCCCGCACCACCGTCCCCTCCGCGAGCGGGGACGGTGGCAGCGGGCCGATCACCGACGCCTCGGTCACCGCGGCCGCGCTGCGCCCGGTGCTGCCGTGCCAGTTCCTCGACAACACGGCACTCTCCGCGCTGGGCACGCCCGAGGGTGAGCCCTCGGCGTCGAGCGTCCGGTTCGACGAGTGCAGCACCAAGGTGCGCGACGCGGGCGGCAAGGAACTCTCGGTCGACGTGCAGCTCGGGGCGATCGTGTTGTTCGCCTCGGACAAGACCACGGGCCAGGTCGGCGGCCTGCCGCAGGTCGAGGTGCCCGACACGACGGGCGGTTCGTGCGAGGTCAGCGCGCTCACCTCACGCGATCCCAGCCTCGGCATCGCGTTCGAGATCGATTACCCGGGTGGCGATCCGTGCCGTGCTGGACGAACCTTGCTCGCTCCCGCCGTGGACAAGCTGCACAACTCCCCGCAGAAATACCCGGACGTCAAGGGATCCGTGCTCACGGCCGACGCGTGTGCGGTGCTCGACCAGTCCGCCGTGGACGCCGTGCTGAAAGGCACGAAGGGCGGGGCGACCGGGCTGCACAGCTGCCAATGGGGCGACAGCCCGAACATCACGGTGATGTTCTTCCCGGCCTTGCCGCCGCTGGAGGGCGACGGCTGGCTGAAGGCCGACGTCGGCGGCGCGAACCAGGCGTACGCGAAGAAGAGCAGCGCCGGCACGGACTGCAAGGTCGAGTGGCAGCACCGGCCGTGGCAGGGCGACCACGTGGAAGTGGTCCAGGTGGGATTCACCGACTACGACCTCAAGCCGGGAACGGGCGACCCCTGTTCGACGGCGACCACGCTGGCGAAAAGCGTCGTGGGGAACCTCCCGCGGCCCTGAAGCTTGGCGGCAGGCCGGTGTCGGCGGCTAGGTTGGGAGCACCCACCACGCCGACGTGACGGAGGCCCGCCATGAAGAAGATCATCAACGATCCGGCGACAGTGGTCGCGGACTCCTTGAGAGGCCTCGCCGTCGCCCACGCCGACATCCTCCGCGTCCGGGACGACCCGGCCGTCGTGGTGCGGGCCGACGCCCCGGTGCCGCGCAAGGTCGCGGTCATCTCGGGCGGCGGCTCCGGCCACGAGCCGCTGCACGGCGGGTTCGTCGGGCGCGGCATGCTCGACGCGGCCGTCCCCGGCGCGGTGTTCACGTCCCCGACCCCGGACGCGGTCCAGGCCGCGGTCGCCGCGACGACCGGCCCGTCCGGTGCGTTGCTGATCGTGAAGAACTACACCGGCGACGTGCTGAACTTCGAGACCGCCGCCGAGCTGGCCGCGGCCGAGGACCTCGACGTGCGCAGCGTCGTGATCGACGACGACGTCGCGGTGAAAGACTCGACGTACACCGCCGGCCGCCGTGGCGTCGGCGGGACCGTGCTGCTGGAGAAGATCGTGGGCGCGGCGGCGGAACGCGGCGACTCGCTCGACGCCGTGGAGGCGCTGGCGCGCAAGGTCGTCGGGCAGGTGCGGTCGATCGGGGTGGCGTTGAGCGCGCCGATCGTGCCGCACGTCGGCGAGCCGAGCTTCGACCTGGGGCCGGACGAGATCGAGTTCGGCATCGGCATCCACGGCGAGCCGGGTCGCGAGCGCATCCCGGCCGAGCCGGCCGACGCGCTGGTGGCGCGGATGGTCGAGGCCGTCGTTTCGGACCTGCCGTACGAGTCGGGCGACAAGGTGCTGCTGTTCACGAACTCCATGGGTGCCACGCCGTTGGTGGAGCTCTACCTCGCGCACGGCATCGCCGAGCGGCTGCTGGCCGAGCGTGGGATCGTGGTCGAGCGCAGGCTGGTCGGCCCGTACATCACGAGTCTCGAGATGCAGGGGATGAGCCTGACGCTGCTGAAGCTGGACGACGAGCTGACCGAGCTGTGGGACGCGCCCGTGTGGACGCCCGCGCTGCGGTGGGGGATCTGATGGGTTGTTCTTCCGAAGGAATCGCGGCCGCGCTGCGAGCCGCGGCCGAAGTCGTGGCCGAGCACCGCTCCGAGCTGGTGGAGCTCGACCGCGCCATCGGCGACGGTGACCACGGCGAGAACATGAGCCGCGGGTTCACCGCGATCGTGTCGGCCCTGGAGACGGAGGTGCCCGCCACCCCGGCGGGCGTCGCCAAACTGGCGGCCACCACGTTGATCTCGAAGGTCGGCGGCGCGGCGGGACCGTTGTACGGCACGGCTTTCCTGCGCGCGTCGACCCGCCTCGGGGACGCGGCTTCGGTCGACGTGCCGCTGCTGGTGGCCGCGCTGCAGGCCGCTTTGGACGGTGTGCAGGCCCGCGGCAAGGCGGTGGGCGGCGACGCGACGATGGTCGACGCCTTGATTCCGGCCGTCTCCGCGGCCGCCGCCTGCCCCGCGGACACTTCGATCGCGGACGTGCTGACCGCGGCGGCCGACGCGGCCGACCGCGGTGCTGAGTCCACAGTGGACCTGGTGCCGCGCAAGGGCCGGGCTTCGTACCTGGGCGAACGCGCCGTCGGCCACATGGACCCCGGCGCCCGCTCCACGGCGCTGCTGCTGCGCGCGTTCGCGGAGGCCGCCCGGTGACCGTGGGTATCGTGCTCGTCTCGCACAGCGCCAAGCTGGCCGAAGGCCTGGCCGACCTGGCCGCCCAGATGGCCCCCGACGTCCGCATCATTCCCGCCGGCGGCCTACCCGACGACGGCGGCATCGGCACCGACTACGACGAAGTCGTGGCCGCCACCCAACGCGCCGACTCCGGCGACGGCGTGGTGCTGCTGTACGACCTGGGCAGCGCGCAGATGACGGCCGAGCTGGCCGTGGAGTCCCTGTCGGGTGGCCCCGCCGCCCTGGTCGCCGACGGCCCCTTGGTCGAGGGCGCCATCGCGGCCGCCGTCGCCGCCCAGGGCGGCGCGGACCGCAAGGCGGTGGCCGCCGCGGCTGCCGGTGCCGGCCTGGCTCCGGACCTCGCCGCCGTGGACTCTCCCGGCGACGCCCAGGAGAAGGAACTCACACTGACGAACGAGGTCGGCCTGCACGCCCGCCCCGCCGCCGTCCTGGTCCGCAGCCTGGCCTCTCTGGAAGCCGAGGTGACCATCCGCCTGGGCGACCAGGAAGCCGACGCCCACAGCGTTCTGGCCCTCATGTCCCTCGGCGCCCGCCAGGGCGACCACATCGTGGTGCGCGCCCGGGGACCGGAGGCTTCGGCCGCGCTCGCCAAGGTGACTGATCTGGTGGAGTCGAATTTCGGGGAGTAGGGGTGCGCGGGCGGGTGACCGGAGCTGTTGAGCACCACGGCTCAGCAGGCCCGGCAGAAACACCCCCGCTCTCCCAAGGCAGGGGAACTCGATCGTGGGGTACCGAGGAAATCGCCGAGGGGTGCGAGTCGGGTGGTGCGGTGTTCGGCCGCGGTCGCGGTCGTGGGTGGTGTGGGCCGGGATCTCGTGCCAGGGCAGCGTCTGGAGCAGGCCGTGGAGGCGGTGCTGGTTCTGTTTGACGGTGAACACGTAGTAGGTGCTGCGGGTGGGCAGGTAGCGGGCGTGCGCGGCGGTTGTGTGCAGGGCATCGGCGGTGACCACTTTCCCGGTCAGGTCGAGGTGTCCGGTAATGGCTGGAACCAGCTGATTTCGCCGGCCCCGGGCGGGACTTGGCGTTGCCCGAGCACGATGGGGTCCTCGTGGGTGATGGCGGCGAGCAGGTGCACTCCGGCTCCGCCGGTGCGGGCGAAGGTGCCGCCAGGGACTTGCCGTCCACCGCGATCGCTGTCGGTAGCACGTCGGACTTCGGGTTCGGGCTCGGCGCGGTCCTGCCTGTTCAGCCAGGCACCGATCACGTCAGCGAGGACATCACCGTCGAGCCGGCCGGTCACCCGGCGCACCGTCGCCTCGTCCGGGGCGACATACCGGCCCTGACGTGGATCAAGCCGGGCTCCCAGCAACGCCAGCAGGTGTTGCGGGGCATCCGCGGCCCATGCCCCGATCGCAGCGAACGAGCGTGCTCCGGCGACGACCGCGACTGCGGCCAGGGCCAGGATCGAGGCCACGGAATGGCGGACACCGCGCCGGTCTCGCGGGTCTGGCACTTGACGCAGGAATTCGCGCGGGTCCGTGGCCCATTCTGGATCCGTGTGCGGGTGATGCGCGGGGTCAGGCGATCGAGGATGGCGGGGACCAGGCACGGTGGCACAGCGGACTCGGCTCTCTCAAACGATCACGGGGCCTGGACACTCCCATGATCAACGGGAACCGTGCCCGCCCTGCAACCAGGCCACGAGACTGTGCCGGAACCCTGCCCTCCCAACGGGTGGCGTGCCCATCTCCATTCTATCGGCCCACCCCGACAAAATCGGTGACCGAGCGCCGGATCGCTTCAGTTGTCCACACCTCGGCATACCTGTGGACAACTGAAGCAACCCGGCGTTCTCGGCCACTGATCACTCACGCATTCCGGCAATTCACAAACCGGAACACCCCTCACGACGCCAATGCGATCCCCAGCCAGATCGCCCCGATCACGGCCGCCCCGCACAGCGCGGCGAGCAGCAGCATCACCGTGCTGATCCGCCCCGGTTGGCGCGGCAGTCGCATCGGTTGCGTCGGTGGGCCCCAGTAATCGTGGGAATTCTGTGCGGCCGGCCCGGTCGTGCTCGTCATGGCGCTTCCTCCGTCCCTCGACCGGCGAATCCTTTGTGGTCCGGACGTCGGGCCTGCCGCGATTTCCGTTACCGGAATCCGAAGTGGGTTTTTTGACCGAGTTCCGATCGAGAGAAATCGTCGCGGTCGGTATTCGCGCTGTTCTCCGGAGTTGTCGGTGCCGAGCGATACCTTCGTGCGGCGAATCTCCCCGCCGAGTTCGGTGCTCTGGCCGAGTACGCGCACCGCGGTGCGCCTGTACCCCGCGCAAGGCGAGCCCGCCGTGGTCGAAAGCCACCTTCGTGGCCTGCTGCTGTGGCCCACGGATGAGCCGTGGCCGACGTGCCCCGTCACCTGGCCGCCGAAGCCCGAGGCGACCGACGACGGCTGGACCGGCGGCCACCCGGACGACGAGCCCCTGCCGGCGATGGTCGGCGCCGCGCAGCTGTACCGCCGCGACTTCCCGGAGCTGCCGTTCCCCGACGGCAGTGATCTGGCGCAGGTGCTGCTGTGCCCGACCTTTTACGCGAGCAAGCACCACTACGGCCCCGCCGTGCGGTCTGGCGCGACTCGAAAACCGTCGGCGAAGTCGCCGAGCCGCGATGACGTCGAGTACGAGCTCGGCCAGTTCTCGAAAGTCGGCGGCTGGACGGCTTGGTACGCCGGGGATCCGCAAGACCTGAGCTGCCGCGAGCGCCTGCGTCAGGCGGTCGCGCCGGCGACGCCGGAGGACGAGGTGCCCTGCGGGTGCGGGCGGCGAGGCGACGAGGAAGCCGGCTGGGAGTTCGGCGAGCCGGGCGCGCTGAACATCTTCCTGCGCCCCACCGACCCGCGGCACCCGGTCAAGGTGCGGACGGAGTGGGCGGCAACAACGGCCCGCCACTCCAATGCTGGAACACCAGATTCGTGTGCACGCGCGCGACCTCGTCGCGGGCCGTGAGCTCGTCCAGCACCAGGCGCTGGAGTTCGGCGGCCGAGCTGGTGGCCACGTGCGCCAGGAAGTCGTCCGGGCCGGTGAGGTGGTAGACGGCGCGCACCTCGGGTAGGGCGAGAAGGTCGGCGACGAAGGGGTCCACGAGCTGCCGCCGGTGCGGGCGGACCTGCACGAACAGGAACGCCTCCAGCGGCCGCCCGAGCTTGGCGGCGTCGACCTGCGCGTGCTGGCCGGTGATCACGCCCGTCTCGCGCAGGCGCGCCACGCGGTCCAGGCACGTGGACGGCGCGATGCCGACGGCGGCGGCGAGATCCTTGTTCGACGTCCGGGCATCGTTCTGCAGCACACGCAGAATCTCGAGGTCGACCGGGCTCAGTTCGACGGATCCAGTCACGCCCCGAATGATATCCGAAACCATTGCACCGAATCCGCATGATGACCGAACCTTCGGACCATGACGAACGCGCTGCGCACCCGAGCCGTCCACGCCGGCCGCGACGACCTGACCGACCTGGGCCTGCACGCCGTACCTCTCGACTTCTCGACGACGTACCCGTCCCGCGACAGCGCCGCCGAGGCCCTGCGGATCGACGAGTTCTCGACCGGCGGCGAGGTCTCCGGCATCTACGGCCGCGTCAGCAACTCGACCGTCGAGCGGTTCGAGCGTGCCTTGGCCGAGCTGGAGGGGTTCGACCACGCGGTGGCGTTCGCGAGCGGGATGGCGGCGGTGTCCGCGTGCCTGCTTTCCGCGGCGTCGCAGGGAAAGCGGCACGTCGTCGGCGTCCGGCCGTTGTACGGGTCGACCGATCACCTGCTGACGTCCGGGCTGCTCGGCACCGAGGTCACGTGGGCGGCGCCCGGGGAGGTGGCGGCGGCGCTGAGGCCGGACACCGGTCTCGTGTTCGTCGAGACGCCCGCCAATCCGACACTCACCGAGCTGGACGTCAAAGCCCTCGCCGACGCGTGCGGCGATGTGCCCGTGCTCGTCGACAACACCTTCGCCACGCCGGTCCTGCAACGCCCCGGCCGCCACGGCGCGCGCCTCGTGCTGCACAGCGCGACGAAGTTCCTCGGCGGCCACGGCGACGTGATGGGCGGCATCGTCGCGTGCGACGCGGAGGAAGCCGCGCGGTTGCGGGGAATCCGCTTCGCCACGGGTGCCGTGTTGCACCCGCTGGCGGGATACCTGTTGCTGCGCGGGCTTTCGACGCTCCCGCTGCGCGTCACAGCCGCTTCGGCGACCGCGGCCGTGCTGGCGGAGCGGCTCACGCGGCACGAAGCGGTGCGCGCCGTGCACTACCCGAAGCTGGGCGGGCCGCTCGTCGCGTTCGAGGTGGCGGGGGACCCGCACGCGCTGATCGCCGCCGTCCGGCTGATCACGCCGGCGGTGAGCCTCGGCAGCGTCGACACGCTCATCCAGCACCCCGCGTCGCTCACGCACCGGGTCGTCGCCGAGAGCGACCGCGAGGAGGCGGGCATCACCCACGGGCTGATCCGGCTCTCGGCCGGGCTCGAGGATGTCGAGGACCTCTGGTACGACCTCGACCAGGCGCTGAAGGCCTGCTGACCGTCAGCCGCCGCAGCACCCGCCGCCGCAACAGCCACCCGAGGGCGCGGGGCTCGCGGCGGAGCCGGTGAGCGCGACGGTGGTCAGCAGCTTCACGGTGTCGGTGTGCCCCTCGGGACACGGCGCCGGCGCGCCGGACTCGCTCATCGGCCGTTGCAGCTCGAACGTGTCGGTGCAGTCGCGGCAGCGGTAGGCGTAAGTGGGCATGCGTCGATTATCGCTGCCGCGCAGGCGGGTGGGAAGCTGTCTTCGTGGACGTTCCCCAGATC
Source organism: Amycolatopsis sp. NPDC049253 (assembly GCF_040678995.1). NCBI lineage: Bacteria > Bacillati > Actinomycetota > Actinomycetes > Pseudonocardiales > Pseudonocardiaceae > Amycolatopsis > Amycolatopsis sp. NPDC049253. The sequence continues at coordinate 138,291 of NZ_JBFAQX010000013.1, read as the reverse complement.
ACGGACCTCCCGCACCTCGGCCAGGTCGTCCCCGCGGTGCTGGGCGCGCTCGGTGTCCCGGGTGAGGCGGGTTCGCTGGCGCTGCCGGCGGCTCGCAGCGCGTGCGTGCTGCTCATCGACGGTCTCGGCTGGCAGCTCCTCGCCGAGCACGCGGCCGACGCGCCCGTGCTCACCGAGCTCGCGAAGAGCCCCCTGCGCGTCGGCTTCCCGTCGACGACGGCGGCCGGCGTCGCCGCGATCGGCACCGGCCTGGCGTCGGGGGAGCACGGGATGGTCGGGTACACGTTCGAGGTGCCGGGCACGGGCGTGCTGAACGCCCTGCGCTGGCGCTCCCACGAAGACGGCAGCGACCTGCGCGGCGCCCTCCCGCCCCGCTCGGTGCAGCCGCTCCCGACGACTTTCGAACGCGCCGCCGCGGCCGGCCTCGACGCCGCCGTCGTGTCGTCGGCCCAGTTCGCCGACACGGCCCTGACCCGCGCCACCCAGAGCGGCGCGCGCTACGCGGGCGTCCACGCGCTGGGCGACCTCGCCGCGCGGACGCTGGAGGTGCTCGCGGCGCGGTCGTTCTGCTACGCCTACCACAGCGAACTCGACCTGCTCGGCCACCTCTACGGCCCCGGCTCCACCGCCTGGCGCATGCAGCTGCGGCACGTCGACCGCCTCGTGGAGTCCATTGTGGATGGCCTCCCCGAGGGTGCGCTGCTGGCCGTCGTCGCCGACCACGGCATGGTGACCGTGGACGACAAGCTCGACCTCGAGGACGCCCCGGAGCTGCTGGACGGCGTCCGCGCTTTCGGCGGCGAGGTCCGCGCCCGCCACGTCTACACCGAACCGGGCGCGGCTCCCGACGTCCTGGCGGCCTGGCAGTCCGTGCTCGGCCCGCGCGCCTGGGTCCTGCCCCGCGACGAGGCCATCGCGCAAGGCTGGTTCGGCACCGTGAGCGACCGCGTGCGCCCCCGCATCGGCGACGTCGTCGCGGCGGCCCAGGGCACGTTCGGCATGGTCCGCGGCCTGGCCGAAGCCGTGGAGACGTCGCTTATCGGCCAGCACGGCTCGCTGACGGAGGCCGAGCAGCTGGTGCCGCTGGCCCTCGCCCAGGGCTGACGCGGCCGACGCGCCCTTTTTTGCCCGAGCCGCCAGGTCACCGCGGCAAGGTGGACCACGCTCAGCAGCCCACCGATCGCTCCGGTTAACGTGGTTCCCGTGCCCCGACACAATCGCCCCGGCCGAGACCGGCACGGTCGTGCCGAGCAGCCTGACCTCGGCGCGATCAGCGGCTGGGCACACGCCGAGTCCGGCCCCGACGGCGAGTGGCTGGTGCGCACCGTGCCCGGCTCCCACGCGACCAAGACGTACCGCTGCCCCGGCTGCGACCACGAGATCCGCCCCGGCACACCCCACGTCGTGGTGTGGCCCGCCGACGAAACCGGTTCCGTCGCCGACCGCCGCCACTGGCACCGCACCTGCTGGGACGCCCGCGCCCGCCGGCGCCCGAACCGCCGCTGGTAGCCCGGGAGGGGTGCGGCTAGCGGGTGCCTTGATGAACTCGGAGCCAAGGGGAACTCGCTGCGTTGCCTGCTTCGAAGCCACGGCCCGGATCGGCGCCGGATAGCCCGAGCCCGGTCGCGACCAGAGGACGCGTGACGCGAAGCCCGCCAAGTGGCGCCTGCCTGTCCGCGCCGGCATCGACGAGCCGGGTGCCCGCACTGGATGCGCAACGCCGAGCCGGCGCTGTGGCCCGGAGCGGTGTGAGCCGGTGTGTGCACCCTGCACCCGTCGCCCGAACCAGCTCGGTGACCGCACCGACCCCAAGCCTCACCGGCGGAAATGCCGCGAAACCGCCCCCTCGTACACCTCCTCCTCGAACCGCGTGAACCCCAGCCGGTCCGCCACCCGCAGTGATGGCGCGTTCGTCGCGTTCACGCTGATCAGCACCGGAATCTCCGGCAGCTCCCGTTCGGCCCACTCCACGGCGGCGCTCGCGGCCTCCACGGCGTACCCCCGGCCCCACGCCGACGGCGCGAAGCGGTACGCCAGGTTCAGCATCCGCTCACCCCGGAACAGCCGCAGCCGCACCCCCGTCAGGCCGAGCACCTCGGCGCCGCCTTGCTTTCGCACGGCGCAGTAGCCGAAGCCGTGCTCGGTCCAGTGGGCGAGCCACGAGTCGAACAGCAGGTCGCCGGTCGGGGTGTTCGGTGGGTCCGGGTTGAAGCGGTTCGTCGCCGGGTCGGTCTGGATGGCGACGACGGCGGCGCGGTCCTCCTCGGTGAACGGGCGCAGCACCAGCCGCGAAGTCACGATCTCCCTCAGCACACCCCGCACGCTAGCGGCGGGGTCCGACAGAATCGCCGTCATGACCGAACTGCCGCTCCTGCTGCTGCACGCCTTCCCCCTCGACGCCCGCATGTGGGACCCCGTCCGCGCGCCCCTGGCCGAGCGCCTGCGGCTGATCACGCCGGACCAGCGCGGCCTGGGCCGCAGCCCGCTGCCGGAGACCGGCCGCGAACCGAGCCTCGACGACGCCGCGCGCGACGTCCTGGCGCTGCTCGACCGGCTGGAGCTCGACGAAGTGGTGCTGGGCGGCTGTTCCATGGGCGGTTACCTCGCCCTCGCCCTGCTGAAGGCCGCCCCCGAACGCGTCGCCGGGCTCGTGCTCATCGACACCAAAGCCACCGCCGACACGCCCGAAGCGGCGGAGAACCGCCTCAAGGTCGCCGAACGCGCCGAGGCCGAGGGTGTGCGGGGCTGGCTGGCCGACGCGAACCTCCCGAACCTCCTGCGCAACCAGGAACCCGCCGACCGCGTGCGCGAGCTCATCGACGCCCAGCCGCCCGCCGGGGTCGCGTGGGCGGCGCGCGCGATGCGCAACCGGCCCGATTCGCTCGACGTGCTGCGCAAGTCCGACGTGCCCGCGCTCGTCATCGTCGGCGAGGAGGACAAGCTCACCCCCGTCGAGGAAGCCGGCAAGATGGTCGACGCCCTCGACGTAGCCACGCTCGTCGTCCTGCCCGGCGCCGGGCACCTCACGCCGCTCGAAGACCCGGCGGGCGTCGTCGAGGCCATCCTGGGCTGGTACGCCTAGAAGTAATCCGCCAGGGCCGCTCGCGCTTCGCCGAGGCGTGCGGGCCAGCGCAGCGCGACCAGATACCGCCACACCACCACGAACAGCTCGCGCAACCGAAGACACGCCTCGATGGACGTCGCGTCCACCACGTCCGGATACGCGGCCGAAAAAGACGGTCCGCCTTGTTTCGCCAGGATCGCGAGGTCCCAGGCGAGCGGTCCGCGCCAGGTGTCCTCGAAATCCAGCCAGCACGGCCCTTCCGCGGTCGCGATGACGTTGCCCGGGTGCGCATCGCCGTGCAGGGCCTGGACCCGGTCCGCCGGCAGCGCGGCCGCGAGCCGCAAGGCCTCCGTGCGCAACGAATCCGCGGCACCGTCCATCCTGGCCCCGTGCCGGTCGAGGGCGCCCAGGAGCTCGTCGACGGGCCCGCGCACGGGAAGTTCACCCGGATAGGCCGCCAGTGCCGCGTGGACGGTCGCGAGTGAACCCGCGACCTCGCCCGGGGTGTGCCGATGGTCCGGATCGTGCGGCGTCCAGTGCCAGAGCGTCACCGGCAGCCCGTCGGCGAAATGGGGCCCGGCCGGGGGATCCGTGGTGGGTGAGACGACGAGCACACCACTCTGCGTGAGGTGCCGGGAAACGGCGACGTCGCGCTCGAGCCAGGCCGTCGCGTCGGGTCGCAGCAGGCGCGTCGTCCCGGGCACCCTCGCGACGACGGAACCCAGTCTCACCAGCACGTTCGAGCGTTCGTGGAGGACCTCGGCGGACTCCGTCGCGAGGCCGACGCGGCGAGCCACCGAGAGCGCCGCGGCGAGTGCGGAAGCCGTGTACGAGTCGGCCATGCGGTGATCTAACCAGCCGGTGCGAGCGACGGTGGGTAGCGAGGGCTACCATCCCTCTAGCCGTCGGATCGGGCCCGTCCCGACCCCCGGCGACCCGGACGATGACCACCACAAGGTTTCAGTGTTGGAGGCAGGAGTGACGGCCGTAGCCCCCAAGCCGATCGCAACGCGCCCATACCCCGCGCGCGAGACGGTTAAGGGTTCGTACCTGCTGCGGTTGTTCCGCACGACGGACCACAAGCAGATCGGCATCATGTACCTGGTCACCTCGTTCGCCTTCTTCATGGCGGGCGGAGCGATGGCCATGCTGATCCGCACGGAGCTGGCCCGGCCGGGCCAGCAGTTCCTGTCGCAGGAGCAGTACAACCAGCTGTTCACCATGCACGGCACGGTGATGCTGCTGCTGTACGCGACCCCGATCCTCTTCGGGTTCGCCAACTTCGTGCTGCCGCTGCAGATCGGTTCGCCCGACGTCGCGTTCCCGCGGCTCAACGCGTTCTCGTACTGGCTCTACCTCTTCGGTGGCCTGATCGTCCTTTCCGGATTCCTGACGCCGGGTGGCGCCGCCGACTTCGGCTGGTTCGCCTACACCCCGCTGTCGGACGCGATCCACTCGCCGGGCGTCGGCGCCGACCTCTGGATCTCGGGCCTGATCGTCTCCGGTCTGGGCACGATCCTCGGTGCGGTCAACATGGTCACCACCGTGGTCTGCCTGCGCGCGCCGGGCATGACGATGTACCGGATGCCCATCTTCACCTGGAACATCCTGGTCACGAGCATCCTGATCCTGCTCGCCTTCCCGATCCTGACCGCGGCCCTGTTCGGCCTGCTGGCGGACCGGCATCTCGGGGCACACGTCTTCGACCCGGCCAACGGCGGGGTGATCCTCTGGCAACACCTGTTCTGGTTCTTCGGTCACCCAGAGGTGTACATCGTCGCGCTACCGTTCTTCGGGATCGTGTCGGAGATCTTCCCGGTCTTCAGCCGCAAGCCGGTGTTCGGTTACAAGGGCCTGGTCTTCGCGACGCTGGCGATCGCGGCCCTGTCCGTGGCGGTGTGGGCCCACCACATGTACGCCACCGGCGCCGTGCTGCTGCCGTTCTTCTCCTTCATGACCTTCCTGATCGCGGTCCCGACCGGTGTGAAGTTCTTCAACTGGATCGGCACCATGTGGAAGGGCCAGCTGTCCTTCGAGACGCCGATGATCTTCTCGATGGGCTTCATCGTCACGTTCCTCTTCGGCGGTCTGACCGGCATCCTGCTGGCCGCGCCGGCCATCGACTTCCACGTGTCGGACAGCTACTTCGTGGTGGCGCACTTCCACTACGTCCTCTACGGCACGATCGTGTTCGCCACCTTCGCCGGCATCTACTTCTGGTTCCCGAAGATCACGGGCCGGATGATGGACGAGAAGCTCGGCAAGTGGCACTTCTGGACGACGTTCATCGGCTTCCACGGCACGTTCCTGGTCCAGCACTGGCTGGGTGCCGAGGGCATGCCCCGCCGGTACGCGGACTACCTGGCCAGCGACGGGTTCACCACGCTGAACACGATCTCCACGATCGGCGCGTACATCCTCGGTGCGTCCACGCTGCCGTTCATCTGGAACGTGTTCAAGAGCTACCGCTACGGCGAGATCGTCACCGTCGACGACCCGTGGGGCTACGGCAACTCCCTCGAATGGGCCACGTCGTGCCCGCCGCCGCGGCACAACTTCACCGAGCTGCCGCGCATCCGCTCCGAACGTCCCGCGTTCGAGCTGCACTACCCGCACATGGTCGAGCGCATGCACGCCGAAGGCGAGATCGGCTTCTTCGGCAAGCCGCGCCACCAGGCCGCACCGTCGCAGAAGCTGGTCGACGCGACCATGCCGGGTGACCACAGCAACGACAACTCGGGCGAGCAGTAAAGCCCGTCTGACCATCAGGGGCGCGTGCCCGGCTTGTGCGAAGCCGGGCATGCGCCCTTTTTGCTGGTCCGGGGTGTCGAGCTACTCGTCGGCCTCGGCCAATGCTGCGTCGGCCTGATCGCGCAGCGCAGCGGGGAGCACCTCCGCCTCCGCCGCCGAGCTCAGCAGGTCGGAGACGAGGCGAGAGTCGAAGGACGGCAGAGGCGCCATCCGGATCAACCACGGCACAGCCAGCGCCATCCAATACGGCCGGCGGCGCTCGCACGCGGAGGCCACCGTCAGCTCGACCAACCTGTGCGGGCTGGAAACTCCATGTCCGCCGAGAAGGTGCCAGGAACGCGAAAATTCGTCGAGGCACGCGTCGAGACTTCTCTCGAGGAACGGCCACATCGCCACGTAGCCGGATCCCTCCAGCGTGGCCCTGCCTTCGTCCTCCGTGCCGATGCCGAGCATTTCCTCCGGCATCACACCCAGCCATGCGCCACAGCACCTGTACAGGACTGGATTCCACTCCGTACTGGCCCCCGGGGATCGGTGCACGAATCGGACTCTACGCTCGGGAGCCAGTGCAATTTTCCTCTCCGGCCTCGGTGAAGCGGACAGGTCCTCCGTGCCGGCGGCGCCCACTCCGTTCCCGGCCAGGTCCCTCGTTCGGGCCCGGGCTTGTGTGAAGCCGGGCACCCGCCCTTTTTGCGCCCGGCGTTCCGCGCCAGACTGATCGTGCTCGCACAGCGCCGAACGAGGGATAGAGCCCAGTGACCCAGACGCCCGTCCTGATCACCACGACCGGTCCCGACAAGCCCGGTGTCTCCTCCGTGTTGTTCGCCGTGCTCACCCGCCACGACGTCGACGTGCTCGACGTCGAGCAGGTCGTGATCCGCGGACAGCTCGTGCTGGGGGTCCTGGCCGGCGTCTACCGCGACCCGGAGGGCCTGCAGGAGTCCGTGGAGCAGGCGATGGCGACCGTCGGCATGCAGGTGGAGGTGAAGATCGGCGACGCGATCGGCGCCGACCCGTTCGCCCTCGGCAAGCAGGACTCGTCCCACGTGCTGGTGATGCTGGGCCGTCCGGTCACGGCGCGGTCGTTCTCCGAGGTCGCGGCGCGGCTGGCCGCGCTCGGCGCGAACATCGACTCGATCCGCAGCGTCGCCGACTACCCGGTGACCGGGCTGGAGCTGTACGTCTCGGTCCGCGAGGACACCGAGGCCGCCGACGCCGAGCTGCGCGAGGTGCTGGCCGACGCCGCTTCGACCGCCGCCGTGGACGTCGCGGTCGAGCGCGCGGGCATCAGCCGGCGCGCGAAGCGGCTGGTGGTGTTCGACGTCGACTCGACGCTCGTGCAGGGCGAGGTCATCGAGATGCTCGGCGCGCACGCCGGCGTCGAGCCGCAGGTCCGCGAGATCACCGAGGCCGCGATGCGCGGCGAGCTGAACTTCACCGAATCGCTCGAACGGCGCGTCTCGCTGCTGGCCGGGCTGCCCGCGACGGTGCTCGACGAGGTCGCGGCCTCGATCGAGCTCACACCGGGCGCGCGCACGACCGTGCGCACGCTCAAGCGCATGGGCTTCCGCTGCGGCGTGGTCTCGGGCGGGTTCACGCAGGTCATCGACCACCTCGTGGACGAGCTCGGCCTCGACTTCGCGGCGGCCAACGAGCTGGAGATCGTAGACGGCAAGCTCACCGGCCGCGTCGTCGGCGAGGTCGTGGACCGCGCGGGCAAGGCGAAGGCGCTTCGCCGCTTCGCCGACGACTACGGCATCCCGCTGGGCCAGTGCGTCGCGGTCGGCGACGGGGCCAACGACATCGACATGCTGTCGGCGGCCGGCATGGGCGTGGCGTTCAACGCGAAGCCCGCGCTGCGCGAGGTCGCGGACACCGCGCTTTCGCACCCCTACCTCGACGCCGTGCTGTTCGTCCTGGGCGTCACGCGCGCCGAGGTGGAGGCCGCCGACGCCGCCGACGGGCTGGAGCTGGTCAGGCCGTGAACCACGTGCTGGAGCCGCTGGGCAGCCGCTACGCCTACTGGCTGGGGCTGCCCGCGGAGGACACGTCCGACACCTCGGACGAGGACCCGGCCCAGGTACGCGCGATGCCGGTCATCCTGCGCATCGAACGCGCCGAGCCACCCGGCCGCACGCCGCTGCTCGAGGCGGCGGCCGCCGCGGCGCTGGCCGTGTGCCTCGACGAACGCTCCGAGCCCGGCGGCGAATGGGCCGAGCCGATGCACGCGTGGCTCGACAACCGCATCCGCAAGGTCGCGCGGCGAGCCCGGGGCACGCACTGGCAGGCCGTGCTGGACCTGCCGGGCATCACGGTCGAGGTCGACGGCGCCGAGGCCCGGGCGCTGGTGCCCGGGCTGGTCAGCGAGACGCCGAAGGAGGTGTCTCGCCTGCAGATCTCCGGCAGTGAGCTGCCGCCCGACACCCCGGGACCGGCGCCCGAGGGCGTGCCGCTGCTGCTGCTCAACCCTGAGGTACCGATGACCGTCGGCAAGGCCTCCGCGCAGGTCGGGCACGGGACGATGATCCTGGCCTCGCTGCTGTCGGACGCCGAGCTGGCGGCCTGGGCGGCGAAGGACTACCGCGTGGCCGTGCGGACGCCGTCGCCCGCGCGCTGGAAAGAACTGTGCCCGGTGGACGACCCCGAGGCCGGCTGGCGCGAGGACCGCGTGATCGCCGTCCGGGACGCGGGGTTCACCGAGGTCGATCCCGGCACGATCACGGTCCTGGCGCAGTACCCGGCGTGAGTGCGGTGCGTCTCGGCACGGAACACCGGTGTGCCGCGCGCGGTTGGTGATCAGTAGGAACGTCGGGAGGAGCGGGCGATGACCCTGGAAGTGCAGCGCGAAGGCGAGCACCGGTTCGTGGGGCGCAATGAGCGCGGCGCGGAGGTGCGGATCGGGCGCACGGGAGCCGAAGGCGCGTTCTCACCGGCCGAGCTGCTGCAGATCGCGACCGCGGGCTGCTCGGCCGTGACCGCGGAGAACCTGATCACGCGCCGCATCGGCGAGGACTCGAAGTTCCGCGTCGGCGTCACGGCTGATCGCCGTGAAGGCGCTTCGGAGCTGGACGGCGTGCACGTGACCTTCGACGTCGACGTGTCCTCCCTCGACGCGGAACAGCGCGAAGCTCTCGCGGCCGCCGTGGACCGCGCGATCGACCGCCTGTGCACGGTGAGCCGGACGCTCAAGAAGGCCATCCCCGTCACCGAGTCCTTCCCGACCGCCTGACGCAGCGAGAGCCGAGGCCCCTACGCGTGGGCCTCGGCTCTGCTCTGTGCGGGGAAAGTCAGCTCTGCCAGACCACGTACGCCTGGTCGGCGTCCGTGGTCATGGCCTCGATGAACTTCTCGTTGTCGAAGCCGGGCAGCGACTGGAGCCGCTCGATGAGGGCGTCGGCCGCCGGGTCGCCGCTGGGGACGGCCGTGCCCTTGCCGTCGTTGCCGACGAGCATGAAGAACACGTCCTCGTTCCACGGGCCGTCCGGGATCACTCTGACCATCACGGACGAAAGCTCCGCCCACTGGACGGCCTCTTCGCTGCCATCGGCGAGGCGGCGCCGCACCCCGGTGTCGTCGACACTGACGGTCCGGGATCGTGCGCTGGACGAATCCTGGGTCAACCGGTGCTCCCTGTCGTGTTCGTTCTCTTCACCGTACCCGCCCGGGTTGTGCCCGCCGTCACGCGGGCGCCGCCGCGTCGAGCCGCTTGAGCGCGTCGCGTGCGACCTGGGGATCCGTGGTGGGCCAGAAGGGCGGCAGTGACGCGCGCAGGAATCCGCCGTACCGCGCGGTGGCCAGGCGTGAGTCCAGCACGGCGACCACACCGCGGTCGGAGGTCGAGCGGTGCAGCCGGCCCGTGCCCTGCGCGAGCAGCAGAGCCGCGTGCGTGGCCGCGACCGTGAGGAACCCGTTGCCACCACGGGCTTCCACGGCCCGCTGGCGGGCCGACAGCACCGGGTCGTCGGGGCGCGGGAACGGGATCCGGTCCACCACCACGAGCTGCAGCGACGGCCCCGGCACGTCGACGCCCTGCCACAGCGTGAGCGTGCCGAACAAGCACGTGCGGGGCTCGTCGGTGAACTGGCGCACCAGCGTGGGCATGGAGTCGTCGCCCTGGCACAGGATCGGGTAGTCGAGCCGCTCGCGCATCGCCTCCGCGGCCTGCTTGGCCGCGCGCATCGACGAGAACAACCCCAGCGTGCGCCCACCCGCGGCCTCGACCAGCCCGGCGAGTTCATCCATTGTGGACTCGGCAAGCCCGTCGCGGCCCGGCGGCGGCAGGTGCTTGGCCAGGTAGAGGATCCCGTTGCGCCGGTGGTCGAACGGAGAGCCGACGTCGAGGCCCGTCCACTTCGGTCCCTTGTCCTCGTCGGCCGGCGCTTCCTTGTCCGTGGCCGCACCGGGCGCCTTCGTCACGCGCGCGCCGCCCGGCGGCAGGCCCCATTGACGCGCCATGGTGTCGAACTCGCCGCCCAGCGTCAGCGTCGCCGAGGTGAGCACCGTGGTGTTGAGGTTGAACACACGCTCGCGCAGCAACCCCGCGACGCCCAGTGGTGCCACCTTCAGCGCCGGCGGCCGCGGGTTGGCCGAATAGCGGTCGCCCGTGAGCCACACGACGTCGCGCTGGTGGGCCAGATCCTCGTCGTACGCGTCGAGCAGGCGCGCGGCGGTGTCGTGCACCTCTTCGAGCAGCGACCGCGCCAGTTTGCGCGCGGTGGCCCCGTCGACGTCTTCCTTGCGGTCGGAACCCAGCGCCGTCAGGCAGGCCTTCGCGGCGTCGCGCACCGCGGGAATCGCGCCTTTCAGCGCCTGCGGCAGCGAATCCAGCCGTCCGGCCGGGAGATCGTCGAGGATCAGCGCGAGGCCGTCGCTCGCTTCCAGCAGGCGGTCGGCGACATCCGCGTCGATCAGCCGCCCGCAGCGGCGCGCGGCGGCGGAGACCATGGCGCTGGTCAGCTCGCCCGTGGCGACGGATGTGACGCGGTCGACCAGATCGTGGGCCTCGTCGATGATCACGAGGTCGTGGTCGGGCAGCACCTGGTAGCCCTGCAACGCGTCGATGGCCAGCAGCGCGTGGTTGGTCACGACCACATCCGCGCGCCCGGCCTCGGCCCGCGCGCGTTCGGCGAAGCAGTCGGTGCCGATCGGGCAGCGCGCCGCGCCGAGGCATTCCCTGGCCGTGACGGAAACCTGGCGCCAGGCCTGGTCGGAGACACCCGGCACGAGCTCGTCGCGGTCACCGGTCTCGGTGTCGGAAGACCACTCGTGCAGCCGCGTGACCTCCTTGCCCAGCCGGGAAACGGCGAACGGGTCGAACAGCTGCGCGTCCTCCGGCTCGTCGGGCGCACCCGTGTCCAGCCGGTGCAGGCACAGGTAGTTGCGACGGCCCTTGAGGATCGCGAAGGTCGGTTCGCGGCCCAGCGGCTTCTTCAGCGCCTTCGCCAGGCGCGGCAAGTCGCGGTCCACGAGCTGGCGCTGCAGCGCGATCGTGGCGGTGGAGACCACGACGGTGGCTTCCTTCTCCACCGCGTGGCGGATCGCAGGCACCAGGTACGCCAAGGACTTCCCGGTTCCCGTACCCGCCTGCACGGCGAGGTGTTCACCGGTGCGGATGGCGTGGCCGACGGCGTCGGCCATCTTCACCTGGCCCGGCCGCTCGGCTCCGCCCACGGACTCCACAGCGTGGGTGAGGAGTTCGAGGACGCCGGGGAAATCAGTTCGAGCGGGCACAGCGATACACGATAGCCGCCGGGGGCGACAAGTTCGGCGCTCCGGCCCGAACGGGCCGCTCGTGCCGGAGCGCCGCGCGCTCAGTCTTCCTTGTGCAGGCGCGCCACCGCGGCCCACGCGAGCGGCAGGACACCCGCCGCCACCACGATCTTCAGCGCGTCGCCGATCAGGAACGGCACCACGCCCTTGGCGAACGCCGTCGAGAAGTCGAAGCCGGCGGCGGCCATCAGCCACGGCACGCCGAACGCGTAGATCACGACGTTGCCGAGCACCATGGTCCCCACCGTGCGCAGCGGGGTGCGGTCACCACCGCGGCGGGCGAGCGCACCCACGAGCGCACCGGCGAACACGAACCCGACGACGTACCCGGCCGAAGCTCCGGACAGCCCCGACGTCGCGCCCTGGAACCACGGCACGCCGGCCGCGCCGACGAGCAGGTACAGCAGCATCGAGGCGGCGCCCCGGCGCATGCCGAGCGAGGCGCCCACGAGCAGCGCGGCGAACGTCTGGCCGGTCATCGGCACCGGGCTGCCCGGGACGGGGATGACCAGCTGCGCGGCCGCGCCGGTGAGCAGCGCACCGCCGGCGACCAGAGTCAGGTCGCGCACCAGGGCGCCGGGCACGAGGTCGGCCAGCACCTGGCGGCGGCCGGTGAGGGACAGCGACGACACGGAGACCTCCCACGATCGAAAACGGACGTCCGAGGAGGTTAACGCTCGTTACCCCGGGTTTCCCCGACAAGTTGCGTTCCTCACCACACCACTCGTCCGGGTGGTGTAGGGGTTGTGACGTTTCGCGGGGGTGCCTCGCTGCCGAGGATGCAACCACAGGTCGAAGGGAGCACGGGTGATGCGCGGACGGGTCTTGGTCACGGCGACGGCACTGCTGGGCGCGGCCGCGGCGGGACTACCGGCCCCGGCCCTCGCCGACGGCCCCACCTCCACCGGCTGGGGCTCCTCGGGCAGCGTCGACGTGCTGGTCGACAACCAGCACGTGGTCACCGGCGACCTCGCCCGCTGCGACGCCGACGGGCCCACCACCGCGCGCACCACGGGTGGCGACACCGGCGACGTGGCGGTGTTCGGCCTCGGCGCCACCACGTGCGCCCGCGACGGCGCCGTGGCCACCGTGGCGGCCGGTGGCCAGCGGTTCGAAGCCGACGTGCTCAAGCGCTTCGGCGGCCCCGCGATCACCGTCCGCACCTATTCGGCTGGCTGCTCGACCACGAAGAACGGCAGCAGCGGCACGGTCTCGATCGGCGAGGTCGGCGGGTTCACCGTGCCGTCGTCGATCCCCGCGAACTACCGCGTGCTGATCCCCGGCGGCGAAGCCGGCACGGCGCTGGCGGCGATCACGATCAACGAGACCGTGACCCCGCAGCCCGCCGACGGCAGCCTCGTCACGCACGCCGTGCACATCCAGCTGTTCCCGCAGGGCGGTCCCGCCAGCGGCAACATCTACCTCGGCACCGCCGCCTGCAACCCGTTCGGCAAGGGCGGGGCGCCGCAGCCGCCGGCCTGACGGCACCGGCCCACCCCCGCGCCCGGTCGCGGTCTACTGAGGACGGTCAGGACGCGGCGGGCGGCGGCACCACCGCGGTGCCGGTGTACGTGACACCGGCCTTGTCGAAGTCGGCCAGCGTCGCGTCCACGGTCGGCTGCGAGCCGCCGACGGTGAGGTCCAGCAGCACCTTCACGCCGAACCCGGCCTGCGCGGCGTCGAGCGCCGTGGCGCGCACGCAGAAGTCCGTGGCGATGCCGACGACCTCGACGTCGGTCACGTCATGGGCGTGCAGCCACTCGTCCAGCGAGCGGCCGTCGCCCGACTTGCCCTCGAAGCCCGAGTACGCCGCGGTGTACTCGCCCTTCGAGAACACGGCCGTGATCGGCACGACGTCGAGCGACGGGTGGAACGACGCGCCCGCGGTGCCCGCGACGCAGTGGCGCGGCCAGCTCGTGGAGAAGTTCGGCGTGTCGCTGAAGTGGTCGCCCGGGTCGATGTGGTGGTCGCGGGTGGCGACCACGTGGTCGTAGCCCCCTTCGGCGGCGTGGCGGGAAATGGCCTCCGCCGCGGCCGCGCCGCCGGGCAGGCCCAGCGAGCCGCCCTCACAGAAGTCGTTCTGCACGTCCACCACGATCAGCGCGGTTCCCATTTCTCGGCTCCCTCTACAGAAACGTCGTCGGTATCGCGGGCTCGCCGTGCGAGAGCTTGAGCCCTTCCCACGGCAGGCTGATCTGTGCGCGCCGCAACCGGGCCCGCGCGTCGTCCAGCGTGGGCAGATCATCCACCGCGCGGCCGCCGCGCACCAGGGGGATCTGCAGGTCAAGATCGTGTTCCTCGGGCTTGGGGCGGCCCGAGGCCTCCGTCCACACGACCTCTTCCACGGCCGTGCCGGTGGAGCGGTGCCGCCGCAGCGAGTGCTTGCGCCCGCCGCGGGATTCCTTGTGCGCGCTGCGTTTCGCGACGGGCCGGCCGTCGACCTCCACCAGCTTGTAGACCATGCCGGCGGTCGGCGCGCCCGAGCCGGTGACGACGGAGGTGCCCACGCCGTACGCGTCCACCGGTTCCGCGCGCAGCGCCGCGATGGCGTGCTCGTCGAGGTCGCCGGAGACGACGATGCGGGTGTCCTTCGCGCCGAGGGAGTCGAGCTGGTCCCGCGCCTTGCGCGCGAGCGGGCCGACGTCGCCGGAGTCGATCCGGATCGCGCCGAGCTCGGACCCGGCCACGCGCACGGCGGTCTCGATGCCGGCGGTGATGTCGTAGGTGTCCACGAGCAGGGTCGTGTCCGGGCCCATCTTGTCCACCTGGGCGCGGAACGCCTGTTCCTCGCTGTCGTGCAGCAGCATGAAGGCGTGGGCGACCGTGCCGCGCGTGGGAATGCCGTAGCGGCGCCCGGCCTCGAGGTTCGACGTGGTCGCGAAGCCCGCGATGTACGCGGCGCGCGCGGCGGCGACGGCGGCGTACTCGTGGGTGCGCCGCCCGCCCATCTCGATGATCGGGCGCCCGTGCGCGGCGCCGGCCATGCGCGCGGCCGCCGAGGCGACGGCGCTGTCGTGGTTGAGGATCGACAGCGCCAGCGTCTCCAGCACCACGGCCTCGGCGAACGTGCCGCTCACGGTGAGGATCGGCGAGCCGGGGAAGTACAGCTCGCCCTCGGGGTAGCCCTCGATGTCGCCGGAGAACTCGTAGTCGGCCAGCCACGACAACGTCGGGTCGTCGACCACCGCCGTCTGCTCCAGCAGGGTCAGCTCGGCGTCGGTGAACCGGAAGTCGGCGATCGCGTCGAGGACGCGCGCGGTTCCGGCGACGACGCCGTAGCGCCGCCCGTCGGGCAGCCGGCGCGCGAAGACCTCGAACACGCAGGGCCGCTCGGCGGTCCCGTCGGCCAGCGCGCTGCCCAGCATGGTCAGCTCGTAGTGATCGGTGAGCAGCGCCGTGCTGGCGCTGGTGACCGGCTCGGGTGCACCCATGGGGCCAGCCTATTCACCCACATGGCCGGACCTGGCGCGGCGTACCCCGTGACCCCCGTGACACCATGGGGTGCATGTCCACGCCTGTCGCATCCGAACAGACGCAGGTTGATCCACTCGGGGCAGAGGTCGCCGAGGAGGACAAGCCCTGGCGGACCGTCGTGTGGAACGATCCGGTCAACCTCATGTCGTACGTGACGTACGTGTTCCAGAAGCTGTTCGGCTACAGCCGGGACCACGCCACGAAACTGATGCTCGACGTGCACCACAAGGGCAAGGCGATCGTGTCGTCGGGGTCCAAGGAGAAGGTGGAGACGGACGTGGCGAAGCTGCACGCCGCCGGGCTGTGGGCGACGATGGAACAGCCCTCGTGAAGGCGTGGCGGCGCAAGGGCGACGTGATCCTCGCGGGGTTCGAGCAGCAGGAGGCCGCCGTGCTGCGCGGCCTCGTCAGCCAGCTCGAGGACATGCTGCGCGCGCGGGCCGAGGAGGCGCCGCAGGACGAGCTGGCGGAGCTCACCGGCATCCGCACCGGCCCGTCGGAGTCGCCCGACGACCCGGTGCTCTCGCGGCTGCTGCCCGATTTTCACAAGCTCGACCCCGACAACCCCTCCCGCGAGGACCTCGACTCCGCGGCGGCCATGCGTTCGCTGCACGAGCCCGAGCTGCTGGAGACGAAGGTCGGCGTGGCGAAGGTCGTGCTCGACACGCTGCCGCGCGACGGCGGCGACGTGCACCTGGACGTCGAGCAGGCCGACGCGTGGCTGGGCGCGCTCAACGACGTGCGCCTCGCGCTCGGCACGGCGCTCGACGTCACCGAGGACATGCCCGACGAGCTGCCCGACGACGACCCGCGGGCCCCGCACCTGGGCGTGTACCACTGGCTGACCTGGGTGCAGGAGACGCTGATCCAGGCGCTGACCGCGTGATCACCGACGTTCCCGGTGTCCTTGTCGGGCACCACCACCGCCTCGGCGACGGCTGGGCCACCGGCACCACCGTGGTCCTCGTGCCCGACGGCGCCACGGGAGCGGTCGACCAGCGCGGCGGCGCGCCCGGGACGCGCGAGACGAACCTGCTGGAGCCGGAGAACCTGGTGCAGCGCGTGAACGCCGTGTGCCTCTCCGGCGGCAGCGCCTACGGGCTGGCCGCGGCCGACGGCGTGATGCGCTGGCTTTCGGAGCGCAATCTGGGTTTCCCCGTCGGGCTCGAGCCGCACGAGGTCGTGCCCATCGTGCCCGGCGCGGTGCTGTTCGATCTTCCCCGCAGCGACTGGGGCAACCGGCCGGACTCGGCTTTCGGTTACGCGGCTTGCGAAGCGGCCTCGAAGACGTTCGCCTCGGGCACGGTCGGCGCCGGTACCGGGGCCGTGGTCGGGTCGCTCAAGGGCGGCATCGGCTCGGCGAGCGAAGTGGTCGACGGCGTGACGGTCGGGGCGCTGGCGGCCGTGAACGCCGGCGGCGAGGCCGTGGACTTCGCGACCGGGCGCGCGTTCGCCGCGGACCACGAGGTGGCGGGCGAGTTCGGCGTCCGCTGGCCTTCGCGGCCGGGCGAGGTGCCGTCCGCCCGGACCGACCTGAACACCACGATCGGCGTGGTCGCGTGCGACGCGGCGCTGTCGAAGGCCGAGGCGCGCCGGCTCGCGGTCGCCGCGCAGGACGGCCTGGCCCGCGCCGTGCGCCCGGCGCACACGATGTTCGACGGCGACACCGTCTTCGCGCTGGCCACGGGCGCTCGCGAGCTGCCCGCCGGCGCCGGCACGTTCGCCGACGGGCAGCGGGCGGCGGCGCTCGACGCGTTGTGCTCGGCCGCGGCGCGGGTGTTCGCCCGCGCGATGGTCCACGGGCTGCTCACGGCCACCGCGGCCGGGGGAGTGGTGGCGTACCGGGACGTGTGGCCCGAAGCGTTCGAGGGTTAGAGGTCCGGCAGCGGGTCCCGCGGCGCCCACGCGCCGTCGCGTTCGAGGTCGGCGGCCCGGACCGCGACGATGTCGGCCTCGTCGATCTCCAGCACGAGGTCGGCGAACGAGATCGTCGGCCCCAGCGAGGGGTGCTCCTCCACCGGCCCCAGCTCGGTCGAGCGCGGCAGCACCTCCCACACCGACTTCGGGCGCAGCCGCCGCAAGCGGCCGCACGCGAGCACGACCACGCGGCGGTCGGTGACCACCACCAGGAAGCCCTAGAGCGCCGCCATCCCGTTGAGGTAGAGCGAGTTGCCGGCGAACACGTACTGGATCCGGTCGCCTTCGGGCAGGAACGGCAGGCAGCGGTCGCGGACCTTTGTCGGCACAGGCACGCCCGAAATTGTCCCCGACCAGGTGCCTGAGCGGAAGGTCTCACAGTCTGGACAGGGTGGGTCCACCACCTAAGATGTCCCATGTGCTCCGGATCCGCCGTGAATTCGTCGACGAGATCGTCGCCCACGCCCGCCGTGACCACCCCGACGAGGCGTGTGGGGTGATCGCCGGTCCCGTGGGCTCCGACCGTCCCGAACGGTTCATCCCGATGCTGAACGCGGCGCGGTCACCGACGTTCTACGAGTTCGACTCGGGTGACCTGCTCAAGCTCTACCGCGAGATGGACGCGAACGACGAGGTGCCCGTGGTGATCTACCACTCGCACACCGCGACGGAGGCCTACCCGTCGCGCACCGACGCGAACATCGCCGCCGAACCCGACGCGCACTACGTGCTCGTCTCCACGAAGGACCCCGATTCGCACGAGTTCCGCTCGTACCGGATCGTGGACGCCGAGATCACCGAGGAGCCGGTCGAGATCGTCGACTGAGCTGCCGGAATAAGGGCTGCGTCTCGCGCGTCAGCTTCACAGAACCCACTTCGGAGGTAGAAACCCATGGCCGTGACCGTCTCCATCCCGACCATCCTGCGCACGCACACCGGCGGCGAGAAGTCCGTCGAGGCGGCGGGCAAGACCGTCCTCGAGGTGATCGACGACGTCGAGTCGCGCCACTCCGGGCTCAAGGCGCGCCTGGTCAAGGAGGAGAAGCTGCACCGCTTCATCAACGTCTACGTCAACGACGAGGACGTGCGCTTCGCCGGCGGCCTCGCGGCCGAGGTGAAGGACGGCGACACGCTCACCATCCTGCCCGCCGTGGCCGGCGGCGCGCGCTAACCCCATGGCCCGCTACGAGTCCCTGCTCGACGCGCTCGGCGGTACGCCGCTCGTGGGGCTGCCCCGGCTTTCGCCCACCCGCGACGTGCGGTTGTGGGCGAAGCTCGAGGACCGCAACCCGACCGGTTCGATCAAGGACCGGCCGGCGCTGGCCATGATCGAGGCCGCCGAGCGGGAGGGCCGCCTGCGGCGCGGCTCGACGATCCTCGAGCCGACGTCGGGCAACACCGGCATCTCGCTCGCCATGGCCGCGAAGCTCAAGGGCTACGGCCTGGTGTGCGTGATGCCGGAGAACACGTCCACCGAGCGCAAGCAGCTGCTGCAGGCCTACGGCGCGCGGATCGTGTTCTCGCCGGCGGCGGGCGGCTCGAACGAGGCCGTGCGGCGGGCCAAGGAGCTGGCGGAGCAGAACCCCGACTGGGTGATGCTCTACCAGTACGGCAACCCGGCCAACGCCGACTCGCACTACCGCGGCACGGGCCCTGAGCTGCTGAAGGACCTGCCGACGATCACCCACTTCGTCGGCGGCCTCGGCACGACGGGGACGTTGGTGGGTGTCGGGCGGTACCTGCACGAGGCGAAGCCGGGCGTGCAGATCATCGCGGCCGAACCGCGGTACGGCGAGCTCGTGTACGGCCTGCGCAACCTCGACGAGGGGTTCGTGCCGGAGCTGTACGACCCCAGCGTGCTGAACGGGCGCTATTCCGTCGGCGCCTACGACGCGCTCCGGCGGACGCGGGAACTGCTGGAGCACGAAGGCATTTTCGCGGGTATCTCGACGGGCGCGGTGCTGCACGCCGCGCTGGCCGTCGCCGAGAAGGCCGCCGCTCGGGGGGAGACCGCGGACGTCGCCTTCGTCGTCGCGGACGCCGGCTGGAAGTACCTGTCCACGGGCGCGTACGCGGGTTCGCTCGACGAAGCCGCCGCGCGGCTGGACGGGCAGCTCTGGGCGTGAAGACGATCGGGCTCCTGGGCGGCATGAGCTGGGAGTCTTCGGCGGAGTACTACCGCTTGGTGAACGAGCGCGTGCGGTCGACGCTGGGTGGCTACCACTCCGCGCGGGTGGTGCTGTACTCCGTGGACTTCGCGGAAATCGAGGCGCTGCAGGCTTCGGGTGACTGGGCGGCGGCGGGGGAGCTGCTGGCCACCGCCGCTTCGGCCTTGGCGGCGGCGGGCGCGGACGTGATCGTGTTGTGCACCAACACGATGCACAAGGTGGCGTCGGCGCTGCGGACGCGGGTGCCGTTCCTGCACCTGGGGGACACGACGGCCGCGGCGGTGCTCTCCGCCGGGGTTTCCTCGGTCGGTCTGCTGGGGACGGCGTTCACGATGAGCCAGCCCTTCTACCGCGAACGCCTTGCGGCGCACGGGCTTTCGGTGCTGGTTCCGTCCGAAGTGGACCAGGAGCTGGTGCACCGGGTGATCTACGACGAGCTGGTGCAGGGTGTGGTCCGGCCGTCGTCGCGGGCGGCTTACCGCGAGGTGATCGCGCGGCTGGTCGAAGCCGGCGCGCAGGGCGTGGTCTACGGCTGCACGGAGATCGAGCTGCTCGTAGACCAGTCCGACAGCTCGGTCCCGGTCTTCCCGACCACGCGGCTGCACGCGGAGGTGGCAGTGGACTGGGCGCTGGGGCTTCGGGAGCTGCCGGCGGCTCCGGCCTGAGCTTCTGGCAGCGTGCTGGCAGGCCGTGCCAGGCGGGTGGCAGCGCGGTGTGCGCGCCGTGCCAGTGGATCACGGCACCCTTCGGTTCGAGAGCGGCTCACCGGGCCGCTCCGAACCCGAAGGAGCCACCATGAACACCGTCACGATCATCGGCGCCGGCCTGGGCGGCCTCACCCTCGCCCGCGTCCTGCACGTCTACGGCATCCCGGCTGCGGTCTACGAAGCCGAGGCGTCCGCGGGTGCGCGGGCGCAGGGCGGGATGCTCGACATCCACGACTACAACGGCCAGATCGCCATCGAGGCCGCCGAGCTCATGGACGAGTTCCGCGGACTCATCCTCGAAGGCCGCCAGCAGACGCGGTTCCTGGACCGCGCGGGCACCGTGCTGTTCGACAAGGCCGACGACGGCACCGGAGGCCGGCCCGAAGTCCAACGCGGAGAGCTGAGGCAGCTGCTGCTCGACTCGCTTCCCGCCGGCACGGTTCGCTGGGGCCACAAGGTTCTCGAGGCCTGCACCCGGGAAGACGGCCGTCACGAAGTCACATTCACCGACGGCAGCGTCGTCGTGAGCGACCTGCTGGTCGGCGCCGACGGCGCGTGGTCGCGCGTCCGGCCGCTGCTCTCGTCCGCCGTTCCCGAGTACGCCGGCACCGCGATGGTCGAGACCTACCTCTACGAGGCCGACACCCGCCACCCCGCCACGGCCAAGGCCGTCGGCGGCGGCTCGATGGGCGCGGTCGCGTCGGACGAGGGCATCATGGCCCACCGCGAAAGCGGTGACACCATCCACGCGTACGTGTCGCTGACGCGGCCGCCGGACTGGTTCGCGGCCATCGACTTCACGGACCCGGCTGGTGCTGCCGCCCGCGTCGCGCAGGAGTTCGCCGGCTGGGCCCCGGAACTGACGGCGCTCATCACCGACGGCGACACCCCGCTCGTGCTGCGCCCGCAGTACCTCCTGCCGCTGGAGCACCGCTGGGACCGCGTGCCGGGCGTGACCCTGATCGGCGACGCGGCCCACCTCATGCCCCCCAACGGCGAAGGCGCCAACCTCGCCATGCTCGACGCCGCCGAACTCGCCCAGGCCCTCGCCGCCCACCCGGGCGACGTCGAGGCCGCGCTCTCCGAGCACGAGCAGGCGATGTTCCCGCGCAGCGCCCGGATCGCGATCGGCAGCGCCGAGTTCGAGGCGGCCATGGCCGGCCAGACCGAGGAGGCGACGGCGGAGCACCTCATCAAGGTCTTCTCGGAACTCACGGCGGGCCAGAGCCCGGTCGACCTCAGCCACTAGCCTCGATCCCGTGCCCGGCACCTTCGAGACCGCCATGCGGATGATGCGGCGCCACAACCCGCAGACCCGGGAAGACGGCTTTCAGCTGCTGCTCGCCGAGGTCACCGAGCACGTCGAGGCGCTGATCGCGGAGTTCGAGCGGGAGACCGACCCGGGCCTTCGCCGCTGGCTGCTGGAGCTGATCGGCGAGGCGCAGGCGCCCGAGGCGCTGCCCGTTCTCGCCGCTCAGCTCGACAGCCCCGACGAATCCTTGCGCTCGTGGGCAACCCGCGGCTTGGAACGCCTCGACACACCCGAGGCGCGAACGGCCCTCTGGCGCGCCCGCGCCAACGGCACGATCGCGTAGGTCGGCCTCGGGCGGACGGCGTCGGCGAGGCTCGGGGTCGGGCGGTGGACCGCCAGGCCGCGACCGGCCGTGGCGGCGCCTGGCCCGGACCACCACGTCGCAACGCTTGCCCGCCAGGGCCCGCCGGGTGCCGCACCGGACCAGCACGTCGCAACGCTTGCCCGCCAGGGCCCGCCGGGTGCCGCACCGGACCAGCACGTCGCAACGCTTGCCCGCCAGGGCACGCCGGGTGCCGCCGGCCGAGGCCGCGCCGCCGTGCCTGCCTCCGGCGTGGTGGTCCGGTGCGGCAGCCGAGCAAGCCCCCGGCACCGTCGCGACGACCCTGAGCAGCAACATCAGGGAATTCACCCGAGGCCACCCGCACCGGACGGACGTAACCTGGAACACGTGAGCACACTCCCACCGCAGCCCATGCCGTTCGGGGACCAGCCGGCGGACAAGGCGAAGACCACCGATGTGGCGAAGCGCATCCTGCCGCCCAACCCCAAGGCGGCGGCGATCGTCGCGGTGGGCTTCACGCTCGTGCTCTACCTGGTGGAGCTCGTGGACGTGATCCTGCCCGCGAACCTCGACCACGGGGGCATCGTGTCGCGGCAGCTGTCGGGGCTGGACGGGATCCTGTGGGCGCCGCTGCTGCACGCCGGGTGGGGGCACCTGCTCTCGAACACCGTGCCGGTGCTCGTGCTGTCGTTCCTGGCGATGGCGGCGGGGATCGGGCGCTGGGCGGTGGTCACGGCGATCATCTGGATCGTCTCGGGCGTGGGGGTCTGGCTGGTCGGGCCGTCGAACACCTACACCGTGGGCGCGTCCGGGCTGGCGTTCGGATGGCTGGCGTTCCTGCTGGTCCGTGGCATTTTCAACCGGGCGTTCGGGCAGATCGTGGTGGCGGTCGTGCTGCTGGGCGTGTGGAGCGGGATGTTGTGGGGCCTGCTGCCCGGCAACCCCGGCATCTCCTGGCAGGGCCACCTGTTCGGGGCGCTCGCCGGTGTCCTCGCGGCCTGGCTGACGGCGCGGGGCGACCGCCCCAAGAAGAAGGCGGCCGGTAGCCTCGAGGTGTGAGCACCCCGACCGCCGACGCGCCCATCGGGGTTTTCGATTCCGGCGTCGGCGGTCTCACCGTCGCCCGGTCGATCCTCGAGCTGCTGCCGGCCGAGCAGCTGCGCTACGTCGGCGACACCGCACGCAACCCGTACGGCCCCCTCCCCATCGCGACGGCCCGTCAATACGCCCTCGAAGCCCTCGACGACCTCGTCGAAGGCGGCGTGAAAGCCCTGGTCATCGCGTGCAACACGGCCTCGGCCGCCTGCCTGCGCGACGCCCGGGAGCGCTACGACGTCCCCGTCATCGAGGTCGTCCTGCCCGCCGCTCGCCGCGCCGCGTCGGTCACGCGCAGTGGCCGGGTGGGCGTGATCGGGACCGAGGGGACCGTTCGCTCCCGCGCCTACGACGACGCGTTCGCCGCGGCGCCCGACGTGCGGCTCACGAGCGTCGCCTGCCACCGGTTCGTCGACTTCGTGGAGCGCGGCATCACGTCCGGCCGCCAGATCCTGGGCCTCGCGCAGGGTTATCTGCAGCCGCTGCTCGAAGCCGAGGTCGACACGCTCGTGCTGGGCTGCACGCACTACCCGCTGCTTTCCGGCGTGCTGCAGATCGTGATGGGACAGGACGTCACGCTCGTCTCCAGCGCGGACGAGACGGCCAAGGACCTCTACCGCGTGCTCACCGAGCTCGACCTGCTGGCCGACCGCGACACGGCGCCGCAGCACGAGTTCCTGGCCACGGGCTCGCCGGAGCCGTTCACGCGGCTGGCGGCGCGGTTCATGGGGTTCGCGCCGGGTGTCCTCGCCCCCACCAGCGCTTAGGCTGAACCACGTGCGACTGACGATCCTCGGCTGCTCGGGCAGCGTCCCCGGCCCGAACGCCGCCGCGTCCGGATACCTGCTGGAAGCGGAGGGGTTCCGGCTGGGCCTCGAACTCGGCAACGGCGCGTTCGCCCAGCTCCAGACGGTGCTCGACCCGTTCGACCTCGACGCGCTCGTCCTGTCGCACCTGCATTCGGACCACTGCGCCGACGTCAACTCGCTCACGGTGCTGCGCCGCTACCACCCGGCGCCGCCGTACCCGGCCCGGCCGCGGCAGCTGCCGCTCTTCGCACCGGCGGACGCCCCCACGCGGCTGGCCCACGCGTACGCCGCCGACGCCGACGAGCGCGCCGCCGTGGACCTGTCCGACGTCTACGCCTTCCACACGCTGCGTGAGGAAACGGTGCGGATCGGGCCGTTCGACGTGACGGCCGCTTTGGTGCAGCACCCGACGCCGGCGTTCGGCCTGCGGATCTCCTACGGCGGCGCCATCCTCGCCTACACCGGCGACACCGGTCCCTGCACCGCGCTGGGCGAGCTGGCCGACGGCGTCGACGTGCTGCTGTCGGAGGCCTCGTGGACGGACGCCGCCGACCGGCCCGACGGCGTGCACCTGTCCGGAAAACAGGCCGGTGAGCTGGCGAAGGACGCTCGCGTCGGGCGGTTGCTGCTCACGCACATCGCGCCGTGGACCGACAGCCGCGCGGTGCTCGCGGAGGCCGCGGCGGTGTTCCCGGACACCGAGCTCGTGACGCAGGGCGCCGTCTACGAGATCTGAGCGGCGGACTGTCGGGGCGAGGCCTTAAAGTGCACCCCGTGACGAGGAAAGATGGCAGGAACGACGACCAGCTCCGCGACATCAAGATCACCCGCGGGTTTCAGAAGTGGCCTGCCGGTTCGGTGCTCATCGAGTTCGGCAACACGCGCGTGCTGTGCGCCGCCAGCGTCACCGAGGGCGTGCCGCGCTGGCGGGCGGGCTCCGGGCTCGGCTGGGTCACGGCGGAGTACGCGATGCTTCCGTCGGCCACCAACACCCGCGGCGACCGCGAAGCCGTGAAGGGCCGCATCGGCGGCCGCACCCACGAAATCTCCCGGCTGATCGGCCGGTCGCTGCGCGCGTGCATCGACCTCGCGGCGCTGGGCGAGAACACGATCGTGATCGACTGCGACGTGATCCAGGCCGACGGCGGCACGCGCACGGCCGCGGTCACCGGCGGCTACGTCGCGCTGCGCGACGCCATCACATGGCTCGGCGCGGCCAACCGGCTCAACGACCCGCAGCCGCTGTCGTCCTCGGTGGCGGCGGTGAGCGTCGGCGTGGTCGACGGGCGCGTGCGCCTGGACCTGCCGTACGAGGAGGACTCGCGCGCGGAGGTCGACATGAACGTCGTCGCCACCGACGCCGGCACGCTCATCGAGGTGCAGGGCACGGGCGAAGGCGCCACCTTCGCGCGGTCTACTTTGGACACCATGCTCGACCTGGCGCTCGCCGGCTGCGCGACGCTCACGCAGCTGCAGAACGAGGCCCTGGCGCTGCCGTACCCGGGTGAGCTGCCGCAGCCGCGCCCGGACAAGAAGAAGGGTGCGAAGTGACGAAGCTGCTGCTGGCCACGCGCAACCAGAAGAAGCTCGGCGAGCTGCGGCGGATCCTCGAGGCCGAGGGCATCTCCGGCATCGAGGTGCTCGGCCTCGTCGACGTCGACGAGTTCCCCGAGGCCCCGGAAACCGCGCCGGACTTCGAGGGCAACGCCGTCGCCAAGGCCCGCGACGCCGTGGCGGCCACGGGTTTGCCCGCCGTCGCCGACGACTCCGGCCTGGCGGTCGACGCGCTCAACGGCATGCCCGGCATCCTGTCCGCCCGCTGGGCCGGCCGCCACGGCGACGACGACGCCAACCTCGACCTCGTGCTCGCCCAGCTCACCGACACCCCCGACGATCGCCGCGGCGCGGCCTTCGTCTGCGCCGCCGCCCTCGTGCTCCCGTCCGGCGAGGAAACCATCGTCCGCGGCGAATGGCGCGGCACCCTGCTCCGCGAACGCCGCGGCACCAACGGCTTCGGCTACGACCCCATCTTCGTCCCGGACGGCGAGTCCCGTTCGTCGGCGGAGCTGCAACCGTCCGAAAAGGACGCGGCTTCCCACCGGGGCCGCGCGTTGCGGGCTCTCCTTCCGGCCCTGCGCGACCTCGCCAACGCCTGACGGCTCGGTCCCGAGCACCCCACTGTGGCGTTCGATGCACTGAACGCACCGAACGCCGCATGGGGCGCGGCCGGCTACTTGTCGCTCGGTCCCATCACCTGGACCTCGCACCCCTGCTCGATCTTGTCCGAGTCCGGCGGCTGGTTGTTGCTCGTGTAGTGCCACGGGGACTCGTCGTCGTCCGGGTCTTCGGCGACGTGCATGCCCTGCGACGTCATGCATTCGACCCAGCGGTGCAAGTTGTCCTTGTACGCCGGGTTCGCCGGGTCCTCGCCCCAGGGCAGCAGGGGCAGCTTGGACCGGCACGCGTCACCGGCGGCCTGGTGGTCCTTGGACCACTGTTCGGCGCCCGCGATGCTGTGGGGCTGCTGGTCGACGTCCGCGTCGTGGTCCTTCATGCAGGTGCGCCACGGTTCGATGAGCCGCTGGGAGTCTTCCGGCGACTCGTCGACGCGGTGGCGGGGGCGGCCGCCGTCGGCGTCGGTCGAGGGGGGCGCCGAGGACGACGCGGGAACCGAAGGCGTACCCAGCGAAGCGACCGACGGGCCAGGATCAGCGGGCGACGAACACGCCGCGAGAACCAGCGCCAGCCCCGCCAGCCAGACCACTTTGGACATTCGAAGCTCCCTCACGTCGTCGCCAGCGCCTGCGTCGGGGTGAGCCGCGACGCGCGGATCGACGGGTGGATCCCCGCCAGCGCGCCCACCACGAGCGCGCCCGCCACGCCGCCGGCCACGGACAGCGGCGGGATCACGGGCGGCCACCCTTGGTATGTCGTGTAAAGCAGCGTCACGACGATCCCCAGCACCGTCCCCGCCAGGCCGCCGAGCCCGGACAGCGCCACCGCTTCCGTGAGGAACTGCCCGCGGATCTGCCCCCGCGTCGCCCCCAGCGCGCGCCGCAGGCCGATTTCGCGGCGGCGTTCCAGCACCGAGATGAACATCGTGTTGGCCACGCCGACGCCACCGACCAGCAGCGCAACGCCCGCCAGCCCCAGGAACAGCGCGGAGAACGTCGTCTGGCTCGCCTGCTTGGCCGCCAGCGCGTCCGACGGCCGGCTCACCGAAACCAGCCCCGGCAGCTGCGGGTACAACGTCGCGGGCAGCACGGCGCGCACGTCCGGGATCGCGTCCTCGCGGGCCTTCACGTAGATCACCGTCGGGTGGCCGTCGAAGCCGAGGAACTGCTTGGCCGAACCCCAGCCGACGAGCACCGCGCGCTCGATGTCCGGCGCGAGCGGCATCGGCGCCAGCACACCGGTCACGGTGTACCACTGCTTGCCGATCATGACGATCGGCGCGGGCCGCCCGGGCGTGACCGCGGGAATGCCGAGCCGTGACGCCGCGACGTAGCCGAGCACCACCGCGGGCAGGTTCTGCGTTGCCGCGTCGAGGAACTTGCCGCTCTGCACGGTGCCGTTGAGCGCGGACAGCAGGTCCGGGCTGCTCGCCAGCACGGCGAGGCCGGAGCCGTCCAGCGGGTCGGTCAGATCGGAGCGCCGCACGGTCTGGTGCGTGTTCGCGACGGCCGCCGCCGTGGTCACCGGTCCGATCCGCGCGACGCTGCCGACGGACGACTCCGGCAGCAGCACGGGCGGCGTCTGGTTCGGCTGCGGTTCGGCGCGCAGCATGTTCGTGCCCAGCGCCGTCAGCTTGTCCAGCAGCGCGGCCTGGCTGGAGGCGGGAATGCCGGTGACCACGATCATCGTCGCGATGCCGAGTGAAATCCCGAGCGCCGACAGGGTCGCGCGCAGCCGCCGGGTGCTGATGCCGAGCAGGCCGAGGCGCAGGACGTCGCGCAGGCCCAGGCGCACCGGGCGCGTGTCGAGTGCGGTGCTCACGCGGCACTCACCACGAGGTCCTGCACGATCCGGCCGTCGCGGAACTCGATGCGCCGCGGCAGGCTCGCCGCGATGTCGCGGTCGTGCGTGATGATCGCGATGGTCGTGCCCTCGGCGTTGAGGCCGTGGAGCAGTTCCAGCACGGCGCGGCCGTTGGCGGTGTCGAGCGCGCCCGTCGGCTCGTCGGCGAGCACGAGCGCGGGGTCGTTCACCACGGCCCGCGCGATGGCCACCCGCTGGCGCTCACCACCGGAGAGCTCGTGCGGCCGGTGGTCCACGCGGTGCGCGAGGCCGACCCGCCCCAACGCCTCCAGGGCCAGCGGACGACGTTGCTTGCGCGGCACCCCGGCGTAGAGCAGGCCGGTGGCCACGTTCTCCGCCGCGCTGAGGCCGTCGGTGAGGTGGAACTGCTGGAACACGAACCCGAGCCACCGCCCGCGCAATGCGGACAGCCGCCGGTCGCTCAGCTGCGTCACGTCCTGGCCGCCGAGCTCGACGGTGCCGGAGGTCGGCAGGTCGAGCGTGCCGACGATGTTCAGCAGCGTCGACTTGCCCGAACCGGACGGTCCCACGATCGCCAGCAGCTCGCCCTCGGCGACGGCCAGCGACACGTCGTCGAGCGCCTCCACACCCCCGGGGTAGTGCTTGCTCACCCCGCGCAGGGCCAGCACCGGCGTCACGAGGTCGTCACCACCCGCAGGCCCTCGGTGATGCCCGGGCCGCTGATCTCCACCTGGTCGCGGGCGAACATGCCCGTCTTCACCGGCACGAGCTTCCCGCCCTGCAACTGCACGGCGTAGCCGCCTTCGCGCAACGCGACCAGCGCGGCGATCGGCACGGCCAGCACACCGCTGTGGGTCTCCGTGGCCACCTCGACCTGCACCGACGCCGAGTCGAGGTCGGCGACGTCGGACGCGTTCACGGGCACCACGGTCACGTTGATCTTCGGCGGCCCCTGCGTCGGATCGCCGCCCGACGGGTCGCCGCCACTCACGGCGGTGCTCACCGAGGTGACCTTCGCCGGGATCTCGTTGCCGTCCGGGCGCACCATCGTCACGCTCATGCCGGTCTTCACCGAGCCGACCTCCGCCGCGTCGACGGGCGCGACCACGACCTTCGACGTCGGCGTCGTGGTGAGCAGCGGGCCCGCGGCGGGATCGCCGAGCTGGGCGGTCACGCTGTTCACGCGCGCCTCGCCGGGCAGCACCACGACCTGGCCGACGTCGAGCGTGCCCGTGTCGGGCAGGCCGGCCTTCTTCTCCCACTTCTTCAGGGCGTCGGCGAAGGTGAACTTCGCCTTCTGCGGGTCCTTCGCGCGAGCGCCGACGGAGTAGCCGAGACGGGCGAGGTTTTCGGCCACCGTGGCGACGTCCGGGCCGGTCAGGTCGGGGTTGTCGAGCTTGCGGAACAGCGGGGTGTCGCCGAAGAACACCGGCACCGGGAGGCCGTTCACGGAGTACAGGGCCTTTCCGCGCTGGGCCACGGTGCCGATGTCCGGCAGCTGCGTGACCACGCCGGCGCCCGCGCCCTTGAGCGGCTCGGGCGTGCCGAAACCGAGGGTACCGGTGAACGTCCGCGTGTTCGACAGATCGGTCTTGGCCACGGCCACGGTGGTCACGGCGGGCGGGGGAGCCGCGGCTTCTGCCGTGCCGCGGCCGTGGTCGATGGCCACGTACGCGCCGACGCCGAGCAGCACCACCACGGCGGCCGAGGCTGAGACGGCGATCGCGCGCCGCCGGGACTTACCGGCCACTGACGGCCTCCATCATCGCTTCTCCGCTTCCACTCATCCGGCGCGTCCGAAGTGGACTGAGCCGGCGGGTCCGGAGGCCACTATCGCGGCGAATTGTCAGGAACCCGTCAGGAAGCGGTGCTGATCCGGTGTTCCCGCCGCGCTGGGTCGCCCGCTCCGGCGGAGATCCTTATGCTCGCAGCATGTGCGCAGACATCGTGCTCGCGGAGGACGACCCGAAACAAGCGGAGCTCGTCCGCCGTTACCTCGAGCGGGAACGCCACTCGGTGGTGGTCGTGCCCGACGGCCGCGAGACGCTCGACTTCGTCCGCCGCCGCCCGCCGGACCTGCTCGTGCTCGACGTCATGCTGCCCGGCATGGACGGGCTCGAGGTGTGCCGGATCCTGCGAGCGGAGTCCGACGTGCCGGTGCTGATGCTGACCGCACGGTCCACAGAGGACGATCTGCTGCGTGGCCTTGATCTCGGGGCGGACGACTACATCACCAAGCCGTACAGCCCGCGCGAGCTGATGGCCCGTGTGCGGACTTTGTTGCGCCGCACCAAAAGTACCGTGCCCTCGGGTGGTCCGCTGCGCGTCGGTGCGCTGACGGTGGATGTCGGCCGGCACGAGGTGGCCGTGTCCGGGCAGCTGGTCGAGACCACTCCGGGGGAGTTTCGGTTGCTCGAGGTGATGGCCGCGCACCCGGACCAGGTGTTCACGCGCGGGCAGCTGCTGGAGCACCTGCACGGCTTCGACCGCTACATCACCCAGCGCGCGATCGACGTCCACGTGATGAACCTGCGCAAGAAGATCGAGGCCGCGCCGCGCAAACCCCAGCGGCTGCTGACCGTGTACGGCGTCGGCTACAAGCTCACGGCGGGGCCGCCCGATGCGGCGTAGCCTGCTGGTCCGGCTCATCGCGGTGTCGGCGCTGGTCGCGGTGTGCGCGATCGCGGCCACGGCGTGGCTCGCAGCGCGCACCACCACGGGCGCCATCCGGCAGGAGCAGGGCCAGGTCTTCGCCGACGACGGCACCATCTACCAGGGCCTGCTCGGCTACGCGGCCACGCACCCGAACTGGGACGGCGTCGGCAAGGTCGTGCAGACCTACGCGGAGGGCACCGGCCGGCGCGTGGTGCTGGCGACGCCGAAAGGCCAGGTGATCGCGAGCTCCGACGCCGATCCCGGGCGGTTGCCGCCGCAGCCGTCGGTGGTGATCGACCCGCTGTCGGTCGACCCGGGGCTGGGGGTGCAGTCCACGCCGGACCGGATCGATCCCGCGGCGGTGGGTCCGTATGCCTTGCCACAGAACGAAAAGACGGAACTTTCGGCCATCGCGCAGCGGGTGCTGCGGTGTGTGCAGGAGCGCGGGAGCCTCGGCAGCATCGAGAGGTCGCCCGGCGGGCACCCGCGCGTGGTGGCCCAGGACCCGTACGCGCTGACGCGGTGCAACGGCGCGACCCTGGAGCAGCCCACCGACACCGAGCAGGCGGCGCTCGACAAGCTGTCGGATCTCGTCAACGCGTGCCTCGGCCGCAGCGACAAGAGCGAGCCGGCAGCGCAGCTGTCCCTGTCGTGGACGTTCGTCGGGCCCGAGACCGGCGCGACGGACAACACGACTCAGGCCTGCGTGACCTCCGCGCGTCGCGAGCAGCTGACGCCCTACGTCGCGCCTGCCGCGTGGCTCTACATCACCGAGAAGGGCAGCGACCAGCCGCCGAGCGGGTTCACGCTGTCGTCGGACAACCAGGTGCGCCTGGCCGAGGTGGCGGGCGCGATCCTCGTGCTCACGGTCGTGGCCACTGGGCTCGCGTCGATTCGGCTCATCCGGCCGCTGCACGCGCTCACCGGGGCGGCGCAGCGCATGGAGGCGGGTGAGGCCGGCGCGCGCGTGAAGGTCAAGGGCAAGGACGAGATCGCGCGGCTGGCGCGGGCGTTCAACGACATGTCGGAGGCGCGCGAGAAGCTGGAGACCGCGCGCAAGGCCATGGTCAGCGACATCGCGCACGAGCTGCGTACGCCGCTGTCCAACATCCGCGGCTGGCTGGAGGCCACGCAGGACGGCGTGAGCCGGCTCGACGACGAACTCGTCGCGTCGCTGCTCGAAGAGGCGCTGCACCTGCAGCACATCGTCGACGATCTGCAGGACCTCGCCCTCGCCGACGCCGGGGCGCTGCGCGTGCACCCCGAGCCCATCGACGCCAACTCCCTGCTCACCCAGCTCGCCGCGGCCCACGCCGCCCGCGCCGGCGCGGCGGGCGTGCGGCTGGTGGTGGAGCCGATGCCCGACCCGGCCGTCACGGCGGACCCCGTGCGCCTGCGCCAGGCCATCGACAACTTCGTGTCCAACGCCGTCCGCCACACCCCCCGCGGCGGCTCCGTCACGGTCAGCGCGACGCGTGTCGATGCGGACGTCGTGTTCTCCGTGACGGACACCGGCGTCGGCATCGCCGCCGACGACCTGCCGCACGTCTTCGACCGCTTCTGGCGCGCCGACAAGGCCCGCACGCGCGGCTCGAGCGGCGGCAGCGGCCTGGGCCTCGCCATCGTCCGCAACCTGGCAACGGCCCACGGCGGGACGGTCTCGGTGCGGAGCACGCTGGGTGAGGGATCGACGTTCACGCTGCGCTTCCCCGCCGCCGGCCCGCCCGGGTGAGCCCCCGCACCCGGCGGAGGGGTGGTGTCAGGCGACGATGCCGAGGTCGCGGATGAACTTCGCGACGTGACCGGTCGCCCGGACGCCGGCGTCGCCTCGCGCCGGGTGCCCGCGGTCGTGCACCCGGTTCCGTTGCGTTGGGGTGGCGTGCGCGTTTCTGCGAAGAGCGGCGTCGCGTTGAGCTCGGGTGGTCGTGCAGCCGAGGTCTCGCCCCGGGACCGGAGCCCGAGGCGGGCTGGCGTCAGGCGGCGATGCCGAGGTCGCGGATGAGCTTCGCGACGTGACCGGTCGCGCGGACGTTGTAGAAGGCGTGCGCGATCTTGCCGTCCGCGTCGACGATGAAGGTCGAGCGGATGACGCCCTGGTAGACGCGGCCGTAGTTCTTCTTCTCGCCGAAGGCGCCCCACGCGGCGAGGGCGTGCTTGTCCTCGTCGGAGAGCAGGGGGAAGGTGAGCTGCTCGTTCTCGACGAACTTCGCGAGCTTCGCCGGCTTGTCCGGGGAGATGCCGAGGACCTGGTAGCCGGCGTCGTTGAGCTGGGCGAGGCTGTCGCGGAAGTCGCAGGCCTGCTTGGTGCAGCCGGGGGTGCCGGCGGCCGGGTAGAAGTACACGACGACGGACTGGCCGCGGAAGTCACTGAGGGACACGCTCTTGCCCGTGCTGTCGGGCAGGGTGAAGTCGGGGGCGGCGTCGCCGGGGGAGAGTCGCTGCTCGGTCATGAACGCAGCGTACTGCGCCGATCGTTACTGATCCGACCACAGCCACGGCCGAATGGCTTCGTAGCAACGGTTACGTGCCGCGCGGGGGCCGGCCTGCTCTGGGCCGGATCAGCAACTCAGACGGCTCCGCAGTACGTGGCCACGGCGGGCTCGCCGGCGCTGGGTCGCAGCTGCACCGTGAGCTGCGTGGTGCGGTCGGGCACGGCGAACGCGAGCGTCAGCTGCGCCGAGCGGCCCTGCTGCAGGTCTTTGCCCGCGTCGGTGATGCCGCCGAGGCCCTGTGTGGCGTCGACGACCTGTTTGGTCGGGCGGCCGTCGATCATCGCGACGACGGTGAGGCCCGACAGCCGGTAGGAGTCCGCGCCGTTGTTGGTGATCTCGATGCCGAACGACGCCGCGCGCGAGCTACGCGGGTACGCCGCAGGGCTGGGCTGGAACGACTGCGGAGCGGAAACCGAGATCGTGATGCCGCTGGCGAACCGGTGTTCCGCGCCGAACTGCAGGTCACGCGGTGTCTGCGCGGCCGCGGCCTTCGCGGGGGCGCCGCCACCGCCGAGCGCCGCCGTGCCTTCCTGCGCGTCGACCCCGCAGGCCGCCACCGCCATCAGCAGACAGGCGGAAAGCAACAGCTTGGGGGTGCGCGCGGGCGCCATCTCGGTTTACTCCAGTCGGGGCGGGGGCTCGGGCCGTTCGGCGTAGTGACCGAAGTCGACCCGCTCCACTGTCCCTGCATGTGCACGTGCGCGCGCACGAAGACGCGGACCTGGTGTACAGCCGTGGCCGATCCGTGACCGAAAGGGCACTCCGGGTGACAGTCGTCACCGATGTGCCACTTAAACGGCGAAGGCGAACAAGAGGATGAAGATCGCCACGCCGGCGCCCCACGCGACCATCAGCCACCCGAAGTCACGCACCGGGTCGACCGCGCGGCTCTCCTCACCCGGGATGTACACGCCGCGGTTTTCGAACCAGTCCGTCCACTTGCGCAGCAGGCGCAGCGGATTGCGTGACGGCACGACTCACCTCCCGGATCGGCTCCCCTCCTGCCAGCCTACGGGGGACTCGCCCACCCGGTGAAGGAGCGTCGAGCGTGCGGAAAAGCGTGATCCTGCTGGCTCTCACGGCCGTGTTCGGCCTCGCGGCCGCCGTCCCGGCCAACGCCGCGACCCCGCCGGGGACGGCGCCGCTCGACCACCCGGTGTGGGTGTGCCTGCCCGGCATGGCCGCGAACCCGTGCAACCAGAACCTGGCGGGTGACCCACAGGTCGCGACGCCCGGTGGCAGCTTCACGGTCGGCTACCCCGCGTCGCCTGGCCGGGTGACGTTCGACACCACTCGGGTGGAGTCGGGTGCAAGTGTGGTGGAACCGTTCGAGCCGCCGGCGGCCCCTCCGGTGGACTGCTTCTTCGTCTACCCGACCGTCGATCTGCTCTCGAACCCGGCGCTGCAGATCGGCTCGCTGCCACCCGGCCCGGACGACGCCGCGGCCGCCGTGACCTACGCCCAGATCGGTCCGCTGCTCAGCCACTGCCGGGTGTTCGTGCCCGCGTACCGGCAGGCGCCGCTGGCCGCGCACATCGTCAGCGTGCTCACCGGCACGGCGCCGGACTACGCGCTGGGCCTCGAAGACGTCGAACAAGCGTGGGACACCTACTGGCGCGACTACAACATCGACCCGGTCACGCACCGTCGCCGCGGGGTGGTCGTGATCGGCCACTCGCAGGGCGCCGCCGACGCCGCGAGCCTCCTGCGCGACCGCGTGGACGGTCACCCCGACGTACAGCCCTCCTTGGTGAGCGCGCTGCTTCTCGGCGGCAACGTCCAGGTCCCCATCGACCGCCCGGACGGCGGCGGCTCCGATCCGAACGCGGCTTTCCAGTACCTGCCGGTGTGCGCTCGCGCTTCGGCCGAGGTGCCCGTGCCGATCGGCTGCGTGGCCGGTTACTCGTCGTACAAGCAACCGGCCGGAACGGTCCCACCGCCCGGCTCCACCTTCGGCCTCTCCTCGACGCCGGGCCACCGCATCCTCTGCACCAACCCGGCCGCCCTGCTGACCGGCGCCGCCCCCGAAGCGACGACCCCGCTCGACACCCGGCTCCCCACCCGTACTTTGGTGCAGGGCAACGCTCTTCTCCCCAACGGCCACCTCACCGCCGTCCTGCTCGGCACCTCGCTGCCGACGTTCCCCACCGGCTTCGCCCGTTATCCGGGCGAGTTCAGCGGCGCGTGCGAGTTCCGCACCGTCCCCGGCGGCACCGCCTCGTGGCTCCAGCTCTCCGGCGGCGACTCCTTGGTGGGCCCGCCGAGCAGCGGCGGCCTCGGCCTTCACGTCGACGACTTCTCGCTGACGCTGGGCGACTTGACGGCTCTGGTCGACGCGCAGACCGCACAGTGGGAGGCGGTCTCGCGCTGAGCCGTGGCCGGGTTCGGTTCGGTCCCGCTCGGCTGGGACTCTCTCGTGCCGCCGCTCGGCAGAAGTCCGGCATTGCGGGGGCGAAGCCGTGACTTGCCTGGGGCCGGGGTTTTACGGCCGGCGGTTTGCCCGGGCTGGTGCCGGGAGTTCCGCGCGCCCGTCGTTCGGGCCGGGCGGCTAGGCGAAGTCGGCCAGGCGCGCGGCGATGCGCGGCAGGTCGAGGCGGCCCTGGACGACGTCGTGGACGAAGGGCTCGGCCGCGTCCTCGTCGAGGGGCGTGCGGAGGGGTTTGTCGTTGAGGCCGAGGAAGAACCAGGTGGCGGTCCAGGCGAGGCGTTTGTTGCCGTCGATGAGGGGGTGGCCGCGGCCGAGCGACTCCATGAGGGCGGCCGCCTTCTCCCACACGCTGGGGTAGGCGTCCTCGCCGAACACCGACGTCCGCGGCCGCGCCGCGGCGGCCGCGAGGATGCCCGTGTCGCGCACCGCGAGCTCGCCCCGCACCACCCGGCGCGCGACGACCATCAGGTCGTGGATCGTCAGGTACTCGGTCATCGCGCCAGCCGCTCGTTGAGTCCGGCGCTCGCCTCCAGCACGCGGTCGAGCACCGTCGCGCGCTGCTGGGCGCGCGAAGTCACGGCGGTCATCAGCGTCTCGCGCACGTACTCCTGCAGGCTCCGCCCCTCGGCGGCCGCCTGCCGTTCGATCTCCCGCACCTCGCCGTCACTGAACTCGACCGGCAGTACCTGACTCATGCCTCGAACCATAAGGCCTCACGCCGCCTGGCGAACCCTGGTTTACCCGGCCTGATTTCGCTCAGTGGGGCGGCGGCGGATACGGCCCGGCCGGCGCGTAGTGCTGCTGCGGTGCCTCCGGTCCGGCGGAACCCGGCATCGGCTGCCCTGGCGGCACCGGGCCGGCCGACTCCCGCCCGGGCGGAGCGGCCTTATCCGAGGAGAAGCCGTGCCGCGCTTGCCCGGGCCGCACCGCACCTTGCCTTGCTGCGCGGCGGCGGGCTTCTCGCGGCGGCTGTTCCGGCGGCTAGGTTCCCTGCCCATTCGGCGAGCCGGAACCCTGCGCCGGTCGGCCGGCTTCAGCCGGACCCGGCCACGGCTGCCCGGGAACAGGGCCTTGCACCGGCGGACCGTAGCCCTGCCACGCCTGTCCGGGCTGGCCCTGCGCCGGGGCGTCACCGGACCGCGCTTGGCCGGGTGGCACTGAGTCGGCCGTTTCCTGTCTGGGCTGGCTCTGCGGCGGGGCGGCGCCGGACTACGCCTGCCCCGGTGGCACCGAGCGGGCCGTCTCCTGTCCGGCCGGCCCTGCGCCGGCGGGGCGTCACCGGACCACTCCTGGCCGGACGGCGCCGACCCCTGCCACCCCGGTGTCGTGCTGCCCTGCCGGGCTGGCCCGGCTTCGCCGGCGCCCGGCCAGTGGTGCGCGGGAACGGAGCCTGGCATCGCCTGTCCCGGCGCCGCGCCGGCCGGCCATGCTTGCCCGGTTCCACCGGCACCCGCCCACCCGGGGGAGCCGATCCGGGCATCGCTTGCCCAGGAGTCCCTTGCCACGGTCGCCCGGGAAGCGGTCCGGGCATGGGTTGCCCCGGAGCCCGCTGCCGCTGCTGGCCAGGAACCGAACCGGGAATCCCGGCACCCGGCCAACCGGCTGGTCCGCCGTAGCCCGGCTGCCAACCCGGCCCGTCGGCGAGACGCGGCATCGCCTCCGGCAGAGCGACCGCCACCGCGGGCACAAGAAGCAGCACCGCGATCACCGCCGCCAAGCCGGCCGGCAGGAAGACGTCCCCACGCTGGGCGACAACCGAACGGAAGAGCCGACCTCGGGCCGGCACCACAGTCCGAAAAGGACAGTTCCGGCGAGCAAGCGACGATCATCGCAACGGGAGCGCCGGGCTTCGCCGCACCCGCAGGCCGACTCACGCCGGCGTCGGCCGGGTCACCCGCTTGCTCTCCGCCAGGAGCAGATCCAGCAGCGGGTTCGAGTTCTCCCGCAGCCAGATCAACGCCAGCCCCAACGGCAGCGCGTCCTCCAGTGGCAGCCACACCAGCCGCGGGTACGGGAAGTACGCGGCCGTCGACGCCGGGGCGATCCACGACCCGCGCCCGGCTGCCACGTGGTGCAGGCACTCCTCCGGCGTCCGGCCCTGCGGTCCGTAGACGGCGCGGGTGCCGTCGGGCCGAGGGTCGATGAACCAGAACTTCACCACCGCCTCGGGCATCCCGTCGCGAGGCCCGACGATCGGCTCACAGGCCAGGTCGGACACCTTCAGCGACGTCCTCGTGGCGAGGTGGTGCCCGGGCGGCAGCGCGACCCAGCGCGGCTCGTCGAGCAGCCAGTGCGTGACGAACCGGCGATCGTCGCCGATGGGCAGCCAGAGGAACGCGGCGTCGGCAGTGCCCGCGACCAGGGCGTCGAGCTCGTCGGGCAAGGTGTGGACGGCGAGGGCTTCGACCTCCACGTCGGGCGCGACCCGGCGCAGCGACGACTCGACGTCCGGCAGGAAGTGCGCGGTGCTCTGCGCCTTGAACGCGATCCGCAGCCGCCCGGACAGCCCCGAGCCCACGAGCCGCGCCTCTGCGACCATCGCCGAACACGCGGTGAGGAGTTCGCGCCCCTGCTTCAGGAACACCTGCCCCGCCGCGGTGAGCTCGACGCCGGAGGACCGGCGCCGGACCAGCGGGGTGCCGGCCACGCGCTCGAGCTGCCGGATCTGCCCGCTGACCGCCTGCTGGGTCATCATGAGCCGCCCGGCCGCGCGGGTCATGCTGCCCTCGTCGGCCACGGCTTCGAGGGCTTTGAGCAGGCGCAGATTCAGGTCCACCGCCCGATCCTCGCCACAACGGTTCGTTGTGGCAACCACAAGGATCCGGTGTTTCCCTTTCCCGCGCCCCGGCCGGACCATATCTGTATTGACACAGGGGAGCACCTATGAATCTAAGCGGTAAAGTTGCCCTCGTCACGGGATCGTCGAAAGGCCTGGGCAGGGCCATCGTGCTGCGGCTGGCGGAGCAGGGCGCCGATGTGGTCATCAACTACTCCCGCGACGCGTCCGCCGCGGAAGAGGTGAAAAAGGCCGCCGAGGCCCACGGTGTGAAGGCACTGGTGCACGCGGCCGATGTGTCTCAGGTGGACGGGATCGTCGACCTTTACGACGCGGCCCTCGCCGAGTTCGGCAAGATCGACATCGTCGTGGCCAACGCGGGAATGGAAAAGGTCAACATCCCCGTCACGGACGTCACCGAAGAGGACTTCGACCTCCTCTTCCGGGTGAACACCAAGGGTCCGTACTTCGTGCTCCGCGAGGCCGCCCGCCACATCTCCGACGGCGGCCGCATCATCACCATCTCCTCGAACACCACGACGGTTCCGCAACTGGGCGTCGGTCTCTACGGCACCAGCAAGGTGGCCACCGGTTACCTCGTGAAGGTGCTCGCGATGGAGCTCGGCCCGCGCCGCGTCACCGTGAACACCGTGGTGCCCGGACCGATCGACGGCGCCGGGATTTTCACCGACCCGGCCAACGACGAATACAAGCGCAGTTTGATCGAAATGGTCCCGATCGGGCGACTGGGCACCACGGAAGACGTCGCCGGTGTGACGGCGTTTCTCGCCGGAGACGAAGCCGCGTTGATCACCGGCCAGCAGCTCGTCTGCGACGGCGGAATGCACTGACCATCGAAAGGAATTGTGAGAAAATGACAGGGACAATGCGCGCGGCTCAGGTTCAGCAAGCGGGTGGCCCGTTCGTGCAGGTCGAACTCCCGATCCCCGAGCCGAAGCCGAACCAGGTGCGGGTGAAGGTGCACACGTGCGGCGTGTGCGGTGGCGAGATCATCCCCCGCATGGCGCTGTTCGGCACCAAGCTGCCGCGCGTGCCCGGGCACGAGATCGCGGGTGTCGTCGACGCGGTCGGCGAGGCCGTGACCCTGTGGAAGGTCGGTGACAAGGTCGGGGTCGGCTGGTCCGGCGGTGTCGACTTCACGTGTGAGTACTGCCGCCGCGGTGACTTCGTCAACTGCGAGAACCGCACGATCACGGGCACGTCCTTCGACGGCGGGTACGCCGAGTACATGGTCGCCCCCGAGGACGCGGTCGCCCGGATCCCCGAAGGCCTGACGTTCGCCGAGGCCTCCCCGCTGATGTGCGCCGGCATCACCGCCTTCAACGCGCTGCGCCACGCCAAGGCCGGCCCCGGCGATCTCGTCGCCGTGCAGGGCGTGGGCGGCGTCGGCCACCTCGCCGTCCAGTTCGCCAACAAGATGGGCTTCCGCACCGTCGCGATCAACCGCGGCCGCGCCAAGGAAGAGCTGGCCCGCAAGCTCGGGGCGGACGAGTACATCGACAGCAACGAAGGCAGCGTCGGCGAGTCGCTGAAGAAGATGGGCGGCGCCTCGGTGATCCTCGGCACGGTCGACCGCGCCGAGATGCAGTCGGAGCTGATCAACGGCATCCGCCCCAACGGTCAGGTGATCGTGCTCGAAGGCCAGAACCCGATCCAGGTCACCGGCCACACGCTGGCGGACTACCGGCTGAACCTCTCCGGCTGGTACAGCGGCGTGGCCCGCGACAGCGAGGACACGCTGAACTTCGCCGTGCTGCGCGGGATCCGGCCGGTGTACGAGGTCTTCCCGCTGGAGAAGGCCGAGGAGGCCTACCAGCACATGCCGAAGGCCAACATCCGCGTGGTGCTCCAGATCGCGGACTGACGCCCCGGTCCGAAAACGCGCCCACCTCACCCCGAGGGTGGGCGCGTTTTCCCGCTTGAGCGCAACCGAAGCGCGACGCCGTCGAGCAGTGAGCGCAGGCCGAGCTCGAACAGCTCGTCCAGGTCCAGGTCGTAGCCGTCCTCTTCGAGCGTCGTGAGCATCCGCGTGAAGACGGGGTGGCGCCCGCCGGCCATGATCGCCGTGTGGCCCGGCGCCTGCGTGGCCAGCCACTCGTCCTCGGTCAGCCCGGACGTGCCGGCCGCGTGCCGCTCGCGTTCGAGGTGGATGGCGATGCCCTGGATATAGCTGAAGAACAGCACGTGCAGGTCGCACAGCTGCGTGGCGGACAGGCCGAAGCCGTCGAGCGCCGAGAGTGCCTCCTCCGCGTGGGTGGCCAGGTTGGCCAGTGGCAACGGGCGCGTGATCGGCGACAGCTGCGCGAGCCAGGGGTGCCGCCGGTACAACGACCACAGCGTGCGGCCGGTGAGCTCGAGCCGTGCCCGCCAGTCGCCGGAACGCCGCGCCGGGTACCCGCGTTCGCCGAACGCCGCGTCGGCCATGAGCAGCACCAGCTCGTCTCGCCCGGCGACGTAGCGGTAGGGCGCCATCGCCGCGACACCGAGGCGCGCTGCCACTCCCCGCATGGACAACGCGGCGAGGCCCTCTTCGTCGGCGATCGTGATGGCCGCCCGGACGATCCGCTCGCGCGACAGGCCCGGCGGCCGCGGGCGGGCCTTCGGTTCGGTCTTCCGACCTGCGACGACGGTGCCTGACCGCGGTTCGGCGCGCACCAGCCCTTCCTGACTCAGCGCCGCGAGCGCCTTGGCCGCGGTGACCGTCGCGACGCCCCACTCGACGGCGATCCGGCGCGTCGACGGCACCTTCGCCCCCGGTACGAGCTCGCCTTCGGTGATCCGGCGGCGCAGCTCCGCGGCGATCTCCAGGTAGCGCTGCTCGGCCATCCCCGGCTCCGATCTGTACCAGTACAGCTGACCATCTGTACTAGGTCAGTTTTGGCATGGTTGCCTGGCCGAAGCCAGTGTGTGGTCCGTAAGGATACGACGAACACCTGGAGGAAACCATGCGCAACGTCCTCGTCTCCGGCGCCGGCATCGGCGGCCCGACACTGGCCTACTGGCTGCGCCGGGCCGGGTTCTCCGTGACCGTGGTCGAGCGCTCGCCCGGCCTGCGGGAGGGCGGCCAGGCGGTCGACGTGCGCGGGGTCGCGCTCGACGTGGTCGACCGGATGGGCCTCGGCGAGCAGGTGCGCGCGGCGCGGACGCGGATGCGCGGAATGTCCGTGGTGGATGGTTCCGGCACGGAGCTGTTCCGCTCGGAAGAGCACACCTACAGCAGCGGCCGCCTGGACAGCGCCGACGTGGAGCTGGTGCGCGACGACCTGATTTCCTTGCTGTACCAGGCAACCGAGCACGACGTCGAGTACGTCTTCGACGATTCCGTCACCGCTTTGCAGCAGGACGAGCACGGTGTGCGCGTGGAGTTCGAGCGCGGCGGCTTCCGCACGTTCGACCTCGTCGTCGGCGCCGATGGGCTGCACTCCGCGGTCCGGCGGCTGGCGTTCGGCCCGGAGGAGCGGTTCGCGCAGCACCTGGGGCAGTACCTGGCGATCTTCCCGACACCCAACCTGCTCGGCCTGGACAACTGGCAGATGTGGTTCCGCGACGGCGAAACCGGCGGCGCCGTGTATCCGGTGCGCGACAACACCGAGCTGCGGGTGACGCTCGGGTTCGCGTCCGCGCCGCTGTCCTACGACTACCGGGATGTCCCGGCGCAGAAGGAGATCGTGGCGAAGCGGCTGGCCGGCGCGGGCTGGGAGGTGCCGCGCCTGCTGTCCGAAATGGCCACCGCGCCCCACTTTTACTTCGACGCGATGCAGCAGATCCACCTCGACTCCTGGAGCACCGGCCGCGTGACCTTGCTCGGGGACGCGGGCTACTGCGCGTCGCCGCTCTCGGGCCAGGGCACCAGCCTCGCCCTCGTCGGCGCCTACGTGCTCGCCGACGAGCTCGCGCGCCACGACGACCACGCCACCGCGTTCGCCGCCTACGAAACGCGGCTGCGCCCGTTCGTCGCCGCGAACCAGGCGCTGGCGACGGAGAACCCCGGCGGGCCGGCGGCCGAGGAGTCGGTGGATCGCGCCAAAAACGCGATCAGTCTCACGTACTGTGCCGATCGTCACTGATCCGACCACAGTCACGGCCGAATGGCTTCGTAGCAACGGTTATGTGCCTCGCGGGGGGTCGGCCTGCTTTTGGCCGGATCAGTAACGCGCGCAGGCCCGGCAGAGCTTGGTCCGGCGTTCAACCTCCCCACGGCGGTACGTCAATTCGGCGTTACCCAATCAGGTGAAGGTTGGCAGGTTCAGCTTCACGAATGGAGGAACCTGATGGTCGACGAGCCCTGCCGCCACGACGGACTGCACCGAAGGGCGTTCTTCGGGCTTGCCGCGGGGGCGGTGGCGGCACCGGCGCTGGCCACGCTGCTGGGCGCCGCGCCGGCGGACGCCGCGCCCGGGCGGCCGGATCAGCCGGGGCATCGCCTGAAGTTCGCCGCCGTGTCCGACACGCACGTGAACACCACGAGCCCGCAGTCGACCACGTGGCTCACGCAGGTGTACGCCTCGATCGCGCGCCGCGACCCGGACCTCGTGCTGCACTGCGGCGACATCACCGACACCGGCCTGCCCGACGAGTACGAGCAGTACGGCAAGGTGCTGCCCGCCGCGCTGCGCGGGAAGATCCACTACTCGCCGGGCAACCACGAGACGCGGTGGGACCCGTCGGCCAAGGAGGAGTTCCACAGCCACTTCGGCCCGACGCCGTACTCGTTCGACGCCGGCGGTGTGCACTTCGTCGGCTTCGACCCGACGCAGGTGCTGCAGGAGCCCGGGCACTACGGGCCCGCCGGCCTCGACTGGCTCGAGCGCGACCTGCGCCAGGTGCACCGGGACACGCCGGTGGTGCTGTTCCAGCACTTCCCGTTCGGCAACCAGTTCTACTACGTCGACGACCAGCCGGCGGTGCTCGACGTGCTGGCGGAGCACAACCTGCGCGGTGTCATCGCGGGCCACGTGCACCGCGAGGACGTCACCCGGTTCAACGGGCTCACGCAGGTGACGCTGAACGCCGTGCGCAACGGCCCGATCTACTACTGGGCCGAGCAGACGACGGCCGCCGACGGCACCGCCGTGCTCGACGTGCGGCGCGTGACCGTCGCCGCGGACGGGGCCGACACCGAGGCGCCGTTCGCGACGGTGCCGCTGACCGGCGGCGGGCAGGGGCGCGAGCAGCGGCCGCGATACGTCCACGTGGGCAAGGTCTCCGGTGGTTCGCTGCCGGTCGAGGTGCGCGCTTCGGCCACGCAGCAGGTCGGCGTGCAGCCGTACCCGCAGGCCGTGTTCGGCGGCACGAGCCCCGGCGCGTGGTCGCCGCTCGCCGGTTCGGGCGACCGCTGGACCGGCAGCGTCGACGTCTCGGCGCTGGCGCCGGGACGGCAGCGGCTTCAGGTGCGCGTCAATGCGGCCGACGGCAGCTGGTGGGAGCAGGTCGCCCTGTTCACGGTGCCCGCGGTGGCCGGTGACCCGGTCGGCCGGTGGCAGCAGCAGCTTTCGGGTTCCGTGCAGGGCGGCGTGACCCTCGCGGACGCGCGCAGCGGTCTCGTGCTCGCGGCTTCGTCGGCCGGTGAGGTGACCGCATTGCGGCGCGGCGGCCACCGCGAGTGGCGTACGCAGCTCGGCCCGGTGTACCGGCGTCCGGCGGTGAGCGGGACGCTGGCTTTCGTCCCCTCGGCCGACCACCACCTGTACGCGCTGGATGTCCGGAATGGCCGGCGGGTGTGGGCGTTCGACGCCAAGACCCCGGTCGTCAGCGCGCCTCTGGTCTCCACTGTGGACGGACACGAGCAGGTCGTGTTCTCCGCCGGGCAGGCGTTGTTCGCGGTCGGCACCGACGGCCGCCGCCGCTGGTCCGTGCCCGCGCGCGGGTTCTCCTCCGGCCAGGCCGCGAGCGACGGCGAGCGCGTGTACACCTCGGCGGCCGACGGTTACGCCCGGGCGCACGACGCGCGCACGGGCAAGGAACTGTGGGCGTACCAGATGGTCTCGGGTGTCGAGAACCACGTCGCGCTGTACAGCGGGTGGGACACCGTGGTGGCGCTCGGGGGTGACGTGGTCGTCGTCGCCACCGTGTCGAGTGCGCTCGCGCTGGACCGGGCCACGGGTGCGCTGCGCTGGACGGTGGCCGGCAGCGCCATGTACGCGCCTCCGCTGATCGTCGGCACCAGTGTGCTGCTGACCACCGAGTGGGGCGTGCTGACCCTCGTGGACCTCGCCACGGGGAAGCCGTTGTGGACGACCAACCTCGCGCTGCGCGTGTTCAACGCCGGCGTCGCGATCAGCGACGGCACGGCGTGGGTGCTGACCGTCGACGGCAAGGTGATCGGCGTGCGGCTCGCCGACGGTGCCCGGCTGGGCTGGCTGCAGCAGAGCCTCGTCTACACCTTCGGCCGGCCGGTGATCGACGGCCGGACGCTCGTGGCCGGCGACCAGAACGGTGTCGTGCACGGGATTTCCCTCCCTTGAGTTCCACCGGCGCCCGAGCGGTTCCGGTGCCCGGAAGAAGGACAGAGATGGGCCTCACTCGAAGACAGTTCATCGTGGCGGGCGGCGCGGTCGCGGCGTCCGGCCTCGTGGCCACGCCGGCCGTCGCCGCGACCCAGGGACTCCCGTTCGGCGGGTTTCCCTTCGGCAGTGGCGAACCCCAGGGCCAGTGGCTCGTCGGCGACACGCACGTGCACGACGATCACTCGTCCGACGGCAGCCTGCCGCGCCAGACGTCGAAGCAGGCGCTGCCGGGCAACCTGCCCGTCGGTGACCA
Organism: Amycolatopsis sp. NPDC049253; assembly: GCF_040678995.1. Lineage (NCBI taxonomy): Bacteria > Bacillati > Actinomycetota > Actinomycetes > Pseudonocardiales > Pseudonocardiaceae > Amycolatopsis > Amycolatopsis sp. NPDC049253. The sequence goes on along the minus strand of NZ_JBFAQX010000013.1, from coordinate 93,813 downwards.
GATCGGCCAGGCGGAGAAGACCGGGCTGGACTTCCTACCGCTGACCGACCACCGCACGTACGACCAGCACTGGGATCCACAGTGGACGTCGGACCGGCTGCTGCTGATCCCCGGCGAAGAGGCCAACGGCTCGCCGCACGCGATCGTGCTCGGCGCGGTGGACAACGTCGTGGACGGCGCGAACCCGCCCGGCTCGGCGGCGTTCCGGCACGTGCAGCAGTCCATCTGGGACGCTCGGTCGCAGGACGCGGTGTGGCACATCGCGCACCCCGACGACGGTGAGTACAGTGCCGCGGGCGGCCCCAACGACAACGCCAGCGTGCAGGGCATCCACAACATCGAGGTGCTCAACGTCTCGACGAACCCCGATGCGCAGCTGGACTTCGCCGAGACGCGCTGGAACCGCGGCTACGTCACGGGCGTCACGGCCGCGAGCGACTGCCACTTCCGTGAGCTGTGGGACATCGCGGGCCCCGGCCAGCCGGCCACGCGCGTGTTCGCCGGCGACCGCAGTGTCCGCTCGATCCTCGACGCGCTGAAGGCCGGCCGGACGACCGTGTCCTCCGGCGTGTCGGGACCGTTCGTGACGATCGAGGCCGACCTCGACGGTGACGGCCGGTTCGAGGCCATCGGCGGCGACGAGACGGTGGTCCGTTCGCGGAAGCTGCCGCGGCGCGCGTCGCTGCGCGTGCGGGTCCGCCAGGGTGCCGGGACGCGCCTGCTCGTGTACGGCACGCCGGGCCGCTCCGCCGAGGCCCTGCTGGACACCACCGTGCGGGGGAACGACGACACACGCACTCTGCCGTTGAGCCTGTCCGGCGACCACGTGTGGTTCCGCGCCGAGGTGCGCTCGCCCGGCAGCGCGTCCGGCGCCGACGCCGACCCGACGCTGCCCGACCAGCTGCGCGCGGCGACGTCGCCGGTGTTCGTCTCCGTCGGCCGCGTGGCCACACCCACGCCGGAGATCCCGTTGCCCGCCATGCAAGCCGGGCACGACAACGCGACGGCGGTGCTCGGCGGGACCGGTGAGTTCACAGGGTTCGCCGACGTCGCGGTCACCGGCAACGACGTGCACGTGGTCGCGCAGCGGCACTCCGACGGCCGCAGCCGGATCGTCTACAAGCGCGTGGACCGCCGCGGCTTCGGTCTGTTCGAGGTCGAGCTCTCCAGCGGTTCGGGCACGGCCACGGCGCCGCGCGTCGCCGCTTCCGGGCGCGACGTGTGGGTGGTCTGGCAGGACGAGCGCGGCCACGAGCAGCCGCACCGCCCGGCGATCTACCTGCGCCACAGCAGCACCGGCGGCCTGCTCTTCGGACCCGCGCAACGGCTCGACGCCGGCACCGGCCGCGCCGTGCACCCGGCGATCGCGCTGCTTTCCGGCGGACAGCCCGTCGTCACCTGGGCCGACAACTCCGGCGGCGCGTTCGACGTCTACGCCCAGGTGGTCGGCGTCGACCCGAAGCCGGTCAACCTCTCGGCCGCGGGCAAGACGGTGAGCGCCGGCAACCGCGCGGCCGACGCGCGCTCGCCGCGTTACCCGGCTTCGGTGTTCCCGACGGTCGCGGTGGGCCACGGTGACCGCATTCTCGTTGCGTGGCAGGACGACCGGTACGACCCGGATCCACTGTGGACGGGCCACACACCGCCCGCCGGCCAGGCCGCGTCGGGGGGCACGGACCCGGACAACTGGCAGATCCTCGCCGCCACCAGGGCGGGCACCCGTGGCGGCTGGGGCGCTTCGGCCCAGGTCAGCGCCACCACCGACCGCGCCGACCGCCACCCGAGCGCGGCCGTCGACCACTCGGGCGCCTTCGTCGTCGCGTGGGACAGCGGCGCTTTGCAGAGCTCGGGCGCGAACCTGTCCCTGCGCTCGGCCCGCTCCGCCGACGGCCGGACGTGGTCGGCGGCCACGCCGTTCGCCCTGGAGCCGGCCGCGATGAGCCAGCGGCCCCGCCTGAGCCACGACCCGGACGGCACCGTTCGCGCCGTCTGGTACGACTCCCGCGCCACGGACTGGCGCTGGAAGGTCTTCACGTCGCGCCTCACGCCGGCCGGCTGGGCGGCGCCGGTCCAGCTCACGAAACCGGGCAACGCGACCTACCCCGCGGTGTCCGCCGGCCTCGTGGCTTTCGTCACGGACCGCAATGCGGTCGGGGGTCAACGCGACACTACGCAGCAGATTTGCCTCGTGGACACGGGCGGCCGCTGACGTGGTTGCCGGCCCGGTCGCCGTCCGACGGCGGCCGGGCTCAGTACCGCACGCGAGTCCGCCAGTGGCGTCCCCGTCGCCGGGTTCGCGAGTGCCGGCCCGTCCAAGGGCTGTCGGCGCTGTCCAGGCGCCGGGCGGCGAACGTGTCGGCGGTGAGGCCCATCAGCACCGGGTACGTGATCTGTCCGTGGAGTGCCTCGGTGTCGCGCACCCGGCCTTCTTCGCGGAACCCGAGCCGGGCGTGCAGGGCGAGCGAGGCGAAGTTGCGGCCGTGCACGCTGACCTCGCACTTGCGGTAGCCGCCCGGCCCGAACATCGTGGCGAGCAGCGTCGTGACGGCGTCTTCGGCGTACCCGCAGCGCCGGTGCTGCGCGCCGATCCCGACGCCGTAGCTGAACCGGCTCGCCGCGGGGTCCGTCCGGACCCAGATCGACCCGACGAGCGCGCGGCCGTGCAGCGTCTCGATCGCCAGGTGGCGATCTCCGCCGGACCCGGCCACTTCCGCGCGATGCGTTGCCCAGTGCCGGTAACCACCACCGCCGTCGCGATCGAACCCGACGAGGGCCCGCCGGTCGTCGGGACGGATCTCGCGCAGCCGCACCTGCCGCCCGACCCAGTTCTCCCGCACGGCGGCACGGCTGCCGGACAGCACCGGACGGGCGAGGTTGGCGGTCATCGGTACGGCACGGTACCGGGTTGCGCACTGACGTCTCGCAGGGCCGGCCGGTGTGGTCAGCCCGGTAGCGGGAGGTCGGCGTCGCGCACGTCGAGCCCGGGCCGCCAGCCCAGGCGGCGCGAGATGCTGAACGCGCTGGCCAGCACCGGAGCGACGACCGTGGCCAGGTCGAGCGAGCCGGTGCGCACGACGACCGACAGTGCCGCGACGACGCGGCCGTGGCCGTCGGTGATGCGGGCGCCCACCGAGTCCGCGCCTTCGGTCATCTCGCCGCGCACGGTGGCGGTGCCGGACCGTCGGCAGGCCGACAGCTCGGCCCGCAGGTCCGCCGGGTCGGTCACGGTCCGCGCGGTGAACCGCGCCGGCCCGGCCGCGAGGTAGGCCTCGATCAGGGTCCGGCCGGCGTGCGCGAGCAGCACCTTGCCGACCGCCGAGCTGTGCAGCGGCAGCCGCCCGCCGACGTGGGAGGCCAGGTCGACGGCGTCGCGCGCGGAGAAGCGCTCGATCACCACGGCCTCGTGCCCCTCGCGGACGGCGAGCTGCACGTGCTGGCGGAGCGCGGCGTGCAGGTCCTCCAGGAACGGCAGCGCGACCGTGCGCAGCGGCACCGACCGCGGAGCCAGGGTGCCCAGCTGCCACAGGCGCAGGCCGACGGTGAACCGGCCGTCCGGCGTGCGGTCGAGGGCGCCGGCGATGAGGAGCTCGTGGGCGAGCCGCCGGACCGTCGCGTGGGGGAGCCCCGTGCGGTGGGTCAGGTCCGCGAGGGTCAGGGCGCTGTCCTCGGGCGTGAACGTGAACAGCACCCGCAACAGCCGCGAGCTGACGCTGCGGCCGGGTTCGTTCGTGCGGGGCATGGTGCTCGCAGCCTACGGCGATGTCCATTGGACGAACATCGCCGTTCCTGGACGGCCTCGTGCGCGGTCATGCTCACCGGTACCCGAGACAAGGAGGGAACGCCGGTGCCCGAACTGCGGATCGCCGTCGTCGGAGGGGGAATCGGGGGACTGGCCACCGCCGCGTTCCTCGCGCGGGCGGGGCTGGCGTGCACGGTCTACGAGCAGGCCGCCGAGCTGGGCGAGGTCGGGGCGGGGCTCGTCGCCGGCCCGAACCTGGTGCGCCTGCTGCGCCGCCTCGGTGTCCTGGACGAACTGCTCGCGCGAGCGGTGGCGATCGACGTCGGGTGGGAGTTCCGGCGCTGGGCGGACGGGAGCGTGCTGTCCGCGGAGAACCTCGCCGAGTCGTGCGAACGGCTCTACGGCGAGCGCACGTACACCGTGCACCGGGCCGACTTGCTGAGCGTCGTCCAGGCCGCGGTGCCGCCGGCCGCGCTCCGGCTCGGCGCGAAGTGCGTCGGCGTCGAGATCGCCGACGACCGCGCGGTCCTGTCGTTCGCCGACGGCACCACCACGACCGCCGATGTCGTGATCGGAGCCGACGGCGTGCACTCGACGATCCGCAACGCCCTGCTCGGCCCGTCGCCCGCGACGTTCTCCGGCCTGTGCGCCTTCCGCGCCCTCGTGCCGGCCGCCGCGGCGCCCGCGTTCGCGCTGCGCAAGGCCCACACGCTCTGGCTCGGCCCCGGCCACCACCTCGTCCACTACCCGATCTCGGCGGGCGAGCTCATCAACATCGTCGCGTTCGCCCCGGCCGGTGAGGACGTCGTCGAGTCCTGGACCGCCACCGCGACCCACGCGGAGTTCGCCGCCGAGTTCGACGGCTGGGACCCGCGCCTGCGCGAGCTGATCGCCGCCGCCGGCACCCCGGGCCGCTGGGCGCTGCTGGACCGCGCACCGCTCGCGCAGTGGAGCCACGGCCCCGCGACCTTGCTCGGCGACGCCGCGCACCCGATGTTCCCGTTCTTCGCCCAAGGCGCGGCGCAGGCGGTCGAAGACGCGGCCACCCTCGCGCTGTGCCTGGCCGCCGACACCACCGAACCGGCCCGCGCGCTGCGCCGCTACGAGTCGGCCCGCCGCACCCGCACCGCCCGCCTCCAGACCGTCTCGCACGAGCGAGCTCACCTCAACCACCTGCCCGACGGACCGGCCCAGCAAGCCCGCGACGCGTCGTTGTCCGGGCAGGACCCGCTGGCCGCGAACGCCTGGATCTACGGGCACGACGCGGAACTCGTCCCTCCTTTGTGGACCTGAACGTGCCGGAGCACGGACCTCTTCGCCGTGGGGCACACCGTCGGGCAACGCTCAGAGGGGCGTCCGTAAGACCCTCTAGACGACCGGTCTAATCAGCTGCTACGGTCATGCCATGCCGACCACCAAGACGGAAACACGCCAGAGCATCCTGGACACCGCTCGCCGGATCGTCCTGGCGAAGGGGTATGCCGCGGTCGGTATCAACGAGGTGCTCGCCGACGCCGGGGTGCCGAAGGGGTCGTTCTACCACCACTTCGAGTCCAAGGACGCCTTCGGCGAGGCGATGATGAAGAGCTACTTCGACGATTACTTCGCCACCATGGACCGGATCGTCGCCGACACGGCGAAGACCTCGGGCGAGCACCTGATGCAGTACTGGCAGTACTTCTACGACACGCAGGCCGCGGACAACTGCCAGGGCGGGTGCCTGGTGGTCAAGCTGGGTGCGGAGATCGCCGACCTGTCGGAAGCGATGCGGGTCACGACGAAGGCCGGGACCACGGCGATCGTCGACCGGCTGGAGCGGATGATCACCGACGGTGTCGCGGACGGGTCCGTGTCCGTCGACGACAGTCCGCGTGCGACGGCGGAGAGCCTCTACGACCTGTGGCTCGGGGCGAGCATGATCGCGAAGATCCACGGCAACCCCGGCCAGCTCGACCGCGCCATGGCGGTCACGCGCCAGGTCCTGCACGTCTGACCAACCGAACTCCCTGAGACGTCGGTCTCGGGCGAGATATGGAGTAGACCGGTCTAATGAAGTAGACCGGTCTAGGAGAGGAAATCATGTCCACCGAGCTCACCCGGTCCGACGCGACCGAACTCGCGGAGCTGATCCGCACCAAGAAGGTCTCCTCCGTCGAGGTGGTGCAGGCGCACCTCGACCGCATCGAGGCCACCAACCCGAAGGTCAACGCCATCGTCACGTTGGCCGAAGGTGCCCTGGAGGCCGCGAAGGCAGCGGACGCCCAGCTCGCGTCCGGGGTCGAGGTCGGGCCGCTGCACGGCGTGCCCTTCACGGTGAAGGACTCGTTCGACACCGCCGGGGTGCTCACCCAGCGCGGTTCGCCGATCTTCGCGGGCCGTGTCCCGGCCACGGACGCCACCGCGGTGGCGCGGTTGAAGAACGCCGGCGGAGTCCTGCTGGCGAAGACCAACCTCCCGGAGTTCTCCTACGCGGTCGATTCCGACAACCTCCTGACGGGCGACACGAACAACCCCTGGGACCTCAACCGCACGGCCGGCGGTTCGAGCGGCGGGGAGGCGGGGGCGATCGCGTCCGGCATGTCGCCGATCGGGCTCGGCAGCGACCTGGCCATCTCGGTGCGCGGCCCGGCCGCCAACACCGGCATCGCCGCCCTCAAGCCCACGCACGGGCGCATCCCGATGACGGGTGCCTGGCCCCGTGAACCGCGCCGTGACTGGCACGTCGGCCCGATGGCCCGCACTGTCCGCGACCTCGCCCTGGCCTACTCGTTCCTCGCCGGACCCGACGGTGCCGACGGGTTCTCCTCCACCGTCCCGGCCGCGTTCGACGCCGGCCTGGGCACGGCGCCGACCCGGCCCGTGCGCGTCGGCTGGCTGGTCGACTCCGGGCTCGGCCCGGTCGACCCCGAGGTCGCGGCAACCGTCGCGGCGGCCGCCGAAGCACTGCGCGGCGCCGGGGCGCAGGTCGACGCCGTGAGCATCCCGGCTATCGAGCGCGACACCCCCCTCGAGCTGTTCAACCTCCAGCACGTCATGGAGGTGAAACCGGCCTACGCCGACGCGACCGCCGGGCACGAGGACCAGATGTTCATGGCCACCAAGTTCATGCGCGACGCCCCCGCGACGGCCATCAAGGACTACGTCTCGGCCGAGCAGGGCATCGAGCGCCTCCGCGACGGATTCGCGTCGTACTTCCAGCAGTACGACGCACTGCTGCTCCCGGTGACGACAGTGCCCGCGCACCGGCACGGGACCACGGAACTCACCCTCGACGGCAAGACGCTCAGCATCTTCCACGTCATGTCGACGACGGTGCCGTTCAACCTCACCGGGCTCCCGGCCCTGTCCATGCGGTTCGGCACGACCACCGACGGCTTGCCGATCGGCGTGCAGCTGGCCGCCTCCTGGCACGCGGAGTCGACCATCCTGCACCTCGCCTCAGTGCTGGAAACGCTGAGCCCGGTGCGGGACCAGCACCCCACGCTCTGACCTCGCGGCGCCCTCGAGGAGTTGCCGGCTCCTCGAGGGCGCCCGGGTGCGTTCCGCGCGTCAGCCCTGAGGCTGGTCATCGGTCAGCCGGCCCACCACTTCGCGCAGCTCCGGCAGATGCTTCTCATACACGCCGCGAGGCGTGGTCCCGTGTTTCTTGCAGAGGAAGGCGGCGGCCGCGGTCGCGATCGCGTGCTGGCCGCCGTTGGACATGAACTTGGTCGAACCGCCGGCGACGTGAGTGACGCTGATGTGCTTGCCCGCCATCATGAGGTTCGCGATGTCGGCCGAGTACAGACACCGGAACGGGACTTCGTACGGCAGCCCGTCGCGGGTGTCCCAGGTCCAGTTCTTGAGGCGGAAGTCGTACTTCCGGTTGCCGGCGTGGTGCAGGCAGAACGCACCCGAGTTCAGGACGACGCCGTCGTCGAACGACGTGTGGGCGCGGATGTCGTTCTCGGTGAGGATGTAGTCGCCGAGATAACGGCGGTACTCGCCCTTGGCCGTGACGTGGGCGACCCAGTCGAACTCCAGGTTGGCGTAGGTCACCGGCTCTCGGTCCTTGATGTTGGCCAGCGTGCCGTACAGGGCGCAGAGCAGGTGATCGCGGACGTGCTCGCCACTGGTGTACGGATCGAGCCGCTGGCCGTACTCCCAGAAGTGCGTGCCGGGGAACCGGCCCATGGTCAGGCGGGCGCGCAGCCGGTCCGGAAGCTTGCGCATCACCTTGCCGACTGTTTTCCGGTACGGCGCGCCCTTTTCGGCCGTCCTGGCGAACTGCGCTTTCAGGCTGTTGCCGGCGATGGGGCCGGGGTGGTTGTCGACTCCGGGCCGCGCGACCTGCCCCGTGAGCTTGGCGAAGTCCTTCGCCACCTTCCGCGCCCACGGCACGTCGGGGAAGCCGACCGGGGCGTCGGCCAGGTGGGTGCGGAAGAACAACGTGTTGCCGTGGTGCGACGCGACCCGTTTTCGCGGCGCGAGCGGTTCGCCGAACTCGCTCCGGGCTTCTTGCCCGAAGAGGGTCCGGGCTCCGGTGAGCAGGCCGAGGATCGCGGTACCGGTGCAGTCGATGAACACCGGCGCCCGGTACCGCGACTCGGCGCCGGTGCGCGCGTCCCGGGCGTCGACCGAGGTGATCCGTGAGCCGTCGGACCTCGCGTCGAACACCCGGTGTTCCAGGAACACCGAGACGTTCGGCTCGGTATCGAAGACCTTCGCCGCGTGCAGGTCCCCGTCGTCGGAGCGCTCGACGAGCTCGATGATCAGCGGCGCCGGCCTGCCCTGCGGGGTGAGGCCGATTTCCTTGCTGGCGTTGCCGCCGAGCAGGGGCCGGTCCTGGAGCAGCGCGACCCGGCAGCCCAGCCGTGCGGCCGCGAGCGCCGCGGCGCACCCGGTGACTCCGCCGCCGACCACAACGACGTCGAACTCGCCGCGGTCACCCGGCTCGGGCGGCAGTCCGAGCAGCTGCTTGCGCCACGGGCGTGGAGCCTCGTCGGGTGGCGGTTCGCCGGTCAGGCCCAGGAAAATCGCGTCGCAGCGCCCGTCGAAGCCGGTCAGGTCGTGCAGCGCCAGCCGCACTTCGCCGCGGCGGAGCTCGACGGTGCCGCCAGGCTGCCAGGACCAGTCCCGGCCGTGCGCCCCGAACTCCGCATCCAGCCGGGTCCCGTTCACGGTGAGGGCGAACCGTCCCGGGTGGTGGTCGGGCACCCAGTCCTTCGTGCGGACCCACACGTGGTACCGGCCGTCCTCGGGCACGGCGATCGTCGTGGCCGCGTCGGCGACCGGCCGCCCGAGACCGTGCGCGAGCAGGTACGGCGACCCCATTTCGGACTCGAACTGCGAGTCGACCGTCCAGCCACCGTGGTCGTCGAAACCTTCGGCTTCCACGAGGACCCCGAGCGGGTTCTCGCGGGAGGGCGCGTCCGTCATCGGTGCCGGCTCCCTTCGCAACTCTGCGGGCTCGCAGCGGTCTGACGAGTTTAGTTGCACAACAGGACGGACTGTCAATCGCGACGACGCGCTCACCTGACCTCGGTCACACGGCCGGGAAAACGAAGTCACGCCGAGCTTCGCGTGGGCGCGGCCGGGTCGCCGTGGCGGTCGAGAGCCGCGAAGACCCCCTGTGCAGAGCGGGATCGGGGGTGGGCGAAGATCAAGAAGGCCTTGCCTCGGCGGCCGCCGGTCTGCGAGCGACCGGGTCCGCGCCAGCCCCGGTGGACGTTGCGGCGTAGTAGCCCGTCACCGGGGAATCCACGGGTTGGCCACAGTGCGCCGGCTACCGATGCGTTCGGGGTGTGGGCGTAACACAACGCAATCCGAACTCGTCGATCTTGGTTGAGGGTCCTGAGATCGTCATCAAGGCCGCGGCCGTTCACCCTCGGGCAGTGCGCGTGCGGCTTGTAGCCCTCGCGCCCGGTGCACCGGCGGCTCGTGCTCGGCAGCGGTTGCTCGTCTACGCCGGTGACGCCGGACCCCGGTGATCAGCAGTCCTGTCGCGCGCACGGCCTCGCCCCCGGCGATGGTGGTGTTTGATCTCGTCCCAGCCTGCAACGATCGAGAAGGGTCGGTGCCCGCGCGGCCCTTCTCCCCTTTTGCAGGTCATCCCAAGTCGGGTTGCGGATCTGGTTCGGTGGGGCTCGCGGTGATGGATGCCGGCCACTGCACGGTGATCAGACCGGTGACGAAGATCCCGTGCTCGCCGATCTGGGTGGCGAAGTCCAGTTCGATCCGTGTCGTGGTCTGTCGGAGCCGGTGGGTTTCTCGGAAGCCGTAGCGCCAGGTCCCGCAGCCGCACCGTCGTGATCTCCTCTGCCACAAGGGTGGGTGTGGCGTCGCGGTGTGCGGTGCAGGAGGCGACGAGAAGCTGGTCGTGTTCACCAGCTGCTGTGAGCGGCCGATTGGGACGGATATGAGGCGATGCGGGACCACAGAACTCGCGCCCGGCCAGGCGCACAACCAGCCCGGTGAGGCAGGAGGTGCTCCTCGGACCGAGGAGACTCGCCCGGCGCGATGTTCGTGTCGTGTCACGCTTCGCGCGTTCCGGCCGGCAACCCCTTCGAGTCGCAAATCAGCAGGTGAAGAGACTCGAAGGGGCTACCGATACTGGGGGATTGTGGGGCCGGAGAGACTCGAACTCTCACTGGCACGGACCTAAACCGTGTGCCTCTGCCAATTGGGCTACGGCCCCGGGAAAGCCGGGGGAATCGTAGCGCGCGCCACGTTCGGGGTGGCTCGGCGTGGCCAGTGGCCGTGGTGGGGGTGTCGTCCTCTAACGTGGGCGCCTACAGTCCGACGCGGCGAGGAGGGCACGTGGCTCGCGACCCCGAGACCATCGAGCGTGAGATCGAGCAGGCCAGGACGGCGCTGGCGGCGACGCTCGACCAGCTGGGCACCAAGGCCAACCCCCAGAAGCTCGCGGACCAGGCCAAGAACGGCATCCGCGCGAAGCTGGACGACCCCAAGGTCAAGTACCCGCTCATCGGCGTCGGGGCGTTGATCCTGGCGTTGCTGGTCCGCAAGCTGTTCCGCTGATCCACCCACACGTCTGAGCGGGCCCGGGGAACCGGGTCCGCTCAGACGTATCGGGGTGTGAAAGATCGACAAAGCGACAGCCGGCGTGTCGGACAAGGCCGGCTGAACGCGGTGTCAGGCGCGCGGTGAGACTGTCGGCTTCGAGGCCGGGACGGCGGGCGTCTCCTCGGCCTTGCGGTCCTCGACTTCCTTCGGCAGCTGCTTGCTCGGCGGGAGCTGAGGCTTCGCCGCGGCGGCCGGCTTCGAGGACCCCGAAGGCGGCACCTCCAGCGGCTCGATGTCCGGCAGGGTGAGCCGCGCGGCCATGTAGGAGCTGGTGAACTCCAGGGCGCTCCCGTTGAGCAGGTGCACGACCGTGGGTCGCCCGTCCGGGGCGAGCTCGTCGACGAGCTGGTCCGCACGGTCACGCGCGGCGATGATGCCCGGCGCCTTCGCGGTCCGTTCCTCGCCACGGCCGCTGACGGTGATCGTCCAGTCGTCGTTTTCGTGCGCGTACGTCGCTGTGATCGTCTCCACCACTACCTCACCCCTCTCGCCATCAGCATGCGTCACTGGCCGAGACTCGGCCACCGCACGCTCATGACGCGATTTCTGCGCCCCCGCGCAACCCGCGACTGTCCATCAGTCTTTCTACAGGGTTCTCGATACCGTAAAGAAACTCTGTGTCACAAGACACGGGAGGGGATTCGCACTGAGTGACGACCGAATGGCCTAATGCGCGTGCATGTTCACGCGCACCTCAGCGGGCCCGTCGTGACAGTCCGGACCAGAGCATGTCCATGGCGTAGTCGGTCGCCATCTCGGGTGTCACGTCCGGGAAACGCTCACACCAGATCGCGAGCCGCTCGCACGCGCCGACGACGAACTCGGCCGAGGCCTCGGCGCGGAGCTCGTCGTCGAAGTACTCGCTCATCACCGCCACGATCAGGTCCGTCTGCTGCCGCCGCGTCTGCTCGATCTCGTCGGCCGCAGGCGTGCCGATCAAGGCCATCTCGTGCCGCAGCAGCGACCAGGCCTCCCGGCGCTCGCGGATGAAGACGAAAAACGCCAGCAGCCCGCGGCGCAGCGCGTCCTCCGCCGAAACCGCGCCCACCGTCGCCTGCTCGGTCGCCTCGCGCAGGGCGGCCCGCGACTGCCGGATGCACGCCAGCAGCAGGCCTTCCTTGGAGTGGAAGTACTCGTACAGCATCGGCTTCGACACGCCCACGAGCTCGGCGATCTCGTCCATCGACGCCGCCCCGTAGCCCCGCTCGGTGAACACCCGTTCGGCGACCTCGATCATCTGCCGTTCGCGCTCGGCCCGGGGCACGCGCTTGCGTTTCGCGGTGGTCACCAGAACACTCTACCGCCAGTAACCTACTCGAAGTAGGATGGACTTCGAGTAACACTAAACGGGAGGGCGCATGGGCAACCGCACCGAGACCGGCGTGATCGTGGTCGGGACCGGGTTCTCCGGCCTGGGCATGGCCATCCAGCTGCGCAAGGACGGCCGCGAAGACTTCGTGATCCTCGAGAAGGCCGACGACGTCGGCGGGACCTGGCGCGACAACAGCTATCCCGGCTGTGCCTGCGACATCCCGTCGCACATGTACTCGTTCTCCTTCGAGCAGAACCCCGGCTGGTCGCGCGCCTACTCGCCGCAGCCCGAGATCTGGAGCTACCTGCGCGGTGTCACGGAGAAGTACGGCCTGCGCCGCTTCCTGCGTTTCGGTCAGGAGATGACCGGCGCGCGCTGGGACGCCGAGGAGAACCGCTGGCACGTCACCACCAAGTCGGGCGACGAGTTCGTCGCCAAGGCCCTGGTCGCGGGCGTCGGCGCGCTGCACCGGCCGCAGATTCCGCACCTGCCCGGCATCGAGGACTTCGCCGGCCCGGCGTTCCACTCCGCGCAGTGGGACCACGGCGTGGACCTCACCGGCAAGCGCGTCGCCGTGATCGGCACGGGGGCGAGCGCGGTGCAGTTCGTGCCCCGGATCGTCGGGCAGGTCGCGAACCTGACGCTCTTCCAGCGCACCCCGCCGTGGGTGATGCCGAAGGCCGACCACGACATGCCCGGCTGGGCCCGCGGCCTGTTCAAGGCGGTGCCTCTCGCGCAGCGCGCCTACCGCGACGTCCTCTACTGGATGCTCGAAGCCCGCGCCATCGGCTTCAACGGCCAGCCGTGGGTGATGCAGCTCGGCCAGCGGATCGCGAAACGCAACATCGACCAGGCCGTGGCCGACCCCGCGCTGCGCGCCAAGCTGACGCCCGACTACACCATGGGCTGCAAGCGCGTGCTGATCTCCAACGACTACTACCCGGCCCTGGCCAGGGACAACGTCGAGGTGGTCACCGATGGCGTCGCCGAGGTCCGCGAGCACAGCGTGGTCGACGCCGCAGGTGTGGAGCACGAGGTCGACGTGATCATCTACGGCACCGGCTTCCACGTCACCGACGCGTTCGACACGCTCGAGATCGTCGGCCGCGACGGGCGCAACCTCGCCAAGGAGTGGGCGGCCGAGGGGATGCGCACGCACCTCGGCATCACCGTCAACGGGTTCCCGAACCTGTTCTTCCTGCTCGGCCCCAACACCGGGCTCGGCCACAACTCCGTGGTGTTCATGATCGAGTCCCAGATCTCCTACATCGCGCAGGCGTTGCGGCTGGCCGGCGACCGCGCCATCGACCCGCGCCCGCAGGCGCAGGCGGCGTTCAACGCCGACGTGCAGCGCAAGCTCAAGAAGGGCATCTGGACACAGGGCGGCTGCAAGAGCTGGTACCTCGACGCGAAGGGCGTGAACCGCACCATCTGGCCCGGCTTCACGTGGCGGTACTGGCTGGACACGCGCACGGTCCGCCGGGAGGACTACGAACTGCTGGGCTGATCGAGCACGGGTCGGCAAAGGGGTACGAAGGGGACTTTCGCGGCAGGGGAGGAGGCGCGAAAGTCCCCTTCGTAGTTTGTGGTGAGGGCAGGAAGGCGCGCCGGACAAGCCCACGGACGGCCGTGGGCGTGCTCGGGTCAGGGATGAGGCGTGGCGGGGGCTTTCGCGACCCTCGACAGCGCGAAAGCCCCCGGCCGGGACCGGCGAAACGGCCCGTGTCGGCTCCGCCCGTGGCTCAGGCGGGCGCGAGTTTGCGCAGGTGGCTGATCAGGTCGACGACCGGCAGGTCGCACAGCTCGGCCATCCGCTCGAGCGCGGGCAGGTCGAGCGACACTTCGGCCGGGCCCGAGCTCAACGTGGTCGCGCCCGCTCCCGGATCGCCGCGGCGCAGCCGGTCCTCGGCCCAGCGGCGCAGCGGCAGCAGTTCGGGCGAGGCCTCGGCCACCACTCTCCGCAGGTCCACCCGCACGCGTCCGGGCTCTTCCACGAACACGCGCCGGTGCACCTTGGCCAGCAGGTCCTGGGGCAGTTCGTCCATCGCGACGCACAGCTCGACCAGGCGCACCACGGAACACTGCCGGGTGCCCAGCTCGTACGTCGCCAGCGTCTGCAGGGAGATCTCACTCTGCAGATGCGTGTTCAGCTCCTTGCGCGTCCAGCCTCGCCTGCGCCGGAGCTTGCGGAGCTCGTCACCGAGTATCCGCTGGTAGTGCTCAGCGTCGATCACCACTTCCTCGTCCCCTGCCCTGCTCACGCTCTCACACGCGGCGTTCGCTCTCGTGACTGCGAACGCGTGCGCGTCTCACGTGTATGAAAGTGGGCAGTGCGCTTTTCCTTACGCGGTTTCGGCCAAGTCTTTGGTGACGATTTCGCAGGCTGCTCCGAACGGAGGAACCACGGTGCGCTGAACAGGTCAGTTGACGCAGGGGACGCCGTCGGCCGTGATCGGCTTCTGGTCGTCGCCGGCTGCCGGCGGCGGTGCCGCGGGCGAAGACGCGGGTGCGTTGGCCGAGCCGGCCGGCGCGCCGGAGCCGGCGTTGTCGGCGCTCGGCTGGTAGTCCGAGCCGAGGAAGACCATCACGTGCCCGGCGTCGACGCTCTTGTCCTCCTGCACCGTCGCCTTGGTGCCGAGGGCGTCGGCCACGGCGTTGCCGGAGTCCTCGCCGCCGGAGGGCACCCAGATCACGGTGGTCTTGCGCGAGGTCGCGTTGGCCGTGTCGCCCGGGGTGAAGCCCTTGCCGCTGAGCTGCTTCGACACGCTCGCGGCCAGGCCGGTGCGGCCCGAGGCGTTGCGGACGTCGACGGTGATGGCCTTGTTGGCGTCGTTCGCCGGCGGCGGCGCGGCCTGCTGACCGGGCTGCGGACCGGCGAGGCCCTGCACGAACTTCTTCACGGCCTGCGGGTCGACCTCGATGGCGTCGCCGTCGCTGGGCGTCTTGTACGCGACGTTCTCCACCGGGATCGTGCGGAACTCGAGCTGCCCGCCGGTGAGGCCCTTCATCTGCTGGGCGAAGCTGAAGATGTCCCAGTTCTGGTTGAGGACCACCGACTTCTTGATGGCTTCGATGAGCGCGTTGAGCTTGCCCGGGTCGGTGAGCGTGCCGGCCGAGAGCACCTTGCGGGCCATGCCGGCCATGAACACCTGCTGGCGCACCACCCGGTCGAGGTCACCGCGCGGCAGGCCGTGGCGCTGCCGGACGAACTCCAGCGCCTGCACCCCGGAGATCGTGTGCACGCCCTTGGTGAACTTCGCGCCGGAGTAGGAGTCGTCGACGTTGTTGTTGAGGCACACGTCGACACCGCCGATGGCCTGCGTGATCTCGCTGAAGCCGAGCAGGTTGATGGCCGCGTAGTTGTCGATCGTCGACCCGGTGAGCGCCTCGACGGTCGCGATCAGCTCCTTCGCGCCGGCCTGGTTGGCCTTGACGTCGAGCTCCTTCGGGTCCGTCACGCCCTGCTGCTGCAGGTCCTTGCGCGCCTGCAGCATCGCGCGGGCGTACGCGGAGTTGATCTTGTGCTGGCCGTAGCCAGGAATGTTCACGTAGGAGTCGCGCGGCAGCGAGATGGCGACGGCCTTGCTGCCGTCGTTCGGGATGTGCACGAAGATCAGCGAGTCGGTGTTGAGCTCGCCGTCGGCTTCGCCCGCGCGCAGCTGGGCGAGCAGCTGCGGGGACAGCGGGTTGCCCTGCGCGTCGGTGCGGCTGTCGAGGCCGACCAGGAGGATGTCGCGCGCGCCGTCGGCGGGCTGCTCGCCACCCGACTGCGGGTTGATCACGTCGGCATAGTTCAGGCCGTTGACCAGGCCCTGCAGTGACGCCCACGCGTAGCCGGTGAAGGCCATGACCAGCAGCGACACCACGGCGAGGGTGATCTTCGCGCCCCGGTGCGAGCCGCGCCGGCTCGAGCGGCGCGGCGGCGGGCCGGGCCGGCGTTGCGGCGGACGCGACGGGCGGTGCTCGGCGTCGCGGGGGCCGCGCGGCTCCGCGCGGTCACGCGCGGGTGGCGGCACCCGGCGTCCGCTCGCGCGCCCCGGCGGGTCCTGCCAGGGGCGGGCGGGGCGTCGGCCGCCTTGCCCGTTCCGAGGCGGGTGATCCACGCGGTCCGCTCCTTCTGCTCGTCCGTCTGCCTGCCACTGTCCGGTCCCCCGGACCTGAAGACGCATGGTGCCGGGGCGGGGTTGCGGCGGGTGCGCACCTCCCCCGGCCGGTGTGGCCTGCACCACCCATGGTCCGCCACACCGGGCGCATTCGCCCAACCGGCGGTGTGCGTGTCGCGGTTCGAGTTTCTCGTCAAGAAGTCGCGCTCGCAGCGCGGCGCCGGGGAACCAGACACGAAACGGCCGCGACCAGCGCAAACACCGCCGTAGCCGCGTGCAGGACCACGGTGGGCGGGCCGGCCGGCGTGACCATCAGCGCCGGCCCGCAGGCGAGCGCGCACACGAACCACGTGCCCGCCGACGCGGTGGCGCCCGTGCGGACGGTGTGCAGCAGGAGCACGCCGAGCAGCAGGTGCACGAGGCTCTGCACAGGATCGAGGTGCAGGCCGAGGAAGTCGGCGTCGGCGGCGACGTCGCCGAAGCGGGCCAGCGCGAGGCCGAACACGCCCAGCGTCGCGTAGCCGATGCCGAGCGCGGCGGCCGCTCTCGTGAGCAGCACCGGGTGCCAGCCGGTGGCCGTGCGCGGTCTCGACAGGGGCGGCGCGGGTTCGCCGTGGCCGCGCGGGTGGCGTTCGAACCACCAGAACACGCACCCCGCCGGGACCAGCAACAGCGCGATCGCCATCGCGGTGCGCGGCTGCACGAGCCAGCTCAGCCCGTCGGCGATCGGCCCCGGCAGATAGACGACGGCGACGAGCAGCAGCATCGCCGCCAGGAACGCCAGGTACAGGCTCATCGGCGTCCGCAGCACGAACCCGGCCGCGCGGCTGACCCGCGGCCGCGCCGCGACGCGCACCAGCCGTCCGCCGAGCAGCCCCGCCAGGCCGAGCTGGGTCACGCCGAGCAGCAGGATCTCCCACGGCGGTGCCGACAACGCGGCCGGCGCGCCCGGGCTGCCCAGCAGGATCGGCGACGCGCCGAGCGCGAAGGTGGCCACGGCCAGCACGCCCACCCCGGCCACGGCGGCGCCCGCCAGCACCGGCCTGGACAGGCGCACGCCGTCGGCGTGGGCGAACGCGATCTGCTGGGCCAGCAGCGCGAGCGCCAGCGTCGCGCCGTAACCCGGCAGCGGCGAGCCGGACCACGCCGCGGCGGCCTCACCCGCGACGACGAGCGCCAGCAGCCCGGCCACCGACCACAGGCGCGTGCGCCGGTAGAGCGCGAGCAGCGCGGGTGCGCAGACGATCGTCAGCAGGTACACGCCCAGCAGCCACAGCGGGTGCAGCGCGATCCGCATGACGGTCGCGTTCGTGCCGGCGGGGATGCCGAGCAGCTCCAGCGCCAGCGGGACGAGCAGGGCGACCACGGCGAAGATCGACGCCGGCCGCAGCAGCGGGCTCGCGCGTTCGGCCAGGTAGTGGCGGTAGCCGCGGTCGCGTTCGGCCGGCCAGCCGGTGACGTTCGCGTAGCCGCCGGCGAAGAACAGCAGCGGCGTGAGCTGCGCGAGCCAGGTCAGCGGCCACCACGCGGACTCGGGCGCGCCCGCCCAGTCGGCCAGCGCCGTTGCCGATTCGCCGAGCACCAGCAGCACGGCCGAGGCGGCGCCGAGCACCGCCCAGCGCGTGGGGGGACCGGTGGGTGCGCGGGCCGGTCGCGGCGTGGTGCGCCGTGCCGTGTGCCAGCCGCGCAACCGGAACACGAGCAGGCAGCCGATCACGAGGACGCCGGCGACCAACGGCCCGATCGGGTCGGCGACAGGCGGTCCCCAGCGCTGGTGCCACGAGTTCATGACGAGCCCGGCGGAGTACAGCGTGGCGACGACCTGGCAGGTGCCCGGCGAGCCCATCGGGTTGACCACGCACGCGTGGTGCATGTCCTGCGAAAGCCGCGCGTCCAGCGAGGCCCGCACGCTCTGGTCGAGCGGGTGCCCCTTCTTGTCCGCGTAGCGCAGCAGGTCGTAGCCCAGGTCGTGGGCCTTGCACGGCACCGCGTAGTCCCACTTGGTGTTGTCGTCGCCCCACGGGGTGGAGCACCCGCCGTCGACGTGGACGGCGCGAACGGTCCCGTCGCGCGCCCGCAGCGCACCGGGCGTCACGCCGCTGACGGCGGTGAAGTCCTTGGGCAGGAGCGCGAGCGCGGTGGGTTGCGGCCCGGGGTGGGTCAGCGCGGCGATGGCGTTCTGCGCGGCCAGCACGTCGCCGGTCGGCGGCCCCTGGTCCGGCGGCGAGGCCGGGCGCGAGGCGATGAGCCCGAAGCCGAAGACGACGAAGAGCACCAGCAGCAGCCAGCCCGACGTCGACCACGGACGGCGGACGCGAGCGGCGGCCGGAGGACGGTCGTCGGTGGCTGGCATGCGCTCAAGGGTGCCAGCCCCGCCCGGGCGGCGGCATGGGGATGACCCCCGGAAGGGGTGGGGGATCTCCCGGGTTCGACCCGGTTGCGGCATTTCAGAGGGAGGTGAATTGCATCACAGTCCATTTTCCGCGTCTTCCGGTCACGGAGAGCGAGCCCCAGCTGAATTCGCTGTCCGTTTTCGAAGGACCGTTCACCCAACGCGATTAATCGCAATTGGGGCGGGCGGTGATTTCGCTCAGGCCACGCGGGGTGGCGGATCCGCGTCGGCGAACCGCACTTGATTCCGGCCGCCTTCCTTCGCGGCATAGACGGCGGCGTCGGCCGCGTGCAGCAACTGTTCCACCGTCGATCCGTTCGGCCCGAGCAGCGCCACTCCGATCGACGTGGTCCGGCCGGTGATGCGGGCGCGCCCGCCGCGTTTGTCGGTGGTCACGATCTGTTGTTCGGCGATCGCGAGGCGGATCCGTTCGGCCGCGACCTTGGCGGCCGTTTGGTCCACGTCGGGCAACAGGATCAGGAATTCCTCGCCGCCGAAGCGGCCGATGATGTCCCTGGGGCGCGTGATGTCGTCCAAGGTCTGGGCCACCGTGCGCAGGACGTCGTCGCCCGCGGGGTGGCCGTAGGTGTCGTTGATCCACTTGAAGTGGTCGAGGTCGATCATCAGCAGTGCCAGCATTTCGTTGCCGCGCGCGGCTCGCGTGAGGGCGCGGTCGGCTGATTCGGACCACCCGCGCACGTTGAAGATGCCCGTCTTCGGGTCCGTGCGGGCCTCGGACTGCAGCTGGTTGATTTCGGCGAGCCGGTTGCCGAGCACGGTGATGAGCACCAGGATCACGATCGCCGGCGGGAAGTTCACCAGCAGGATCGTGGCGATGGTGCCGAGGCCGATGGTCGAGAGCTCCAGCAGATTGTCGTCCTTCGTGCCCAGCACGTTGCTCAGCGTGGGCGCGGAAGTTCCGCCCAGTGCGAGCAGGCTGCCGATGACGATCGCCTGCAGTGCCGCGTAACAGAAACCGACCAGCATGAGGATGCCGAAGAGCTTCAGCGAGTTGCCGGGCGTGAGGTTCTCCAGCTCCGCCGAGGCGAAGGTCTGGTAGAGCTCGTGCGCGGCCAAGGCCGACACGGCGTGCGTGAACGAGGTGAACACGAACTTGTGCGGAGGCCGGCGCGAGTTGAACCAGCGCTGCACGCGGACGATGACGATCAGCAGCAGGGTCAGGTGGATCGGTAGCAGCAGTGCGCCGGGGAACACCCAGATCCCCGACAGGTCGATGTGGACGGCCGTCACGCGGTTGCGCCGCCGTTCCTCCTGCCGGCGCGTGAGCTGGATGTGCACCGTGGCGCACACGGCGAGGATGCCGAACCGGGCCCAGTCCAGGACCGTGGTGGGCCCGCCGGTGATGATCCCGAACGTCAGCAGGCCGACGGCAAGCGCTTCCCAGGAAAGCAGGAAAACGATCATCCCCCGTGGCTTGGTCCACAGATCCCACGACCGCACGGGATTGCTGGAAATCAACTCACCGAGCCGTTTGCCGACACCCTGCGACCGCGTGGTCGCGTTTTGTGCATCACCGCGTGCATCACCGCGTGCATCGCCGGAAGAATCATGGAACTTCGGCGCGTGATCATGGGAAGGTGTGGGTACCCCGCGATTGGAGTCCGTCGGTTCACCGTGCGCGTGTCCCTTCTCGGGCATCGGGCTCGGCCTCCTCCGGTCTCTCGGGTGGTTCGGGTCTGGTGGTATCCACTGTCGTGCTGTTATCGCTTACCGGTATCATCGCACTCACCGACTTCCCGGCGGTGAGCCCTCCACGAGGGCTGAATTCGTGTTCCGTCCAACCGTGCGCCTCTTCCCCGGAGGTGCCTTCCCCCGATGGCTGGTGAACCCTGAATGCGAATTGCAGCACCAGTCACTGAGCTGTGCCCTCCAGGAGGTGTTTTCCCGATGCGCGACCGCGAAGCCTGAATCGTTCTTGTCTGATTGCCCGGAAATTGTCAGTGCTCTCAGTGCGAGGAGGTGTCCCACCGTGCGTGACCGCGAGGCGTGATTCCGGTGACCGGCAACCGAGAGTTCGTGACAGCGTGAGCAGAGGAGAGACGCGATGCGTGACCGCGAAGCCTGAGAACGAGTGGCACCTCGAGACTTCGATCCGGATTCCAGTACCGGATCGCCCCGGCCGGTGAACGAGCCGGCCACGACTCAGAGCCCGGTATCGGCTGCGACCGCGTGCCGCACCCGGGTCCACGAGAAGGCGGTGGGGATGGCCAGCGCCACGCCGAGCAGACCGGCGAGCGCGATGGCGGTGATCGCGGACCCGGTCACCTGGGCGACCACCCCACCCAGCGCGACCCCGACTCCCTGCGCGACCCGCAGCCCGGTGCGGTAGAGCCCGCCGGCGCCACCGCGCAGCTCGTTCGGCACCCAGGTGGCGAACGTCGCGGTGACCGTGATGATGTACGCGCCCATCGCACCCGCCAGTGCGAGGAGCACGAGAGCCAGCGCCAGGTTCGGCTGGAGCAGGAACAGCGCGAGCAGCGCCAGCGACGTCGTCGCGAGGATGCCCAGCAGGCGCAGCCTGACCTGTGCGGACGCGAACTTCGAGAGCAGATAGGCGCCGGCCACGAACCCGAGCGGGTCGGCAGCCAGCAGCCAGCCGACGGCCGCGGACGACGCGCCGAGCTGCTGCGCCAGCGGAGCCGCCAGCCCTTCGGGGACCACCGCGAGCCCGACCAGCCACGACAGCGCGATCAGCACCCGCAGCCGGCGCTGCCCGAACACGAACCGAGTGGCCCCGAACCACGTCGACTGCTCGCCGCCGGCGGCCGGGCGATCGTGCACCCACACGCGCACGATGACCGCGGCGACGGCAAAGCTCACGGCGTCGACCGCCAGCGCCCACGACGTGCCCACGAGTGTCACGAGCAGGCCGCCGCCCGCCAGCCCCAGCAGCATCACCGTGTTGGTGGTGATCCCGCGCAGGTCCTGGCTGCGCAGGTAGATCTCGTCGTCGGTGAACACCTCGCGCGTGATGGCGTTCTGCGCGGCGTTGGCGGGTGACGCGGCCAGCTGCACGGCCACGAGCAGGCTGCACAGCACCACCAGCGGCATGCCCGGCAGGCTCATGAGTCCCACGAGCACCGCCTGCACCGCGGCGCTCGCGCTCAGCACCGCGCGCCTCGGGTAGCGGTCGGCGAGGAAGGACAGCCCGAGCCCGCCCGCCAGCGCGGGGAGGAACGTGAGGGCGTAGACGACGGCGGCCCAGAGGGCCGAGCCGGTGCGGTTGTAGACGAGGATGGCGAGCGCCACCTTCGCCAGCTGGTCGCCTGCGCTCGAGATGGCCTCGGCCGCCCACAGAACGCGGTACTCGACGTTCCGCAGTGGCGCCGTCAGCCGTGGCGTGGCGTGGGTCGTCACAGGGTGACCACTTCCCCCTCCCCGATCGGGTGAACGTGTGCGGTGGGCATTCTGCCTGGGCTGTGACGGTGACCCCGAGGGAGTCACAGTTCCCGGGCGGTGGGACAACAATCAGTATGCCGCTGATTACGCGCGAGCGAACAGTGGTTACGAGCGTTCTCCCCTGCTGGGCCGTTCAGGGGAGGCGGCCCGGACCCACTCCCGGTCGGTGCTGACCTGTCCGGAGGTACCGGTGGGCTGATCGTGCGTCACTCGCTCGGCGCATGACGGCCACCGTTCGTCGCCGTCGCCCTGCCCCGTGCATTGAATGGCCCAACACTGGAAAAGAGCGCGGCGGAGCGGTCCCTCGCCCCGCCGTCGCCGGGCAGTGGGGAGAGGGTTATGGACAGGCTCATGCAGGACAAGGCCGTGGTCGTCACCGGCGCCGGCCGGGGACTCGGCGAGGCGTTCGCCGTGCACGTGGCCCGCGCGGGCGGGGCCGTGGTGGTCAACGACGTCGACGCCGGCCTCGCCGAGCGGACGGCGGAGAACATCCGGCAGCACGGCGGACGGGCCGTCGCGAGCGGGCACAGCGTGGCCGACCCGGCGCAGGCCCAGGCCATCGTGGACCTGTGCGTGGGCGAGTTCGGGCGGATCGACGGCCTGGTCAACAACGCCGGCCTCAACTACGAGGCCCTGCCGTGGGACGACGACGTCGACCAGGCCAGGGAGCTGGTCGAGGTCAACGTCCTGGGTGTGATGTACACGGGCCTGGCGGCGATCAAGGCGATGGTCGCCGGGGGGATCCACGGGTCCATCGTGAATATTTCGTCCGGCGCTTCGCTGGGGCAGCGCAAGCTCGGCGTGTACGCGGCTTCGAAGGGTGCAGTCGCTTCGCTCACGTACTCGTGGGCGCTGGACCTGGAGGAACACGGGATCCGGGCCAACGCCGTGTGCCCGGTGGCGCACACGCGGATGGTGTGGAAGTCGGAGCGGGCGCTGCGGGCGTGCCCGCCGGAGCGCACGCCGTCGCGCATCGCGCCGGTGGTGCTGTTCCTGCTCGGCGACGGATCGGCCGGGATCACCGGGCAGATGATCCGGTGCAACGGGCCGCAGCTGCACGTGATGGGACAGCCGTTCCTGAAGCAGCCGATCCTCGAGCGGCAGGTTTGGGACACGGAGACGGTGCAGAACGCGTTCGACGAGGTGTTCTCGGCGCACCTGGAGAACTACGGCCTCGAAAAGCGCGTGCCGCCCCGCCTTCGCAAGTGGACGGACAGCAGCCGCATCGCCTGACGGCCCACCCCGGGCGGCTCACCTCGGACCGCCCGGGGCCGGCGATCAGGACGCCGGGCTGGCAGCTGCGTACAGGTCCTTGATCGCGGCGTCGTAGCGCTCGTTGATGACGCGGCGCTTGAGCTTCAGCGTCGGCGTCAGCTCGCCGGTCTCCGGGGTCCACGCCTGCGTGATCAGGTGGTAGCGCTTGATCTGCTCGATGCGCGCCAGCCGGCTGTTGGCCGATTCCACCGCGCGTTCGATCTCGGCGAGCACCTGCTCGTGGGCGGCCAGCTCGTCGATGCCGGACGCCTCGATGCCGTGAGCCGTGGCCCAGCCGGGCGCGATCTCGTCGTCGAGGACGATCAGGGCCGTGACATACGGGCGGTCGTCGCCGATGGCGACGGCCTGGCCGATGAGCGGGTGTTCCTTGAGCAGGCCCTCGATGCGGGTGGGGGCGATGTTCTTGCCGCTCGAGGTGATGATCAGTTCCTTCTTGCGGTCGGTGATCCGCACGAAACCGTCTTCGTCGATGGTGCCGATGTCGCCGGTGGCGTACCAGCCCTCGGCGTCGGTCGCGTCGGCGATGGAGCCGTCTTCCTGCAGGTAGCCGAGGAAGACGATGGGGCCGCGCACGAGCAGCTCGCCGTCTTCGGCGACCTTCACCTCGACGCCATCGAGCGGCTTGCCGACGGTGCCCGCGCGGAAGCCGCCGGCGCTGTTCGACGTGGCCGCGCCCGTGGTCTCGGACAGGCCCCAGACCTCCTGGATCTCGACGCCCAAGCCGGCGATGAAGTACAGGACCTCCACCGGCAGGGCCGCCGCACCGCTGGAGGCGACGAGCACCTTGTCCAGACCGAGCAGTGCGCGCACGGGGGCGAGCACGGCTTCGTCGGTCTTCGCGATGCGCTCGGCGAGCTCGGCGGGCACCTCTTTGCCGTCGGAGCGCAGCTTGTAACCCTCCTGCAGCAGGGCATTGGCCGAGAGCAGCGCCTCGCGGCGGTCCTCGGGCACGCCGCCGAGCATGTTCTTCATGCCCGCCACCATCTTTTCCCACACGCGCGGCACGCCGAAGAAGCTCTCCGGGTGCACCTGCCCGAGCGCGGCGACGACACCGGCGGCGTCGGCGACGGTGTGCACGTGGCCCGCCCACAGCAGCGGCAGGTAGATCGACAGCTCGCGCTCGGCGATGTGCGCCAGCGGCAGGTAGGCGATGTTCCTGGCGTGCATGGGAGCGTCGTGCAGGTTCTGCACCGCGAGTCCTTCGTGGACGGCGTTGCGGTGCGACAGCACGACACCCTTGGGGTCGCCGGTGGTGCCGGAGGTGTAGATCATCGCGAGCGGGTCGTCCGGCTGGATCGCCTGCCACGAGGCTTCGAACGCGGCGGGGTCCTCGGCGAGCGCCGCGCGTCCGGCCTCGCGCACTTCGGCGAACGAAACGAACCGTTCGTCGCCGGCCGGGATCGCGCCCGCGTCCATCACGACGACGTGGCGCAGCACGGGGAGATCGTCGAGCACCGGCAGCCAGCGCTCCAGCTCACCCGCGCCGCCGAGGACGACGACGGGCGCGGCGCTGTGGCGGGCGACGTAGCGGATCTGGTCCGGGCTCAGCGTCGCGTACGCCGTGCACGGGATCGCGGCCAGGTGCACGGCGGCGAGGTCGGCGATCAGGTGGTCGGGACTGCTCACGGCCATGATCAGCATGCGGTCGCGCTTGCCGAGGCCGAGCCCGGCCAGGCCACGCGAGAACTCGGCGATCGCGGTGCGGAACTCACTCCAGCTCAGCGTCGGGTGACCCTCGAGGTCGAGCGAGGTGACGGCGGGGTGTTCGCCGTACTCAGTGGCGTTGCGGTGTAGCAGGCGGGGGATCGTCTGACCCTCGGCCTGTGCGGCTGCGGACTGCGGGGTGGTCAACGCTGGCCCTCCTCCAGTGGTGCTGATGACCGACCACTGTAGGGGCTCCCGGCCGGTGTGGATAGAGAATCGCGGCCACTCCGCGTGCCTGCGTGGACCTGACCGCGAACTGCGCAAAACAGTCGATTCCCCACCTGGTGAGGAAAGATCCACTTCAGCGGTCCTGCTTGAATGGAAGCCCCGTCGAAGGAGAGCCTGTGCCCGCTCCTGATGCCTCCGCTCGTGAACTGCTCGCCGCGATCCAGCGTGAGCTCGCGCCGCGCGACGAGGACAACCGGCTCTTGCCGCTCGTCGCTTCCGGCTCCGCGCCGCGGGCGGTGTTCGCCGCGATCGCCGCCGAGGAGCGGTGGATCGTGCGCAGTGACTGGCGCAGCTTCCACGCGCTGGCGGCCCGTGCCGACGAACCGCGGGCGCGTGAGTTCTTCGGCGGCCTCGCGCCGGGGGAGCAGCTCGCGCTGGGCAAGCTCGACGCGTTGGCGGCCGCGGCCGGGGACGATCCGGGGACCGAGCTGCCGCGCGCGGGCTGTCAGGCGTATCCGGCGTATTTCGCGTGGCTGGCGCTGAATGGTGAAGCGGCTGAAGTCGCTGTCGCGATCTTCGCGAACTTCGCCGCGTGGGGCCGGTACTGCGCCGCCGTCGCCACGGGGATGCGTGAGCACTACTGTTTTCAGGACGGTGGCTTCTCCGACGACGCGTGCGCGTTCTTCGACTTCTTCGCCGCCGACGTCCCGGAAATCGAAGAGCGGGCGCTCGCCGCGATCCAGGCCGGGCTCGACGCCGGGCGGCTCGATCCCGGCCGTGCGCGGACGTACGCCCGGCTGTTCCAGAGCTACGAGCTGATGTTCTGGAACACCCTCGCCGACGAGTTCCCGGCATGACGCTCGTCCGCAGGGAACTCGGCACGGAAGCCGCCGCCCTCGACGCCGCCGACCCGCTGGCCGCCAAGCGCGCGGAGTTCGACCTCGACCCGGCCGTCGCGTACTTCGACGGCAATTCCCTCGGCGCCCCGCCGCGGCACGTCGCGCAACGGCTCGCCGACGTGGTCCGCGATCAGTGGGGCGGCCGGCTGATCCGGTCGTGGACCGACGGGTGGTGGGACGCGCCGGAGCGGGTCGGCAACCGCATCGCGCCGCTCGTCGGCGCGGCGCCCGGGCAGATCGTGGTCGCCGACTCGACGAGCGTCGACCTGTTCAAGGTGCTCGTCGCCGCCGTGCGCGCGAACCCGGGGCGCGGCGAGATCCTGCTCGACGCCGCGACCTTCCCGACCGACGGCTACGTCGCCGAGCAGGTCGGGCGCCTCACCGGACACGCCGTGCGGCGCGTGCCGGTCGCCGAGCTGCCCGCCGCGTGCGGTGCGGCGACGGCGGCGGTGCTGGTGAACCACGTCGACTACGTGTCGGGCCGGCTGCACGACATGGGCGCGATCACCGCCGCGGCGCACGCGGCCGGCGCCGCGGTGGTCTGGGACCTCTGCCACAGCGTCGGCGCGATCGAGGTGCGGCTCGACGAGCACGAGGTCGACTACGCGGTGGGCTGCACCTACAAGTTCCTCAACGGCGGGCCCGGCGCGCCCGCGTTCGTCTACGTCGCGAGCCGGCGGCAGGAGTCGTTCGACCAACCGCTCGCGGGCTGGGCCGGGCACGCCGATCCGTTCGCGATGGAGGCCGGCTACCGCGCGGGCGCCGGGATTTCGCGAGCGCGCGCGGGCACCCCGGACATCCTGTCGCTGCTCGCGCTCGACGCTGCGCTGGACGTGTGGGACGACGTCGATCTCGCCGTCGTTCGGGCGAAAGGCTTGGCACTGGGCGATTTCTTCCTGCGCTGCCTCGACGAACTGCTGCCCGGCGCCGACGTCCCGACGCCGCGCGACCACGCCCGCGGCCACCAGATTTCGGTGCGCGTACCGGACGCGCCGCGCACGATGGGGGCGTTGCACGAACGCGGTGTGCTCGGCGATTTCCGTCCGCCCGACGTGCTGCGGTTCGGGCTCGCGCCGCTCTACACGCAGTACGCGGAAGTGCTGCGTGCCGTCACGGCGTTGCACGAGCTGAGCTGAACGAAAAGGCGAACCGAATTCATGGAAAATCGCGGTTTTCGCGGCTGAATGGATCCACGAATAGCCCCTTCGGGTGAGCGACGGGGACAGTTCCGCGTGGTTGCCCGCTATGATCGGAGCCTGCTTTTCCGCTGGTGGACGCACCGCGGACGGCGCGATCCCGTGCTCGTGCGGTGCGGGGAAACGTCGGCGCGGTTTCCGGGCGAAGGGGGCGGCGATGGCCGGAGCACGGGTTCGCGAGGTGCCGCTTTCGTATGTCGGCACACTCCTGGTCGGAGTGGTCATCGGAATTCTGCTCGCCGAATTCGGTGGCCTGTTCGTGCGCTTCCCGGTGGAATCCGTGCTCGTGCTGGTGCTGGTCTGCTCCGTGGCCGTGCTCGGCTGGGCGTGCCGGGAGATGCTGCGCGATCTCGTCCGCCGGGGCCGGCGCCGCGGCTCCGCTCGCGAAGCCGACCACGAAGCCGACCTCGACTGGCCCGACGGGCCGCGCTTGATCCTGCATCGCGAAGGCGCCTCGCGTCCGAACGGCGTTCGGCGCTGAAAAGTGGTAATCGCACCGGTTCGAGCAGCGATTCCGCGGCCGGTGTAGCCCATTTCACGCCTTTTCGTCCTCGCGGGGAGTCCGCGGCCGCACGTAAGGTGGCCGTCACGGTCCGTCGGTGCCTTCGGTGATGGACCTCACCGAATGATTTCGGTGTTCCTCACACCTCGTTCACCTCGCCAATAGCGCGTCGCAGGTCGCGGCGGCACCGCCGTCCGGCCCATTACCCGTGCGACCAAGCTCACCCCTCGCGTGGTGGATTTTCCAAAGTACTGCTGGGAGTTGTGAGTGGATCACGGGAACGTGACCTTGATTCGCATCCGGACTTGACGTTGCTGCCCGGCCTGCCTAACGTCGTCGCGGGCGATGGACCACGGTGAGTTGATCCGGCTGGTCGGAACCGGGTGAGAAAACCCTGGGAGACCCGAATACTTTGTACTGCCGGAAGGAAAACGGACCACGGTGAAGCAGAATTCTGTTCGTCGCAGCCGCGGCTCGTCGATTCGGTCACGCGTGCTCGCGATCGCGTTGATTCCGAGTCTCGCTCTCCTGCTCGTCGGCGTCGCGCTGGCCGGCTACCTGATCACCGACGCCCTGCAGGCGCGGGACTACGCGCGGAAGATCCGCAGTTCGGAAGGCCCGGGCATCCCGTTCATCCTCGCCGCCGAGCAGGAGCGGCAGCTGTCGATGAGCGTGCTGGCCGGGCAGGCCGACGCGCGCCAGGCGCTGCAGGCCGCGCGGCCGAAGACCGACGCGGCGGCCGCGCAGATCAGCTCGATCCTCGAAGGCAACTTCGCCGACGACGACACCGTGCCTGCGAGCGTGAAGCAGAACATCGCCACGTTCGCCGGGCTGTACTCGAAGGTGCCGCAGGTGCGCCAGCAGGTGGACGCCGGGCAGCTTCCGCTGCTGCAGACGTTCACCTTCTACAACCAGATCATCGACCAGTTCACGCAGGGCGTCGCCGGGCTCGCGCAGGCCGCGCGAGGTGCGGAGAACGCGTTCGCGCGCCTGTCGGCGATCCCGATCTTCAACGCCGCCGAGGAGATGCAGCGCAGCGACGCCCTGTCGGCGGCCGGGCTCGCCTCGGGCGGCCTGAGCGGCGACGAACAGCGGGCGTACATCGGGCAGATCGGCGCGTACCACGCGCAGCTGGAACAGTCCGTGCCGCAGATGCTGCCGCAGGTGCGCGCGAGCTACGACAAGCTCGTGGCCGGACCGGACTGGCGCACCGTCACGCAGGTCGAAAACGCGTTCCTGGCGGGCGAAAAGCAGCTGCCCGTGCCGCAGCAGCAGTGGCGCGACGCCGCGCACCAGGTCGCCACGACGCTGATGACGATGTTCGTGACGCAAAGCTCGGCCGCCACCAACGCGGCGATCGCCGACGCCGACACCACGCTGACCAACTCGATCATCGCCGGCGCCGCCGCGCTGCTCATCGCGATCATCGTGGTGCTCATCGCGCTGCGCCTGTCGCGCCGGTTCATCGCGCGCCTCGCGCGGCTGCGGGAGGACACGCTCGACGCGGCCGAGGTCCGGCTGCCGGAGCTGGTGGAGCGCGTGCGGGCGGGCGAGCCCGTGGACCTCGAAGAGGGTGGGCACTTCCTCGACCACGGTGACGACGAGATCGGCGAGGTCGCCGAGGCGTTCAACAAGGCGCAGCAGGCGGCCATCGCCGCCGCCGTCGAAGAGGCGAAGACCAGGGAGGGCACCAAGACGGTGTTCCTCAACATCGCCCACCGCAGCCAGGTCATCGTGCACCGGCAGCTGAAGGTGCTCGACGCGGCCGAGCGCAAGCAGGAGGACCCGGACCAGCTGGACACGCTGTTCCAGCTCGACCACCTCTCCACACGCGCCCGCCGCAACGCCGAGAACCTGATCATCCTCGGCGGCGGCCAGCCCGGCCGGCAGTGGCGCAACCCCGTGAGCCTCGCCGAGCTGGTGCGTGGCGCGGCGGCCGAGACCGAAGACTTCTCGCGCGTGAAGACGGCGGCGCTGCCTTCGGTGGCCGTGCGCGGCCCGGTGGTCGGCGACCTCGTGCACCTGCTGGCGGAGCTGATCGACAACGCGACGTCGTTCTCGCCGCCCGAGGCGCGTGTCGAGCTGCGCGGCAACGTCGTCGGCAAGGGCGTGGTGATCGAGGTCGAGGACCAGGGCCTCGGGCTGGAGAAGGAGCAGGCCGACGAGTTCAACGCGATGCTCGCCGACCCGCCGGACTTCGGGATCATGGCGCTGTCGGACGAGCCGCGGCTGGGCCTGTTCGTGGTCGCGCGGCTCGCGTCGCGCCACGGGATCTCCGTGCACCTGCGGGAATCGGCCTACGGCGGCACGCGCGCGATCGTGCTGGTGCGCAGGGATCTGCTGGCGCCGCTGAGCGAGGCGACGCCGGACGTCGCCGAGGAGCAGACCCCGGTACCGGTGCCGGTGCCGGTGCCCGAGCAGCCGGTGCAGGACCCCGTGCGGATGAGCCGGGTCGGACGGCGTGCCGCGCGGCTGCGGCCGGAAGCGGCTCCCGTCGCGCAGGTGGAACCGCCCGCGTACGAACCGCCCGCGCCCCCGGTCGAGCAGCCCGCTCCGCCGCGTGCCGCGCGGCCGCCTCGCCCGCCGCAGCCGGCGTGGCCCGCGCACGAGCCGCGCCCGGCGCCGGAGAACGGCCGCCCCCAGCAGCCGTACCGGCCGGAGGCCCCCGGGCGTCCGCCGCTGCCTCAGCGCCGGCGTCAGCAGAACCTCGTGCCCCAGCTGCGCGAAGACCGTCCTGCGCACGAGCTCCAGGACGCCCGGGAGGACACGCCGGAACTCGCCCGCAACCGCCTCACGGCGTTCCAGCAGGGCACCCGGCGCGCCCGGGAGACGGAAGTCGACTACGACGACAACAGGTACGGAGATCGCGACTGATGGCCAACAACGGCGTCAACGAGCTCGACTGGTTGCTCGACGACCTCGTCAGGCGGGTCGCCGGTGCCGAGCGGGCAGTGGTGCTCTCGTCCGACGGGCTGCTGATCGGCCGGTCGAGCAACCTGTCCGAAGAGGACGGTGAGCACCTTTCGGCCGTCGCTTCGGCGTTCCAGAGCCTCGCGAGGGGCACCGGGCGCCACTTCGGCGGCGGCAACGTGCGGCAGACGATGGTGGAGATGGACCACGCGTTCCTCTTCGTGACGGCCGCCGGCCGCGGCGCGTGCCTCGCGCTGCTGGCGAGCGCCGACGCGGACATGGGGCTCGTGGCGTACGAGATGAACCTGATGGTCAAGCGGGTCGGCGCGGTGCTCACGGCGGCACCGCGGGCCGGAGTGGTCCAGCGGACTTCGCCATGAGCGGCCGGCACGAGTCCTGGTTCGACGACGAGGCCGGGCCGCTGGTCCGCTCCTACGCCGTCACGGGCGGGCGCACCCGCTCGGATACGCTCGGGCTGGACCTGATCACGCTCGTGGTCGCCATGCGCACCGCGCGCGAGGTGGCCGCGATCGAGCCGGAGTACGCGCGGATCCTCAGCCTGTGCCAGAAGCCGACGTCGGTCGCCGAGGTGGCCGCGCGCGTGGACCTGCCCCTGCCTGTGGTCAAAGTTCTGCTGAGTGATCTGATCGAGCAGAACCTGGTGCTGTTCCGCACCGCCGCACCACCGACCGAAGCCCCGAACAAACACGTACTCCAGGCGGTTCTCGATGGCATCCGGAAACTCTGAACCCCGGCGCGCGCTGACCGCGACCGCGGTCAAAGTGCTGATCGCCGGCGGGTTCGGGGTCGGCAAGACCACGATGGTCGGGTCGGTCAGCGAGGTCGCCCCGCTGCGCACGGAAGAGGTGATCACCACCGCTTCCGAAGGTGTCGACGACCTGTCGGGCGTGGAGCAGAAGACCACCACCACTGTCGCGCTGGACTTCGGCCGCATCACGATCAACCCCGATCTGATCCTGTACCTGTTCGGCACGCCCGGGCAGGACCGGTTCTGGTTCATGTGGGACGAGCTGGCCGAGGGCGCGCTGGGCGCCGTGGTGCTGGCCGACACGCGGCGGCTGGAATCGTGCTTCGCCGCGGTGGACTTCTTCGAGCGGCGCGGCCTGCCGTTCATCGTGGGCGTGAACTGCTTCGACGGTGCGTACCGCTACGGCACGGAAGAAGTCCGGGCCGCGTTGGACCTCGACCCGGACGTTCCCCTGTTGCTGTGCGACGCCCGCGAGCGGGAGTCCACCAAGCAGGTGCTGACGATCCTCATGGAGCACGTGATGAAGCACAGCGACCTGGCGGCCGCGGGCTACTGACGGGCCTTCTTGGCGCGGTTGCGCAGGTTGCCGAGTGCGAAGGCGCCCGGGCCGGTGGCGGCGATCGTGAGGAAGATCCAGGAGTACAGCGCGGCCGGCTCACCCATGTTCTGCATCGGCAGCAGGCCCATCGGCGCGTGGACGGTGAAGTAGGCGTAGGCCATCACGCCGGACAGCACGATCGCGGCCGGTCGCGTCGCCACGCCCAGCAGGATCAGCACGGCGCCGACGACCTCGATCACGCTGGCCCAGAAGCCGGGGAAGCTGCCGAACGGCACGGCCCCGCCCTGGCCGTCGATGCCGCCGAAGAAACCGAAGCCGGCCAGGCCGTGGATCAGGAACAGGGCCGACGTGACGACCCGGAACAGCCCCAGCACGACGGGGCGGGCGCGCTCGACGAGCTGCGGCTTCGTGGTGGACGGGGTGATCTGGGTGCGGGTGATGGTGGTCATTTCCGGTTCCCTCCGGGTGTTTTTCCCTTTTGCCGATGCGTCGAACCGGCCCGGCGCGGATCGACACGGGTGCGGAATCTTTTTCGGACGGGTTCCGGCAGACTGTCGCGATGGCTGCCAAACACAGTGCCGGGCTGCTGCTTTTCCGCCGGCGCGACGAGGTCGAGGTGCTGCTCGCGCACATGGGTGGGCCGTTCTGGGCGAAGAAGGACGAGGCCGCGTGGTCGCTGCCCAAGGGCGAGCTCGAGGACGGCGAGGAGCCGGTGGCCGCCGCCCGGCGCGAGTTCGCGGAGGAGCTCGGCCTGCCCGCGCCCGACGGCGAGTGGCTCGCGCTGGGTGACGTGCGGCAGTCGGGGAAGGTCGTCACGGCTTGGGCCGTAGAGGCGGACCTGGACCCGGCGGCGGTCGTGCCGGGCACGTTCGAGCTGGAGTGGCCGCCGCGCTCGGGGCGCAAGCAGGAGTTCCCGGAGGTGGACCGCGTCGAGTGGTTCGGGCTGGACGACGCGCGGGTCAAGCTCGTGAAGGGGCAGCGGGCGTTTCTCGACCGGCTGTCGGAAGCGGTTTAGCCGAGCAGGTCGAGGACCTCGGCCAGCGGTTTGGCCGTGAACGACGGCAGCACCAGGTCGGCGTGGCCGAAGTCGAGCACGGTGGTGATGGCGTTCGGCACGGCGACCGTCGGGATGCCCGCGGCCTTCGCGGCGCTGACGCCGTGGGGCGAGTCCTCGAAGGCGATCGCCTGGTCGGCCGGGACATCGAGCGTGGCCAGCGCGGCGAGGTAGGTGTCGGGGCGCGGCTTGGCGGCGTGGCGGTCGCCGGTCTCGACGGAGCCGAACCGCTCGGCGAGGCCGAGGCGGGCGAGCTGGCCGTGGACCCAGGTGCCCGACGAGCTGGACGCGACGCCGAGCTTGAGGTTCCGGTTCGCGGCTTCGTCGAGGTAGCCGAGCACCCCTTCGCGCGGGCCTTCGGCTTCGAGCAGCTGGTGGACGCGGGCGCGCATGCCTGGGCGCAGCTGTTCGGGGTCGATGTTCGCGACGCGCTCGGCCAGCAGCTCGAACATCGTGGCGGCCGTGTTCTGCGTGCCGATCACGGTGTGCCAGACCTCCAGGGGGAGCTCCGTGCCGTGGTCGCGGAACATCTCCTGCCACGACTGCAGCACTGCGGCTTCGGTGTCGGCCAGCGTTCCGTCGAAGTCGAAGATCAGCGCTCGCGTGGCCACCCGGTCAGCTTGCCGTACGGCCGTTCACGGTGTCAGCGAGGTGTGAAGAACTCCGCAAGCACCGGGGCGAGGGCCTTCGCCTTCACGAGGTGCGTCTGGCCGGGGAGGGTGCGGTAGGTGGCGTCAGGCAGCGTCTCGGCGAGCTGGGCCACGCCGGTGCGCATCCACCGGGGACTCTTGCCGCCGTCGATGACGAGGGCCGGCGCGGTGATGCCCGACCAGCGTCCTTCGGGGAGCGGCCGGCCGGCCTGGGTGCCCTCCATCAGGGCGTTGTCGTAGGGGAGCGTGTGGGCGACGCGCTTGAGCTTCGGCCAGGCGGGCATGAGGCGCATCATGGCGACCATGGGGGCGGGCAGTTCGATACCGACGCGCATGAAGAGGCGGACGGCTTCCGCGCGGTTGTTTTCTTCGACGGCCCGCTCCAGCTTCTCCGTGTAGTCGCGTTCGAGCGGCTTGCGCGACCCGTCGACGACGAACGGCGGCTCGTACACGGCGAGCTTGTTCGTCGGCACCCCGCGGTGCGCCGCTTCGAGCGCGAGCGCGGCCCCCGAGGAGATCCCGAAGAGACCGGCTTCCCCACCTGCCTCCTTGACGACGGCGGCGACGTCTTCCACTTCCCGCTCCACGTCGTAGGGCAGCGTGTTCCCGCTCTCGCCCCGGCCGCGGCGGTCGAAGGTGAACACGGTGAAGTGGCCGGCGAGCTCGTTCGCGATGGCGTCGTTGGGCGTCGAGCCGCGGTAACACATCGCCCCGTCGACGAGCACCAGCGACGGCCCGGTGCCGATGCGGGTGTAGCCGAGGGTGGTGCCGTCGGCGGAAATGGTGGTGGGCATGGGTTTTGCTTCCTTCAGTCGTTGATGGTGCGCTTGGTCTGGACCGCTGTCACGGCGAGCCACGCGAACGCGAGCGCGACGGCCACCCAGAACCCGGCCACGACCACGGGGCTGGCCGACCCGGTGGCGACGCCGGCGAACCCGGCGAGGAACGCGATCCCGGTGCCGCGGGAGTAGCCGGATTTACGGGCGAGGCACGCGGCGGTGAAGGCGAGGAAGCCGATGCCGGCGGTGCCGACGTGGAGCGCTCCGTGCCAGGAGATCGCCGTGCCGGCGGGGTCGGCCACGAAAACGCCGGCCGCGATGAGTCCCGCACCGAAGGTGGCGACCAGCTTGCTCTTGAGGCCCACCGCGCAGGCGATGACGAGCAGACCGGTGACGACGAAGTTGGCTATCTGGATCCAGCCGTTCGGCCCCACGGCGAGCAGGCTGACGTCCGTTCGCGCGGGGTCGAACCCGGGGCGGGTCAGGGCTTGGGCCAGCGCGGTCACGAGGTAGACGGGTCCGGCGGCGACCCCTGCGCTGAGGAGGGCGCGGGTTGTGTTCGCGCTGGTCGGCCGGGCGGCCGGTCGGTGCTCGACGGTGGTCATGGCGGCCTTCTCTGCGGCGGGGACTCCTGGGGTGGGCTGCTGCGGAGTAGGTTGTCACCGATGGTTGTTATTGTCAAGACAAAAAAATTAGTCGGTGGTGCGGATTGGTGGGGTGACCGGGGTCGGCGTGAGTGATTTCGGGCGAAGGTGCGGCAGGTTGCGCGTGACGAGGTCGTGTGCGGCGCGGCTGATTGCTGGGCCGCGCCGAAGCGTTCGCCCGACCTGAAGTTGCTCGGGTCGGGTCGGGGGCCGGTGCTGCTCAGGCCGGGTTGAGGGTGCCGGGCTGCGAGGGCGACGGGCCGTCGCACTTGCCCGGTCTGATGCTGCCCGCGTTGGACCGGGCGGTCGGCGTGCTCAGGCCAGGCGAGGTGGCGGGGTTCGGGTCGTCCAGAGCGCGCCGGTCAGGTGTCGCGATGGGCCGGCGGGTCGCTCCGAACGCGCCCCGCCCAGGTCAGGCGGCGCGGCGCAGAGTCAGAAGGCTGATCTCATTGGGCGCGAACACGCGGAACGGCGGGCCCCAGAAGCCGGAGCCGCGGCTGTTGTAGAGCTGGGTGCGGGGGCCGTGGGGCGTGAGGCCGGAGAGGGTGGGCTGGTCGAGGCGGACGAGCAAGTGGAACGGCCAGATCTGGCCACCGTGGGTGTGGCCGGAGATCTGCAGGTCGACACCGCCTTCGCGGGCTTGCTTGACCTGCTTGGGCTGGTGGGCGAGGAGGACGACGGGGACGTCAGGGTCCGCGCCGGCGAGGGCGGCGGGCAGGTCGGGGCCGTGGCCGGGCAGTCCGGAGGCCGCGCCGGTGGGGTCGTCGATGCCGGCGAAGAGGATGCGGTCGCCGCCGCGTTCGACGAGGGTGCTGCGGTTGTGGAGGGTGTCCCAGCCGAGGCTCTCCATGTGGTCGAGCCAGGCCTGGGCTTCGCCGAAGTACTCGTGGTTGCCGGTGATGTAGAAACGCCCGAGGCCGGCCTGGACGCCACCCAGCGGGTCGACCTGCTTGCGGCGCTTGGCGACCGACCCGTCGGCGAGGTCGCCCGCGTGGCAGACGACGTCGGCCTGCAGCCGGTTCACCTCGGCGACCAGCTTTTCCGACCACTTGGTGCGGTCGAGGGGGCCGTAGTGCGTATCGGTGATGACCGCGATGCGCAGCCCGTCGACGCCCGCGCCCAGCCGCGGGATCACCACGTCCACTTCCTTCACCGGCGGCACCCGCATCGCGACCCGGTTGCCGACGACGAGCAGCACCACCGACACCGCGAGGCTCGCCGCCGCCACGATCCGCGGCCGCGCGGGGTCGTCGACACCCGCGACCAGCAGCGCCAGCCGCAGCACATGCCCGAGGACGCTCCATGTGAACAGCACCCAGACGGTGCCCAGCATGACGTCCCCGGCCCGCGCCGCCGCGTCACTCTGCCGCGGCCCGTGGCCCTGGAACATCAGCACCGGGAACGCCACCATCGCGCCCGCGAACACCACCGTCCCCGCGACGGTCCCCGCCGCCGGCCACCCCGGCAACAGCACGAACACCGACCAGGGCTCCCCGAACAACAACAGCAACGCAACAACCAGGGCGGCCGCCCGACGAACCCGACGCATCACGGTCGCCATCCCTTCGACATGGTCTACCCAGAGTAGCCGGACTCGGAGGCTAACGGCCCAATGGGCTGTTAGGGCTGTTTCGAGCCGCTGGACCAACAGGTCGTCGAGCCGTCGAGCCGCCGGGGCGCTGGGTCCTCGGGTCGGCAGAGTCGAACCGGCCGAGCTGGCGAACCAAGCAGAGCCGAGGCCGCGAACCGAGCCGGCCGAGCCGGTCGAATCGATCGAATCGGCCGACTGGGGCTGAGCGGGCTGAGGGTCAAGTTGGCCGAGCGGGCCGAGTGAGTCGATCGACTGGGTTGAGCGGGCCGAGTGAGTGGAACCGTTCTGGCCGAGTCGAGCCAGTTGTGTTGCCGCTGCTGATCGAGCGACCCGTTCCGAGACCA
The DNA here is from genome assembly GCF_040678995.1 of Amycolatopsis sp. NPDC049253. NCBI lineage: Bacteria > Bacillati > Actinomycetota > Actinomycetes > Pseudonocardiales > Pseudonocardiaceae > Amycolatopsis > Amycolatopsis sp. NPDC049253. Next base: position 56,738 of record NZ_JBFAQX010000013.1, on the reverse strand, counting down.
CCCGATTCAGCGACTGCGCTATCGATCAAGTGTTCGATAATGTTCTCGACATGAAGTCATCCACTGCTCACACGGCTACCGAGATCTCCCGACGTCTGTCCCTGTCCCATACTGAAACCGAAGCCGTCACGGCCCTCCACGCCGCCCTCGCTGCCCACCTGCCGACCACCCTCTCCGCCCTGCGCGACGGCACCATCGACGTCATCACCGCCGCCGGGCTCGCTTACCTCGCAGGATTTCTCTCGGCCACGCAAGCTCATCTCGCCACGGAGATCCTCACGCCCGGCCGCCACGAATGGCGGTGGGTCACCTAGCTCCCGGCTGGACCGCTCTCTTGTGGACACTGTGGCCGGCCACAGTGTCCACATGGGAGTGTCGCGCGAATCCCGGGCCATAGCTCGTTTCGCCCAGGGTTGTGAGGGGTGGCGAGGGTGGTGGCCGAACGGGAACCGGCGGGGTCAGGAGAATCGATCAACTCCGAGGATGAGCAAGCGCGCGAATGGCCGCCAAGCCTGCCGGAGTGGCCCTGCGGGTGGGTTTCGCGATGATGTCCCGGTGCGAGAGAGGAGTGGGTGGAGCTGTCGAGAATGTCATCAACGGAGGTGTCAACGAGCTGGACGGAGGTGGTACGGACGAAGAAACGGCGCCGGGAAGACCGGTGAGCCAGCCGGAGGAGTTTTCGCGGCTTTCAGGCGAAGCTCGCGATGGCCCGTCTACGCGATTGGGCCGGCCGAGCGGTGGGGAGGGAAGACATGGGAACTCCTCATCGCAGGAGGGAACCGGCGTGGGTGCCGGCGAGGCGGCCGAGGCCAAGGGCGGCCAGGAGGCCGTTGCCGGAGCTGTAGCCGGCGCCGCCGCTGAAGCCGCTGACGCCGGTGGCGACGCCGCCGACGGCGTAGAGGCCCGGGATGGGGCCGGTTTCGGTCGTCGGCCGGGCGTGCTCGTCGACGAGTACTCCGCCCTGGGTGTGGAACAGGCCGGGGACCGACCGGACGGCCACGTAGGGCGCGTGCAGGGGGCCGAAGCCCCAGTCCGTGCGGCCCCACTCGTCCTTGGTGTCGCCGGAGGCCGCCGACGCCGCCGAGGCCAGAGTCCCCGACAGAGCCGAAGCGTCGACGCCGCAGAAGGTGGCCAGGTCGTCCACCGACGCGCATTCCCGCGCGCCGCCCATGGCCACGAGCTCCGCGAACTCCTCCTCGTTGCCGGCCACGTAGTCGCGGATCTTCGTGTCGAACACGACGTGCCAGGGACCGGGCGTCCCGAGTACGGCGTCGGCGTAGCCGGAGTAGCCGCGGGATTCGTCGCCGAAGCGGTGGCCGGCGCCGTTCACGAGCACGCCGCCCATCTCCACCGTCGTCCAGGACGTGATGGAGCCGTGGGGATACGCGACGGCCGCGTAACCCTGGTACGCCGTCGGGTTGCCCAGGCGGGCGCCCAGGTCGAGCGCCCACTGGAGAGACTCGCCCGTGCTGCCGTAGGCCCCGAAGTACTCGAAGCCGGCGATCGCCGGGGCCCACTCGCGCAGCAGGGCGCGGTTGGCCGCGAAACCGTTGCCGGCCAGCACGACGGCGTGGGAGGTGATCTCGTACGTGCCACTGCGCGGGCCGGAGACCCGCACGCCCGTGACCCGGCCCTCGTCGTGGAGCAACGTGGCGACCGGCGTGTGCACGAGCACCTCGGTGTCCGTCGCCCGCACCGCGCGCAGCAGGTCGGCGACGAGGTCGCGGCCCTTGCGCGAAGGCGGCGCGTGCAGGCGCGGCACGGAGTGGCCGACGTGCTTGTAGTCGGTGATCAGCCGCAGGTCGACGCCGTGCGTGTCGATCAGCCACTCCACGAGCGCGGCCGAACCCCCGGCGAGCAGGCGGGCGAGGTCGTCGGCGTCGTGGCTGCCCGACTGGGCCCGCAGGTCCGTCGCGAGGCGGGCCGCGGAGTCGTCGATGCCCGCCGCCGCCTGGAACCGCGTGCCCGCGCCGGGTACGGAACCCGTGGACAACGCGGTGTTCCCACCCGCGTTCTCCGCCTTCTCCAGCACGACCACACTGGCGCCGGCGTCGTGGGCCGCCAGTGCGGCGGTGAGCCCGCCGCCGCCGGCCCCGACCACGATCACGTCGACATCTGTCATGCCGAGACCTCCGAGAGGGCCGCGAGGATCCGGTCGGTGCTGGCGACGTCCGCGTACTTCTGCGCCATGTCGAACAAGTTGGCCTGGTGCACGGTCGGCGTGCGGTCGTACACGGCGTCGTGCGGCACGGCGACGCGGAAGTTGTACGCGAACGCGTCGACCACACTGGACCGCACACACCCGCTGGTCGTGCACCCGGTGACCACCAGCGTGTCCACGGCCCGGTCGATCAGGTAGGAGACCAGCGGCGTCCCGAAGAACGCGCTCGGGTGTCGCTTCGGCAGCAGCACGTCGCCCTCGGCCGGCGCGACCTCCGCGACGAACTCGTACCCCTGCGAGGGAACGTCCATGATGGACGGAACCTTCGCCCCCAGTCGTCCCGAGTCGTACGAGGCTTTCGGGGCCACATAAGGGTAGAGAACCGGCCAGCCCTGGGCGCGGAACGTCGTCAGCAGCCGGCTGATGTTCGCCACCGCGTCCCAGCCGGCCTGGCCACAGCTCGTGCGGTAGTCCTCGGCCACCGACTGGAAGAACGGCTTCGGCGAGTTCCCGACGGTGCGGTACTGCACGTCGATGATCAGCAACGCCGGCCGCTCGCCCAGGCCGGCGGGCTTGCCGAACCCCGCGGCCTCGTAGCGGGCCTCGTCGTCGGCGGTGATCACGTCGGACCACGGACGGTCGCTCACGCCGAAACCTCCTGCTTCGCACCGACAGCCAGCGCGGCGCGGCCGCTGTTGCGTCGCACCAGGAACTGCCCGCGCGGACCCTGCACCTCACCGTCGCGCACGGTGAACTCACCGCCGAGAATGGTGTGCTGCACGCTCACCTTCGACTCCCAGCCCTCCCACACCGAGTACGCGGCACCGGAATGCTGCGTCGCCGCCGCGACCGTGCTCGGCCGGTTCGGGTCCACCACGGCGAAATCGGCGTCCGCGCCGATCCGGATCGCGCCCTTGCGCGGCCAGAGGCCGAACAGCTGCGCCGGACGCGTGGCGGTGAGGTCGACGAGCCGCTCCACCGGAATGCCCCGGTTGAAGTGACCTTCACTCAGCAGCAGCGGCAAAAGCGTTCCGGTGCCGGGGAAACCGGCCGACGCGCTCCACAGGTCCTTGTCCTTCGCGCTGAAATGCCGGGGCACGTGGTCCGAGCCGATCACGTCGACGCGCCCGTCGGCCACGGCTTCCCACAACGCTTCCCGGTCGTCACGCGTACGCAGCGGCGGGTTGACCTTGCCGCGCGAGCCGAGCCCGGAGTCGATGCCGAGCGTGAGGTAGTGCGGGCAGGTCTCCACGAACACGTCGGGGTACTCCACGCGCTGGCGCTCCAGCGCCGAAAGCGCTTCCCGGCTCGTCACGTGCACCGCGTAGCTGGACGCGCCGACCACGCTCGCGAGGTACGCGACCCGGCCCTCGGCCTCGGCCTCCACGTACGGCGGACGCACGGCGTGCCAAGCGTCCAGGCCGGCGTCGGGGTCCTTGCTCAGGCGCTCGCGCAGCCGCCACACGAGCTCGATGTTCTCGGCATGCTGGGCGATCATCGCGCCGGAGTCGGCGGCGGCCTGCAGGGCGTCGAAGAGGAATGAGTCGTCGTTGCCGGGCAGGTTGAGGTACGCGCCCTCGTTGCCGCGGAAGTTGGTGAACACCTTGAAGCTCGACACGCCGAGGTCACGCGCGTAGTGCCCGATGTTCTCGACGTGCTCGGGCGTCACCACACAGAAGTGGAAGCCGAAGTCGGTGTGCGCGTGCTCGGCCATCAGGTCGCGCGCGGCCGGGAACAGCTCGTCGTAGGGCTGCGGGCTCATCAGGTACGCCAGCATCGTGGTGACGCCGCCCGCCGCGGCCGAAGCCGTCTCCAGCGCGGCGTCCTCGACGGTCTTGGGCACGGAGAGGTCCTGGCCCAGGTGCACGTGGGCGTCGATGGCGCCGGGCAGGACCCAGCGGCCGGTCACGTCGACGGTCTCGGTGGCGGGCAGCTCGTCGGACGGCGAGCAGATCGCGGCGATCTTCCCGTCGCGCACGCAGACGTCGACCTCGCTCAGGCCGGTGCCGGGCAGCACGACCCGGCCGCCGTGGAGTCGCAGATCGTAGGGCTTCATTCGGTGGTCCTTCCCGCGTACTTCTCGTCGAGGGCGTCGAACAGCGGCTTGCGCACCAGGTTCTGCCGGTCGGCCCAGCTGATGATCCGGTCGCCGATCTCGGTGGTGTCGCCGTGCTCCTTGAGGTGGCGCAACGCGATCCGCATCCCGGCGACCGCGCCGCGCATGGCCGTGTTGGCGTAGAGGGCGACCGAGAAGCCCAGCGCGCGCAGCTCCTCCAGCGGCAGGATGGGCGTGAGCCCGCCCTCGACCATGTTGGCGATGTGCGGGCCGGGCACGGTCCGCGTGATCTCGGCCAGCTCCTCCGGCGAACCGGGCGCCTCGACGAACAGGATGTCGGCGCCGGCTTCGCGGTAGAGGTTGGCGCGCTCGCACGCGGCGGTGAGCCCGACCACGGCGCGCGCGTCGGTGCGTGCCACGATCAGGAAATCCTCGGTGGCGCGGGCGTCGACCGCGGCCTGGATCTTCCCGACCATCTCGGACGCCTCGATCACCTCTTTGCCGGTGAAGTGGCCGCACCGCTTGGGGGCGACCTGGTCTTCGAGCTGGATCGCGGTGGCGCCGGCGCGTTCGAGCATGCGCACGGTGCGCTGCACGCCGAGCGCGTTGCCGAACCCGGTGTCGGCGTCGACCACGAGCGGTAGGGACACCGCGTCACGCGTGGCCTCGACGTGGCCGGCCAGCTCGGGCAGCGACAGCAGGCCGACGTCGGGGGCACCGAGGTAGGTGTTGGTGATCCCGGCACCGGAGAGGTAGACGGCTTCGAACCCGGTCTCTTCCGCGACCCGGGCGGTGAGCGCGTTGGGCGCACCCGCCAGGAGCAACGGGGCTTGGTCGCGCGCCGCCACCCGCTCACGCAACCGGGCACCCAGAGAGCTTGTCACAGGGTTTACAACTCCTCGTCTTCCAGCCGCCCCGCCAGCCCCTTCGGGCTGTCGGGCACGGTGTTCTCGAACAGGGACAGGGCGTTTTCGAGCGAGTGCTGCAGGTGCTCGTCCATCAGGCGAGCGGCCACGTCGGCGTCGCCGGCGGCCAGCGCGCGCAGGACCTCGCGGTGCTCCTTGAACGCGTCGCGGGCGCGCCGGGGCTGGCGTCCGGATCGGGACCGGGCCAGCTGGATCTGGTTGTTGGCGTCGGCGAAGGCCCGCAGGATGGACTGGTTGCCCGACAGCGCGACCACGCGGTGGTGGAAGTCGAGCTCACCGGGGTACGCGGTGTCCACATCGGACTCCAGGACCTCTTCGGTCGCCCGGAGGAGGTCGTCGAGGTCCCGCAGGTCCTCGTTGTCCGCGCGCCGGGCCGCGAGCCGCACGGCGTGGGTCTCCAGCGCGGTGCGCAGCTCGTAGAGGTCGCGCAGTTCGTCGGCGTCGAACGTGCGCACGTACGCGCCGCGGTGGGGGACGACGTTGAGCAGGCCCTCACTGGCCAGCCGCTGGATCGCCTCGCGCAGCGGGCCGCGGCTGATGCCGAGCGCGCGGGCGAGCTCGACCTCGTTGAGCCGCTGCCCTGGCTGCAGCTGCCCGTCGCGCACCATGCCGCGCAGTACGTCGAGGCTGCGGCCGGCGTAGGTGTCGGTGCGTCGTTCCAGAGGGGGCGGTGTCGCCATGTCCTGCCTTCTTCGGTTGTCGTGGTTCAGCTGTCGCGCAGCGCGGTGCCGCGGGTTTCCTTCATCCGCGCCGCTGCCGCAAGTGTGATCAACGCTGTCACGAGCAGGAAACCGGCCGGGGCCAGGCTGCTGCCCGTGCGGGCGATCAGCCAGGTGCAGATGTAGGGCGCGGTGCCGCCCACGGCCGTGCTGGCCAGGTTGAACCCGAGCGCGATGCCGCTGTAGCGCACGCGGGTGGTGAACAGCTCCGCGAACGTCGAGAACGCCACCGCCATCAGCGCGGACTCGGGCAGTCCCAGCACGATCTGGGCGAGCAGCGCCGGCACGTAGTGACCCGCGTTCATGACCATGAACACCGGCACGGTGAGGATCAGCGTCGCGATCGTCGCGCCGAGGAACACCGGGCGGCGCCCGATCCGGTCGGACAACGCGCCGAAGAACGGCATCGCCGCGCACGAGACGATCAGCGTCACCGTGGTCGACCAGAACGCCTGCTTCGGGCTGAACCCGCCCACGCGCTGCAGGTGGATCGACGCGTACACGTAGACCACGTAGTAGAGCGCGAACAGCAGGATCGAGAGGCCGAGGGTGCGCACCAGCGCCCCGCGGTGCGCGGAGAACAGCTCACGCACCGGCGCCTTCGCGACCTCACCCTGGGCGGCCAGGTTGTGGAACTGCCGCGTGTCTTCGAGTTTGATCCGGATCCACACGCCCACGGCGCCCAGCGGCAGGCTGAGCAGGAACGGCAGGCGCCAGCCCCAGTCGGTCATCTGCTGCTTGGTGAGCACGGTCGTCAGCGTCGTGACCACGGCCGACGCGAGCAGCGCGCCGCCGAGAGCGCCGAACTGGACGGTGGAGCAGAGGAAGCCGCGGCGGTGCGCGGGGGCGTACTCGGCGACGTACGAAGCGGCACCGCCGACCTCGCCGCCGGCCGCGACACCCTGCACGCACCGGGCCGTGACCAGCAGGAACGCCGCCGCGCTGCCGATCGCCGCGTAGGTGGGCAGCACGCCGACGGCGAAGGTCGCGGCGCACATGGCGAGCACTGTGGTGGCCAGCATGCGCTTGCGGCCGAGCCGGTCGCCGAGGTGACCGAAGATGAGGCCGCCCAGCGGACGCAGCGCGAACGCGGCCGCGAAGGTGGCGAGCGTGGCCAGCAGGGACGCGGTCGGGTCGACGCCGGAGGCGAAGAAGACGACGGCGAGCACGGTCGCGAGGTAGCCGTAGATGCCGAAGTCGAAGTACTCGACGATCGAGCCGACCAGCCCGGCGGCCACGACCCGGCGGTCGATGCTCGCCGGGCCCGCCGAGGCGGCGGTGCCGACCGCTGACGTGCGGTTTTCCATGATTTCCGCCTTCCAGGCAGAACCGGGGGACTCGGATGCGAGAACGATAAGGAGCGTCCTGTCTGCTGTCAACAGTTTGCAGCCGACAGGGGTGGCGCAAGGGGCGCTCTACGCCGGCGGACGGGGTGCGCGCGGGTGAAAAGCATCGGATCCGTTGCCCTGGCGGGAAAACTGCCGCCCACGATCGGTCGACGGCGGCTCACCCCGGCGGCGGTGCCCCGTCCGCCGGGGCCGGCGTTGACTGGCCGCATGCGGCGTTCGACGGCGTTCTTCGGCCTGCTCGTCCTCCTCCTGACCCAGCTCGTCTCCCCGGCACAGGCGGCCACCTGGGAACCAGGCCCGGCCCGGTTCGCCGTGACGGAGGCGAACGACGTGCCCGTCCCGATGGCCGACGGCACCGTGATCAAGGCCGACGTCCTGCGCCCCGACGCGCCCGGCACGTACCCCGTCCTGCTCGCGCAGACGCCGTACGGCCGCGCCGACCTGCACGAAGACCTGTCGTACTTCGTCCGGCGCGGATACGTCGCGGTGATTTCCGACGTCCGCGGCACCGGCGGTTCGGGCGGGCAGTGGGTGCCGTTCGCGCCGATCGAACGGCAGGACGGCGCCGCGCTGGTCCGGTGGGCGGCGGCGCTGCCCGGCAGCGACGGCGACGTCGGCCTCAACGGCGGTTCGTACGTCGGCATCAACCAACTGACCACCGCGGCGGCCGTCGGCCCGAACTCCCCGCTCAAGGCGATCTTCCCCGTCGTCGCGGGCAACGACCTCTACCGCGACCTCGCCGCGATGGGCGGGCTGCCCAACGCCGAGTTCATGCCGCTGTGGGAGCTGCTCACCGGGTTGCGCACCGTCACCCAGCCCGTGCTCGACGCGCTCAACAGTGGCTCACCCGCCGCGCTGCTGGCGGCGCTCACCACCGAGCTGCAGCACCTCGGCGGACTCGGCGCCGGCACGGTGCCCCTGCTCACGGGTGAGTTCACCGGCGGCGAGCAGGCGTTCGACGAGGACTACTGGCAGTCGCGCAACCCCGCGAACGTGCTGGGTGACGTGGTCGCGAACGGCATTCCCGCGTACCTCGTCGGCGGTTGGAACGACCTTTTCCAGCGCGGTGCCCTGATGAACTACGCGGCGCTGCAGAACGCGTGGGCCGGCCGGCCCGTGACCGCGCCGATGGCTCCCGGCCAGGCGGCGACCAGCCGCTACCAGCTCTTGATGGGTCCCTGGTACCACGACCCGACGGGTGAAATCGACCTCCACCCGATCGAGCTGGCCTGGTACGACCACTGGCTCAAAGGCGTCGACACCGGCATCACCGACACCACGAAGCCCCTGCACGCCAACGTGTTCGGCACCGGCGACTGGGTCGACACCGCCACATACCCCTTCACCGGCGCACAAGCCACCACCTACTATCTCGGCGCCGGGCGCACCGGCACCGCACCGCGCTCGGCCAACGACGGCACGCTGACGACCAGCCCGCCCTCGGGCAGCGGCACCGACTGGATCACCTGGACACCGACGTCGAGCACCTGCACGCGGTCCACTGCCCAGTGGCTGGGCGGATTCCTGCCCAACCCCGCCTGCGACACCACGAACCTCGACCGCGAACAGGGCCCCGGCTCGCTCGTCTACACGTCCGCGCCGCTGACCCAGCCGAGCGTGCTCGCCGGGCCGATCACCGCGTCGATCTCCGCGCAGGCCAACACGTTGGACACGATGTGGGTGGTGACCGTGACCGACGTCGGCCCGGACGGTTCGTCCCAGCCGCTCACCGAAGGCGCGCTGATCGGTTCGCAGCGGGAAACCGACTCCTCGCGCAGCTGGTACAGCCCGAACGGGAAGCTCCTGATGCCCTACCACCCCTACACCCGCCAGTCGGAGAAGTGGGTGGTACCGAACGAGATCACGCGGTACGACGTGGAGGTGTTCCCCACGTTCGCGCAGCTCGCGGCCGGGCACCGGATCCGCGTGGTCCTGACCACGGCCGACACCCCGCACCTCACGCCGACGCTCACCCAGCTGCCCCGCCTGCTCGGCGGCATCTACCAGGTGAAGACGCCCGCGTCTTCGATCACGCTGCCGCTGGCGCCGCTCTCGGCGTTCACCGGGTGACGCGCCAGCTCTCCACGACTTCGTCGACGTCCAACGGCATCGCGCGCAGCGGCGGGCCTTCTTGCGGCCGGCGGTGGGTTTCGCGGATGCGCTCGTTGAGGTCTTCCACGATCTCGCGCACGCGCTTCTCGGTGCGCACCTTCGCCAGTTTCGCCGGCAGATCCTGGATCTCGCGCGGGATCGCGAGTGACGGCGGCAGGAACGAGCCCGTGTCCAGGTCGCCTTCGCGGGCGCGGCGCAGGGCCCAGTCCGTGGCGGCGTCGCGGCCCGTCGAGGGTGGCAGCGGCTTGCCGGCGCCGGACAGGTCGTCGAACTCGCCGCGGGACTGGGCGGCGGAGATCAGGCGGTCGACCCACGAGCCGAAGGACACGCCGGGGGGTTTGCGCTCGGTCACTCGAACACCTCCGATCCCCACCCAGCGTAGCCGCGCCCGGAGCGTCGCGGATGGGTCGAAGGTCCCGAACCGGCAGGTAGGATCCCCCGCAACCGATCAGCGCCGGGGAGGGGAGGGGCTGCGACGATGACCGTCGAGCAGAACAGCGACGACCGCGCCGCGGAGGCTGAGCAGATCGACCGCACGCTGGCGTTGTTGTGGCGCGAACGTTCCACGCCCGCCGCCGAACCCGCCCGCGGGCGGAGGCCGACGCTCACCGTCGGGCAGATCGTGGCGGCGGCCATCACCGTCGCCGACGCCGACGGGCTCGTGGCCACGTCGATGCACCGCGTCGCCAAGGAGCTCGGCGCAGGGACCATGACGCTCTACACCTACGTGCCCGGCAAGACCGAGCTCGTCGACCTGATGGTGGACGACGTGCTCGTCGAACGCGGCCTGCCCGGCCCCGGGCAGCCCCGGACGGGTGACTGGCGCGCGCAGGTCCGGTTCTACTCCGAGCGCACGCGCGAAGCCCACCGCCGCCACCCGTGGCTGCGCGAGATGTCGCGCGTGCGCCCGGCGCTCGGCCCGGGCCAGCTCGCCGGCCAGGAGTACGTTCTGTCCACTGTGGATGGTCTGGGACTCGCGCCGCGCGAAACCGTGGCCGCCGCCAACAGCATCACGGCCTACGTGGACGCCAACGCGGCGCTCGAGGCCGAGAGCATCCACCTCGAACGCAGCACCGGCCAGTCGAACGACGCGTGGTGGGACCAGCGGTCTTCCTTCTGGGGCAAGTACTTCGACCTCACCGCGCACCCGGCGATGAACCGCGCGTGGCTCGGCGGCGGCTTCGACCAGGGCGCCGGCGAGCAGGCGGCCGAGGCCTACGAGTTCGGCCTCGACCGGCTGCTCGACGGCATCGAGCTGCGGGTCAAGCGGTGCCGCGCGCCAGAGCCCGAGCGATGACGTTGCGCTGCACCTCGCTCGTGCCCTCACCGATTTCGAGGATTTTCGCGTCGGCGTAGAACCGAGAGATGGTGGACTCGCGGATGAAGCCGTAGCCGCCGTGGATCTGCACGCTCTGGCTGGCCGCGCGGTTCGCGACCTCCGACGCGTACAGCTTCGCCATCGCCGCCGCCGTGCTGAACGGCCGGCCCTGGTCGCCGAGCCACGCCGCGTTGTAGACGAGCCAGCGCGCCGCCGCGATCTCCGTGGCCATGTCCGCGAGCTTGTGCCCCACGGCCTGGAACCGGGTGAGCGGCTGGCCGAACTGCTCGCGCTCGCCCGCGTGGCGCACTGCGAGGTCGAGGGCCTTCTGCGCCAGCGACAATGACAGCGCGGCCACGCTGATGCGCCCGCCGTCGAGGACCTCCAGGAACTGGCGCAGGCCGTTGCCCTCCTCGCCGATGAGGTGGTCGTCGGGCACCCAGCAGCCGGAGAACACCAGTTCGCGCGTGTCGAGCGCGTGCCAGCCGAGCTTCTTCAGCGGCTGGCCTTTGGTATAGCCGGGGGTGCCTTCGGGGACGAAGAAGGTGCCGTAGCGCTTGGCGCCGCCGTCGTTCTCGCCGGTCAGGGCCAGCACGGTGACCCCGAGGCTCATCTCGGTGCCGGCGTTGCTGATGAACATCTTCGTGCCGTCGAGCAGCCAGCCGCCGTCGGCTCGTCGTGCGCGCGTGCGGATACCCGCCGCGTCCGAGCCGGCCGTGGGTTCGGTGAGGCCGAACGCGCCGATCGCTTCGCCCGACGCGAGCGGTCGCAGCCAGCGTTCCTTCTGCTCGTGGGTGCCGAACGTGGCGAGCGGGAGGGTGGCGATCGTCGAGTGCGCGTTCCACGCCGACGCGATCGACTGGTCGGCCGCGCCCAGCTCCTCCATCGCAGCCACATAGGACACGAAGCCGGCGTCAGCGCCGCCGTACTTCTCGTCCACGAGCATGCCCATCAGCCCGAGCTTGCCGAGGTCGTGGAACACCTCCGTGGGGAAGTGGCTGCGCTCGGACCAGTCGGCGGCGTAGGGCGCGATCTCCTTCGCGGCGAAATCCCGGCAGAGCTGTTTCAGTGCGACGGTTTCCTCGGGCAGGTCGAAGTCCATCAGTGCTCCTCGGGCTTCAGCAGGATCTTGAGGTGGCTGCCGCGGTCGGCTTCGAGCTCGGCGAACGCGTCGCGCCCGGCCGAGAGCGGCCGCACCCCGGTGAGCATCGGCGTCGCGTCGAGGCGGCCCGTGGCCATGAGATCGAGCACGCGCGGAATGTCGAAGTTGTAGCCGAGCGAGCCCAGCACCGTGCGCTCGAACGGCACGATCTGCGTGATCGGCAACGACGCGCTGGCCCCGCTGATCCCGCACAGCACCGCGCGCCCGCCCCGGCGCACGGTGTGCACGGCCAGCTCCACCAGCTCCGGCCGGCCGGTCGCCTCCACCACCACGTCGGGCCCGACGCGGCCGGTGCGCAGGAAGACTTCGCGCCGCACGTCGGTCTTCGCCGGGTCGTACACCTCGGTCGCGCCGATCTCGGCGGCCTTGCGCGCGCGATCGGGCACGGGCTCGCTCACGTACAGGCCCGCGGCGCCGGCGAGCTTCGCGGCCAGCAGCGCGGCGATTCCGATCGGACCGGCGCCGAGCAAGAGGACGTGGTCACCCGGCTGGACGTTCGCGCGCCGGACGGCGTGCAGGCCCACGGCGAGCGGCTCGGCCAGGGCCGCGAGCTCGTCGGAGACGCCGTTGGGGATCGGTACGAGGCCCTCGACGGGCACGGTGACCTTCGATGCGAACCCGCCGTCGGCGGCGAGGCCGATCGAGCCGCCCTTCGCGCAGATGTGGTACTCGCCGTGCGTGCACCAGCGGCACACGCCGCAGCGCAGGCACGGGTCGACGGCCACGCGCGTGCCGATGTCGACTCCCGGCACGGCAGAGCCGAGCGCCACGACCGTGCCGCTCATCTCGTGGCCGAGGGTGAACGGCGGTTCGAGACCGGTCAGCGGGTGCGGCCCGGTGCGGATGAGGTTGGGGCCGTGCGCGAACTCGTGCAGGTCGGTGCCGCAGATCCCGCAGTACGACACGGCGATCACCGCTTGGCCCGGCGCCGGCGCCTGCGGTTCCGGCACGTCGTCGAGGCGCAGCTCGCCCTTGGCGTGCCAGCGCAGCGCGTGCACGCGACCACCTCCGAACTGGAGTTGTTTTTTCGAACAGTCGGTACAAGAATCGTGGTTCCCGGCGCGATGTCAAGGGCAGGGGAGAAAACCGGTGAACGGCAAGGGCAGGAGCGTGATGACTTCCACCCGGGTGAGCGACCTGGCAACGGCATTCGACGGCGACCCGAGCGCATTGGCCGAGATGTACCGGCGGATGCGGCTGATCCGGCAGTTCGAGGACCGGGCGTCGAGGCTGTACCGGAACAACGAGATCCCCGGCTTCCTGCACCTGTCCATCGGGCAGGAAGCCTCGGCGGTCGGCGCGTGCCGGCCGCTGGACGACCGAGACGTGATCACGTCCACGCATCGCGGGCACGGCCACTGCATCGCGAAAGGACTCGACGTCGAGGGCATGTTCGCCGAGCTGATGGGCAAGGAGACCGGCACGTGCCGGGGCCGCGGCGGGTCGATGCACATCGCCGACCCGCGCAAGGGGATCTTCGGGGCCAACGGGATCGTCGCGGCGGGGCTGCCGATCGCCGTCGGCGCGGGCACCGCCGCGCAGCTGCGTGCTCAGGGCGGTGTCGTGCTGGCGTTCTTCGGCGACGGCGCCGTGGCCCAGGGCATGTTCCACGAAGCGGCGAACCTCGCTTCGGTGTGGCGGCTTCCGGTCATCTTCTTCTGCGAGAACAACAAATACGCCGAGTTCTCGCCGATCGCCACGCAGACGCGCGCGTCGCTCGAAGCTCGCGCACCGGGGTATGCGATGGACTACCACCACGTGGACGGCAACGACGTCGTCGCCGTCGCCTCGCTCGTCGACGGCTTGGTGAGTGAGCTCCGTGAGGGCGGCGGGCCCGTGCTGGTCGAGGCCGACACGTACCGCTGGCACGGCCACTACGAGGGCGACCCGGAGAAGTACCGCGAGCCGGAGGAGCTGGCGGAGTGGAAGGAACGCGACCCGTTGGTGCGGCTGGCGGCGCGGCTGCGTGAGCTGGGCACGGACGTTGCCCCGATCGATTCCGAGGTGGACGCCCGGATCGAGGCGGCGGTCGAGGCCGCGCGCGCCGCGGACGAGCCGTCGCCGGACACGCTGCACCACTTCGTCGGCGTGCCGCGGGAGCCGGTGCCGGAGCCGGCCGAGGCGACGGGCGAGGTCTTCCGGACGATGGATGCGATCCGCGGCGCGCTGGAGTACGAGCTGGCCGCGGACGAGTCCGTGTTCGTGGCCGGCATCGACGTCGGCGCGGGCGGCAACGTCTTCGGGCTGACCAGGGGACTTGCCGCGAAGTACCCGGGCCGCGTACGGGACACGCCGATCTCGGAAAGCGCCATCATCGGCGCCGGCGTGGGCGCCGCGATGGCCGGGCTGCGGCCCGTGGTGGAGCTGATGTACTTCGACTTCGTCGGTGTGTGCCTCGACCAGCTCATGAACCAGGCCGCGAAGCTCCGCTTCATGACCGGCGGCGCCGTCAGCCTGCCCCTGGTCGTGCGCACGCAGTTCGGCGCGGGGAAGTCGTCGGGGAGCCAGCATTCGCAGAGCCTGGAGGCACTGCTGGCGCACATTCCCGGCCTGACCGTGGTGATGCCGTCGACGCCGGCGGACACCTACGGCCTCCTGCGCGCCGCCATTCGCGATCCGAATCCGGTGGTGTTCGTGGAGAACCGGCTGATGTACGGGCGGAAGGGACCGCAGCCGCCGCCTGCGCACCTGGTGCCGCTGGGCCGCGCCGCCATCCGCCGCCCGGGCACGGACGTGACGCTGGTGTCGTACTCGAAGCTGGTGCACGACTGTGTCGACGTGGCCGCGGAGCTGCAGGCCGAGGGGATCAGCGTCGAGGTGATCGACCTGCGGACCATCGCCCCGCTGGACACCGGCACGGTCCTGCGGTCGCTGGCCAAGACGGGCCGGCTCGTGGTGGCGCACCAGGCTGTCGGCGACTTCGGCGTGGGCGCCGAGCTGGCCGCCGTGGCCGCCCGCGAAGGCTTCTGGACGCTGGACGCCCCCGTGATCCGCGTGGGCGCGCAGGGAACGCCGGCGCCGTACGCACCTTCGCTGGAACGGGTGTGGCTGCCGTCGAAGGAACGCATCGCCTCGGCGGTCCGGGAATCGGCCCGCGCGTGACCAGGCTGCCCGCATGGAGTCCGGCCAGGTCTCGGTGTGGGTCCCGATCGTCGTCGCGGTGCTCGGCCTTCTGGGGTGGTGAGCGGTCAGCTGATCAACGTCTGGCGCGAGGAACGCCGGCGCGACATCGACGCCCACTGGCGCGAGGAGCGCTTCGACGTGCACATCGCGGTGCTCGCGGCCTTCCGCGACTGGGAGCGTGCGCTGGAGAAACCCGTCGCAGCGCGCGAGACCGGCCACGAGCCCGGTGGCCTCGACGAGCTGCGCGCGCTCGACGACCGCGTGCAGCAGGTGCTGTCCGGCCTGATGATCTTCGGCCCGCACACGCTCGCCGCCGCGGCCGACGACGTCTACCTCGAGTTCCGCCAGTGCCACGACTACGCGCTGGACCTGCGGGATTTGCGGGCGCCGGTGAAGAAGCAGCGCTACCTGGGCGTCCTGCTGCTGGGCCTGCGCCAGCAGGTCCGCGAGGCGCTGCAGATCACGGCGGGGCCGGACGTGGAAGTACCCGTCCGCGTGTGACCGAAACCGTGCGTGCCGGTGGTCGGCCGCCGGCACCCGCGAGCGAGCGATCAATCAGCCCGGCAGGTCAGGCGGGCACCCGCGCCCGGAACGCGGCCACCCGTTCCTCCAGGTCCGCCACGTCGTACCCGGGGCTGCAGAACCCCGAGATCAACGTCGCGCAGTACTCCCGCGACAGGAACGCCGCATCCCACGGTCCGTCCGGACGCGCCCACTGATACGTGTGGTTGTGCAGGTTCAGGAACTGCAGCATGGCCAGCCGCGGATCGAGCCGCCGGAACGCGCCCGAGTCCATCGCCGCCGTCAGGAGATCCAGCACGATGCGCTCGAACTCGCGACGCTGACGCAGCAGGCGGGCGCGGTTGGCGCCGCGCAGGTGGCGGTAGTCGTGTTCGTACACCCAGATGTGGTCGAGGCGCGCGAGGATGATGTCGAGCAGCGTCTCCGACAGCAGGCGCAGCCGCAGGACCGGGTCCTCGTCGAGGGTGGCGATGCGGCGGGCGGCGGTGAGCAGCGGGCGCAGCACGCGGTCCTGGATCTCGACCAGGAGGTTCTCCTTGGACCCGATGTAGTAGTACAGCGCGCCCTTCGCGAGGCCCGCGACCTGACCGATCTCGGCGATCCCCGTGGCGGCGTAGCCCTGCTTGGCGAACAGCGCCGCGGCCTGGTCGATGATCTCCTGGCGCTTGACCTCGTAGCCGGGGCCGTGTCCCGGTGGTCTCGGCATGCTTCCCCTCCGCTGCTGGCAGACACACCACTCTAGGCGTCACGGTCGAACGTGGCCTTGCCCGGTCCGTCGCGCAGGAACGACGCCATGCCGGTGTCGCGGTCGCGCGTGGCGAACAGGCCGGCGATGAGCGAGCGTTCCAGGGCCAGGCCTGTCGCGATCGAGGAATCGAGCCCGTGGTCCACGGCCTCCTTCACCGCCTGGATCGCGAACCGGGGCCCGGCCGCGAGAACCCGCGCGTAGTCCAGAGCCGCCGCGAGCGGATCGTCGGCGACCCGATCCACGAGCCCCAGGGAGAGCGCTTCCGGAGCCCGCACGCGCCGTCCGGTCATCAGCAGTTCCTTCGCCCGCGAAGGGCCGATCAGCCGCGCCAGCCGTTGCGTGCCGCCGGAACCCGGGATGATGCCGAGCAGCACCTCCGGCTGGCCGAGCACCGCGCCGGGCGCCGCCACGCGGTAGTCGGCCGCCAGCGCGAGTTCCATGCCGCCGCCGAGGGCGTAGCCGTTGACGGCCGCGACGACCGGCATCGGCAGTTCGGCGAACCGGGTGAACGCCTTCTGCAGCGCGCGGTTCCAGCCGAGCACCTCTTCGAACGAGAATCCCGCCAGCTGCTTGATGTCCGCGCCCGCGGCGAACACCTTCTCGCCGCCGTGCAGCACCACCGCGTGCACGTCGTCCGCGTCCGCCAAGCGCGCCGCGGTGTCGGCCAACGCGTGGCGCATCTCGGTGTCGAAGGCGTTGAGGGGCGGGTGGTCCAGGCGGACGGTCGCGACGCGGCCGGCGGTTTCGACGTGTAGCCGTTCAGTCATCACCGAAGCTCCTCAGCTCACCCGGTCCGGGCTTGTCAGGCCGCGATCAGGGTCCTACAGTGCTTCCCATCACGGTTTCTTAGACCGATTGGTACACGAAACTCGGCAGCGGCACAACACACCGGAGTGATGGCCCATGGACGCAGTCGAATCATCCGTCCCCGAAGGACTTTCGGTAACCCGGGAAGAGGTCACCGAGGCCGATCTGCAGGCACTCGGCGTGAACCTCGAGCGGGATTTCCCCGGTTCCACCGCAGCGGACTTCCGCCGCTACCCGGTGCTCTCGGAAGGCGGTTGGTTCACCGTCGTCAAGCACCAGAAAACGCTCGAATCGGTGAGCCGTGAAACCGGCCCGCTGCTCGGTCCCATCGTCCTCACCTCCGACGGCCTCGACGTCAACTGACCACGAATCACCGAAAGGCGGGTAGTTCCATGATCGGAGTAGACGTCGGCGGCACGTTCACGGACGTGGTGGCGATCGCCGATGGCGAGATCAAGACCGTCAAGGTCGCCACGGACGTGCGCACCACCGAACGCGGTGTGCTGCGCGGTGCCGAAGAGGTCGGCGTGAGCGCGTCGGCGGTGTTCAACCACGCGAGCACCCACGGCCTCAACGCGATCATCACTCGGCGGCTGCCGAAGATCGCGTTCCTGACCACGCTGGGACACCGGGACATCCTCGACATCGGCCGCACCTGGCGCCCGGTCGAGGGCCTGACGAACCCCACGTGGCGCCGCTCCTACGGCGACGCGAACCGGCCGCTCGTGCCCCGGTACCTCCGGCGCGGCATCCGCGAGCGGCTCACCGCCGACGGCGGCATCCTCATCCAGCTCGACGAGGACCACGCTCGCGAAGAGCTGGCCGTGCTGCGCAAGTGCGGCGTCGAAGGCGTGGCCATCTGCCTCATCAACGCGTACGTGAACAACCATCACGAAGAGCGCCTGCGCCAGCTCGTGCACGAAGAGCTCGGCGACATCCCGGTGTCCATCTCCAGCGAGGTCTCCCCGCTCGCCAAGGAATTCGCCCGCGCCTCGACCACGGTCATCGACGTCTTCATGCGCCTGACCTACGACGCCTACACCCAGCGCCTCGACGCCGGCCTGCGCGACCTCGGCTTCACCGGCGACCTCAACTTCGCGGACTGCGCCGCGCAGCTCGTGCGCTCCGACGTCGCGATGGAGCACCCGTTCCGCATCGTGTTCGCCGGTCCCGCGGCGGGAACCGTGTCCAGCGCCCACTTCGGCGGCCTGATCGGCGCCGGCAACCTGCTGTGCGCGGACGTCGGCGGCACCTCGTGCGACATCAGCATGGTCAGCGACGGCAAGCCGTTCGTGAACACGACGTTCGAACTCGAACACGACCTGATCGTGAACGCACTGTCCAACGAGGTCTCCAGCATCGGCGCCGGCGGCGGCAGCCTCGTGACGATCAACCCGGCCGGTGAGCTGAAGGTCGGCCCGGGCAGCGCGGGCGCCGACCCCGGCCCCGCGTGCTACGGCCTCGGCGGGCAGCAGCCGACCACCACCGACACCTGCCTGCTGATGGGCATCATCGACCCCGACGGGTTCGCCGGCGGCCGCATGAAGCTCGACCCGGACCTCTCCCGGCAAGCCTTCGAGGCGCTCGACTCGAAGCTGTCGTTCGAGCAGCGCGTGAGCTACGCGTTCAACATCGGCGTGAACAACATCGCCGAGGGTGTTGTGAACATCGCCATCCAGCACGGTGTCGACCCGCGTGACTACAGCCTCGTCGCCTACGGCGCGGCCGGCCCGATGCTGTTGCCGGCGGTGCTCGACCTGGTGCACGCGGCCGAGGTCATCGTGCCGCCGCACCCGGGCCTGTTCTCCGCGCTGGGCCTCGTCAGCTCCGACCTCGTCTACGCCGACAGCCGCAGCGCCTACACGCTGCTCACGTCGGAAGCGGCCGAGCAGGTCGACAAGGTCTACCACTCCATGGAGGAGCGGCTGCGCGAACGCCTGCAGGAGAAGGACCGCGACAACATCGAGTTCGTCCGCAGCTTCGACGGCCGGCTGGCGGGCCAGACGTGGGAGACGCCGTTCATCGGCGTGCCCGCCGGCACGATCGACGCGGAAGCCGTCGCGACGATGGTCGCGAACTTCCACGAGGCCTACGCCGAGCGCTCGGGCAACAAGTTCGAGGCGCTGCCCGTGCAGGGCGTCACCTACCGCGTCCAGGCCGTCGCGAAGGCCGACAAGGTCGAGTACCCGAAGATCCCGGAACGCGCCGCGGGCGAGATCCTGCAGCCCACTCGCACCCTGAAGATCCGCTACCTCACCGACGACGTCCTCGACGCCGGCGAGTACCAGCGCGCCGACCTGCGCGTCGGCGATCAGGTTCCCGGCCCCGCGGTCGTCCGCGAACCGCTGTCCACCACGTTCCTCGTCCCGGGTCAGATCGCGACCGTCGGGACCTACGGCGAGCTGCGCATCCGGAAGGCGTGAACCATGACCTCTCTGAAGGACCTCGACGACGCCCAGTTCGCCGAGCTGTACGGCTCCGACCGCTTCACCGCGTCGGTCCTGTCGAGCCGCATGCGCTACATCGTGCAGCACATGTGCACCGGCCTGCTCAACAACGCGTTCTCCCTCATCCTGCGCGACTGGTACGACTTCGCGGCGACGATCTCCGGCCCGCCGGAGCAGAACTACCCGATGTCCTCGGTGAGCAACAGCCTCGCGATGTTCCTCGGCACCATGTCCGAGGCCGTCCGCAACACCATCGAGGAGTACGGCCCGGAGAACCTCGAGCCGGGTGACGTGATCATCTGCAACGACCCGTACCGCGCGGGCAACCACGTCAACGACATCTGCTTCATCCGCCCGGTGTTCCACGACGGCAAGCTGATCTCGCTCGTCACGCTGCGCGCGCACCAGCTCGACATGGGCGGCGTGATCCCGGCGGGCTTCTCCGGCACGAAGCGCAACGTGTACGAGAACGGCCTCGTGATCGCGCCGATGCAGCTGTACAGGAACGACAAGCCGGTGAAGTCGGCGTTCCACCTGATCTTCGACAACGCCCGCTACTGCGCGCTGCTGCTGCCCGACATCAAGACGATCTACCAGAACCTGCTGCTGGGCGAGAAGCTGATCAACGAGAGCGTGGAGCGCTACGGCGTCGACGCGTACCTCGGCGCGATCCGCTACTCCACCGACGTGTCGGCCGAGTCGATGAGCAGCGCGCTGGCCGAGCTGCCCGACGGCGTGTACGAGGCCGAGGAAGGCATCGACTGCGACGGCGTCGACGACACCGTCGAGTACAAGATCCGCCTGAAGATCACCAAGGCCGCCGACCGGATGGAGCTCGATTTCTCGGGCACCTCGCCCCAGGCGCGCACCTCGATCAACGCCGGCATCCTCGACACGAAGACCGCCGTCGGCGTCGCGCTGAAGTTCCTCATCGACCCGGCCACGCCGTTCACCTCGGGCGCGTACCGGCCGATCGACATCGTGCTGCCGGCCGGCACGTTCATCAGTGCCACGCCACCGGACGGCGCGGTGTTCCTGTACTGGGAAAGCACCGGGCCGGTGCTGCTGGCGGTGTTCCGCGCGCTGGAGAAGGCCCTGGGCCGCAAAGCCGTCGGCGGTGACTACGGTTCGCTGAACATCCACAACGCCAACGGGGTACTGGCCGACGGCACCCCGTGGGTCACCACCGCGCAGTGCGGCGGCGAGCACGGGCCGTGGGGCGCCACGGAGGCCGGCGACGCGGACAGTTACTCCGTGGTCTACCAGGCCAACAACCTGGACCCGGCCACGGAAGCGATCGAGTCCGAGCTGCCGGCCGTGGTGCTGCGCAAGGAATACGCACCCGACAGCGGCGGCGCGGGTGACAACCGCGGTGGCGCCGCCGTGCTCAAGGACACGCTGTACCTGACCGACGCGGAACACTGGTCGAGCCCGTTGCACACCAAGACCGCGAGTGGCGTCGGGGTCTACGGCGGCGAGGCCGGCGCGCTCGGCGCGACCTGGGTGTTCCACCCGGACTACAAGAACGTCACGAAGGACAAGGACCTCATCGGCACGGAACCCGAGGTCTACGCGGGTGCCACGCCGGTCGCCGGGATGCTCGACCCGGAGACCAAGACGGTGGACCCGAACGGCGAGTACTTCTACTTCGCCAGCACGCCGGTGTGGCACACCAAGCCCAACGCGGTGTTCCGCTACCTCACCAACGGGGGCGGGGGCTGGGGTTCGCCGCTGCAGCGCGATCCCGAGCGCGTGTGCCGCGACGTGCGCGACGAGTACGTGACCATCGAGGGCGCGTACCGCGACTACGGCGTGGTGATCTCCGGCGACCCGCACGGCGATCCGGAGAACCTCGAGATCGACCTGGAAGCCACCGCCAAGCGCCGCGCCGAGCTGGCCGCGAAGTAGGGAGGATCCGTTGTCCGAGAACGGGGCGGTCGTCGACCGGCAGAACAAACTCAGGGATACCTTCCTCGCCGAGCGCGGGTACTGGAACACGTTCTGGGAAGGGCTGCTGAGCCTCGACCCGGACTTCTTCGAGGCGTACCTGAACTTCTCGGCCGTGCCGTGGCGCAAGGGCGTGCTGGAGCCGAAGGTCAAGGAGCTCATCTACACCGCGATCGACGCCTCCACCACGCACCTCTACGAGCCCGGGCTGCGCCAGCACATCCGCAACGCCCTCGGGTACGGGGCCACCAAGGAGGAGATCATGGAGGTGCTGGAGCTCACGAGCGTGCTCGGGATCCACACCTGCACCCTCGGGGTCCCCGTGCTGATGGAGGAACTGGCGGCGCACGAGCAGAAGTCGGCGTGAGCCACGGAGTACTCGACCCGCGCGGCCCGGCCTCCCTGGCCGGGGCGCGCGCGGTCGTGACCGGCGCGGCGCGCGGGATCGGCAGCCGGATCGCGGTCGAGCTCGCGCTCGCCGGGGCCCACGTCACGGTGCTCGACGCCCGGGATCCCGCCGCGACCGTCGCCGAGATCACCGAGGCCGGCGGTTCCGCCGCCGGCCTGGTGGTCGACGTCGCCGACCGCACCGCCGCCGCCTCGGCCATGGCCGAGGCGGCGGGGCCGGGCGAACGGCTCGACGCGCTGGTGACGTGTGCGGCGGTCTACGGCGAGACGATGCGCCTCGACGAGCTGCCGGAGTCCGAAGTGGACGCGGTGCTCGGCGTGAACGTCAAGGGCACGCTGTGGTGCATCGGCGGCGCGCTGCCGTTCCTGCGCGGCCACGACGCGCGGGTCGTGTGCATCGGCTCCGTGGCGGGCAAGGTCGGCGGCGTGCTCGCCGGCCCGCACTACGTGGCAAGCAAGGGCGCGGTCCACGCCGTGGTGAAGTGGCTCGCGAAAACCGAGGCGCGCAACGGGATCATCGCCAACGCCGTGGCGCCGGGCGTGGTGGACACGGACATGATCGTGGGCAAGGGGTATTCCGACGACTACAACCCGCTCGGCCGCCTGGCGCGGCCGGAGGAGATCGCGCGCGTGGCGGCCTTCCTGGCCTCGCCCGCGGCGAGCTACATGACGGGTGCGGTGGTCGACGTCAACGGGGGTTACGCGATGGGCTGACGCCCCGCGGAAGGAGGTCCACTGTGGACAAGACAGGCTGCGCGGTCGTCACCGGGGCGGGCTCCGGGATCGGCCGCGCCTGCGCGCTGCGGCTCGCCGAGGACGGCCGGCCGCTCGTGCTGCTCGACTCCGACGGCGCGGCGGCCGAGCGCACGGTGAAGGAGCTTTCCGTGGCCGCGGCGGCGTTCGCGGTCGACGTCACCGACGAAGCGGCCGTGGCCGACGCGGTGCACCAGGCCGTGGACCGGTTCGGCCCGCCGAAGGTGCTGGTCAACGCCGCGGGGATCATCATCCGCAAGAAGCTGCTGGAGTCCACCGTGGGCGAATGGCGGCGGGTGCTCGACGTGAACCTCACCGGGTACTTCATCCTGCTCAAGCAGGTGATCCCGGCGATGGCCGCGGGTGGCGGCGGCTCGATCGTGCAGATCGCGTCGATCGCCGGTCACACCGGGTACGGCTTTTCGTCCTACACGGCGGCGAAGGGCGGTGTGCTGGCGTTGACGAAGCAGCTGGCCGCCGAGCTGGCCGTGGACGGGATCCGCATCAACTCGGTGAGCCCCGGAGTCGTCCACAGCGGACTGAACCGCGACACGCTGGGCAACGAGAACATCCGCGCGGCGACGGTGGCCAACACGCCGCTGGGCCGCATCGGCGAACCGGACGACATCGCCCGCGTGGTGGCGTTCCTGGCCGGGCCGGGCGCGGACTACGTCACCGGCACCGACCTCGTCGCCGACGGCGGCATGATCAGCACCATCCACTGGGGATCGGCCGGAGGCGAGCTGCACAGCTTCCACGCACAGGAGCGCTGATGTCGAACTTCGCCACGGTCCTCGACCACAACACCGGCCGCTACCCGGACAAGGTGGTGCTCAGCCAGGGTGCACGGTCGTTGACGAACCGCGAGCTGCTCGGCCGGGCCGACGCTTTGGCGTCCGGGCTCGCGGAGCTGGGAATCGGGCGCGGGGACGTCGTCGCGCTGCTGCTGTACAACCACCTCGAGTTCCTGGAGGCGGTCTTCGCGGTGAACCGGATCGGGGCGGCGTTCCTGCCGCTCAATTACCGGCTCTCACCCGAGGAATGGCGCTACGTCCTCGACCACTCGGGCGCGGTGGCGCTGCTGACGGAGCCGGAGTTCCAGCCGTCGGTGGACGCCCTGCCGTTGCCGGGTCTGAAGCAGCGGCTGCTGCTCGGCGGCAGTGCTTCGGGCTGGACGACGTACGAGGACCTCGTGGTCTCGAACCTCGGCCGTTCGGTGTCGCCGGTGTCGGTCGGCGCGGACGACCTGCAGCGGCTGATGTACACGTCCGGCACGACGTCGAGGCCCAAGGGCGTGCGGATCACGCACGGGAACCTGGCGTGGAAGAACCTCGGCCACCTCGTCGAGTTCGGCATCACGGCCGAGGACGTGACGCTGGTGTGCGGGCCGCTGTACCACGTCGGCGGGTTCGATCTGCCCGGTGTCGGGACGCTGCACGCGGGCGGTTCGCTGATCGTGCTCCGGAAGTTCGACGCGGCCGAGGTCGTGGACACGATCGAACGCGAGCGGCCGACCAACATCTGGCTGGCGCCGTCGATGATGAACGCGATCCTGCAGCTGCCCGACATCCTGGAGCGCGACACGTCGTCGATCCGGTTCATCATCGGTGGCGGGGAGAAGATGCCGGTGCCGTTGGTGGAGAAGATCCTCGCCGCGTTCCCGAAAGCGTGGTTCTCCGACGCGTACGGCCTCACCGAGACCGTGTCGGGCGACACCTTCAACGACCCGGAGCACATGCTGGCCAAGGTCGGTTCGGTCGGGCGGCCGGTGGTGCACCTGGAAGTCCGGATCGTCGACGAGTCCGGGGCGCCGTTGCCCCCGGGTGAGCTGGGCGAGATCGCGTTGCGCGGGCCCAAGGTGAGCCTCGGGTACTGGCGTGACGAGGCCGCGACGGCGAAGGCGTTCCGCGACGGCTGGTTCCACACCGGCGACGTCGGGCGGCTCGACGAGGACGGGTACCTCTACGTCGAGGACCGCAAGAAGGACATGATCGTCTCCGGCGGCGAGAACATCGCGACACCCGAGGTGGAGCGCGTGCTGTACGAGCACCCGGACGTCGTCGAGGCGGCGGTGGTCGGGATGGGCCACCCGCGGTGGGGTGAGGTGCCCCAGGCGTTCGTCGTGCTGCGTCCGGGTGCGGCACGGGATCGAGACGCGCTGGTGGCGTTCTGCCGCGAGCGGCTGGCGAAGTTCAAGGTGCCGGCGGACCTGGTGTTCCTCGACGAGCTGCCGCGGACGCCGTCGGGCAAGGTGCTGAAGAGGAACCTGCGCGGATGAGCGAGTTCGACCTGACGGGCAAAGTCGCCTGGGTCACGGGCGCGGGCAAGGGCCTGGGCCGGGCGATCGCGGTGGCGTTGGCCGCGGCCGGGGCGAGGCTGGTCGTGACCTCGCGGACCGAGGCCGACCTCACGTCACTGGCGGCGGAGGTCGGAGGAGCGCTGATACTGCCGGGTTCGGTGTCGGATCCGTCCTTTGCGGACAGTGCGGTGTCGCGGATCGTGGCCGAGCACGGACGGCTGGACGTCTGCGTGACGGCGGCCGGGATCAGCCCGACGTTCCGGCGCAGCGAGCAGGGCAGCGACGACGACTGGGCCCACGTGCTCGACGTGAACCTGTCGGGCACCTACTACTGCGCCCGCGCGGCCGGGCGGCAGATGCTCACGCAGGGGGCGGGGTCGATCATCACGGTGTCTTCGGTGCACGCGCGCACCGGTTTCGACCGCATTGCCGCCTACGCGGCGAGCAAGGGCGGCGTCGAGGCGCTGTCCCGCGTGCTCGCCGTGGAGTGGGCGCCGAAGGGCGTGCGCGTGAACGTGCTGGCGCCGGGCTACTTCCACACCGATCTGTCCGAGGGCCTGGTCACGAGCAAGTGGGGCGAGCGGATCCTGGCGAACATCCCGCAGCACCGTGTGGCCTCGCCACCGGAACTCGGTGGTGCGGCGGTGTACCTGGCTTCGGACGCGTCTTCGTACACGACCGGCTCGACGCTCACCGTGGACGGTGGCTGGACGGCGTGAGCGCCGGCTCCGGGGCGAGCACGAAGTCTTCGCGGCGGAAGACGCCTTCGCGGGAGAACGTCCGGCGTGCCGTGGGCTGCCGCCCGGGCGCGGTCACCACGAGGTCCACGAACTGCTCGGGCAGTCCGCCGACGGCGAAGGCACCCTCGTCGTCGGCGGTGGTCCGTACGAGCTGCCGGCCTTTTCCGTCGGTGACGGTGAGGATCGCGCCGCCGACGCGTTCGCCGGTCGTGGCGCGGACAGTGCCGATCAGCATGGGCACGAGCTCGCCGAAGCGTTGGCCGTGGGTCGGGAGTGCGGTGGGCCGTGGCATCTCGAGCACGGGATCTTCCACAGGCGGTTGGGATTCCGTCGCGGCTTGCCGGCGAACCCACAGCGCGTGCCCAGCGTTCAGGGCGATGCCCAGCGCGAGCCAGGCGCACAGCACCAGCACGTGTCCGCCGACGCCGGCGCCGTGGAAGTAGAAGACGCCGCGCAGTGCGTCGTTGAGGTTGCCCATCGGCAGGATCGGGTGCAGGGCGCGGAACAGCGCGGGCTGCATCTGCGGCGGGATGATGCCGCCGCTGGACGCGGAGCTCAGGATGACGAACAGCGTGACCGCGACACCGGGGAAGAACTGCTTGAAGATCGGCACGAGGCCTTGGGAGACCAGGGAAACCACGAGGCTCGACAGGAACGCGAGCGGGATCGCGGCCGGGTCGCCCGGGATCACGTCCATGGCGTGGGCGATGAGGAAGCCCGCCACGGAGAGGAACGCGGCCCAGCCGACGAACGTGAGCATCCGCGCGCGGCGGCTGAGCCCGACCGCGCGCAGCAGCATCATGACCGCGAAGTAGCTCGGCAGGCCCCACGCGATCAGCAGGTAGAACAGCCCGTTGCCCAGCGGGTCGCCCGCGACGGTCGGGGCGAGGTCGACCACGGTGAGTCGCCCGCCGGCGAGCGGCGTGAACGTCTGGGTCAGCAGGGACTGGAGGGTGAAGCCGTTGGCTTTGGCGACGTAGAGCACGGGGTGCTGTGCGTCCGGTGCGTAGGCCCCGCCGGCGGTGCGGTCGAGGACGGCCTGGCGGGCCGCCTGTGCGTCGGGCACGGCGACGATGTGGAACCCGCCGGGGCTGACCTCGGCCAGCCGGCTTTGGACCTGCGTCGCGGCCGCCGGATCGGCGACGGCCACCGGCACCTCGTGCGGCTGCGGCCGGTGGAAGGCGGCCAGGTAGACCACGGCAAAACCGAGAAAAGGACAACGGGGAACCAAAGGTTCTCGGCGAGGGTGCGAGTGGTCGAGGGTTTGGCCAGTTCGTCCGCCATGGTGGTCACCGTATCTTGCAGTACTGCAAAAGTGCAGTAGTGTAAGAAATATGACAGGGGCGGGACTTCGCGAGCGCAAGAAGGAAGCGACCCGGCAGGCGATCCGCGCGGCTGCCGTCGCGCTGTACCGTTCGCGCGGGCCGCACGAGGTGACCGTCGACCAGATCTGTGACAAGGCCGGCGTCTCGGCGCGCACGTTTTTCAACTACTTCGACAGCAAGGAAGCCGCGGTCTTCTCCCTCGCGCTCACCCCCGACGGTGTCCGCGCGGGCGTCGCCGCGCGGCCCGCGTCGGAACGTCCACTCGCGACCCTGCGCGCGGTCTTCACGGAGCGTTTCACGGAGGCCTCCGCCGATCCCACCTTCGGCGAGCGGGCCCTGATGCTCCGCGAATACCCCGAGTTGTGGGGGCGGCTCGCGCAGGTGAACAAGCTCGTCGAGGAGGCTGCCCTCGAGTCGATCGCGGCGCGGACCGGACTTTCCGCCGACGACCTCTACGTGCGGCTCACGGTGGAGGTTGCGTTCGCCGCGAACCGGGCGGCGTTCAAGAGCTGGTACCCGGGGAGCGACCCCGACCTGGTGGCGTTGCTGAACCAGGTGATGGACGTGCTCGACTCGGGCCTCGAACCGCCGAGTTGATCAGCGGACGTCGAACGTCGTGCCCGTCAGCTTTTCCGACCAGGTCCACAGCTTGGCCGCGCGACCGGGGTCCCGGTCGACCTCGACGGCCGTCTTGGGAACGGGGCGGCCGACGCCGCCGCGGGCGGGGCCGTAGAACTGGCCCCCGGTGGCTTCCGGGTCGACGGCGGCGCGCACGGCGGGCCAGGCGCCGCGGTCCTTGCCCTGGGTGATGGGCGCGAACAGGTGCATCAGCGGCTTCGGGTCGGTGATGCCGTCGCGCCGGGGGCTGGCGCTGCCGAGGCTGAAGCCGGGGTGGGCCAGCACGCACGTGACCTTCGAGCCGGCCGCGCGCAGCCGCCGGTCGAGTTCGAAGCCGAAGGACTGCACGGCGTGCTTGGACTGGGCGTAGGCGCGGAACTCCGAGTACTTGCGTTCGGTCTGCAGGTCGTCGAGGTCGAACGGCTGCAGCCGGGTGATCAGGCTGCCCATCGGCACGACCCGGGCGCCGGACGCGGTGAGCACCGGCATCGCGAGCGCGGTGAGGGCGAAGTGGCCGAGGTGGTTGGTGCCGACCGCGAGTTCGAAGCCCTGCCGCGTCGTCCGGCGTTCGCGGCCGGGGGAGGTGGAGCCGGCGTTCTCGACCAGCCCGTCGATGCGGTCGAGCCGGTTGAGTTCCTCGGCGGCCTCCGCGACGGACTCGAGGTCGGCCAGATCCAGGCGGATCGTGCTGATCTCGGCGTGCGCGTGGTGGTTCTTGATGGCCTCGGCCGCCGTCGTCAGCCGCGCCGGGGTGCGCCCGAGGATCACGACGTGCGCGCCGGCGCCGGCGAGCTGTTCGGAGATGAAATAGCCGATCCCCGCGTTCCCGCCCGTCACCGCGTAGGTGCGACCGGACAGATCGGGCAGCGCTTGGGGGTTCCAGGACACGTTCGCTCCTCGGGCTCGGACCGCGTGCAGCTTATAGCGGTCTCGGCCGGTTCCCGAGGCGGGAGCGCGGGGGACCGGGCTCAACCGAGGAGCTTCGCGATCGTCTCGGCGATCGGTGTCGTCGGGCGGCCGAGGAGCTTCGCCAGCTCGCCGGGGGTGCCGGCGAGGCGGCCGCGGGAGATGGCGTCGCCGACGTCGGCCAGGATCGTCGCCAGCAGCGCCGGCACGCCGCCGCCGGTGAGGACCGCTTCGTACTCCGCGCTGGAGACGGTGGTATGGACCACTGGACCGCCGCTGAGGCGCGCGAGCTCCGCGGCGAACTCGCCGAATGTCCACGCGGTGTCGCCGCCGAGCTCGTAGGCGACGCCGAGGTGGCCGTCGGTGTGCAGGACCGCGGCGGCGGCCGCGGCGTAGTCCTCGCGCGGCGCGGTGGCGATGCGCGCCTCGGCGAGGACGTTGTTGACGACGGCGCCGCGGGCGAGCGAGCCCGTGATGTCGTAGACCGCCATCTCCGAGTACCAGTTGTTGCGCAGGAAGGTATACGGCAGCCCGGAATCGAGGGTGCGCTGCTCGGTCGCGAGGTGCTCGTCGGCGAGGGTGAAGTCGGCGTCCGGCCCGCCGAACACGCTCGTGTACGCGAGTTGCGCGACATCGGCGGCCTTCGCGGCGTCGATGACGGCGGAGTGCTGGCCGACGCGCTTGCCCAGGTCCGTGCCGGACACCAGCAGCACGCGGTCTCCGGTGGCGAACGCTCCGGCGAGCGTCTCCGGCCGGTCGTAGTCGCCGACGTGCACGCGCACGCCCAGGTCGGCCGCCTTCTCCGCGCTGCGCGCCACGGCCGTGATCTCACCCGCGGGCACGCCGGCCGCGAGGAGGTCGGCGACGACCTGACGGCCCAGCAGCCCGGTGGCGCCGGTGATGACGATGCTCATGTTCTTCCTTCGGGTCGGTGGATCTCCTGCCACTCACCGTAGGACTGTTACTCTCTATTGGAAAGTACCCACTTCAGAGTAAGGTACTGGTGTTCGAGTAATGAGGAGGGTGACATGACCGAAGCACTGTCCGAGGCGCCCAACGTCAACCGCGCGACCTGCCCGTCGCGCATCGTGCTGGAGCACGTGACGAGCCGCTGGGGCATCCTCGTGCTCGCCGCCCTGCTCGACCGGTCGTACCGGTTCAGCGAGCTCCGCCGCGAAATCGGCGGCGTGAGTGAAAAAATGCTGGCTCAGACGCTGCAAACCCTCGAGCGCGACGGTTTCGTCAACCGCGACGCCAAGCCCGTCATCCCGCCGCGCGTCGACTACTCGCTCACCTCGTTGGGCCGCGAGGCCGCCGAGCAGGTCTGGGGCCTGGCCCACTGGGTCGAACGCCGGCTGCCCGCCGTCACCGAAGCCCGCGACGCCTACGACGAGGCTCGCGCTTCCTGACGCATCCGGACTCCGTGGGTGGCAGAGCCCGGCTCCGCCACCCACGGCACGGGAATCAGCTGGTCGGCGTGGTGCTCGTCGTCTCCGGGGGCGTGGTGGTGTCCGAGCCCGTGGCGGAGGACGAGTCCGAGCCGGACGAAGACGTGGTGGTGGTCGGTGTCGTGGAGTCGGACGGCGGGGCCGAGCTGTCCGCGGGCGGCGGGGTCGAGCTGTCCGAGGTTGGCGGGGTGGAGCTGTCCGAGGTCGCCGGGGTCGAGCTGTCGGACGGCGGCGTTGTGCCGCCGGAGTCCGACGGGGTGGTGCTGGAGTCCGTGGGCGTGGTCGACGGCGTGCTGCTCGGGGTGGTCGACGGCGGGAGCTGCGTCGGGGAGCCCGGCGGCGTGACGACCGGGGCCGGCGGCGGGGCCGGGTTGCCGAGAGGGCTGCCGGCGGCGGCCGCGATGGCGTCCGGGCCCGGGGGCGCGCCGATGGGGACCTGGCTGTCGGGCAGCTGCGACACGCCGCCGCGGTAGGCCGCCGCGTAGGCCATGACCGTGTCCACATAGGACTGTGAGTTGTTGTACCGCCGCACGGCCACGCGCTGCATCGCGTCGCTGGAGAGGTCCAAGCCGCCCGAGCACAGGTAGCGCGCCGTGGCGAGGGTCTCGTCGTAGATGTTGTTCGGGTCGGACACACCGTCGCCGTTGCCGTCGGAGGCGTAGCCCGCCCAGGTCGACGGGATGAACTGGGTGGCGCCCACGGCGCGGTCCCACACCGCGTTGCCGTCGAACTCGCCGCCGTCGGTGTCGCGGATGGCGGCGAACGGGCCGGACCCGTCGAGTACCGGGCCGAGGATCGGCTCGAGCGTGTTGCCCTGCGCGTCGACGTAACCGCCGCGCGCGTGGTTGGACTCGATGCGCCCGATGGCCGCGATGAGCTGCCAGTCGAGGTGGCAGCCGGGCTGCTCGCGGGACATGATGTCGGCCGCGTTCCGGTACGCCTTCAGCATGCTGCCCGGAATCCCCAGTGGACCGGACGGCGTGGCCGAACCGGCGCTCACGTGGTAGCCCGGCACGGTCAGCGGCAACGGGGTCGGCGGCTGCGGCAGGCTGCCGTCGACGGCGACCGGCGGGAGCACGATGTTCGGCGGGAGCCACGGCACGGCCAGCGGCGGCAGCGAGGTGTCCGAGGCCGCCGGGGCCGGGGCGGGGAGCGGAACCGGCAGACCCGACGCGGCCACCGTCGGCAGCACCACGAGCGCGCCACCCGCGAGGGCGGCCGCAGCCTTGCCGCGGACAGACTTCCGGCGTGGCCGGTGTTTCGCCATCGTTGCTCCCCGTTTCGCCTTTCGGACCCTCTCTTCCGTCAAGCTAGTCGAAGACAGCCGCCTTTTGTGAGGGCCTGCGCCATATCTGTCGGGACAGCGAGGTCTTGTCCATCCACGCTAAATCCGTAGTTGGCCGATCGGACATTTTCACCGGGGTTTAACAGGACATGCGGGTCGGTTCTTTGCCGACTGCGCCGAATGGAGTAATCGCGCGAAGCATCGGGCCAGCGGATCACTGCCGTACGCGCCGAACGCCGGGATCGGTTCGTAGCCTTCCCGCTGGTAGAAGCGGATCGCGTCCGGCTGGCGGACGCCGGTTTCCAGCAGCAGTCGCGTGATGCCGTGCGAGACGGCCTCCTCTTCGAGCGCCCGCAACAACGCCGTCGAAACGCCGGTGCCGCGCGAGGTCGGCACCACGTACATCCGTTTGACCTCCGCCTCGCCGGGCCCGAGAAACCGCAGGCCACCGCAGCCGACCGCGGTGCCGTCGGACCACGCGATGACAAAAACAGCCATACTTTCGGCGGTTGGCGCCGGGCCGGCTTCATGATCGTCGGTCTCGTACCGGGCGTCCAATTCGGCCCGTTGTGCCGCCCGCAGCGCCACCGCCTCCGGCGCGTCCCACTCCGAACGCAGGATCTCGATCACCGGCAGCCCCCAAAATTTCACCCGTGGTTTCGGAACAAGTGTTACCGTAACCGATGTTACGGAATGGAGGCCCGCATGCCAAGACAGCGTGACGTCGGTGCCCAGCGCGAACTGCTCTCGGGCGCGGTCTGGCAGGTGCTGGCCGCCGAGGGGCTGCCCGGCCTCACCGTGCGCGCCGTCGCCGAGCGCGCGGGCTGCACCACGGGCCTGGTCATGCACGCGTTCCCGACCAAGCGGGCCCTGCTCCTGCACGCCCGTGACCTGCTGCACCAGCGCACCGCCGAACGCGCCGACGCCGCCGAAGCCGCCGGCGGCCCACCCGCCGCCGTGCTGCGCGACGTCCTCTGCCACGCCGCCACCCTCACCGCAGAAGCCGCCGACGAAGCGCGGGTCTGGGTCGGCTTCCTCGCCGCCGCGCTGGCCGACCCCGAGCTGGCCGAGCGCCACCGCGCGCACAACCGCTCGTTCGTCAACCGCGTGACGCGTCTCGTCGGCGCGGGTCACCCCCGCTGGGCCCACCCGCGCCGCGAACGGGCCGCGAAACGCCTCATCGCCCTGGTCGAAGGCCTCAACGTCCTGACCGCGGCCGACCCCGCCACCTACCCCCCGGCCGTCCACCGCGACGCGATCGCCGCCGCCCTGCGCGAGCTCGAAGGCTGATCAGGCCGCCGGCCCGAACCGCCGCCGGTACTCCGACGGGCTCAGCCCCGTGTGCCGCCGCAGCTGCGCCCGCAGGTTGGCGGCCGTCCCGAACCCGCACTCGGTGGCCACGCGGTCGAGCCGCAGCTCACCCCGTTCCAGCAGCCGGCACGCGAGGCTCACGCGCTCGGTCGTCAGCCAGGTCAGCGGCGTCGTGCCCAGCTCGCCGCGGAACCGCCGGTGCAGCGTCGCCTGGCTGGTCGCGGCCCGCGCGGCCAGGTCCGCGACGGTCAGTGCCCGGTCGAGATTGCCGCGCGCCCACTCCAGCACCGGCGCCAGCGACGCGTCCGGCACCACGGGCACCGGCCGTTCCACGAACTGCTGCTGCCCGCCGTCGCGGTGGCCGGGGAAGACCAGCCGGCGGCTCACGGCGTTGGCGATCTCCGCGCCGTGGTCGCGCTGGATCACGTACAGGCCCAGGTCCATCGCCGCCGCGCTGCCCGCCGCGGTGAGCACCGTGCCCTCGTCGACGAACAACACGTCGGGCTCCAGCCGCACGTCGGGGTAGCGCTCGCTGAACTCGGCCGCCCACCGCCAGTGCGTCGTCGCGCGCAGTCCGTTCAGCACACCCGCCTCGGCCAGCGTGAACGCACCCGTGCAGAAGCTCATCAGCCGCGCGCCACGCGCGTGGGCCCGCCGGATCGCGGCCAGCACCTCCGGGTCGGCGGGCACCTGCGGATCCGGCCGGTTCGGCACGATCGCTGTGTCCGCGTCGTCGACCGCGTCGAGCCCCGCGACGCCCGAGAGCGTGAACATCCCCAGGTGCATGCCCACGCGCTCGCGCGCCGAGGCCAGCGTGAACGCGTACCACTCCCGCCCGAGCTCCGGGCGGCGCAGGCCGAACAGCTCCGTCGCGACGCCCATCTCGAACGGGTTCGAGCCGTCGTCCACGACCATCACCACGTGGTGCGAGGATCCTTGCGACATGTGCTATTCCTAGCACTCCCGGTGGCCCGGGGACAGGACGACGATCGATCGCATGAACCAGCCCATCGATCTGCAGACCGTGCTCGACGGCTTCGACGCCGTGTGGAGCCCGCGCATCGTCGCGAACATCAACGACTACGACATCCGCCTCGCCCGCTTCTCCGGCGAACACGTGTGGCACGTCCACGAGAACACCGACGAGTTCTTCCTGGTCCTCGACGGTGAGATCCAGATCGGCCTGCGGGAGCCCTCCGGCGAGCGCGTGGTCACGGTGGGGCGCGGCTCGGTGTTCGTGGTGCCGCGCGGGACGTTCCACAAGCCGTCTTCGAAGGACGGCGCGGCCGTGCTGCTCGTGGAGCCCGCGGGCACGCTCTCGGTGGGCGACGAGCACGACGAGGTGCCCGGCCATGTGGACGTGACCGTCGGCCACCGCGTGGAAATCGCCTGATCACAGCTGCCAACAGCTGAGTTTCAGACTGAGACGGCGTACTCTCCCGTCCATGAAACGGACTTCCTTCGCGCAGTGGCCGTGCTCCATCGCGCGGACCATGGACCTGCTCGGGGACTGGTGGACGCCGCTCGTGCTGCGCGACGCGTTCTACGGCGTCACGCGCTTCGACGAGTTCCAGCAGGCGCTCGGCATCGCGCGCAACACCCTCGCCGACCGGCTGCGCCGGCTGGTCGACGAGGGTCTGCTGGAGAAGGTGGCGTACCAGACCGAGCCGGTGCGCTACGACTATGTGCTCACCGACAAGGGCAAGGACTTCTTCGGGGTCCTCATCGCGATGACGGCGTGGGGGGACCGCTGGCTCGCCGGCGAGGCCGGCCCGCCGATCACGACGCACCACGAGAGGTGCGGCCACGACACGCACGCCGAGGTCGTCTGTGCGCACTGTGGCGAGCCGCTCACGGCCGAGGACACGCGGATGCGCCGCGGCCCCGGCTTTCCCGAGAAGATCGCGCACCGGCCCGACGTCGAGGCGCGGTTCGCGAAGCAGGAAGCCGCGCGCTGAGCCGACCTCGCGTTGACACGAGGGTCTCACTACGAAACTATCGTGGTCAGAGGCATCTTGACGGTCGA
This sequence comes from Amycolatopsis sp. NPDC049253, assembly GCF_040678995.1. Taxonomy (NCBI): domain Bacteria; kingdom Bacillati; phylum Actinomycetota; class Actinomycetes; order Pseudonocardiales; family Pseudonocardiaceae; genus Amycolatopsis; species Amycolatopsis sp. NPDC049253. The sequence continues at coordinate 22,222 of NZ_JBFAQX010000013.1, read as the reverse complement.
AGCTGAGGAGGCGCACCACGATGGAGTGGACCGGCGCGCGGTACGCGGACAAGCCCACGGCCGAGGCGGCCACCTGGATCGACGGCGCTCCCGAGGCGGTCTGGCCGTTCGTGTCCGACGTGGCGCGCATGCCCGAGATGAGCTCGGAGCTGCAGCGCGTCGAGTGGTGCGACGGGGCGACCGGCCCGAAGGTCGGCGGCTCGTTCGTGGGCTACAGCAAGCACGACGCGCTCGGCGAGTGGTCGACGACGTCGTTCATCGTCGAGTGCGAGGAGCCACGAGTGTTCGCGTGGGCGGTGGCGGACCCGGAGACGCCCACGGCGACCTGGCGCTTCACGCTCGAGCCCGAGAACGGCGGCACGAAGCTCACGCAGTGGATGCAGATGGGGCCGGCGCGGTCCGGCCTGTCGTTCGCCATCGACCGCATGCCGGACAAGGAGCAGAAGATCGTGTTCGTGCGCATGCGTGAGTTCGAGAACGCGATGATCGCCACCGTCGCGGCGATCAAGGACCGCGTCGAGGCGGCGCGCTGATGCGCACCGCGACCACGGTCGAAGGCTCCGGCGGCTGGCCGGAGACGCTGGAGTTCGTGCTGGAGGCCGAAAAGCTCGGTCTCGACGTGTGCTGGGTCGCCGAAGCGTGGGGCTCCGACGCGCCGTCGGTGCTCGGGTTTCTGGCCGGGCGCACCTCGCGGCTGCAGCTCGGCTCCGGGATCATGCAGGTCGGTGTGCGCACGCCGGTCGCGGTGGCCCAGGCGGCGCTGACGCTCGCCGACATGTCCGGTGGCCGGTTCTCCCTCGGCCTCGGGCCGTCGGGTCCGCAGGTGATGGAGGGGCTGCACGGCGTGCCGTTCGCGAAGCCGCTCACGCGGATGCGCGAGACGGTGGAGATCGTGCGCAGTGCGTTCGCGGGGGAGAAGATCTCGTTCTCCGGCAAGGCTTTCGAGATCCCGCTGCCGGGCGAGGCGCGGCCGATGCGGCTGTCGTCCAAACCCAATGAACACATCCCCATCTACCTGGCCACGCTGTCGCCGAAGATGCTCGAGCTCACCGGCGAGGTCGCCGACGGCTGGCTCGGCACCAGCTTCGTGCCCGAAGGCGCTTCGGCGTACTTCAGCCACCTCGACGCGGGCCTCGCTCGATCCGGCCGCGTGCGCGGTGACCTCGACGTGTGCCAGGGCGCGGAAGTCGCGTTCGCCGCCGACGAGGACGAGCTGCGCACGATGGTCGCCGGCCGCAAGAAGGAACTCGCGTTCTCCCTGGGCGGCATGGGTTCCGCGAGCACCAACTTCTACAACGACGCCTACAGCCGCCAGGGCTGGGCCGAGGTCGCCGCGGAGGTCCGCGACCGCTGGCAGTCCGGCGACCGCGACGGCGCCGCTTCGCTGGTGACGGACGAGATGGTCCTGGGCACCACGCTCATCGGCACCGAGGACATGGTCCGCACGCGGCTGCGCGTCTGGCGCGACGCCGGCGTGGACACGGTCCGCCTCTACCCGTCCGGCGACTCGCTCGACGCGCGGCTGGCGACGCTCGGCCGCGCGCTCGACCTGGTACGGCAAGTGGGTTGATCGTTCGGTTTGTCTGCGCGATCCCGGCCGTCTCCGGGATAGTGGGGCTCCCCGAACGAGGAGCCCTCCGATGCGCAAGATCGTGTCCACGTTGTTCGTGTCGCTCGACGGCGTAGTCGAGGCGCCGGACCGCTGGTCGCTGTCGCACTGGACGCCGGAGCTCGAACGCATCGTCGGCGCCGGCATGTCCGACGCCGACGCGATGCTGCTGGGCCGCGTGACGTACGAGGGCTTCGCCGAAGCGTCGCCCGGCCGCTCGGACGACCCCGGCGCGGAGTTCATGAACAACGTCCGCAAGTACGTCGCCTCCACCACGCTCACCGCCGTCGGCTGGCAGCACAGCACCCTCCTGCCGCGCGACCTCGAACCCGCGATCCGCGACCTCAAGGCCGCCCCCGGCGGCTCCATCCTCACCAGTGGCAGCGCGACGTTCGTGCGCTGGCTGCTCGCCCGCGGCCTCGTCGACGAGCTGGTCCTCCTGCAACACCCCGTGGTCGTCGGCGCGGGCCGCCGCCTCTTCCCGGCCGACGGCCCGCACCTGGACTTCGCGCTGGAACGGTCGAAGGTGTTCGGCAACGGTGTGGTGCAGCTCGTCTACCGGCCGGCCGAACCCCGCGGCTAGTTCACCTGCCGGTCCTGGCCTTCCCAGAACGGCTTGCGCAGCTTGAACTTCTGGATCTTGCCGGTCGCCGTGCGGGGGAGCTCGTCGAGGAATTCCACGCGCTTCGGGCACTTGTAGCCGGCCAGGTGCCGGCGGCAGTGCGTGATCAGGTCCTCGGCGGTCGCGGGCGTGCCGTCGGTGACGACCAGGGCCGTGACGAGCTCGCCCCACTTCGTGTCCGGGATGCCGATCACGGCGGCCTCGCGCACGGCCGGGTGGGAGTTCAGCGCGTCTTCCACCTCGATGGACGACACGTTCTCGCCGCCGGTGATGATCACGTCCTTCTTGCGGTCGGCGATGGAGAGGTAACCGTCCTCGAACCGGCCGCCGTCGCCGGTGTGGAACCAGTTGCCCTCCTGCACGCGGGCGGTTTCCTCCGGGTTCTCCCAGTAGCCCTCGAGGTTCATGTTCGACTGGACGAGCACCTCGCCGTCGGCGTCGATCGACACGCGCACGCCCAGCGCCGGCGCGCCCGCGCGGCCCAGGAGCTTCGCCTGCTCGTGTGCATCGAGGCCCTCCCACTCCGAGCGGAAACGGTTGACCGTCAGCAGCGGCGACGTCTCGGTGAGGCCGTAGATCTGGATGAACTCCCAGCCCAGCTCGGCCCGCACGCGCTCGATGGTGCGGGTGGGCGGCGGCGCGCCCGCCACGACGATCCGCACGCGGTCGCGGCCGGGGATCTCGCCGTCCCACTTCGCTGCGCCGTCGAGCGCTGCGGTGACCACGGCGGGGGCGGCGCACATGATCGTGACGCCGTGTTCCTCCACGCGGCGCAGGATCTCCGTGCCGTCGACCTTGCGCAGCACGATGTGCCGCGCGCCGAGGCCGGTGACGGCATACGGCATGCCCCAGCCGTTGGCGTGGAACATCGGGAGGGTGTGCAGCAGCACGTCGTTGTCGTTGAGCGTGGTGTGCAAGGCGAACGTGGTGGCGTTGAGCCAGAGGTTGCGGTGCGTCAGCTGCACGCCCTTGGGCCGCGCCGTGGTGCCCGAGGTGTAGTTGAGCGTGGCGGTGGCCGATTCGTCCGGCGTCCACGGCCGTGGATCGCCGTCGCCGCCGAAGATCTGCTCGTCGTGCTCGCCGAGCACGAACACGTGCTTCGCGGTGACGGAGTCGAGCAGCGGTTTGAGCTCCGGGTCGATCATCACGACGTCGGCGCCCGAGTGCTCCACGATGTAGCGCACCTCCGCCGGCGCGAGGCGGAAGTTCACCGGCACCAGGATGCGGCCCCAGCCCGAAACCCCGAAGAACGACGTGAGCAGCCGCGCCGAGTTGTGCGAAACGATCGCGACGCGCCCGCCGGCGGGCACGCCCAGCGCGTCGAGGTTCGCGGCCTGCGCGCGGGCCCGCCGGGCCAGCTCGCGGTAGGTGATCGCGCCCCACGACGCCGCGGGCTGGTCGGGTTCGTCCACCACCGCGATCCGGTCCGGGTACACCGTTTCCGCGCGGTCGAGGAAATCGCGGACAGCGAGGTCGTAGAACACGTGCCGATCCCTTCGCGTCGAACGGGCAGCGCTGCCCGTGCGGCGATGATGCCCTTGCCGTGACCACCCGGCCACCCCACAAAGAGGGTGCTCAGCCGAGCAGGCCGGCCGCGCGGGCCCGGTTCACCGCCTGGATCCGGTTGCTGACGTCGAGCTTGCGCATGGCGTGCTTGAGGTACGACTTGACCGTGTTGGGCAGCAGCCCGAGCCGCTCGGAGATCTCGTCGTTGGTGCAGCCCTCGCTCACGTGCCGCAGCACGTCGAGCTCGCGCGGCGACAGCGTGACCCCCCGCGGTGCCTCGGCCGGACGCAGGCGTTCGCACACTTCGAGCAGCCGCGCGCGGGCCTCGTCGTCGTGCATCGACCCGGCGATCGCGAGGAGCTCGGCGTGCAGGTCGTGGTGCCCGCCCGGCGGCGGTGTGCTCACCCGGCGCCGGACTTCTTCCTCCACCTCGATGTCCCGCTCCAGCCGCGCGACGACGGCGCTCGCCGCGCGCAGGATCCGGTCACCGAACGTGATCGAGTCGCGCGTCGCCGCGTACAGCACCGCGCGCGTCGACGCGCCGACGCGCACCGGCAGCGCGACCATCGCCCGCAGCTGCTCCGGAGCGACGGCGCGGTCGTATTTGTGGGTGATGCCCTGCGCGTTGAGGTAGTCGACGACCGTCGACGGCCGCCCGAGCGCCACGGCCTTGCCGCCCAGCCCGGCGCCGGTGTCGACGCGGAGGTGCTGCAGCGAGCCCGTGGCCGTGCCGCGCAGCTGGTCGATCACGAGCGTCCGCGACCCCGCCGACACGGGCCCGCCCATCGCGACCGGCAGCCCGGTCACGCGCTGGAGCGCCTGCAGTGCGCCGGCGACCAGGGGGCTGGCCGTCAGCGCGAGCCTGCCCGATGGCGTCATGGGCACCGTCCCTGGACCTGTCGCTTGACCTGCGGCTTGCGGCATTGCCGAGGCATCCACCGTACGTGATACGTCGCGTTCGGACTACCGGTGTGGTTCCGTGGTGCGGTGGACTTCGACACCGTCGCCGATGACCTCTACGCGGGTGAGCCCGCTGACTTCGTCGCGTCGCGCACCGCCGCGGCCCGTGCGGCCAAGAGCGCGGGCGACGCCGAGCTCGCCCGCCGCATCCAGGCGCTGCGCAAGCCGACGACCGCGGCCTTCTTCGTCAACCGGCTGGCCCGCGACGGTTCTTCGGCGCTGGAAGAGCTGGCCGACCTGGGCGACCGGCTGCGCGCCGCCCACGCGAGCCTCGCCGGCGAACAGCTGCGGGAGCTGGCGCAGCGGCGGGCCGAGCTGGTGCGCGGGGTCCTGCGCGACGCACCGGACCTGAGCGACTCCGTCGCGCGCGAGGTGGAGGAGACCTTGGAGACGGTCGTGGCCGACCCGGACGTCGCACGGCTCGTCCTGGCAGGGCGGCTGACGTCGGTGGCGCATCAGGATGCGGATCAGTGGCTGTCGCTGCCTGCTGCTGCGTCGGGTCGGAGGAAGAAGCCTGCCGTCGCTGCGGCTGCGGCTCCGGCTCCGGCGAAGAAGGCCGCTCCGGCGAAGGAAAACACCCGCCGCAAACAGGCCGACGAGAAGGCCGCTCGCGAAAAGTCCGAAAAGGACCGCGCGGACCGCGAACGGCAACGCGCCGCCCGCGAAGAGTGGCAACGCAAGGCCTCCGCCGCCACCCGCGAACGCGCCGAAGCCTCCCGAACCCTCGTCCGCACCGAACGCATCGCCGAACAAGCCGACGCCCGCCTGGCCGAACTGCGCGAACGTCTGGCCGACGCCGAAGAACGCGCCGCCCGCGCCGCCAAGGACCTCTCCGCCGCGCGCGCGGCCTTCGACAAGGCCGACGAGGCCGTGCAGCAGTTCGCTCACACGAGCACCCCGGCGAGCCGCCGGTAGCCCGTCAGCGGGTCCGGGCCCGGGACGACCGCCTCGTTCCGCGGGCGCCTCCGCCCTCGACCGCGCGGTTTTTGTCGGTCCTCTCCACATACTGGGTGAAGCCGGAGGTGATCACGGCGTCGAGAAGCCGGGCTGCTGCCGAGACCAGCCGGCCCTTCGCGCCGGTGTCCGGCCGGACAAGAACGAATGCGGCACTCCGGTGCTGTGCAGGAGGGGAGAAGCGGATGCCGCTGGCCGACGAGATGCTCAACGACGCCGTCGTCAGGGGGCTGCTCGCGTCGATGCAGGCGGCGGCGCCCGGTGTCGCCTTCGGGGAGCTTCGCCGGGTCCGCCTGGGTGGGCTCGGGCTGCGGCAGCGCACGGACGCCGTGCGCGACGCGCTGCTGGCCGACCTGCCGGGCGGCTACCGCGAGCTGGAAGACGTGGTGCAGCGGGCGCTGGCCGACGAGGCCTTCACCGGCTGGATGATCTGGCCGGTCTCGGAGGCGGCTTCGGCGCGGGCGCTGGCCGACGGCGGGCCGGTCGCGTTCGACGCGGCGTTGGATCTGCTCGCGGCCCTGACGCCTCGGCTGACGGCCGAGTTCGCCATCCGGCCGCTGCTCGACGCGGATCTCGACCGGGCGTTGCCCAAGGTGCTGACCTGGACTTCCGACCCGTCGGAGCACGTCCGCCGCCTGGCTTCGGAGGGCACCCGGCCGCTGCTGCCGTGGGCGCGCCGGGTGGGTGCGATCACCGCCCGGCCGGGGGTCACGGCGCCGATCCTCGACGCGCTGCACCGCGACTCGTCGGCGTACGTGCGGCGATCGGTCGCCAACCACCTCAACGACGTGAGCCGCGCGCGTCCTGACGTGGCGGTGGCCGCGGCCGGTCGCTGGATCGGCGCTTCCGGCGACAAGCAGACCGCGCAACTCGTCCGCCACGGCCTGCGCACGCTGGTCAAACAGGGCAACCCGGGCGCGTTGGCGCTCCTGGGCTTCACGCCACCGTCCGGCATCACCTTCGACGGTCTCGTGCTCTCGGCGCCCTCGGTGTCCATCGGCGACGAGCTGGGCTTCACCGGCACCCTGCGCAACACGGGCGACGCACCGATGAACCTGGTCGTCGACTACGTCGTGCACCACCGCAAAGCCAACGGCACCACCACGCCGAAGGTCTTCAAACTCACCACGCGCGTCCTGGAGCCGGGCGCCGAGCTGCTGCTGGACCGCACCCACTCGTTCCGCGTCATCACCACCCGCGTCTACCACCCGGGTGCGCACGCGCTGGAGATCCAGGTGAACGGAACTTCGTTGGGGAAGGCGGATTTCGAGCTGCTGGCGTGAGGTCCACGCTCCACTGTGGACTGGATCAGTGGAGCAGGTACCGCATCATCAACGTCCCGTCTTCCTCCAGTACCGAGGCCAGCCGGAGCCGCGCGGGGTCGATGGTGTCGCCGAACGCCGCGCGCGGGGCGAGGCCCGCGACGAGGAAGGGGGCGATCGTCAGACGCAGCTCGTCGACGGCGTCGGCGGCCAGGAGCGACGCGAACAGGCGCGGGCCGCCCTCGCAGTCGATGCGGGTGAGGCCGCGGGAGGCGAGCGTGGCGACAGCGGAGCGGAGGTCGACGGCGTCCGCGCCGGCCACGAGCACGTCGGCGCCCGCGGCGGTCCAGGCGGCGCGCAGGTCGGGGTCGGTGCCGCCGTGGGTGATGACGATGGTGGGCACCAGGGCGTGGGTGATCACCGGGGCGTCCGGGCGCAGGGACCGGCCCGAGGTCACGACGGCGATCGGGGCGATCGGGGCCAGGCCGTGGCGGCGGCGCCGGTCGGCGGAGTGCTCGTCGGGGCGCATGCCCTGAAAGCCCTCCAGCAGGGCGGTGCCCGCGCCGACGAGCACGACGTCGGCGAGGTCGTTGCCCAAGCGGTAGATCACGCGGTCGGCGGGCGTGGACAGCGAGGCCGAGCGGCCTTCGACGGTGACGGCACCGTCGGCGCTCGACACGAAGTTCACCGCCAGCCACTTGCCGGGCGCCGGGTACGCGTAGAGGGCCTCCAGGTCGGCCTCGGCCAGGTCGCGCGCGCCCGGGAAGATCTCGCGCATCAGACCGACCGGACCACGTGCGCGGGCGGGCGCGTGCCCACGATGCTGGCCACCATCTCCGCCACCTGCCGCGTCTCCACGACCTGGTGGGCGCGGAACATCGCGGCCCCGTGCAGTGCCGCGACGGCCGTGGCCGCGAGCGTGCCGATCACTCGCTCGCCGACGGGCACGTCGAGCGTCTCGCCGATCACGTCCTTGTTCGACAGTGCCATCAGCACCGGCCAGCCCGTGTCCACGAGCGCCTGCGTGTGCCGCATCAGCTCCAGCGACTGGTAGGAGTTCTTGCCGAAGTCGATGCAGGGGTCGATCATGATCCCCTCGCGCGGCACCCCGCGCTCCAGCGCGCGCTTCGCGAGCTCCGTGGTGCCGTCGATCACGGCGCCGACCACGTCGTCGTACTGCGGCTTCGCGGCTTCGGTGCGCGGCGTGAGGCCGTTGGTGTGGGAGCAGATGTACCCCGCGCCGTGCTCGGCCGCGACGTCGAGGATCTCGGGCTCGAAGGCCGCCCAGTTGTCGTTCACGATGTCGGCGCCGGCGCGGCAGACGGCGTTCGCGACCTCGGCGCGGTAGGTGTCGACGCTGATCACGAGGTCCGGGAACGTCTCGCGCGCCCACTCGACGGTCGGGACCACGCGGGAGATCTCCTCCGCCGTGGTGACCTCGGGGCCCTTGCCGGCCGGCACGCCGCCGATGTCGATGAGGTCCGCGCCCTCGGCGCACGCGCGGCGGATGGCGTCCTGCGCGCGCGTCTCGAGGTAGGTCGCACCATTGTCGTAGAACGAATCGGGGGTGCGGTTGACGATGGCCATCACCAGCGCGCGATCGCTGGTGAGGCGGCGGCCTCGGAAGACGAGGTCGGGCGTGTGCATGGCTTCTCCCGTACCGGAACGTCGGTTGCCGCGATCATAGGCGAGCGCACGACGGTGATACGGCGGGCAGGTGGCGGGCAACACCGCCGAAGGCCACCTGCTCCCGGGCCGGCGACTTCAGGAGGCGAGTGCCTCGTTGATGGCGTGGAATTCGTGGGCGGTGCGAGTGGCGGAGAATTCGATCACGGTGTAGTGCGCGAGGCGCTGGACGACGAGCGGGTCGGTGGCGAGCACGGCGTCCAGCTTGCCGCGCACGCACGGGCGGGTCAGGATGACCTGATCGTGGTCGGTGTCCCCTTTTCCGGAAACCAGGAACAATCCGCGGGAGAAGTGCGTGCGCAACCACTCCGCGTGTTCCGCCAGTGCGTAGTCGACTTCGTTTCGAGGCGCCGTGTAGGCGAGCAAGGCTATGTACATGTCTTCAGAGTAGAACTCACTCACGGCAATCGCATCCTCCTGCCGAGTGGCGACGCCCACGCGTTATCCCGGAATTGCAATGGGTCCTTTACGTGCTCTTTTTTCGCGTTTTCACAGTGGACGGCGTACGTAAATCTGCGTACGCGGGTGTCGACACCGAGCCGACGACGAAACGTTGTCGCAGCACCAAACTGACGTCATGACTCAGCCGGTGATGGACGCCGTGGGCCGCATCTGGCGGGACGGCAGACGCGTGGAACGCGTCGCGTACGTGGTGGGGGCGGTGCTCTTCGCGAGCGGCGTCGTGAACGCGGTGGTGCTGCTGGCCAGTGGCGGCACGTGGCTCGGGCCGGTGTCGCTGCGCAAGGCGGTCACGTTCGGGTTGTCGTTCGGTCTCACGCTGGCGTCGGTGGCGTGGGCGACGTCGCCGTTGGTGCTGCGGCCGCGGGCGCGGGCCGGGTTGCTGGGTGCGTTCCTCGTGGCTTGTGTCGCGGAGGTCGTGCTCGTGACGATGCAGGCGTGGCGAGGGGTCCCGTCGCACTTCGACTTCGAGACCGGCTTCGACACGGTGGTGTCGATGTCGCTCGCGGCCGGCGGCGGCGTGATCGTGGTGACGGCGCTGGGCTTCACGGCCGCGGCTTTCCGTTCGCCGGGCCGGATCGCGCCGAGCATGCTGGTCGCCGTGCGCTTCGGCCTGCTGGTGCTGATGGTCGCCCTCGCCACCGGCGCGGTGATGATCGCCCGCGGTGTGGTCGAGGCGCGCGGCGGCTCACCCGAGCTGGCCTACACGACCGCGGGTTCGCTGAAACCGCTGCACGCGGTGGCGATGCACGCGATCCTCGTGCTGCCCGGGCTCGCGTGGCTGCTGCGCTTCACCGCGTTGCCCGAACGCGCTCGCCTGCGCGTGGTCTGGCGCGCCGTGGCGGCCGACGCCGTGCTCACCGCGGTGATCGGCATCGAGGCCTTCGCGGGAATTCCGCCCTTCGACGCGCCTTGGTTCTTACTGGCGCTCTCGGCACTGGCGTCTCTCGTTCTGGTCGGCACCGTTGTTTTTTCGTTAATTCGCGGGAAAAGCCGCGCCGGCTATTCCACCGTGAGCAATCCCTGAACCGCGTCGACGAGCGTCCGCCGCCTCGCGGCGCGGGCGCTCGGCAGGTGCGGCCCGAGTTCCGGGTTGGTGCTGTGCCACGCCGCGGAAAGCGCTTGGATGAGCACGAGCAGCTGCACGGGCGAAAAGTGGCCCGCGATCTCGCCTTCGCGTTGCGCCCGCCCGATTTCCCGCAGGCGCGCGTCGTTGACCTCGGTGATGGCCGCGAGGTGCTCGGCGTCCGACCGCTCGAGCCGGTACCACGTCGAGAGCCGCAACGTCTCCGGGTGCTCGTCGAAGTAGTCGAACGCCCGCCCGGTGTACCCCGCGAGATCCCCGGCGTCGAACGGCACCGCCTCGAAGAACGCCGCCGTCCGCTCATCGAACGCGGCGTCGAACAGCCCCTCCTTGCTGCCGAAGTACGAGTAGATCATCGCCTTGTTGCACCCGGCCGCCGCGGCCACCCGATCCACCCGAGCCCCCGCGATCCCGTATGCGGCGAACTCGCTGATCGCGGCTTCGAGCAGCCGCTGCTTGGTCTGTTCCGCGTCGCGCGCCATGGGGTCAGGCTACCAACCAACTGGTCGGTGGGTTGAGATTCGGTCACCTACGTCACGCGCTACCGTCGGCTCATGGCAGGAATCGTCGTGATCGGGGCGGGGCCGGGGATCGGGGCGGCGGTCGCGCGGCGGTTCGCGCGGGAGGGGTTCGGCGTGGCGTTGGTGGCGCGGCAGCGAAGGGACCTCGGGGTCGACGCGGTGACCCACGTGGCCGATGTCGGAGACGAGGCGTCCCTGCGCCGGGCGCTCGACGCGGTGACGGAGGACCAGGGCTTGCCCGACGTCGTGGTCTACAACGCCGCCGCGGTCCGCCGGGACGCGCCCGGGGAGCTCGGCACCGCGGAGCACCTCGGCTTGTGGCGCGTCAACGTCCTCGGCGCCTACACCGCCGCCGCGCACCTCGCGCCGAGGATGGCCGAGCGCGGACACGGGACGTTCCTCACCACGGGCGGGATGCCCGCGCCGAAAGCGGCCTACACCAGCCTCTCCCTCGGCAAAGCCGGCCTCCGCACGGTGACGGCGCTGTTCGCCGAGCAGTACCCCACGCTGCACTTCGCCACGGTCACCGTCGGCGGCACCGTGGAGAAGGGCACGGCGTTCGACCCGGACGGCATCGCCGAGCACTACTGGCGCCTGCACACCCAGCGCACCTGGGAGCGGGAAGTGCTGATCACGACCAACCCCAGTCCTGCGTGAAGCAGCCCGCCAGGTAGAGGTCCACCCGGTCCGCGAACCGGCCCAGATCACGGCCCGTCAGCTCCGAAATCCGCGAGATCCGGTATCGCAGGGTGTTCACGTGCAGGTGCAGCGCCCCCGACGTCTGGGTCCACGAGCCCGAGTGCTCCAGAAACGCCTTCAACGTCGCCACCAGCTCCGAACCGTGGGCGGCGTCGTACGCCACAACCGGCCCGAGCACCTTCTCGCCGAACGACCGGCGCAGGTCGTCGGGGACGGCGGCCAGCAGCAGCAGGTGCGACGCCACCTCGTCACCGGCCAGCACGGCCGCGCGGCCCGGCGAAAGGGCGGCCAGCGTGCGGGCGTGCCGCGCCTCCTGGAGGCCGGAGCGCAGGCCGGTCGCGTCGGGCGCGCGGCTGAGGCCGACGGACAGGCGGGCGGAGCCGAGGGCCGGTTCGACCGCGCGGACGGACTCGCGCAGGGCCCCGGCGAGGCGGCCGAGCCGATCGTGCGCCGGGAACAAGCCGAAGGTCTCGCCGTCGACGGTGGCCACCAGCGTGGGGGCGGGGGCCGAAGCGAGCAGCTCCTCCACCAGCACCTGGGTGAGGCCCGGCCCGCCGCCGTCGACCGCGGCCGAAAGCGTCACCACCTGCGCGGACGGCGGGAAGTCCAGCGCCGCCAGCCGCGCGGACAACGCGGCCGGCGAAGTGTCGTCGGAGAGGGCCAACCGCAGCAGAGGCTCGGCCGCCCGGTTCTCGATGCGCTTGGCCTCGTCGACGCGGGAGCGCTCCAGCCCGATCAACGGCGCCAGCTCCAGCGCCAGCTCGCGCCGGGAAACCGCCCAGCGGCCGATGTCGCCGGAGGCCACCAGGAACCAGCTCGCCACGCGGTGGCCCGAGCGGCTGGCGGCGGCCAGCAGCGTGACGGGACCGTCGTCGCCCGGCACGGTCAACGGGAGGCGGTCCGCGCGGAGGAACCGGCGCGCCAGCGCGGCCCGCCGCGCATCGGAAGGCGGCGAACCCGTGCCCGCGATGAGCCGGCCGGTCGCGCTCAGCACCCAGCAGTCCACGCCCAGTTCCGAAGCGCCCGCGGAAACCAGCGCCGGCAGGCCATCACCGCTGGTCACGGCCGCGACCAGGCGCCGGTGTGAGTCGTGCGCGGGGGCCGAACGCTCGGCGGCCAGGCCCAGGATCACGCGCTCGGTCACCGTCGCGAAGGACACCGAAAGCGGGACCTCGAACAGCGGCAGTCCCACCCGCCGGCAGGACTCCACGAGGTGCTCGGGCACGGGACCGCCGACCTCCGCCGTCCCGGCACCCAGCGCGACCACGCCGGCCGCCGCCAGCACGCCGACGAATTCTTCGGCCTCGGCGGGCCCGGGCAGCCAGCGCATGCCGCACAGCACGATCTCGCCGCCGCTGAGGTACCGCGTCGGGTCCTGCAGCGTCGCCTGGAAAACGCGCCCGAACTCGCGATCCAGCGCCGACTCGCCGGTGAGCAGGGTCAGCCCGAGCTCCGGCGTGTCCAGCAGCGCACTCAGCCGCACGCGGCACCTCCTTCCCGGCTCAAGTAGCGCACACGCGAAGGCCTCCGTCGTTTGGAGGAACCTACGAAAAACCACCCTCGACGCCCACCCGGTTTCGGTGGATCTGCCGTGGTCCGCGCCACGTCACGGCGTGTGTACTGACCGACGAGCGAAGGGAAGGAACACCATGGCGATCGTTCTGGGCGACAACCGCTACGGAAAGGCGGAGAACCGGGTCGTGCGCGTCGACCGCGACGGCGACGAGCACCGGATCACCGACCTCAACGTCAGCGTTTCGCTGTCCGGCGACATGAGCGACACCCACCTCACCGGCGCCAACGACAAGGTGCTGGCCACCGACACGCAGAAGAACACGGTGTTCGCGTTCGCCCGCGACGGCATCGGCGAGATCGAGGACTACGCGCTGCGCCTCGCGCGCCACTTCGTCACCACCCAGGAGAGCATCCACGGCGCCCGCGTCCGTGTGGAGTCGTTCCCGTGGCAGCGCCTCACGGTCGGCGGGCAGCCCGCCCACCACTCGTTCGCCCGTTCGGGTGGCGGCACCCGCACCACGACCGTGCACTACGACGGCCGGCAGGCCTGGGTGCTCGGCGGCGTCGAGGACCTGACGGTGCTCAACTCCACCGGTTCGGAGTTCTGGGGCTTCCCGCGCGACGGCTACACGACGCTGCCGGAGACCAAGGACCGCATCCTCGCCACGGCCGTCAACGCGACCTGGCGCTTCGCCGGTGAAGACGTCGACTGGGCCCGCGCGTACGACACGGCTCTCGCCTCGCTGCTCGACGCCTTCGGCGGAACGCACAGCCAGTCGCTGCAGCAGACGCTCTACGCGATGGGTTCGCGGGTGCTCGAGACCGTGCCCGAGATCGCGGAGGTACGCCTGTCGCTGCCGAACAAGCACCACTTCCTCACCGATCTGTCGCCGTTCGGCCTCGACAACCCCGGTGAGGTCTTCCACGCCGCCGACCGGCCGTACGGGCTGATCGAGGGCACCGTGCTGCGCGACGACGCGCCGGCCGCCGGGCCGGCCTGGTCCTGAGACGGAGGCCGAAGTGGAGTTCCTGCGCCCGACCACACTCGCCGAGGCTCTCGAGGCCAAGGCGGCGCACCCCGATGCCGTGCCGATCGCGGGCGGCACCGACGTTATGGTGGAGATCAACTTCGACCACCGCCGCCCGCCGGCGCTGCTCGACCTCAACCGCGTCAGCGAGCTCTACGGCTACGACGTCGAGGAGGGCCGCATCCGCATCGCCGCCGCGACGCCGTACACGCGGATCATCGCGGAGCTGGGCGACCGGCTGCCCGGTCTCGCGATGGCGGCCCGCACGGTCGGCTCGCCGCAGATCCGCAACCGCGGCAGCGTCGGTGGCAACCTCGGCGCCGCGTCGCCCGCGGGTGACTCGCACCCGGCGCTGCTCGCGGCCGATGCGGAGGTGGAGATCGCGTCCACCCGCGGCACCCGGCGCGTGGCGGCGAAGGACTTTTACGTTGGTGTGAAGCGGAATGTGCTCGAAAAGGACGAGCTGATCACGGCCGTCCACTTGGCACCGGCGAGCGGGCCGCAGCAGTTCAGCAAGGTGGGGACCCGCAACGCGATGGTGATCGCGGTCTGCGCGTTCGGCCTCGCGGTGCACCCGGCCGAACGCCGGGTGGGCACGGGCGTCGGCTCGGCCGCGCCGACACCGCGCCGCGCGTTCGACGCCGAGGAGTTCCTCGCGGGCGAGCTGGCGGCCGACGACCAGTGGGACCGCCCGCGCGCGCTCGCCGACTCGGTGAAACGCCGCTTCGGCGAGCTGGTGGCCGCCGCGGCCGCGCCGATCGACGACGTGCGCGGCAGCGCCGACTACCGCCGGCACGCACTGTCGGTGCTGGCGCGGCGCACGCTCGGCTGGGCCTGGACCGAATTCTGCGGAGGGAGGCGCACGGAATGCGCGTGAACGTGATCGTCAACGGCGAGCAGCGCCAGGCGGACAACGTCTGGGAGGGCGAAAGCCTGCTCTACGTGCTGCGCGAACGGCTCGGCCTCGCCGGCTCGAAGAACGCGTGCGAGCAGGGTGAGTGCGGCTCGTGCACGGTGTACCTCGACGGCGTGCCGGCCTGCGCCTGCCTCGTCGCGGCCGGGCAGGCCGAGGGCCGCGAGGTGCGCGCGGTCGAAGGTCTCGCCGACGGTGAGAACCTGGACCCGATCCAGGAGTCCTTCGTGGAGCGCGGGGCCGTCCAATGTGGCTTCTGCACGCCCGGGCTCCTGGTGACCGCCCACGATCTCATCGCGCGCACCGAAAACCCGAGCGACGCCGAGATCCGCGAGGCTCTGGCCGGGAACCTGTGCCGCTGCACCGGGTACGAGAAGATCCTCGACGCGGTCCGGCTCGCCGCCGCGCGGAAGGAGCACGCATGACGCGCCCGGCCCCGGCCCGGTCGTCGCAGGAGCTGGCCGACACCGTCACCGGCGGCATCGGCACGAGCCCGCTGCGGCCCGACGGCACGCTCAAGGTGCGCGGCGAGTTCGCGTACTCGTCCGACCTGTGGCACGAGGACATGCTGTGGGGCGCGACGCTGCGCAGCCCGCACCCGCACGCGCGGATCGTGCGCCTCGACGTCTCCCGCGCGTTGGCCCAGCCCGGCGTCCACGCGGTGCTGACCCACGAGGACGTGCCCGGCGAGAACCGCTACGGCCTCAAGTACCAGGACACGCCGGCGCTGGCCGAGGACCGCGTGCGCTACCAGGGCGAGCCGGTCGCGATCCTCGCCGCCGACCACCCGGAGATCGCGCGGCAGGCGCTCAAGCACATCGTGGTCGAGTACGAGGTCCTCGAACCGGTCACCGATCCCGAGCGCGCGGCCCACGACGAGACCCTGCCGAAGCTGCACCCCGGCGGGAACCTCGTGCGCTACCAGCGCATCGTCAAGGGCGACCCGGCCGCGAAGGCCGACGTGGTCGTGTCCGGTGTCTACGAGATCGGCATGCAGGACCAGGCCTTCCTCGGCCCGGAGTCCGGCCTCGCCGTGCCCGACGACGACGGTGGCGTGGACCTCTACCTCGCCACGCAGTGGCTGCACGTGGACCAGAAGCAGACCGCGCGGGCGCTCGGCCTGCCGCCGGAGAAGGTGCGGCTCACGCTCAGCGGCGTCGGCGGTGCGTTCGGCGGACGCGAGGACCTGTCGATGCAGATCCACTCGTGCCTGCTCGCGCTGCGCACGGGCCGGCCCGTGAAAATGGTCTACAATCGCGAGGAGTCGTTCTTCGGCCACGTGCACCGCCACCCTGCGAAGATGTACTACGAGCACGGCGCCACGCGCGAAGGTGATCTCGTCTACGTGCGCGCCCGGATGTACTTCGACGGCGGCGCCTACGCGTCCAAGACGCCGGTGGTGGTCGGCAACGGCACCACGCTGAGCGTCGGCCCGTACAACGTGCCGAACGCGAAGATCGAGGGCTGGGGCGTGTACAGCAACAACCCGACGTGCGGCGCCATGCGGGGCCTCGGCGCGGTGCAGCCGACGTACGCGTACGAGTCCCAAATGGACAAACTCGCCACGGCGCTCGGCATGGACCCCGCCGACCTGCGGATCCGCAACGCGATGAGCGAGGGCTCCACCAACGTCACCGGTCAGCTCATCGACTTCCCGGCGCCCGTGGCCGAGCTGATCCAGCGGCTGAAGGACATGCCGTTGCCACCGGAACGCGGTGAGAACGCGGACATCCGCGACCTGCCCGGCGGAGCGTCCAATGTGACCCACGGCGAAGGCGTCGTGCGCGGGGTCGGGTACGGCGTGACCATCAAGAACATCTCCTACGCCGAGGGCCTCGACGACTACTCGACCGCCCGCGTGCGGCTGCAGGTGGTCGGCGGCGAGCCGGTGGCGATGGTGCACACGGCCGCGGCCGAGGTGGGCCAGGGGCTCGTGACGCTGCAGCAGCAGATCGCGCGCACCGAGCTCGGCGTGCCGCGCGTGACCGTGCACCCGGCCGACACGAGCGTCGGCGACGCGGGTTCGAGCTCGGCCTCGCGGCAGACCTACGTGACCGGGGGTGCCGTGCGCAACGCGTGCCGCGCGGTGGCCGACGCGGTGTACGCGCTGGCCGAACGCCGGTTGGGCCGCGATGCCCAGGGGATGTCACTGGCCGGCGGCAAGATCGTGGCCGCCGACGGTGAGGTCGTCGTGTCCCTGGCCGACCTCCTCGGCGAGGAGATCCTTGAGGAGACGCGGGAGTACCACCACCGCAAGACCTACCCGCTCGACCCGGAAACCGGCCAGGGCGACGCCCACGTGCAGTACGGGTTCTCCGCGCATCGCGCCGTGGTGGACGTCGACGTGGAGCTGGGCCTGGTCAAGGTCGTGCAGCTCGACTGCGCGCAGGACGTGGGCAAGGCCATGAACCCGGACGCGGTGATCGGCCAGATCCAGGGCGGGTCCGCGCAGGGCCTCGGCCTGGCCGTGATGGAGGAGATCCAGGTGGTGGACGGGAAGGTGCGCAACCCGTCTTTCACCGACTACCTCATCCCGACCGTGCTGGACATGCCGCCGATGCGCATCGACGTGCTGGAGCGGCCCGACCCGCACGCGCCCTACGGCGTGCGCGGCGTCGGCGAACCGCCCACGATCTCCTCGACGCCGGCGGTCGCCAACGCCATCCGCGCGGCGACCGGCCTCGAGCTGCCCCGGGTTCCGATCCGGCCCGAGCACATCACCGGTACCTGAAAACGTTGGGAGAACAAGCGAAGTGACTTTGTCCATCGAAGCCGAGCGCGAGTGGCTCCTGGAGAGCGTGCGCATCGCGACGAGCAACGTCGCCGACGGCGGCGGCCCGTTCGGCGCGCTGGTCGCCAAGGACGGCCGGATCATCTCGACCGGGGTCAACCGCGTCACGCCCTCGCTCGACCCGACCGCCCACGCCGAGGTGGTCGCGATCCGCGCGGCCTGTCAGGCGCTCGGCACGTTCAAGCTCGAGGGCTGCGTGCTCGTGTCCTCGTGCGAGCCGTGCCCGATGTGCCTGGCGTCGGCGCTGTGGGCGCGGGTCGACCGCGTGGTCTTCGCGGCCGACCGCCACGACGCGGCCAAGGCCGGGTTCGACGACCGCGCGTTCTACGAACTGTTCGAGAAGTCCCGCGAAACCTGGGAAGTACCCGTTTCCCGGCTGTCCCTCAAGGACGGCTTCGCCCCGTTCGACGCCTGGCTGGACCGGCCGGACCGCGTCGACTACTAGGCGCGCGGGGCCGGCGGTTCTCCCCGGTCCGGCCCCGTTCTCGCCCGTCACCGGAAGCCCGTACCCGGGCACATCCCGGTGCTGACCGGAGCACCGGAAAAACCGAACTCGTCAGGCTTCTTCACGCCCTCGTCCGAATGCGGGGCGCGGTGAAGCACACCCACCGGCAAGGGGACGACGCATGACCCAGGTACACATCGACGACGCTGTGACCCCGGCCCCAGGACCAGCTCGCAAGTCCGTCCTGGACCGGCTCTTCGACATCACGGCCCGCCGCACGACCGTGGGCCGCGAGGTGCGCGGCGGTATCACCACGTTCGTCGCGATGGCCTACATCGTACTGCTCAACCCGCTCATCCTCGGCGCCTCCGCCGACATCACCGGCGCGAAGCTCAGCGCCGCCCAGGTCACCACGGCCACGGCGCTGGCGGCCGCGGTGATGACCATCCTCATGGGACTCGTCGGCAACGCGCCGCTCGCGCTGGCCGCGGGGCTCGGGATCAACGGCATCGTCGCGTTCCAGATGGCGCCGGCGATGACGTGGCCGCAGGCTTTCGGGCTCGTGGTGCTCGAAGGCGTCTGCATCGTGCTGATGGCCGTGAGCGGGATCCGGGAACGGATCATGAACGCGATCCCGGCACCGTTGAAGATGGCCATCACGGTCGGCATCGGGCTCTACATCGCGCTCGTCGGCCTGGTCAGCGCCGGGTTCGTCACGCGGACGCCGGACTCGGCCGAGTCCACCGTGCCCGTTCGGCTCGGCTTCGACGGCCACCTCGACGGCTGGCCGATCGCGGTCTTCTGCTTCGGCCTGTTGCTGATGACGGTGCTGATGTCGCGCAAAGTCCCGGGCGCGGTGCTGATCAGCATCGCGGTGTCCACGGTGCTCGCCGTCGTGCTGCACGACGGTTTCCACGTGGGCGACTGGGGTCTGACCACCCCGACGCTGCCGAGCCACGTGGTGGCGGTACCCGATTTCGGGCTGCTCGGTCACATCGACTTGTTCGGCGGCTTCGCTTCGGCGGGTGCGTTGACCGCGACGATCTTCCTGTTCACCCTGGTGCTGTCCGGCTTCTTCGACGCGATGGGCACGATCACCAGCGTGTCGGCGGAAGCCGGGCTGTCGAAGGACGGCCGCGTGCCGCGGATGGGCCGGATCCTGTTCGTCGACGGCGCCGGCGCGATCGCCGGCGGGCTCTCGGGTTCCTCGCCCAACACCGTGTTCCTCGAATCGGCGGCCGGCGTGGGCGAGGGCGCGCGGACCGGGCTCGCGAGCGTGGTCACCGGCGCGCTGTTCGCCGCGACGCTGCTGTTCACGCCGATCGCGGGCATCGTCCCGGCGCAGGCCGCGGCGCCGGCGCTCGTGGTGATCGGCGGGATGATGGTGGCGCAGTGCCGCAACATCCCGTGGCAGGACAGTGATTACACGATCCCGGTCTTTCTCACCGTCGCGCTGATCCCGTTCACGTACTCGATCACCAACGGCGTGGGCGCGGGCCTGATCGCGTTCGTGCTCATCAAGACGTGCAAGGGCAAGTGGCGTGAGGCCGGCTGGATCCTCACGGTGCTGGCGCTGGTGTTCACCGTCTACTTCGGAATCGACGTCGTCAAGGCGGTCTTGTAGCAGTTGCAGCTCGGAGGGAAAGGACCTGCTGTGACCCTGATGTTCCTCAATGGCGGCGCCATGCGCGGCGAACCGCTGCACCACCTGCTCGACGGCGCGCCCCTCGTCGCGTCGACCACCACGGCGCCCAAGTACCGCTTCTACTCCGTGGGCGGCCAGTGCCCGGCTCTGGTCCCGGTCGCCCACGGCGGCGGCGCGGTGGCGGGCGAGGTGTACGAGGTGTCCCTGGACGCGCTGCGGGACCGGGTGCTGCCGGCGGAACCGCCCGAGCTGGAACTGGGTGTGATCGAGCTGGCGGACGGGAGCTCGGCGTTCGCGATGCTGCTGCGCCGGCCGCAGACGTCACACGTGCAGCTGCGCGACATCACCGAGATCGGTGACTGGCGTGCGTTCCGGTCCCGGTCATGACGGTGCTGGTCGCGCCCGACAAGTTCAAGGGCTCGCTCACGGCGGCGCAGGTCGCTTCGGCGGTCGCCGCCGGCGTGCGTGAGGTCGCTCGGGACGAGCCGGTGGTCGAGCTCCCGGTGGCGGACGGCGGAGACGGCACGGTGGCCGCCGCCGTCGCCGCCGGGTTCCGCCGGGTGCCGGTGCGCGTGTCCGGGCCGACGGGGCGGCGGATCACGGCGTTCTTCGCGCTGCGAGGCGACGTGGCCGTCGTGGAGCTGGCTGAGGCTTCCGGCCTGCACCGGTTGCCGGGTGGGTTGCCGGCGCCGCTGACCGCGTCGAGTTACGGCACGGGGGAGCTGATCGCGGCCGCGCGGGCGGCTGGTGCGTCGCGGATCGTGCTGGGGGTCGGCGGGAGCGCGTGCACGGATGGTGGCGCCGGGATGCTGACGGCACTGGGGGCGCGGGTGCTGGATTCGTTCGGCACCGCGGTGGCTCTGGGCGGGATCGGGTTGGGTTCGGTGTCTGCTGTGGACTTGTCCGGAGTGTCCGCTGTGGACATCGAGCTGGCGTGCGACGTCGACAATCCCCTGCTCGGTCCTTCGGGGGCGGCGGCGGTGTACGGGCCGCAGAAGGGCGCGAGCCCGGAGGATGTTGCCGTGCTGGAAGCCGGGCTGCGCCGCTGGGCCGCGGTGCTGGGTCCTTCGGCCGCCCAGGTCGCGGGCGCCGGCGCGGCGGGCGGGGTGGGCTTCGCGGCGCTGGCGGCGCTGGGTGCTCGGATACGGCCGGGTATCGCCTTGCTGCTCGACCTGCTGGGCTTCTCCGCCGCGGTCCGCGACGCCCGCCTCGTCATCACCGGCGAGGGCTCCCTCGACACGCAGTCCCTGCACGGCAAGGCCCCCGTGGGCGTCCTGCGCGCGGCCACGAGCGCCGGCGTCCCGACGGTCGCCGTGGCCGGCCGCTGCCTGCTACCCCCGGCGGAGTGGCGGGCGGCCGGCTTCACCGCCGTCCACGCCCTCACCGACCTCGAACCGGACCCGGCGCGCTGCATGACGAACGCGGCGCCGTTGCTGCGCCGCCTCGCCGAACGCCTGGCCCGCGACCACGCCGACGCCCCCTAGTACTGCAACGGCAGTTAGGTGAGTGGGTAGCCGCGTCGTTTGTAGTGGCTGAGGCGGGCTTGGTGTTGTCGTCGGCGGCGGAAGCGGGACCAGGCCCAGATGTGTTCGACGGCGTCGGCGACACGCAACACCAGCTTGGTGAGCAGGCGCCGGATCTCCGGTAGCGTGAATCCGATCATGCCCGCCTTGACGGCGTCAGTTCCCCTTTTGTGACAAGGGATCGTGAGACGGCGAGCCAGGCGTGGGCAAGCATGGACAGCGTGATGTGGGCATACCATGCCCGCCACGACCGGACCTGGTAGTGATCGAGTCCGGCTTCGTTCTTGGCCTGCTGAAAGCACTCCTCGATCCGCCAGCGGGCCCTGGCGATCCAGGCCAGGTCCAGCAGCGTCGAGCGGCGGGGCCCGTAGCAGACGTAGTAGGCGATCTCGGACGGATCCGAGAGTGAGCGGCGGGCGAGCACCCAGTGGCCTCGCCCGGCCTGCCAGCCGATCCGGATCGGCACCCGCGCCCAGTCGTACTCCCGCGGCCCGTGGGCCCCGGCACCGACTGACAGCCGCCGCCACGACCGGGCCGGCAGGTCCGCGATCAGCTGGTCGGCTCTGGCTTCGCGACCGCCGGTGGTGACCAGGGTGTCGTTGACCTTGGTGGCCAGCACATGCGCGGCATCGTGGGCCTCCAGCCCCAACCGCAGGTACTTGACCTGCCCGTATGCCTCATCGGCGGTCACCCACGCGAACGGCACTTTCGCGGCGAACGCCCGCGCCAGCATCGCCATGGCTTGGCGCGGCTTGGTCTCGAACCCGGTCCCTTCCGGGATTCCCGCCCGCCGGCACCGCTGCTGGTCGGCGATCCACGGCTCGGGCAGATACAGCTCTCGGTCGATCAGCGCATGCCCACGAGGCGAGGCATAAGCCAGGAACGTGCCGATCTGGCAGTTCTCGATCCGCCCGGCAGTGCCGGAATACTGCCGCTGCACCCCGGCCGACATCGTGCCTTTCTTCAGGAACCCGGTGTCGTCCACGATCAGCACGCCACC